>CAVVUY010000022.1:0-3280 GCA_963751375.1 uncultured Gammaproteobacteria bacterium
TGCCGGGTTGCGGTTGGGATGATTAGACGGGTATCTTGAAAGCAAGGTGCAGGATGCAAACACCGGCACAGCCGGGAGACAACGAGTAGTACACAATACACAGCAGATGGCTAACAACTTTCAATTTCTCGACCTGCCGCGGCAGGATCCCGACAAGAAACCGGCGGCGGTGCGCATCCAGGAGTTCAACGAGATCTACGGCCAGTTCGACCGCGAATGGGCCGCCGGCCAGGCCGGCCGCTGCATCGCCTGCGGCAATCCGTACTGCGAGTGGAAGTGCCCGGTCCACAATTACATCCCGAACTGGCTCAAGCTGATCGCCGAAGGCAATCTGTTCGATGCGGCCGAACTGTCCCACCAGACCAATTCCCTGCCCGAGGTATGCGGCCGCGTCTGTCCGCAGGACCGCCTGTGCGAAGGGGCCTGCACCCTCAATGACGGCTTCGGCGCCGTGACCATCGGCTCCATCGAAAAGTACATCACCGACGAAGCCCTCAAGGCCGGCTGGCGCCCGGACCTGTCGCGGCGTGGTGGCCAAACCGGCAAGCGGGTGGCCATCATCGGCGCCGGCCCCGCCGGCCTGGGCTGCGCCGACATTCTGGCGCGCAACGGCGTCAAGCCGGTGGTCTACGACCGCTATGCGGAGATCGGCGGCCTGCTGACCTTCGGTATCCCGCCCTTCAAGCTGGAGAAGGAGATGGTGCGCACGCGCCGCGCATGCTCAGAGGGCATGGGCGTGGAGTTCGTGCTCAACACGGAAATCGGCCGCGACATTCCTTTCCAGCAGCTGCTGGACGAGTACGACGCCGTGTTCCTCGGCATGGGCACCTACACCTACATGAAGGGCGGCTTTCCCGGCGAGGACCTGCCCGGCGTGCACGAGGCGCTGCCCTACCTGATTTCCAACATCAACCGCGAACTCGGGCTGGAGAAGCGTCCGCAGGACTTCGTCGACATGCGCGGCCAGCGCGTCGTCGTGCTCGGCGGCGGCGACACCGCCATGGACTGCAACCGCACCGCCGTGCGCCAGGGCGCGGCCAGCGTGATCTGCGCCTACCGCCGCGACGAGGAGAACATGCCCGGTTCGCGGCGCGAGGTGGCCAACGCGCGCGAAGAAGGCGTGCAATTCCTATTCAACCGCCAGCCGGTGGAGATCGTCGGCGACGGCCGCGTGGAAGGCGTCAAGGTAATCAGCACGCGCCTTGGCGAACCAGATGCGCGCGGCGGGCGACGCCCCGAGCCGATCCCCGGTTCGGAAGAGATCCTGCCGGCCGACCGCGTTATCATCGCCTTCGGCTTCCGCCCGAGCCCGGCGCCGTGGTTCGCGGATTTCGGTATCGATCTGCACCCCGACGGCCGTGTCGCCGCCAACAACAGTGGCGTCGCGTTCCAGACCAGCAATCCCAAGGTCTTCGCCGGCGGCGACATGGTGCGCGGCTCCGACCTCGTGGTGACCGCCGTGTTCGAAGGGCGCGAAGCGGCCGAGGGCATACTCGACTACCTCGAAGTCTGACACGCCCCCGAGCACGCAACCATGACCTACCCCTTACGCAACGACCGACTGCTGCGCGCGCTGCTCCGACAGCCGGTCGACGTCACGCCGATCTGGATCATGCGCCAAGCCGGGCGCTACCTGCCGGAGTACCGCGCGACACGCGAGCGCGCCGGCAGCTTCATGAACCTCTGCCGCACGCCGGAACTGGCCTGCGAGGTGACGCTGCAGCCCCTGGAGCGTTTCCCGCTGGATGCGGCGATCCTGTTTTCCGACATCCTCACCGTGCCCGACGCCATGGGCCTGGGCCTGCACTTCGTCGAAGGTGAGGGGCCGCGCTTCGAACGCCCCGTGCGCACGACCGGCCGAAATTAACGCCCTGGCGGCCCCGGACCCCGAGCTCGAACTGGGCTATGTGATGGACGCCGTGCGTCTGATCCGCCGCGAGCTGGACGGGCGCGTGCCGCTGATCGGTTTTTCCGGCAGCCCCTGGACGCTGGCCACCTACATGGTGGAAGGCGGCTCCAGCAAGGAATTTCGCGCCGCGTCAAGGGGCTGCTCTATCGACGACCCCGCCACCCTGCACCGCCTGCTCGGCGTGCTGGCCGACGCCGTCACCGCCTATCTCAACGCCCAGATCGCCGCCGGCGCCCAGGCGGTCATGATCTTCGACACCTGGGGCGGCTGCGCTGACGCCGGCCGGCTACCGCGAGTTTTCACTGGCCTACATGCAACGCATCGTCGCGCGGGCTGACCCGCGAAAGCGAAGGCCGGCGTGTACCGGTGATCGCTGTTCACCAAGGGCGGCGGCCAGTGGCTGGAGGACATGGCCGCCAGCGGCTGCGATGCGCTGGGCGCTGGACTGGACGACGGATATCGGCGCGGCGCGGGCGCGCGTCGGCGACACGCGTCGCGCTGCAGGGCAACATGGACCCGACCATGCTGTACGCCTCGCCACGAGCGCATCCGCGACGAGGTGGCCGCGGTGCTGGCCAGCTACGGCCAGGGGCCCGGCCATGTGTTCAATCTGGGCCACGGCATTCATCCGCAAGATCGACCCCGAACACGTCAAGGTCATGATCGACACGGTGCACGAACTCAGCCGCCAATATCACTCCGCAGCATAATCGAGCAGTCCCATGAATGACGACTTCAGCAATCCCGGCGCGGACATCGATCACGCCAAGTACGAAATCCTGCGCAACATGGATTCGTTCACGGACAGCATGTTCAACCGCATCATCGAGTTCCAGGAACGCACACACCCGGCGTGGCACCCCGACAATCCCTTCGACGAACGGATACAGGAACTGCCCCTGCACTGCCTGGTGTTCAGCAACCCCGACCGCGATCCGGCGGTGAACGGCCCGACCATCGCCCACTACTACCCGCTGCGCTACGAGATACTGAAGATCGCCCGCTACGCCAAGGCGGTATCGGAAAACCCGGTAATCGTGGACCTGCACGCCCGCAACGGCTTCATTGGGACCCTGCTGGCCCGCGAGGGCGTTACGGTCATCGGTATCCGTGACCCGGACGACAAGCCCAACCAGATACCGGACTTCTATGATCCGGCGCTCTATGAACTGCGCACCATGAAGATCGCGGACATCGACTTTCCCTTCGACATGGCGTTTTCGTCATGGATGCCCTCGGAGGTGAATATCACCCCGGAAATTCTCAAACATGAACCCAAGCTCGTGGTCTACACCCATACCGACCACACGGATGAGAGCACCGGCCGTCACCAGACCGGTACCGCCGACGCCTTCAGCGGCCTGCCGCCAC
>CAVVUY010000023.1:0-20786 GCA_963751375.1 uncultured Gammaproteobacteria bacterium
GAGTTGACCTGAGTCACGCCAAGTAGACGAACGGGGATGGAAAAGGATGCGCACGCGACCGGTGAGCAAGCCCCGAGATCAGACGAACCTGTGGATGGAGTTGCGCTGGGCTACGGGGAGGCGGCGCTGCTATGCATGCTCTTGCGCTTCATCCAGGCCGACAAAACAGCATATCTGTCCTGTCTCGGCGTCGAATCGCACTTGGCAGTCTTCAAGCAGAGATGCCTGCAGGCGCTGTCTGGCCCGTCGAAGCCGGGCTTTGACGGCGGACAGCGTCAGCTCATGGGCACGCGCATATTCGGCTTGTTTGTGGCCTTCCAAATCGCATGCCGTCAGCACTTGCCGTTCGCCTGCAGTGAGTTTTTCCAGAGCACTTGGCAGACAAACCGACAGCAGATCGACCGCCAGGGGTTCCTCCTGGTCAGCGGCGAGATCGGCCGGGAGTTCAAGGTGTTCGCGGCGCAGACGAAAATGATCTACGAGTTGGTTGCGCGCCGTCGTGAACAGCCAGGCGCGGGCATTGTCGAGCGTGCAGAAGCGCGTCTGACGGCGTAGGGATTTGAGAAACAACTCCTGCATGAAGTCGTCGGCGTCTTCGTCCGAAGGTAGGCGGCGCACCACCCAGGCGCGCAGTTCGGATGCGTGAGTCTGCCAGGCATGCATCAGACAAGAGGCGGAAGATGCTGTTTGGACGGTGTCCGGCATAAGGCTCGTACGCTTGATGGGATGTCGCCGATTTTACATGACGCTCCCTCTAGGCCCCGCCCCGGGACTTGTTTGTAGCGTTTAGTGACGTCGTATCGCTTTGGCGATGGGGCGAAGCCGAGTTGGGAAGACTCATTGCCGCGCTCCATAGCCTTTGCGCAGTAGCCCTAGTCGATCAGAGCAACAGCCTTTACCTGCGCATACACGCGTCGTCCCTCGCGCAGTTCCAGATGCTCGACCGAATGATGCGTGAGCGAGGCGAGCAGCGTGGTCTGCCCGAGGTCCAGGCGCACGGTGCGGGTGGGGCCATCGCCGCGGATCTCGGCCACCTGGGCGGGAAAGATGTTGAGAATACTGGTTTCGTCGCTGCGGTCCTGTAGGGCGATGCTGACGTCGCTGGCGTGGATGCGCAGGCGCGCCGATGCGCCGGACATGGCGCCGCCGAGTGCGGCGCGGAATGTGCCGTCCGCGAATCGGATCGTGGCCAGGTGGGTGCGTTCGTCGAAGGTTTCGAACGTGCCGTCGACGATCACGCCTTCGTCGTGCGCATGGCCACCGAGCGGCAAGCGTCCGGAGGCGAGCAGGGCAGGCAGCGGGCCACGCTCGACGATGCGGCCGGCCTCCATCAGGGCGACGTGGTCGGCCAGGCGCGCGACTTCCTCGGGCGAGTGGCTGACGTAGATCACCGGGATGTCGAGTTCGCGGTGCAGGCGCTCCAGGTAGGGGAGGATAGCGGCCTTGGAGGTGGCGTCCAGCGCCGACAGCGGCTCGTCCATCAGCAGCAGGCGCGGACTGGTGAGCAGGGTTCGGGCGATGGCCACGCGCTGGCGCTCGCCGCCGGACAGGTGGGCGACGCCGCGTTTGAGCAGCGGTTCGACGCCGAGCAGGGTGACGGCCTGATCCCAGGCCACGCGTCGCTGCGCCGTCGCCGTGCGGCGCAGGCCGAATTCCAGGTTGCGGCGTACCGACAGGTGGGTGAACAGCTCAGGCTGCTGGAAGACGTAGCCCAGCGTACGGCGGTGGGTGGGGAGGAAGGTTTCGCGAGCGTCGTCCTGCCAGACGTCGCCGTTCAGGCGCACCGAGCCGCGCCCGCGCAGCAGGCCGGCGATACAGCGCAGGGTGGTGCTCTTGCCGCAGCCGGAGCGGCCGAACAGGGCGGTGACGCCGGGGGCGGCGCTCGAGCGCAACGTCCAGCGCGAAGCCGCCTTGCTGCAGGCGCAGTTCGAAAGCGAGGCCCTTCATGCGCGGGGTCCGGTCTGGCGGGGTGCGATTCTGCGAATCAGGAGCAGAATGATCAGCGAGAACACCACCATGCCGCCGGCCAGTATGTTGGCCTCGTGGTATTGCTGGTTTTCGACGTATTCGTAGATCGCGAGCGACAGTACCTTGGTCTGCCCGGGTATGTTGCCGCCGATCATCAGCACCACACCGAACTCGCCCACGGTGTGCGCGAAGCCGAGCATGGCGCCGGTGAGTATGCCGGGACGGGCCAGCGGCAGCGCGACGGTGAGGAAACGGTCCAGCGGCGAGGCGCGCAGCGTCGCCGCGGCTTCCAGCGGCTGTCGGCCGATGGCTTCGAAGGAGGCCTGCACCGGCTGGACCACGAACGGCAGCGAGTAGATCACCGAGCCGATCACCAGGCCGGGAAAGGTGAAGGCGAGGCTGCCGAAGCCGGAGACCGATGAGAGCAGGCCGAGCGGCCCGTGGGGGCCCAGCGCGACCAGCAGGTAGAAACCGAGCACGGTGGGCGGCAGCACCAGCGGCAGTGCCACCACCGATCCGATCGCCTCGCCGACCCACGAGCGGCGGTGCGCCAGCCACCAGCCGAGCGGGATGCCGCCGATCAGCAGCAGCACCGTGGTGATGCTTGCCAGCTTGAGCGTCAGCCAGACAGGTTCAAGATCCATCGAACGTATCCTTCGGTCCCGCGCGCCGGCAGGTGATTACTTGGCGATTTCGTAGCCGTATTCGCGGATGATCCTTTCTGCCTTGGGACTCTTCAGATAGGCGTAGAAGGCCTTGGCTTCTGGATCGTTCGCGGCTTTCTTCAACAGCACGACTTGCTGCGCGATGGGCGTGTAGAACGACTGCGGCACCAGCCACTGCGAACCCTTGCGTGCAGGCGGAAGCATAGCGATTTGCGACAGGGCGACGAAACCCAGCTGCGCATTGCCGCTGGCGACGTACTGATAGGTCTGGGTGATGCTCTGGCCGCGTACGATCCGCGGCGACAGGTTTTTCCACAAACCCAGGTGTTCCAGCACCTGCTTGGCGGCGGCGCCGTAGGGGGCCGCCTTGGGCTCGGCGATGGCCAGGCGGGAGAACTTGCTGTCGTGCAGTGCGGCTGCGCCACCCTTGACCAGGCCGGCATCGGGACTCCACAGCACGAGACGCCCGATAGCGTAGGTGCGGCGGCTGTCCGGTACCGCCAGACCCTGCTCGACCAGCAGGCGCGGACGGCGGCTGTCGGCGGCCAGGAACAGTCCGAAGGGCGCGCCGTTGCGGATCTGCGCGTAGAGCATGCCGGTGGAGCCGAAGCTGGGCAGCACGGTCTTGCCGGTGACCTTCTTGAAGTCGGCGATGATGGCCTTGGCCGGTGCGGTGAAATTGGCGGCCACCGCGATGTGCAGCGGTGAGGCGGCGAAGGCGGGTAAGGTGGCTGTGGCGGCGAGCCCCGCAAGCAGGATGGAGAGGCGGCGCAATAGTTTCACGTACATAACGCTAGTTCCTTGTTGCGTTTGAAGGTAAGGGAAAGCCCGTTTCAGTGGGTGCTGGCTGGCGATGTGTTTCGCCAGGGACGTCGAGCCGTAACGTTCGAATCGGAGCTCGCCTGTCGAATGCCGCTCAACGGTCATGTCGCGCTTATCGATATGTATACAGGAATATAGCGATATTCGTCTAGGATGATCGCTTGTGTGGCTCGACGCGTTTTTCAAGGCAGAGTGTGATTGCAGCGTAAATTGGGGGGAGACGCTTCGGTGCGCGCGCCGCTCGTTTTCGGTCTGATTAGACTTCGGGCGGTGTTGAGATGGTCAGTGGCATGGCTCTGATGGCCAGTGCGACCTTGAGGGCGAAGTGGTGGCTCGATAGCGGATGGCGAGAAGTGATGTCATTGGCTGGGTGTTGTTAAGCGCTTGAACCGTCATGGGGTAATGTCGCGTGTGCGCGAATCCTGCGGACATCAAGGGCAGCGGATATGGTTTGAGATCCGCGCGCCCGCTTACCCGCTGTGGACCGTGTGCGCGGCGTCACAATGATGTCTAACCAGCGTGTTATGGTTCTTCGCGATGGGAATTTTTTCATAGTGTCGATAAGAATCGACTGTCGAGAAATAGGAATGAATCAAAATAAGAACAAAACCTTATACAAGGTGGCGCTGTTTATCGCGTTACTGATATTGTTTTTCGTGGGATTGATGTTTGCTCCGGATAGGGTGGCGAGCGATGGAATCTTGCTTGTCGTCATCGTAGTAATCGTATTTTTCAGTGTTTATTCGCTTGCGAATATCTTCGGCTTATTCAGAGGCTTTTCTAAATCTTTGGCCACTGGGAGATCCTTTGAGGATATCCCCACCTCGGCCATCCGGTCCGCGCCGCAAGGATGGGTCGAACTAGAAGGTGTGGCGAATGCGGCAGATGGAGCTGTTCTTAATTCGCCGCTGACGGGTGACGCATGCGTCTGGTATCACATCAGGGTGACCCAGGGTGACTACACCGTTAGAGACGAGACGAGTAACTCCCCATTTCTGGTGAATGACGGCACAGGCGAGTGTGTCGTTGACCCCAAAGGCGCGGAAATCGAGGTAAGGGATAAAGCTATGTGGTCCGGGCAGACTCCCGAACCTACCTCCAGGCCGCGCAAAGGCTCTTCCGTGAGCACGCTCACCCGTTACACCTATTCCGAACAACTCATTAGGCCGGGTGAGAGGCTGACGGTGCAGGGCCGCTTCGTAAGCGATGATCCGTTCCAGATCAGTCTGCCCGACTTGATTCGCGAAACCGTGAGTGAGTGGAAAAGGGATCCCAAAATGCGGGAACGTTTTGACGCGGATGCCAATGGAACGTTGGATGCGTCGGAGTTCTCCGAACTCAGAGCACAAGCTATCCGGCAAGCTGGGGAAGCATACGGCAGTAGAGGCGAACAGCCAGTGATCAACAAACTTGTGGCTGATTCTCAGGGTGGGCGTCCCGTCGTCATTACCTCGCTGCAGCAGAAGGATTTTTCCAAGAGGACGAGCGTTAAAGCCTGGATGAGGGTCCTGATCGGTGTGCCGCTCATATACTACTTTTTCCTGCGCCCGATACTGCAGATGTTCCATTCCTGATCGCCGTTTTGTCGATGTAGGTGAGCGAGGCTCTACAAACACGGGGTGGCTTATCTGCGTTGGTTCGTTGCGGACGATGGACTGCGCGGTGCACGCGTTGGTCGTCGACTTCTTGAAGAGACGATGTCGTTGTGCAAAAGCGCCGGCTTCCCGGTGACGGAAGCCTGGAACTTTCGTGGGTCCGATGCAGCGCGTCGACTTTAATGGAGCGTCAAACTTCGTTTTGATCGAACAATTGCCGGGCGGGAAATGACGCAAGACCGTCATGGCGTGGCGCTTCGTGAGACAAACGCCCCCAAGCCGGGTATTCGCCAAAGAGGGTGGGCTAGGAAAGTCGTTGAATGCCAAGGCTAACTGACCTGGGAGAGGCTTGATCCTGATCAAGGCGAGCCGTCAGCTATTGGCGGAAAATCCGAATCGACACAGACTCGACCATAACCATCGGAGGTGGGTCCCGTGGCGAAAAGATTTCCTTTGAACCCCAAGCATCCGGAACGCATCTGCTGGGGCTGCGACAAATACTGCCCGGCCGGCGATCTTGCCTGCGGCAACGGCACGGACCGCGTTCAGCATCCGGCGGAACTGTTTGGCGAGGATTGGTATGAGTGGGGGCTGGAGCCGGTGCGGACGAATGGCTCCGGGAAGTCATTAGAAGACCATTCAGTTGAGCCTACGTGCGGCGGTTCTTGACTAGGGATGATTGTCCCAATAAACTTCACGCCCCTGCATATAAGCGGTTCCATCAAGTGCAGAGTATGCACGTTATGGACGTTTCAGATGCGGTCTGTTCTCTTGACGAATGGACGTTGCATCCGGATAATCGCGCAGCTTCAGCGCCCGTAGCTCAGCTGGATAGAGTACCTGGCTACGAACCAGGTGGTCGGAGGTTCGAATCCTTCCGGGCGCGCCATAAAATCAAGGGGCTAGCGAGCATTCGCCGCTAGCCCCTTTTTTGTTTCCGACACCTTCCCGCATACTTCCTCGAGGCAGGCTCCCTGTTTTGACCCACGCATGTATCCGCGCGCTGGAATTGAGTCGGGCGTGTCCCCACGGTTATGAAGCTACGCTCCGGGTGTTTGTGGATTTTCCCCGGCTAGCCACTCCAGCCTAAGAGATCTGCTTGGCCGGGGGGAGCTTTCATTCCTTTGGTGGTGGGTCGGCGGTTGGACTGGAAAGTTCAGCGAAACAGTTGAAAGCACTTGCCCCACTACTAGCGGCACTTGTCGACGCTCAGTGATCGAAGAGGTCTTAGCCTCTGAGGCGGCGGGTTTTCTCCACCATTCTGTACGCCGATCGGCTGTGGTTGAAAAGCTTGACCTGCCATAGGGGAACCCATCGTACGTCGTGGGATTCGGCGTTGCCGGGGATCGGCAGTGCGTGATCGAGTTCGAGCAGAAAGCGGAGGTCGATGTGACCATGCGCCGGCTCGGGGCCATGCGCAGGTATCCGATGGATGTCCACATCGAACAGGCCTTGCAGGACTGGACGAAGGTGGTGGCCGGCGACGCCCGTTTCCTCCGAGCCCTCGCGGAGCGCCGCTTCCAGTGCGCTTGCATCGTCGTCGATATGACCGCCCGGCTGAAACCATTGCCCGTGCTTGCGGTGATGCAGCAGAAGCACATGGCCTCGCTGCGGATTGACGATCCACGCTGAGGCCGTCATATGCAGCGGCAGGGTATGGCGGTCGAAGCAGGCAGCCTGGTGCGCCAGATAAGCGCGTGCGCGGGCGACGTAGGCCGACTCTTCCGGAAACCGGCTGCGGTGATCCTGCAGCAGCTCGAGGACTTCCTGCCTGTCCATCGTTCAGGTTCCCGCCGGTTGCTGGATGGCCCGCAATGCGGCCGCGGCCGCTTCGTCCACGTCGGCCTCGTGTCCGGACAGGGTGAGACGCCCGTACGCGCCGACGGCGCGCACGTCGATCAGGTTGATGTTGGCCGCCTTCTCGGCTTGATTGGCTGCATAGACGATGTAGCCGGCGGGCTCGGTTTCCAGGATGAACATGCTCTGGTCGGGGAGAATCATCGAACCTCTGCGGTTCTGGCGGTTGATCAGGACCGTGTGGTCCGGAGTCATTCCGCGAATGATTTCCTTCCAGGATACCTGGCAGCGCTGCCGATCCTCCTGCCGTGCACCGATCCGCGACAGCAGAACTTCCCCCGCCTGGCGGACGTCGCTCTGGTCTCTGTGGTGTATCACCATCGAGCCGAATTCGCGTTCGATGACCTGCTGTGACAGGTGTACCCGCGTCGCCTTGAGAGCGGCATCGGTCAGTCGGTGCACCGCCATTCCCGGGGAGACTTCGACCCATAGGCATGCGTCGCCGGGCACCGGCAGGAATCCCTGGGATACCGTCGCCATGTATTCGGCGAGCTGCGGCTGCAGCGAATCGATGTACACATAGGTTCGAAGCGTGATCATGCCGGGCCTTGGCCGAATTCCTGTAATGGCTAACGTGCAAACGCCGCCGATTCTAACTTTCGGTCCGCCATGAATAACAATTTGGAAAATAATGGGTTTGCATAGATTCCCGTCTATTTATCGTGTCGTTCGTGCGGAAATTAATTTTCGGGCGCAGAGCGAAGCCCGTCTCCTGATTGGAAATGGAGTGTGCGAGACCGCGCGCAATCGGGCTCCACGAAACCATAGATAAATGCCGATGGAAAATTAAGAAAACTTCGATTGGTCGCGAAATGATCTTCCCGCTTACTCTTGGCGCACCGCGTAGATGCAGCGCTTGGCATCTACCAAACGCACAGCCAAAACGCAGGAGATGATCATGGCAGCAACGAGTTATCAAGCGGGGGTGCAGGAATACCGCGAACAGTACTGGGCCCCTGATTACGTGCCACTGGATACCGATTTGCTGGCCTGCTTCAAGGTGACGGCACAGGATGGCGTACCCCGCGAAGAGGCTGCTGCCGCCGTGGCTGCCGAGTCTTCCACCGGCACCTGGAGCACGGTGTGGTCGGAATTGTTGACGGACCTGGATTATTACAAGGGCCGTGCGTACCGCATCGAAGACGTGCCGGGCGACAAGGAATCGTTCTATGCCTTCATCGCCTATCCCATCGACCTGTTCGAGGAGGGGTCGATCGTCAACGTGCTGACTTCGTTGGTCGGCAACGTGTTCGGCTTCAAGGCGATCAAGCATCTACGCCTGGAGGATATCCGCTTCCCGATCGCGTTCATCAAGACGTGCATGGGGCCGCCGAGCGGCATCCAGGTCGAACGCGACAAATTGAACAAATACGGCCGCCCCATGCTGGGGTGCACGATCAAGCCCAAGCTTGGATTGTCGGCGAAGAATTACGGGCGCGCCGTGTACGAATGTCTGCGTGGTGGCCTGGATTTCACCAAGGACGACGAAAACGTCAACTCCCAGCCGTTCATGCGCTGGGAAAACCGGTTCGAGTTCGTGGCCGAGGCGGTGCTCAAGGCCCAGGAGGAGACGGGCGAGCGCAAAGGGCATTACCTGAACGTCACTGCGCCGGACGTGGAGCAGATGTATGAGCGTGCCGAGTTCGCCAAGGAACTGGGCATGCCGATCATCATGCACGACTTCCTGACGGGCGGCTTTACCGCCAATACCAGTCTCGCACGGTGGTGCCGTAAGAACGGCCTCCTGCTGCACATTCACCGCGCCATGCACGCGGTCATCGATCGCCATCCGAAGCACGGCATTCACTTCCGCGTGCTGGCCAAGTGCCTGCGCCTGTCCGGCGGCGATCACCTGCATACCGGCACCGTGGTCGGCAAGCTCGAGGGCGATCGCGCTTCGACCATGGGTTTCGTGGATCAGCTGCGCGAATCCTTCGTGCCCGAGGACCGAAGCCGCGGCGTGTTCTTCGATCAGGACTGGGGCTCCATGCCCGGGGTTTTCGCGGTGGCATCCGGCGGCATTCACGTCTGGCACATGCCGGCGCTGGTTGCCATTTTTGGCGACGATTCGGTGCTTCAGTTCGGCGGAGGCACGCAGGGCCATCCGTGGGGAAATGCGGCCGGTGCCGCGGCCAACCGGGTGGCGCTCGAAGCCTGCGTCAAAGCGCGCAACCAGGGAAGGGAAATCGAGCGCGAGGCGCGCGACATCCTCACCGAGGCGGCCGCGCACAGCCCCGAACTCGCCATGGCCATGGAAACCTGGAAAGAGATCAAGTTCGAGTTCGATACCGTGGACAAGCTGGACGTTGCCTGAAATTTCCTGGTCGACAGTTCAAAGCTGAATGAATCAAGAGGAAGCACGAAATGCCGAGCACATACGAGATGGGCGATTACCAGACGGCGCACACCCTGGAGACCTTCGGTTTTCTGCCCAAGCTGAGTCAGGAAGAGATATTCGAGCAGATCAGCTACATCATCGCCCAGGGCTGGACGCCGGCCATCGAGCACGAGCATCCAGGCCGCGCATTCAACCACTACTGGACGATGTGGAAGCTGCCGTTCTTCGGTGAACGCGATCTGGGGCGTGTGGTCAGCGAGCTCGAGGCCTGTCATCGGGCCTATCCGGACCACCATATCCGTCTGCTCGGGTACGACTCCTTTACCCAGAGCCAAGGGGCCGCCTTCGTCGTGTACGAAGGGCGAGCCTAGGCCGGCTCTGCAATCCGGCAGCGGGCCCGCGCAGCAACACGCGGGGGCGACTCAGCTTTTCAATCAAGGATGGGTACGATGGCCAAACAGCCGAATGCAATTGGGCGTTCCGGGCGTGCAGCGGCGCTCGCCAGACGCCAGAGCCTCTCCGCGCGGGGAAAGGCCGCCGGTGCTCAGCCCCCTGCGAAGGGAGGCGTCGCCGCTGGCACGAGTTCCAGCCAGGCCGGGAGCGTGGATTCTGGTGATGCTCGCCTGGCTTCCCGGCGGCGCCGGGAGGCACTGTCGCGTTCGGGCAAGGGCGCCGCGCGCCCTGCAGAGCGGGCGCCGTCGGTCTCTGCCGATCAGGCGCAATCCGAAGTGCTGCCGACGGCCGCCCGTTGCGACTGCGGTTGCGATGGCGCAAAGGCAGGCGCCGGGGCAGAACCGGTAATACCGGTCGGCATGGCACAGAAGGTTGTCGCCGGACGCCAGCCGCGCCGGAAGGCGCTGTCGATGACCCCGGGTCGCGCCGCGGCTCTGGCCAGGCGGCAGGCCCTGAAAGCACGGGGCAAGTCGGGTCTTTCCGCCCAGGCGACCAGTGCTGCGCAGGCGGTGCGTGTTGCCAACCCCGAACTGTCGAGCCGCGAACTCGCCCAGGCGATCCGGGAGCAGCGCAGTCGGAGGGGTTCGCCGGGGAGCTCCGGCGCCGGCCCTTGTGGTCGGACCCGTCCCAACCGGACCGGATCGACGGCGAAGTCCGCGCAGGCGTCTGCCGGCGAAATCGGCCGCGAGCAGCTGTCGACCGGCGCAGACGCGGGACGTGGCCGGGCCGCGAGCGGCAAGGAGTCGGCAAACCTCCGAAACGTCACAGGAGTGCAACACATGGGCGCGGAGATCTTTCGCGAGTTCTCCCAGTCGGAACCGGCGTCCGCGCCAGCCCGCAGCCAGCGCGCACGCACCGGAGGTCGCCAGACGGTCACGGGTACCGCAGTCGGCCGGGCCAAAGGCCTGACCGGCAATGAGCCGGGCACATGTCAGCGGGTTACCGGCACCGAATATCTGCCGGCGGACCACGGCGAGGCCTGGTGTTCGGCCCCGGAAAAGCGTGCCGGCGGGTTCGGCGCAAAGTCGCCGGTCGTAGCGGGCGCCGACAGCGGCAGCAGTACCCTGCAGGGTACGCGGATCAGCGGTAGCCGCGTGGGACGTGGTTCGCAGGTCACCGGCAGCGAGCCGGGGAGTTGCCGCCACGTGACCGGCGACGACTATCTTGCGGCGGAGGACTACGCGGATTTCTGCGCGAGCGTGCCGGCGTCGCAGGAACGCAAGGTGCACGTTTCGCAAACGCTCAAGGGCGAGCGCATCACCGGCACGCTGAGCGACCGTACGCGGCGGATCACGGGCAACGAGCCGGGTAGCTGCAAGGCGATCACCGGCACCCCCTACGCCGGGGCGGAAACCTATCGGGAGTTCTGCGAGGCCGACGATGCCCGGGCTGCCGCCACACGCCAGCCGCGGCGTCGCGCTACGCCGGGAGCCGACATCAGCGGCGTACAGCCGGGACTCGGCGGCCACGTCAGGGCCGAGATGGCGGGAAGCTGTCAGACTCCGACGGGCACCCCGTACGTCGGCACCGCACAGTATTCCGCCGCGTGTCCCGCTACGCCCGAGAGCCCGGACTATCCGCAGCTCCTGGATTCCGCAAACGCACGTCCTGCCGCGGCCGCGCCGAGCGGGCGGGTGACGGGCGTGCTCGGCGGCAGCGAGCAGATCACGGGGTCGTTCAACATGGCCGCGGGGAAGGTTACCGGTACGGAGGAGTTCCTGGCTGGCCGCGGTGCGGCGGACATGCTGCCGGAAGTGCAGGCCGAGGTGGCCGATGATCCGCGTGCGCGCGTCACCGGGGAGGGCATGGCTCCGCGCACCCCGATAACCGGCGATGACTGGGATCGCGGCGACCGTGTCACCGGCACCGAGGGCACTTCGGCAATGCGCCGCAACCCGACCCGCCGCAGCTCCGTCATGCCGGCGGCTGCGCAACCGGTCGACGCCAAGCGCAACGAGGACCTGCCTGCGCCGATCTCGAAGGTGACCGGGGGTAGCGGCAACACCGAAAAGGGCGCCATGGTGACCTATTCCGGCGGGGCGCGAGGCTGACATGGCGACCAGTTCCCTGGATATGCTCAAGGGACGTCGGCGGACGGCTCGCTCCGCGGTCTGGGCTCGCACGGGTGCGTTTGACGAATACCCGGCGATGCCGAGCCGGCGAACGCTTCCGGCCGACGATCCGGCGAGCGTTCGGGGCGGCATCGGCACCGGGGTGCGGCACCCGCTGCTGCGCAGGGCTGAGAGCGAACGACTGCATGCCTATGCCGAGAGCGTCCACGGGCGGTTCGATGCGATCGTGCCGTTTCTGCGGGAGCTGGCAACCCTGCATTCGGCGCCCGATTTCGAGGGGCGGGCGCAGCGTCTGGCGCGCGAGCGGCTCGGCCACGCACTGCCGGAGGAAGTGCTGGCGCGCGCCTGGATCGACGGGATCGACATGCGTGCTCTGTTCGCATCGTGCGTGTTCCAGGCCTATCTGCACAGCAGTGCCCGGTTCTTCGCCGAGACGCCGCTTGCCGACGATAGCGAAGACGGCGAATTCGTCGCTTGGCTGAATGACTGCGGTTTTCACACCCTGGATATCTCGCCCTGTTCCGACGGGCGTCTGGCGCACGTGATCCGCTACGTGCTGCGGCTGCCCTACCGGGTGGTGCGCCGCAAATCGTATGCGGGCGCCGTGTTCGACATCGAGGACAGTCTGGCCAAGTGGGTCGAGACCGAGTTTCAGCACTCGCGGGAGCGGGCCGATGCGCCGGGTCGCTATCTGAAGGTCGTGGCCTATCACTTCAGCGGCAGCGCCCCGGACACCGAGGGTTGTGCCGCACACGGCTCGGATGCGCGGCAGGCCGCGCTTGCCGGGCTCGAGCGCCTCGTCGCGCTCCGCGAGGCATTGGAGAACACATTCTGCTGCGGAGCTTCCATCGAGCTGCTGCTGATCGGGGTGGACACCGACACCGACGCCATCCGCGTGCACCTGCCGGACGGTAGAGGGCAGCTGGATATGGAGCGTGTGATCGAGGCTTTGCCACTGTACGAGGCAACCTCTGCGCTACCCGTGGCCGCCGCGGATCCGTTGGTGGAGGAACGCATCCGCGAGGCGTCACCCGACATCGCCCCGGGCATGGCGCGGCTGATCGCCACGCTGCTCAGGAACAATCTCGCGCAGATCGACTACGTGCAGCGTTTTCATGCGGGGCGCTACGAGGACGTCGGACACGCCGAGCGCTTCATCGGCGCGGGCATCGGCTTCGAAGACGTGCAGCTGCGCAATCTGACCTATTTCGCCTATCTGCACACGGTCGAGGAGGGCACGCGCGATCTCGATGTGGGCGTGAAGATCTTCTCGCGGCTGTACGCCGACCGCGGCCTCCCGGTCCCGGTGGTGGTGCGCTTCGACTACCACGGCAGCGTGCCCGGGGCGCGTGAGCGCGCGCTGGAGCGTTGCGAACGTGTCGAAGCCGCGCTGGGTGAACGCTACGCCGATCTTTGCGGGCAGGGTTTGCTGCATACGCTGAAGGTCGTTCGTGATTGCGACAGCCGTGAGCCGCTGCAGGTGATCGGCTGCTCCCTCCCGGCGGTGCCGACCACGGAGGGGCTGATATGAAGATCTGCCAGGTCGAGCGTCCGCTGGTCGCCACCAATCGCATTCCGGGCCTCGAGCACCGGCACTTGCAGGTGGTGCGCGACGGCAGCAGTCGCGCAGTGGCCGTGGACGCAGTGGGCTGCATTCCGGGCGATTGGGTCATCTGCGTGGGCAGTTCGGCAGCCCGCGAGGCGGCCGGGAGCAAGGAGTATCCAAGCGATCTGACGATCGTGGGGATCATCGACCAGTGGCCGCCGGGAGGGGAGACGGACGATGGAAATTCTCCGGGTTGAGTCCGCGCTGGTCTGTACCCGGCGCATCGATGGCCTGGGCAAGGTGAGCCTGCGGATTTTGCGCGACGCGGCGGGCCGGCGGCAGGTGGCGGTCGATCCGGTTGGCGCCAGGCAGGGCAATTGGGTGTTCACGGTCAACGGGTCGGCGGCCAGATACGCCGCGGGCGACTACGGCGTTCTAACCGATCTGACGATCGGCGGAATCATCGACTGGCCGGACGAGAAGAGTATGGACGACCTGAACTGAAGGTCGGTCGTGCTGCGATGTCTTTATATGTAACCACAGGGTAGGAGAAGTGACGATGGCAAGCGAGAATTTTGGGATTGCGCTGGGCATGATCGAGACGCGCGGGCTGGTGCCGGCCGTCGAGGCGGCGGATGCGATGACCAAGGCTGCGGAGGTGCGCCTGATCGGGCGCGAGTTCGTCGGCGGCGGTTACGTGACCGTGCTGGTGCGCGGCGAGACCGGGGCGGTGAATGCCGCCGTTCGAGCGGGCGCGGACGCCTGCGAGCGCGTGGGTGATGGACTGGTTGCGGCGCACATCATCGCCCGTCCGCACCGCGAGGTGGAACCGATCCTGGAACAGGGCGCCAGCCGCGGCTGATGTCTTTCCATATCTAGGCCAAGGAGTGAAGACGATGGCAAGTGAAAACTACGGAATTGCGTTGGGCATGATCGAGACGCGCGGGCTGGTGCCGGCCATCGAGGCGGCGGATGCGATGACCAAGGCCGCGGAGGTGCGCCTGATCGGGCGCGAGTTCGTCGGTGGCGGTTACGTGACCGTGCTGGTGCGCGGCGAGACCGGGGCGGTGAACGCTGCCGTTCGAGCGGGCGCGGACGCCTGCGAGCGCGTGGGCGACGGTCTGGTCGCGGCGCACATCATTGCCCGCCCGCACCGCGAAGTGGAGCCGATTCTCGGTGGCATGGTTGCGGCGGACGCCGGCAAGGCGGCATAGCATCAGGGTTAGGTGGCTACCAGACCCGCTGTACCCATGACGCTTTCCGCGCGATCCGATTCCCTGGTGCTCGGTTATCTGGGGCGTGGGCTGAGTTTGGAGTTCACCGCCGTGCAGCAGTTCAGTACCCAGGCACGCCTTCTGGCGACCTGGGGGCTGGAGGCCGAGGCCGAACGACTGCAGGCCCTGTTGCCGGAGAGGATGCGGTTGGCGGATCGGATCATCGCGCGCATGTTGGCGGTCGGCGTCGCTCCCGGCGCCTCACAACTACGCCCGGTGCGGGTGGGTACGACGCTTGCGGCGATGCTGGAAGAAGACAGCCGCTTGGATGCCGACACGCAGGATCTGTACGCAGCTGCCGCCGCGCACTGCATGCGGATGGAAGATGCCGACAACCGGCTCTTTTTCGGCGGGTTGCGCAATGACGGCCAGACCGTCACCCGCGAACTGGCGAAATGGCTCGCAGAGCTGGGCCGGCCCGGCAAGGGCGCAAAGTTCTGACACTTGCAGTAAGGAGGATGATCATGGACTCGTTCTGGCGTATGCGTACGCAACCCGCTTGTATGGAGCGTCAATACACGTTCCCCAGCTACGGTCTGTTGCGCGATTTCCTCGACCGTGCGGCCGATTTGTCCGAGCGCCGGGGCTACTATCCGGACATGGGTTTCGGGCGCACCTACGTCAACGTCACCATTCGACCGGGCGACGGTCACGAAGAGATCCAGCAGGAACAGCGCACGTTCGCCGAAGCGCTCGATGGATTGTTTTCGGCGTTCGGCGGCGAACCGGCGGAAACGGCCGGTGAGCGACCCCAGTTGATCATTCAGTAAGGAGTATGCGATGACCGAGACCCCATCCACACCTCGAACGGCGGAGACTGGGCGCAAGCGGACGACGCCGGCCCAGGGATCTGGCAGACAGACGGGTACAGATACAGATGCCTCTGCCGCAAGCAAAGGCAAAACGGAGGATACACCCCGCCGCCTGTCGCGTCGGCCACGGGTTTGGCCGGATTGAACACGCGTGCCGGTGCGATGCGCAGCATCAGCTCCAGGGGGAATGAGCTGCACGGCGGCGGCCGAAGCCGGTATTGTGGCAGGCTGAGCTGTGCCCGGGTGGGCCGCCGGTTGGCTCGCGGGGGAGCCTGCTCTTGTGACGGAAGGAACCGCGGGAATACGCGGGCATAACGGGGAGTAGAGTCATGCCAGAAGATCGCGCGGCCCAGAACTCGATCAACATGCCGGATTATCTTATCCGTCATGCAACCTTCAGGCAGTTTCAGGTGTTCGAAGCCATCGTGCGGCAGGGGAGTTTCACGCGTGCGGCCGAAGAGCTGTTCCTGACCCAGCCGACGGTCTCGATGCAGGTCAAAAAACTGTCCGATGTAATGGGGCTGCCGCTGTTCGAGCATCTGGGGCGCAAGGTACGGCCGACCGATGCCGGCCGGGAACTCCATCAGGCCTGCCGGGATATTTTCGAGACCCTGACCAATCTCGAAATGAAGATTGCCGACCTCAAGGGCCTCAAGCGCGGCCGCTTGCGGCTGGGTGTGGTGACCACCGCCAAATACGTGGCCCCCGAAATGCTTGGTGAATTCAGCCAGCTCCATCCGGGTATCGATGTCTCGCTCAAGGTCACCAACCGGGATCGCATCCTCGATCGGATTCAGGCCAATGAGGACGATCTGTACATCATGGGCGAGGTCCCCGACAAGGAATTCGAGGTGGTCGCCCAGGCGTTCGCCCCCAATCCGCTCGTGGTCATGGCGCCGAAATCGCATCCGCTGGTCGGTGCGAGCCAGATTTCGCTCGAACGCATAGCCGAAGAGCCGCTGATTCTGCGCGAGCCGGGATCGGGAATCCGCGATGCCACGCTGAGGTTGTTCAGCGCGCGCGGCCTCAAACCAAAGGTGCGTATGGAATTGGGCAGCAACGAGGCGATCAAGCACGCGATCGTGGGCGGGCTCGGCATATCCGTTCTGTCGCTGCACACCTTGACGCTGGAGGGTGCGGACGGTCCCGTGGCCATTTTGGACGTCGAGAGTTTCCCTATCCCCCGCAAGTGGTACCTGGTCTATCCCAAGGGCAAGGAAGTGTCGATCGTCGCCAAGGCGTTCCTGGAGTACGCCTTGGAACGGGAGCCCTTTATTCGTGAAAAGCTGGAGGCCATGTGGCCGCGTCTGCACGAGCAGGACCGGGAGCAGGCAAGCGGGTGAGTCTGCCGGTGGGCAGACGCGACGAAGACTGCACCAGGCATATTCGGCATCGATGGGGTCGGCGAGGCGTTGTTGCGCACATTGAAAGCGACCCCTTCGGGGCCGCCGGCGCCGTGAGCCTTCATGGATTGCAGTTCGGGCAATGGGCAGGGTCGGAACGCCGCAGGCCGTCCGGTCTGCCGACCGTCTGGCGATAATCGCACTTGGGGCATCCTTGCACGAGACTCTTGAGCTGTCGTGTCGGCTTGCCGCACCAGCCGCATTCAAGGCCTTCAACGCCCCCGATGTCTCCCCAGCCCGGCGTGCCGCAGGAAGGGCAGGGTGTCGACAGTTGACGCGCGAGCTTTTCCGCCAGCCGGCCGATGACGGTCATGCGGGTCGGATTGAAGTTGGCTCGCATGTCCGTCTCAACCCAAACGCCTTCGTTTCGCGACTGCGAGCGGAGCAGATGGAAGGCTTCGTCAAGATCTTCCCAGCCGGTGATTCCCTTGAGAATCCGAGATTGAGGACCGCGTGGAAGTGCACTCAGAATAAGTCCATGCGTCGGAAACCTGGTCGTTGCCGCGAAATCGTGAAGCTCCTCGATGCTGCCGACCTCGGCCATCCTGTAGTTGGTTTCCGTGGTCATCATCGTTACGGTGAGTGCGAAATCCCGTTCACGGTCGACGAAATGCAGCAATTCATGATTCGCCGGAATGAATCCGATTTCGGGGTGTGGGCCGAAGCTGCCTTCGCTGGCAAGCACGAATGGAACGTCCAGGTTGTTTATGGCCAGCCGTACTTTCTTGCGGGCGGCATCCAGAGCGGTGCCTTCGCGTTCGATTTCCCCGCTGAACGTGCCCAGCGTATCGGTATCGAAATGATATTCGATGACCCCCGCGCCCAGAATACGATCGAATGCCGGCGCGGCTGCGCACGCCTTGGCGTGCTTGGTCGTCAGGACGATGCATTTCCCGTCGTAGGGAGAAGCGCTCATTGGCAAAAAACTCTTGTTTTCGGCGATATCGCGATAGCTCTGCGCGCAGCCGCAGTGGCATTGCGCTTCGTCCGTGAAGAACGCTAGTGCGCGCGGACGGGCTGCCAGTCGCCGGTTCCGATGCGTTGTCGGACGCCGCCCTCCGGGTCGATCCGAAGTATTGAAATCCAGCGGTTTTCAACCAGATTCCTCAGCGTGTCGTGGGCTTCGATGATTTGGTCCATGGTGTCTTCAGGTGCCTCGATGAATGCCGACAGACGCAACGGTTCGTGGCGCAGGCCCTCGCTGGTGCGCAGCGACTGCTCGGACAGCCCGACGCGCAGGTCGCTGCCATTGCCTTCGAGAACGCCGACCAGGCCACCGACGACGTTGTGCAACACCTTGTTTCCGGAACCCTGGTGGCGGTTGTCCACGGTCGAGCCGTAGTACTGCAGGTTGATCCAGTTCGCGACGATCAGCGGCGCGGTCATGATCAGTTTCAGCACGGCGAAATCCGTATCCTGCGTCGCGTCGTAATCGTGCAGAAAAACGCGTCCTCGCAGCGCCGCCTCCCGCGTTCGCCAACGCGGCGCGGCGATGAATGCCGCGTTGCCGGCCAGCCCCCATTCGGGGCGCACCTGCGACCAGTCGCGGCTGCGACGGATCACGTGCCTTTCGGCGGCGCGTGCGCCACTCACCGTAGGATCCAGCGCCACCAGCCGTTCCAGCCGGGCCAACTCCCCGGCACGCTGCAGAGCGGTCCTTAGCTCGTCGAGCAGAGCTGGGGAGTGCTCCTCAACGTCGATGTCCAAGAGCTCCACCCCATCGGTTGTCGTGTCATGCAGGGCGGCGGCGAAGCGGGTCTCGGTGCGTACGTCCAAGCCGCGACGTGCGAGCTCCGTGCGCACTTCGGGGTCGTTGAGCAGTCGGGCGGCGACCCTGGCGCTGACCTCGCCGGTTTGCCCGGCGCAGGCTCCGCAGTCCAACCCCGCACGGTGGGGATTGTTGGTCGTGGAGCTGCCGTGACCGACCAGCAAAACCACTTCCGCCCAATGCCGGGTCAGTCCGAGCCCGCGCAGAATTCTTTCCGCCAGATCCGCGCGCTCCTTGAGGGTCAGTGCCCCGCTGGCGCCTGCCAGCGCGGGCTCCATCCGGCGACGCTCGTTGTCGCTCAGCCCGGCGGTGTCCGGAGCCACCGATGGGCGGTGCCAGCCGAGGGTGTCCGCAATCAGCCGCGGGACATAGCTCAGCCCTGCCGCCTCCACGAACGTGAAGCATGAGGCGGCGGAGAGTTTGAAATGCTTCCAGGCGGCCGAGCGGCCCAGTCGTGCACTGCGCTTCGCCGCGATCTGCGGGGCACCCTGTTCCCGGGCCTGGACGAGCGGCTTGAGAAGCACGGGAGTGTGCGTGCGCGCGGTCTGTTCGCCGATGCGACGGTACTCCAGCGGAACGCCGAAGAAGCCCGCGAAACCGATTGTCTGCAAACCAGGCATGCTCATTTCAAGATGCCGGCGAAATACCTCCGAACGCACGTCGATGCAGAAGGCCGCCTGGATCCGCGGGAGAGGCGCCTGGTCGTGTCCGGGCGGTTTGCCGTGTGCGAGACTGCCGATGAGTTCACGGCGAAAGGCGATTTCCGTCGCGGTCAGAAATGTTTCGTCGATCAGGCCGGAAAAGGCTATCGAACGGCCGGGTTGGAGGCGCCATTGATGGATGTCATGGCGCCAGCGGCGTTGCTGCGCCGGTGTGGCCGTGCACAGAAGCAAGCCTTCCCAGACCAGACGGATCGCCAGCAGTTCGCGCAGATCGGTGCAGGATTCGCCCGCGAGTTCAGCCTGCCAGAGGCGGTATCGACACCAGCTCGCCCAGCCGCCTATCGACTTGAGCAGCGCGAACAGCATTTCAGGCATTGCGTCGTCGGGCAGCGCGAGGGTGTCCACGGCCCATACGATGGCCGCCTCCGCGTCCGTGGGAGCGTCGCTCAGCCTTGCGTGGGCTCGCGCCAGCCCGACGGCTTTGGCGCTACGATCGATGAGGGTGTATTGGCGCCATGCCGCGTAGAGCCCCGGAGCACCATGCTGCGGTCTCTGCCAGAGAGCCTGTCCCTGATCGTAATAGGAGGCCAGGAAGCGGCTGATCTGTTCGACCACGAACTCCGATACCGGCGGCGCGTCCGGCCGATCCAGCGTGTTCGCCAGCAGCGGCATGGGCAGCGATGGTGCGGGTGGCTTGTGCATCTGCTCGCGCAGGAAGGAAACGGTGCAGTCAAGCCCCAGTTGGCTTGCGGCGGTCGCAAGGTCTTCGTTGCGGACGCGCCCTGCCTCGAACTGCTCCGCAAACCAACGCCTGTCCATGAACAGCCTTTCGCCCGCCGTGTCGGCCAGATATTCGCCTGCGGTGGCGAAAGACATGTCGCTCAGGCCCATATACGGATTGACGGCGACGAACGAGTCGAGCGGCCAGAGCGGCGCGATCCGGCGACAGGCGCGTTCGACATGCGACAGCAGCAGTGGCCGGAAGGCTTCCGGCTCACTGTTTGTAGGGCACGCTATCGAGTGGCTCATGAGTTCCCTCGGGAGGCAGGAAGAAAACCTGTCAGGGCTTGTTGCTCAGTGCGGCGGGAGCGGTTCGTGCTACGGCCAGATCGAATCGATGCGCCCGCTTCCCCACCTTGTCCGGCCAGAGTCGATAGGACAGACGCTCGATCCAAAGGTCGGCATACAGGCCGTTGTACAGGTGCACGAACAGCGCCATCTGGCGGGTCGGTTCCAGCCTTTCACGCCCTGGACCCTGGAGCCAGGTCAGGAGCAGGAATGTGGCAATGACCAGTGCGGTCAGAGCCGCGTACTCAGGTGCCATGGTGGTCGGGATGGGTGCAAGTACGTCGGCGAAGGCATGCACGAATATCTCGTGAAGCGCGAAGTAGCACAGCGCCATGCCCGCGGCGATCACGGCCGCGCCGGCCACCTCCAGGGAAGAGCCGAAGCCGAGTACCTTGATGAGGATCTGTGCGACCGCCAATCCAACGATCGCGGTCAACGCGATCAGGGCGGGCTCTGCCGTGATGTCGATGCCCATCGACAAGG
>CAVVUY010000024.1:0-5739 GCA_963751375.1 uncultured Gammaproteobacteria bacterium
GGGCACGCTATCGAGTGGCTCATGAGTTCCCTCGGGAGGCAGGAAGAAAACCTGTCAGGGCTTGTTGCTCAGTGCGGCGGGAGCGGTTCGTGCTACGGCCAAATCGAATCGATGCGCCCGCTTCCCCACCTTGTCCGGCCAGAGTCGATAGGACAGACGCTCGATCCAAAGGTCGGCATACAGGCCGTTGTACAGGTGCACGAACAGCGCCATCTGGCGGGTCGGTTCCAGCCTTTCACGCCCTGGACCCTGGAGCCAGGTCAGGAGCAGGAATGTGGCAATGACCAGTGCGGTCAGAGCCGCGTACTCAGGTGCCATGGTGGTCGGGATGGGTGCCAGTACGTCGGCGAAGGCATGCACGAACATCTCGTGCAGCGCGAAGTAGCACAGCGCCATGCCCGCGGCGATCACGGCCGCGCCGGCCACCTCCAGGGAAGAGCCGAAGCCGAGTACCTTGATGAGGATCTGTGCGACCGCCAATCCAACGATCGCGGTCAACGCGATCAGGGCGGGCTCTGCCGTGATGTCGATGCCCATCGACAAGGCCGTAATCACGCTCAGCGCAACGCTCAGGCCAACCCCAGCAAGCCAACGCAGCGGGGTGAGCGTGCGCACGCAGGGGCGTTTGGTCTGGCGCAGGTTGTCGACCATGCTGCCCGACGATAGGAACGCATGCGCCTTGTACAAGGAGTGGCCGACAAGGTGCAGCAACGCCAGCGCGAACAGACCCATGCCGAGTTCGAACAGCATGAAGCCAAGCTGGGCGGTGGTCGACCATGCCAGCGACGACTTGATGGCGGTCTGCGTGAGCATGACCAGTGATGCGATCAACAGGGTGAGCAGGCCTACCACGGCGAGCAGGGTGAGGGCGAGGTGCGCTTTCGACAGCAGGTCGCTGGTGCGCAGAACGATGATTGCGCCGCTGTAGACCACGCCCGCGTGCATCAGCGCCGAGACCGGCGTCGGGGCTTCCATCACCTGTATCAGCCAGCCGTGGAACGGAAACTGCGCGCTTTTCAAAATCGCGGCGACGACGATAAGCCAGGCGGCGATCTGCAGCTGTGGCGGTAGCGTCCCGACATGCAGTACGTAGTGCTCGATCGCATCGAACTGAAGGCTGCCCACCTGGTGGCCGACCAGGATCGAGGCGAGGACGAGACAGGCGTCCGCCGCACGGCTGAACAGTGCCTTCTTGTGCGTTGCCATGATGGCTCGCGGCCGCTGAGGGTAGAACTTCAGCAGCCGGTGCAGGCTGAAGCCCGTGGCGGTGATGCCGAGGGTGAACAGCCCCATGTCGCCGGCAATCACCACCAGCATGAACAAGCCGGCGGTGACCGACAAGAGGCGGCAGAATCGCGCTTGATCGGGGTCGCCGTCCAGGTACTGAGCGCTGTAGTTGGCAATGATGGTGACGACGAAGGAAACCAGCGTTGCGAGGACGAGGGTCAGTACGTTGACCTGCACCGAGAGCGCAAACGGCGTTTCAATGACGGGGATCGGAAAGCTGGCGACGACCAGTTGCCCGCGGGCGCCGAACGCATAAGTCAAAGAGGCCAGGAGGGCGAGCAGCAGCGTACCGCCGGCCGTTATTCTTACGCGTTTTCGGTATCGGCGTGCGGATGCGGCGTTGCGGTCTGCGTGCGGAAGAGCGGCAATCAGCAGCAGCGTCGGCATTGTCAGCAAAAGCATTCCGGTCATGAGGTTGCTGATCGACGTGTCCATGATGTTCCTCTCTTTACTCGGCTTGCTTGTCGCAGACTATAAGTGGCATTGCAGGGGGGGTTCTAATACCTATTTCATTGGTTATTCATGGATTATTTTCTATGGATGGATCGCGTCGCTTGGCTCCAAAACCGATGTGGGCTCGGTTTCCGAATGCTGTTTTGGGGCATGTCATGCAGAGTGATGGCCTTGCTTTTCGACACCGAAACCTCTCGGGTGCATCCAAAATAGCGTAATCTTTAGCGTGAAAAATAATACGCGAAAAACATGTCGTGCAAATAATATCGTATGATTGCTCAAAGTCAAGAGTGAAAGTGCCTATGAACGCGAATACGGAAAATGAAACTGCGGCCTGGACCTTCTTCACCAATCATGCGCATGTGCTGTTCTGCCTGGTGCGAGAGCCGGAGCAGACCCTGCGCAACGTCGCCGAACAAGTCGGTATCACCGAACGGGCGGTACAGCGAATCGTGCGCGATCTCGAAGAGGGGGGAGTGTTGATTCGTCAAAGGGTGGGGCGACGCAATATCTACAGCATCGATTCTTCCCGGCGACTGCGTCATCCGATTGAGGGGCACTGCCGAATAGCTGAACTGATTGCGCTCGTTCTAGGGAATGCCGATGAGCATGGATAGGCTTCGTATCAAAGGCAGCCCGAGTCATTGAAAGCCAACGATCGAAGCAGATATATGATCGGCATGCTGGCAACGCCTATGACACTTCCAATGTACGCATAGAACGGGAACGATGATGCCTACACGCATTCTACTAATACGCCATGGTGCAACTGCGTTGACCGCCGAGGATCGTTTTGCCGGCTCGACGGAGGTTGGACTTTCCGAAGAAGGGCGCCGGCAGGTCACGAGTTTGGCCGAGCGTCTCCAAACGCAGAACATTGACTCGATTTACACCAGTCCGTTGCTGCGCACCCGCGAAACGGCGCAGATAATCGCCAACGGTCATGGATTGAAGCCACAGGTGTGTGAAGAGCTGCGCGAGATCGACTATGGACGCTGGGAGGGCCTGACGCGTGCAGAGGTCGAGACGCGCTATAACGACGAATACCGGATGTGGGCGGAAGATCCGTTCACTATCGCCCCGCAGGACGGCGAATCTGGGATCAATGTGCTCAATCGGGCGTTGCCGCTGATCCGCCGTGTCGTCGAATCGCATCGGCACCGCACCGTTGCTGTGGTGTCGCACAAGGGGACCAACAGACTACTGGTCAGCAGTCTTCTCGGTTTCGATGTGCGTGGCTACAGAGACCGGCTCGACCAGCATCCGGCCGGGCTGTCGATCCTGGATTTCATGAATGAGGTTCGTCCGCGCTTGAGACTGTTCAACGACACCTCTCACTATGAACCGTTTCCCGAGCGCGCCTTCCAGGAAAGTCTGTCGAAATGGGAACGGCCTGACTGAGTCTTCGGTGTTTTTCCAGGTGCGCTGGTGATAATGAAATACGCTTTCCATGCCCTGACCTTGAACCTGCAGGTCCTTCTGAAATTAGCCGGGAACCGACGATCGTGAAAATGCCTGCCGTGCATCCTCTCAGAGATCAGATAAGCAGCGAAATTCTCAGTCTTCCGTATGAACCGATCAGTCCGCCTGGACGGATCCTGTACATCGTCATGACGGCTGATCGGGAAGCGTGTGCTTTGCAAAGAGGTCATCTCGACGCACTGCGGACGGTGCAGGATGTGCGTGTTATAGAGGATTCCCCCAGTCGGGTCCGTTGCGAGCTCGGCAGAATTTCCCTGAATGTCAAGTTCGAACGGAATTTCACGAGGTTCAAGTTCACTTGGCATCCGGAAGTCGCGCATGAGGGCTCGCCGTTCGCCGATTCCGTCCCGGACGGGCGCTTGTCGGAGTGGATCGAGGAGATTCCGGGGCTGCTGCTGACATCCGTCGATGCAACGATCCTCGGTTTTCCGCCGGACATGCAAGGTCGTGAGGGAGAACTGATCGAACGATATGGCTCCTTTTTTAAGCCGGAAACCCTGGTCGCTTCGCATATGGGGCGTAGCACGAATCTGGTGATGACCGACTTCCAGATCACCGACGACAGGACGATTCGGATGCTTGTGTTCAGTCAGGCTCAGCGTGCGGCGCAGAATGGGCGCTTGATTCTGCGGCTGATGGAAGTCGAGACCTACCGCATTCTTGGTATGTTGACGCTGCCGCACGCCCGCGCCTTGCTTGAAAAGCTGCCCTCGATAGATAGTCAGTTGAATGATTTGACGGACGATATTGCCAGGGCGGATGGCAAGGGCGACGAACAGTTGCTGCAGGAAATAACGGCCTTGGCGGGTCGGGTCGAGCACCTGGTCACCCGGTATTACAGAGAACTGTCGCAGGCGAACGAGCACTTCGATATCACTTTCAAACGATTGCAGGAATTGAGGGAACAGCCCATTCCTGAAATTCCATCGATAGCAGGCACGCTGGAAACCCGGCTGGAACCCGCAGTCGATGCGTGCAGCTCGGCGGCGAAGTGGCTTGATCAGGTTTCATTGAGAATTTCATACGCGACGCATTTGCTCAGAACTCGGGTGGACGTAAAGCGGGAAGAGCAGAATCAGCAACTGCTCAAGGGCGTGAAACAGCGGTTTCAGACGCAGCTACGTCTACAGGAAACAGCAGAGCTGTTTTCTATCGTGGTGATTCCCTATTACGCCGCGAACCTGGTTGGCTACATCACCGAAATGGTCAATGAGTCGCTCCATAGCAATGTGGATATTGTGACGGCCAAGGCCATTAGTATTCCGGTTATCGTCGTCTTGGTTTACATCCTTCTGGGGCGTTCAAAGAAAGATCATGATTACTCGGATTGATTTTCCGAGGTAAACGGGTTTCTTCCACTGTTGCCGGAGATTCGGGAACTGAGAGGGCGAATAGGGAAGGGGTTCGCGGGGCTAAGACTTCGGCTTGGAAATTGACGTGAACAGGTGAACCCACCGCTGGCAGTCAGGCCATCGCCGATTTGATTGTTCGTTAAATTAACGTTAAAAATCAGTTTATTGCCATGATTTTAGCGTCAGCGATCAAGCTATGATGTAGGGTCTTCGAGGTACGGTGAAGACATAGACGTCGTTTTGAGCTTTCGGCGCGTTGCTCCGACCTTCACACCGGGAACCTCTTGGTCGTTGGAATTTCCTCCAAGGCTTGATCCCAATTCGCCCTACTTGAGACGAAGATGTGAGCGTCCGGACGAACTGAAATGTCGCCGTCTAGACTGCCCGCCGGAACCACGAGCAGTGTGCTGTTCCTTGAAAGACTGGGGAGTGCCGACCCACAGACCGAGCAAAAGGATTTGCAGTGCTCCGTCGACGGTAGAGTGAATTTCTTAACCTTGTCCTGGCCAGACAGCCACCTCAAAGTGGCATTGGCCGAAAACAGATTTGCAGCATGAGCCGACCCCGTATCTTTACGGCAGTACTCGCAGTGGCATAGATAGAAGTGTTCAAAGTCCCCGTCGACCTCGAATCTGACGGCTCCGCAGAGACATGAACCAGAGTGTTTGATCACGGCTTACGCTCCTCTGTCGCACCCCACTCAACGATCTTATCAATGTCCGTCACTGTTCGGTGCCGGGGCGCGTGTCTGTTCTTGCCTTCTTAAGTAGCCATACCTGGGGAAGTGGGCAGAGCCATTTCCGGTCGAGCCCAGACATGTAGTCATTCGGGATGAATTGACATGTAGGGCGCAGGTGCTCTGCAAGTGTCGGCCCAAGTGGCGGGTGGTCCGAGGGCGGGTTGGGGAAAAGCGCTGATCCAGACGTTGAGGAATATCATACGAACGGTGTCTTGAGCTCCTGGAGGCATTGGCAGAATATGGCCATTTCCTCCTTGTTGTTGGCAGCTTCTTCGTAGAATTGCCTATAAGATGGCCATCACGTATCGATAGAAGTTGGTTCGATCCTACGTTGGCGGTGCTTTACTTGGTGATGGCGGGAAAGCCTTTTGATCGAGGCAATCTAAAGACGGAAACATTGGCAAGCGCCGGGAACAGGCTTAGGCG
>CAVVUY010000025.1:0-64273 GCA_963751375.1 uncultured Gammaproteobacteria bacterium
TTTTCTTCGCAGCCTACTCGTTCGTTTGTGCTTGCTAGCGTCGGCATCAGGCCGAATGCATGTAGAATCGCGGGCGACGCTTGGTACGGAGCCTTAGTCCCCCTTCATGCGAACCGGTCTACTCAGAACTCATTCTACCGCTATCTCGCTGCTGACCCGTGTGCTGGACGTGTTGCTGGTCCTGCTGGGCGGCGTTTTCGCCTATTACTTTCGTTTTGGTTTTGAGGCGGGGGCGGTGCCCCTTGCTTACGCCGTTTTGATGCTGATCGGCGGTCTGCTGACCGCAGTGCTTTTCCCGTTGCTGAATGTCTACCACTCCTGGCGCGCGCGCGGCCTGCTGGCGCCGGCGGCGCGGGTGTTCGCTGCTTGGTGTCTGGTGTTCCTGACGCTGCTCGCGCTGTTGGTGCTGGCCAAGCTTGGACAGGATTTTTCCCGCCTATGGATGGCTTTGTGGGCGGGTGTCGTGGCGTTCATGCTGATGGGGTTGCGGATTGCGGTGTTCGCGGTTCTGCGCACCCTGCGTCAGCGCGGTTACAACAGACGTCGCGCCGTGGTCGTCGGCAGTGGACCGCCGCGCGGATTTGCTTCGCGAGGCCAGGGAAGTCTGCTTGGGCGGGTTTCGATGTGGTGGCGGTGTTCGACGATGCTTCCGATGCTGCAGGTACTTTGGACGATTTCAAGTTGCGTCCGCTGGACGGCTTCGGTGAGTTCGTGCTGACCGAGCGTGTCGACGAGGTGTGGATCGCCGTGCCACTGGAGCAGGGTGGACGGTTGCGGGGGGTGCTGGAGTCCTTGCATTACAGCACCGCGAACGTGCGGTACGTGCCCGATCTGTTCGGTCTTTTTCTGCTCAATCACGGATTGACGGAGATCCTGGGCAATCCGATGATCGATCTGTCGGCTAGCCCCATGCAGGGGGTCAACCGAATACTCAAGGGGCTGGAGGATCGGGTGCTTGCTGCGTTGATTCTGCTGTTGATAAGTCCCTTGATGTTGCTGATCGCTATCGGCGTGAAGCTGAGTTCGCCGGGGCCCGTGTTTTTCCGGCAGGAGCGCCTGGGCTGGGACGGGCGTACCTTCGAGATGCTGAAGTTCCGCTCCATGCCGGTGGATGTCGAGAAGGATGGGGTCGAATGGGGTAATGCCGAAGAGCAAACAAGCCACGCCTTTTGGGGCTTTTCTGCGTCGCACCAGCCTTGACGAGCTGCCGCAGTTCATCAACGTGTTGCAGGGGCATATGTCGATCGTCGGGCCGAGCCCGAACGCCCCTTGTTCGTCGAGCGTTTCAAGAGCGAGATCCCTGGCTACATGCAGAGGCACATGGTCAAGCCGGGCATCACCGGTTGGGCGCAGATCAACGGGTGGCGCGGCGAGACGGATACGGTGGACAAGATGAAGCGCCGTATCGAGCACGATCTGTACTACATCGAAAACTGGTCGCTCGGTTTTGATCTGAAGATCATTTTCCTTACCCTGTTTCGCGGTTTTGTGCACAAGAACGCTTATTGAACTCGGACGCGCTCCGGCGCAGCTCTAAAGGAGTAGACGATGAAGGTGTTGGTTACCGGAGGCGCGGGCTACATCGGTTCGCACGTAGTGCGTCAGCTGGGCGAGGCGGGCCACGAAGTCGTGGTCTACGACAATCTTTCGACCGGTCACCGCTGGGCGTTGCTGGCGGGTACGCTGGTCGAGGGCGACCTGGCCGATGGCGAGCGCCTGGATGCGCTGTTCGCGGAGCATCGCTTCGATGCGGTGCTGCATTTCGCGGCCTTCATCGTGGTGCCGGAGTCGGTGGCCGAGCCGCTCAAGTATTACGGCAACAACACACGCAACACGCTGGGGCTGCTGGAGCGGGTGCAGCGTTTCGGCGTGCCGCACTTCGTGTTCTCCTCCACGGCGGCGGTCTACGGCATGCCGGAGCAGACGGTGATCGACGAGACCACGCCGCTGGCGCCGATCAATCCCTATGGCGCGTCCAAGATGATGAGCGAGCGCATGCTCATGGACCTGGGGGCGGCGGGTGGACCGAGCTATGTGGCGCTGCGCTATTTCAACGTCGCCGGTGCCGATCCCGAGGCGCGCATCGGCCAGGCGACGCCGGATGCGACGCATCTGATCAAGGTGGCCTGCCAGGCGGCTCTGGGCCAGCGCGAGCGGCTGCAGATTTTCGGCACGGATTACGAGACGCCGGATGGGACCTGCATTCGCGACTACATCCATGTGGACGATCTTGCCCGCGCGCATCTCGACGCCTTGGATTACCTGGCCGCCGGCGGCGAGTCGCAGGTGCTCAACTGCGGCTACGGACGCGGCTACAGCGTGCGCGAGGTGGCCGAGTCCGTGCGGCGCGTGAGCGGGGTGGATTTCCGCGTCGACGAGGCCCCGCGGCGGGCGGGCGACCCGCCGGCACTGGTGGCCGACAATGCGCGGATCAAAAAGGTGCTCGGTTGGCAGCCAAAGTTCGACGATCTCGAGACCATCGTCACGGATGCATGGCGCTGGGAGCGGAAATTCGCCGCGATGTGATCGTGGTGATGAGGTTTTTTTGTCAGCGTTGTCTTATAGTTATGTTATGAGATTGATTCCCGAGGAGATGGGAAGTTGAGAGGTTGCCATGGTTGATTCGCGGGATTTCCTGAACAGGGATATAGATCCGGAGCTGGAGGCGCGGGCTGACCAGCTGCAATTGATGGGAGGCTCGATCTCGCGCTCGGACAAGCGAGGCTCTGCGCGCAAGCGCCAGGGTCGTATCTGGCTCGATTCGGCCGGACGTTCCCCGGCGTGCGATGTCGTGGTCTGCGATCACGGCGATTGGGCGATGACGCTGATTACCGATACGACGCCGCCGATGGACCGTGAAGTCGAGCTCGAATGGGAGGGCGATGGCGGCGTGCTCAAGCGCCTTCATGGCCGGGTGCGCGGCGCCCGGCACGGACATCGCGCCAGCGAGCCGTTCCCCGATCTGTTCTTCTCGCGCTTCGAGTCGACGTTTCTGTAGGCGCCTGTTCCGGTTGCCGGCACCATGCGTTCTGCGTGGGGCCGTTCCATTGCGTTTGATGATTTGCCTTACTGGTCGCCGGGTTTCGTCAGCCTTCGAAACAGGCGGCGCCACCAGGCGTTGCCGCCAACGGTTTTCGGTTCCTCTCCTGTCCGATTCTCTGGCGTCTCCCGGGCTGCGCGAGGTTCTGTGCCCAGATACGCGACGGTGACGCCCCAGCCGCTGCCGTCGTGAGGCGGCCCGAAGCTGCGCACCCCGGGGTCCGCGGCGAGGATGTCCTGCACGATTGCCCGCAGTACGCCTTTGCCCTTGCCGTGGACGATGCGTACCTCGTCGATGCCGAGTCGTTTGCATTCATGCAGGTATTCGCGCACCAGATCGGGCACTTCGCGTGGTCTGAAGTGATGTAGATCGAGCACGCCGTCCACTTCCATGTGGACGACGCCGGGTGGAGGGTGGTGCGAATTCGGCATGGGCGGCTAGGGCCTGTTCACACTATTGATCGATGCGCTGCCGGAGTCGCTTTTCGTGGCCCGCAAGGCGCTGTGAGCGTCATGTAGCCCGCTACATAAGCGAGCGGCAACGCCGCGGGACGCGAAAAGCGGCCCGGCCCTTCGGGTGGCGCCCGGTTGGCCGCCACTCGGCGTTGCTCGTCGTTCATTTGGAATAACCAAACCTCTCTCCTCGCGCCTTGATTGGCGGCCAACCAGGCGCAACAGCGCACCGCTCAATAGTGTGAACAGGCCCTAGTATCCGGAGCGTGCGGTCAGTATAGGCTTGTGCGCAACGCGGCGGGGTCGTCGAGACCCTGCCGCGCTGACGGTTACCAGCGATCGTGGCGGTCGTGGTTGCGCCATCCGCCCTGACGGTGGTGCCAGCGTTCTTGATGGTAGTAATAAGGGCGGGGCGGACCCCAGTAGCGGACGTGGCGCTCGCGCGGGAACACCACGATGCGTGGAGGGGGCGGCGGCAGATAGCGTTCGCCGTACAGCGGCACGCCGATGCGGACGTCGAAGCGAACCTGACTGTCCGCGTTGGCCGCGCCGGCGCCGACGAGCAGTAGCGTGCCGATGGCGGCGCTTGCGAGGAGTGCGCGTTTCATGGGGAAATCCTCCCGGCTGGTTCATCGGTCGGCTGGCGTGCCGACGATTTCCTTTGCAGCCTGGGTATAGCGTCGAACAGGTCGGCTGAATGGGTGCTGAACCGTTTGTTTGGGGCCGGCTGCTTGCGTTCGATGCGGCCAAACCGGGGTGATGCGGGTTATGCTTGGCTGAGCTTGGATCACGAATGTTGAGGATTTATGGGATCGATCGGCCGTGTTCGTCATGCGGCGCTGCTGGCGCTGTTGTTTGCCGGCGTGTTGACCTTGGGCGCTTGCAGCAAATCCAATCCACTGCTGGGAAGTTGGACGTTTCAGGCCTATCAGGGCGGCGGTCAGCTGGGCTCTGTGCTGGGTGGGTTGGCCTCGCAGTTCAGCCAGGGAACCGTGCTCGCGTTCACCTCTGACGCAATGGTCGTGTCGCAGGGCGGCACGCAGCACAAAACGGCAGTGGATCACTACGTGGTCAAGGGGAATACGGTGACCGTCTGGCTCAGGACGGCTTCCGATCTCATGGAGGCGCGTACGTACAAAATCGCCGGTGACGGGCAGAGCATGTCCCGTGAGTTGGGTGGCAGCGGTATCCGTGAGGTGTTCGTCCGGGCCAAGCAGGTCTGAGCCGATGAAGGCCGGCGAGCAGGCGCGGCACTCTAACGGACATCTCGCCGGCCTGAGCATGGCGGCGCTCGGCATCGTGTACGGCGATATCGGTACCAGCCCGCTGTACGCGCTGCGGCAATGTTTTTTCGGCGAAGCGCAGCTCGGCGTGCGTCCGGATGCGGTGCTCGGCGTGTTGTCGCTGGTGTTCTGGGCGTTGATCGTGGTGATTTCGGTCAAGTACCTGGGGCTGGTGATGCGTGCTGACAACCGCGGCGAGGGCGGCATACTGGCCATGCTGGCGCTGCTCGATCCGCGCGGCAAGTCGTCGCGACGTCCTCTGCCTGTGCTGCTGTTGTTGGGCGTGTTCGGCGCCGCGCTGCTGTACGGCGACGGTATGATCACGCCGGCCATATCCGTACTCAGCGCGGTGGAAGGGCTGAAGGTGGCCGCGCCCGCGCTGCGCGATCTGGTGCTGCCTCTGACCATCGCGGTGCTGGTGGCGTTGTTCGCGGTGCAGCACCGCGGCAGCGGGCGGATCGGGAGGTGGTTCGGTCCGGTCATGTTGCTGTGGTTCGCGCTGCTGGCCGTGCTCGGTCTGCGCGGCATCCTCATCGATCCCGGCGTCCTGCGGGCGATCGATCCAAGCTACGCCTGGCGATTTTTCGCGACGCAGCCGTGGGTGGCGTATCTGGTGCTCGGTTCCGTGTTCCTGGTGGTGACGGGGGGCGAGGCGCTGTACGCCGACATGGGGCACTTCGGGCGGCGGCCGATCCGCCTGGCGTGGTTCGGAGTGGTGCTGCCGGGGCTTGTGTTGAACTACTTCGGGCAGGGGGCGATGGTGCTGGCTCATCCGGAGGCGGCCGGGCATCCCTTCTACAGCCTGGTGCCGTCCTGGGGCGTGTATCCCATGGTGGGGCTTGCCACGCTGGTGACGGTGATCGCATCGCAGGCGGTGATCGCCGGGGCGTTCTCGCTGACGCGGCAGGCGATGCAGTTGGGGCAGTGCCCGCCGGTCAACATCGTGCAGACCTCCTCCGATGAAATCGGGCAGATCTACGTGCCGGTGGTCAACTGGGGGCTATTGCTGGCGACGATCACTCTGGTGCTGGGGTTCGGTTCGTCCACGAATCTGGCTGCGGCGTATGGCATCGCCATCAGCGCGACCATGGTGATCACCACGCTGCTGATCGCACGGGTGATGCGACGGCGCTGGCACTGGCCGCCTATTGCAGTTGCGGCGTTCATGGCGGTGTTCCTGCCGATCGATCTGGCCTTCCTCAGTGCCAATCTGTTGAAAGTCGGTGACGGCGGCTGGGTGCCGCTGGCGGTCGGTGGTGTGGTGGTGGTGTTGATGGTCAGCTGGCGTTACGGGCGGCAACAGGTGCATGCGCGAACCTCTGACGTCGCCATGCCGATTGAGGCCTTCTTGCAGAGTCTTACCTACGAGCCACCGACAAGGGTGCGGGGCACGGCGGTGTTCCTCACCCCGCCGGACAGTCGCGTGTCGAACGGCTTGCTGCATCATCTGAAGCTCAACCAGGTGTTGCACGAACGCGTGTTGTTGCTGACGGTGCTGACGGAGGACGTGCCAAGGGTTCCGGCGGCCGAGCGTTTGAGCGTTACCGAGCTGGGTCACGGTTTCTATCGTGTGTACGTGTCCTACGGTTTTATGCAGAGCCCGAATCTGGCGGTAGCGCTCAAGTTTCTGGAGGATCTCGGCAGTGTGCCCGGGCTGGAGGACGAAACGACGACCTTCTATGCCGACCGCACGTATCTGGTCGTGGCGGGGGGCTCGGGTCGGTGGGGGCTGCGGCTGTACCGTTTCATGGCGCGCAATTCCCTCAGTGCGGTCGATTATTACCGCCTGCCGCCGGGGCGGTCGGTAGAGTTGGGTATTCAAGTCGAGCTTTAGGGGCTGGGTTGCAGCGCAGGACTCGGAATACCCGTTTGCGCTCTGTAAACGGCGCTTGCGCGACCGGTTTTTCCTTCCTCATATTCGTCTGCGCGAGTTCCAATAACCCGCCGGGGCGCCGCGCATATGCGACATATTTCACATCGTGGGAAATGACGTTCGTTTTCCGGCGATTTTTGGTGAACCTTTTCGAAACGGCGCTGACTAAGTTCATGCCATGGACCAAGGTATGAACTCCCGGCACTGGGTGCTCGTCTCTTGACTAGGCACTGGCGCGCATGGGGGATGCGTTTGCTTGGATGCGCTTAAGTATTTAATAAGTTTGAATTCTTCTCGATCCGGGGCGCATCGGCCATGCCGACAACAACATTTCCGACATTCGCAAAAGATTCGGATTAGAGGAGGACGTCAAATGAAGTTAGCCAATCCTGCCCCCTTGGGGCTGGCCGGGTTTGCGTTTACGACCTGGATGCTCAGCATGCACAACGCCGGTTGGTTCACCGGCGATGCGGTTCCCATGGTGCTGGCGCTGGCCTATGCCTACGGTGGTACGGCCCAGGTTATCGCGGGTTTGCTCGAATTTCCCCGCGGCAACACCTTTGGTTTCGTGGCCTTTACCAGTTACGGTGCTTTCTGGTGGTCGTTCGCGCTGTTCGTGCAGTTCTTCGCGGCCAAGGTGCCCGCCAGTTACGTCGGCTGGTATCTGTTCGTTTGGGGCTTCTTCACCTTCTACATGTGGATTGCGACCTTCCGTGCCAACAAGGCGGTGCAGCTGGTTTTCCTCGCGCTGTGGATCACCTTCGTACTGCTGGCGTTCGGCATCTGGTTCGCGCCCATATTCGGCAAGCTGGGCGGTTACGTCGGCCTGGTGACGGCGTTGCTGGCGTTTTATCTGTCGGCGGCCGAAGTCATCAACGAGGCCTACGGCAAGACGGTGCTGCCGATCGGTCCCTACCAGGCGGCTGCCTGAGTCTCATCGGGTAGCGCGGCGCCCGGGCCGATGGGCCCGGGCGCCGTTTCCACCGTGGATGCCGGCGCGGCGACGGAGAAACGCTCCGGTCTTGATCCAGATCACTATTCGCTCCTCCTCGCTCGCTATGATGCGGCGAACGGCTCGGCTCCTTTGAGGGGCATTTCGAGGCCGGATCGCCGTCAATCCGCGAGGAGCGCCCGTGAAGATCCCCAAGAACATGCAGACCAACGAACGCTGGATGCGCCTGTATTTCGGCGCCGTCCTGTTCGCTATTTATTTCGTGAACCCCTTTCCTTACCGCGAATGGACCTTCTGCGGGATTCTGGTCATGGCCACGGGTGCGCTTGGATATTGTCCGCTGTACTCCCTATTCGCGAGCCTGAAGCACGAGTCGCATCGCGAAGAGGACTGAAGTTTTCGGCCCCAACGTCGCTTAACGCTGCATCGGTGGCCGGGCAGTTGGTATAATCGGCGCGATGAATGCGAAGGTCTATATCCAAACCCAAGGCTGCCAGATGAACGAGTACGACTCCAGCAAGATGCTGGACGTGCTGCATGCGGCCGAGGGCAGTATCCACGCGGCTTCTCCGAACGAGGCCGACATCCTGCTGGTCAACACCTGCTCCATCCGCGAGAAGGCGCAGGAGAAGGTGTTTTCCCTGCTCGGCACCTGGCGCGAACTCAAGGACCAGAACCCGAACCTGATCATCGGGGTCGGCGGCTGTGTGGCCAGCCAGGAAGGCGAAGCTCTGCGCGAGCGGGCGCCATACGTGGACATCGTGTTCGGCCCCCAGACACTGCACCGGCTGCCGGAGATGGTCGCCGAGGTGCGCCGTGCGCGGGCGCCGGTGGTCGACATCTCCTTTCCCGAGGTCGAGAAGTTCGACCGCCTGCCGGAGCCGCGCGCCGAGGGTCCCAGCGCCTTCGTGTCCATCATGGAAGGCTGCAGCAAGTACTGCACCTTCTGCGTGGTGCCGTACACGCGTGGCGAGGAGGTGAGCCGGCCGTTCGACGACGTGATGACCGAGGTCGCGCAGCTTGCGGAGCAGGGCGTGCGCGAGGTCAATCTGCTGGGGCAGAACGTCAATGCCTACCGCGGCCGCATGCATGACGGCGAGATCGCCGATCTGGCGCTGCTGATCAACTATATCGCCGTCATCGACGGCATCGACCGCATTCGCTACACGACCTCGCATCCGGTCGAGTTCTCCGATTCGCTGATCCAGGCTTATGCCGATGTGCCCGAGCTGGTCAACCATCTGCACCTGCCGGTGCAGAGCGGCTCGGACCGCATCCTGGCGGCGATGAAGCGCAAGCACACTGCCTTGGAATACAAGGCGAAGATCCGCAAGCTGCGCGAAGTGCGCCCCGACATCTGCCTGTCGTCGGATTTCATCGTCGGCTTCCCCGGCGAGACCGACGCCGATTTCGAGGCGACCATGCAGCTGATCGAGGATGTCGGCTTCGACCTGTCCTTCAGCTTCATCTACAGCGCCCGCCCGGGCACGCCGGCGGCCTCGCTGCCGGACGACGTGCCGATGGAGCGCAAGAAGGAGCGCCTGGCCCGCCTGCAGGCTCGTATCAACGAGATGGCGGCGGCGATCAGCGCCGACATGGTCGGTACGCGCCAACGGGTGCTGGTCATGGGGCCATCGCGCAAGGATGCGAGCCAGCTCGCGGGGCGCACGGAGAACAACCGCGTGGTGAATTTCGACGGTGACGCCGCGCTGATCGGCGAGTTCGTCGACGTGCGCATCACCGAGGCGCTGCCGAACTCCCTGCGCGGCGAACTGCTGGAGCCGGTGCGGCGCGCGCAATGACCGATCTGGAGCATCCCGCGGCGAAAAGCCTGACTTTGGAACCCGCCAGCGCCGAGCGTCTGGCCAACCTCTGCGGCCAGTTCGACGAACATCTGCGCCAGATCGAGCAGCGCATGGGCGTGGAGATCAACAACCGCGGCGGGCACTTCAACCTGATTGGTCAGGAGCCGGAGGCACTGGAGGCGGCGAGTTCGGTGCTGCAAGGGCTTTACCGTGCCGCCGGCGAGCGGGTCATCACTCCCGCACAGGTGCATTTGTTCATCCAGGAAATCGGTGCCGACGCGTTGCCCGAACCTGATATGGAGGCGGTGCAGACGGTCGAGTTGCGTACGCGCCGCGGCGTCATCCGTGGCCGCGGCCCACGCCAGATGCGCTATCTGCATCAGATCCAGACCCACGATCTCGCTTTCGGCATCGGCCCGGCCGGTACCGGCAAGACCTATCTGGCGGTCGCCAGCGCGGTCGATGCGCTGGAGCGCGAAAGCGTGCGCCGGCTGGTGCTGGTGCGGCCGGCCGTGGAGGCCGGCGAGCGGCTGGGTTTCCTGCCGGGAGATCTGGCTCAGAAAGTCGATCCCTACCTGCGGCCTATCTACGATGCGCTTTACGAGATGCTCGGCTTCGAGCGGGTCGGCAAGCTGCTCGAGCGCAATGTCATCGAAGTCGCGCCCCTGGCTTACATGCGCGGGCGTACGCTGAACGATGCGTTCGTGATCCTGGACGAGGCGCAGAACACCACCGTGGAGCAGATGAAGATGTTCCTTACACGCATCGGCTTCGGCTCGACGGCGGTGGTGACCGGCGACGTGAGCCAGATCGACCTGCCGCGCAACGTGACCTCCGGCCTGCGTCAGGTGATCGAGGTGCTGCGCGATGTCGACGGCGTGAGCTTCACTTTCTTCAATGCGTCAGACGTGGTGCGCCATCCCTTGGTGCAGCGCATCGTGCGGGCCTACGAGTCCTTCGAAGAGACCGAGCAGTAGTCGTGAGCGGGCTCTAATGATCGAAGTGCAGCGCGAGACGCAGGCTTGGACGCCCGACGATTCGGTGATCGAGCGTTGGACGGCGGCCGCATTGACCGATGCGCAGCGCGAGGTCGTGCTGCGTTTCGTCGACGCCGAGGAGTCTCGGACTTTGAATCGCGACTACCGCGGGCGCGACAAACCGACCAACGTACTGTCGTTCGGCTTTGAATTGCCGCCGGGGTTCGAGGATCCGCATCTTGGCGACTTGGTTATTTGTACCGATGTGGTCGAGCAGGAGGCGCGCGAGCAGGACAAGCCGCTCGAGGCGCATTACGCGCACATGGTGGTGCACGGGCTGCTGCATCTGCAGGGCTATGATCACGAAGAGCCCGCTGAGGCGCAGCGGATGGAATTGCTTGAAATAGAAATTCTGCGCCGGTTAGGCTATGAGAACCCATATGAGGGCTAAGTCGGAGGGGTGAGCCGCAAGCAGTGCCGGCGAAGTTGGCCGGATTTGGCTGTTTGCCGCTGACCGCTCAACATCAGGAAATCAATGGACGACCGACCGAGTACGCGCTCCAGTCAGCTGAACTGGCTGGAGCGCATCAGCAGAGCCCTTTTGGGCGAACCCCAAGACCGCGAAGAGCTCGTCGAGCTCTTGCGACACGCACATGAACGCGATTTGTTGGACATCGACGCGCTCGCGATGATCGAGGGCGTGTTCGAGGTGGCCGACATGCGCGTGCGCGACATCATGATCCCGCGTGCGCAGATGGAAGTCATCAGCCGTGAGGACGGCTTCGACACGATTCTCGATTTCGTGCTTTCCACCGGCCATTCGCGCTATCCGGTGGTCGGCGACAATCGTGATGAAGTGATCGGTGTGCTGCTGGCCAAGGATCTGCTGCGTCACTGCCGCGGCGGCCACGACACGCCGTTCGACCTGCAGGATATGTTGCGCTCGCCGGTGTTCGTGCCGGAGAGCAAACGACTCAACGTGCTACTCAAGGATTTTCGCCGCACCCGCAATCACATGGCGGTGGTGGCGAACGAGTATGGCGGCGTCGCCGGATTGGTGACCATCGAGGATGTGCTGGAGCAGATCGTCGGCGATATCGACGACGAGCACGATGACGAGGACGACGACGGCCAGATCCTGCTGCACGAGGACGGCCATTACACGGTCAAGGCGCTCACGCCGATCGAAGACTTCAACGAGTACTTCGGTGCGCAGTACAGCGACGACGAGTTCGACACCATCGGCGGCCTGCTCATCAATCGTATCGGGCGCGTGCCCAAGCGCGGCGAATACGTGGATCTGGACCGCTTCCGTTTCCGTGTGCTGAGGGCCGATACGCGGCGGGTACATCTGCTGGAATTGCGCGTGCAGGCGGAGCCCGGTCCGGCATCCGATTCCACAGAGGAATGAACCAGCGGCGATCGCGGCGGTCTACACCCGCGTTGCCTGGACCTGCGGCATGCTGCGGGTCCAGCGCATCCACGGTATTTTCCCTGTAACGCAAGGCCGCTATCTTCGCCCGATGACTTTTTCCTTCTCCGTATCCGAGTGCCTGCGCAATCATCCGCGCCGCGCCGATGTGCTGGCCTTTGTGGGCGGTGCGCTGACCGTCGCCGCCTTCGCTCCCTATGGCATCGCTCCGCTGGCGCTGGTTGGGCCCGCGCTGTTGTTCCTGTCCTGGCTGGCTGCAGGTTCCACCCGGCGTGCCGTCTGGCGCGGGTATCTGTTCGGCCTTGGCCTGTTCGGCTTCGGCGTTTCCTGGATCTATCACAGCCTGAGCCTGTTCGGCGAGGCCGTCGCCCCGCTGGCGCTGCCGCTGACAGCGTTGTTCGTCGCGGTGCTGGCGCTGTTCCCTGCCGTCATGGGGGCGCTCGCCGCGCGCTTCGGCAAGCTGCCGCGCCCCGTGCTGCTGTTGTTGCTGTGGCCGGCGCTGTGGGTGGTGTTCGAATGGCTGCGCGGCACCTTGTTCACCGGCTTCCCTTGGCTGTTGCTGGGCGATTCGCAGGTGGGGTTTGCCCCCGGCGGGCTGGCACCGATCGTCGGTGCCTATGGGGTGAGCTGGCTGATGGCGTTTCTGGGCGGCCTGTTCGCCTTGGCGCTGGCCGAGCCGCGCCTGCTGCGGCGCGCTGTGGCGCTGGTCCTCGTTCCGGCCATTTGGGTTGGCGTGGGGCAGCTGCGCGCGATCCAGTGGACGCAACCGGACAGCGCGCCGTTCCGCGTGACGCTGATCCAGGGCAACATCGCGCAGAAGCGCAAGTTCCAGCCGCAGGCCTTCGCCGAAATCCTGGCCCGCTACCGCGACATGACCCGCGCGCACTGGGACAGCAAGCTGATCGTGTGGCCGGAAACGGCGATCCCCACGTTGTATCGCGTTGCCGCGCCGAATTATCTCGATCCGCTTGCCGCCGAAGCCCGCCGGCACGGTTCGGACATCGTGCTGGGCATATTTCGCCAGCGCGGCCAGCGCATCTACAACGCCGTCGTCAGCATCGGCGGCAAGCAGCCCGAGTTCTATTCCAAGCACCATCTGGTGCCGTTCGGCGAGTACATGCCGCTCAAGGGCGTGTTCGGCTGGCTGTACAAAGGCATCAATGTGCCGATGTCCGACCTGAGTCCGGGGCAGGGCGGCTACGTCATTCATGCCGCCGGTTTTCCGGTTGGCGTGTCGGTGTGTTATGAGGATGCCTACGGCGCCGAGATCGCCCGTGCCCTGCCGCAGGCCAGGCTGCTGATCAACGTGAGCAACGATGCCTGGTTCGGCGACTCGCTGGCGCCGGCGCAGCACATGCAGATCGCCCGCATGCGTGCGCTGGAGACCGGACGCTACCTGCTGCGTGCCACGAATACCGGCATTTCGGCCATCGTGGCGCCGGACGGGCGTATCCTTGGCCTGGGCGACTGGGGCAGGACGGTGGCGGTCAGTGGCGACGTGCGACTGATGCGCGGAGCGACGCCCTATGTTCGCTTCGGCAGCGCGCCGGTGTTGCGTGCCGGCGACCGTGATCTTGCTCCTGGGGGGGCTGTTCGCCGTCTATGCTCAACGGCGTATCCGCAACAAGGAAGATAATTAACCATGAGTTCGCTTGTCCCCGTAGTGCTTTCCGGCGGTTCCGGAACCCGGCTCTGGCCGCTGTCGCGGCATGCCTACCCGAAGCAGTTCATTCCGTTGGTGGGTGAGTTGAGTCTGTTCCAGTCGACCGTGCACCGACTGGACGGCCTGGCCAATGTGGCCGCGCCCTGCGTGGTCAGCAACGACGAACAGCGTTTCATGGTGGCGGAGCAACTGCTGGAATTGGGCGTGCGCGGGCGCATCATCCTCGAGCCGGTCGGGCGTAACACCGCACCGGCCATCGCGGCAGCGGCGCTGGACATCGCGGCGACCGAACCGCAGGCGCTGATGCTGGTGCTGCCGGCGGACCACCTGATCGCCGATGTCGACGCTTTCCATGCGGCGGTCGAGGTCGGCCTGGAGGCGGCGCGAGCCGGACGTCTGGTCACCTTCGGCGTGGTTCCGAACCGGCCCGAAACAGGCTACGGCTACATCGAGGCGGGAGAAGCGCTGGGCGCGGCGGGTGCACGCGAGGTCGCGCGTTTCGTCGAGAAGCCCGACCTGCAGACCGCAGAGGCCTATCTTGCCGGCGGCCGCCATTGGTGGAACAGCGGCATGTTCCTGTTCACCGCGGCCAGCTACCTGGAAGCGATGGAGAAATATGCCCCGGCGATGCTCGAATCCGTGCGCCAGGCGCATGCGCTGGCGCGCGAAGACCTGGATTTCCTGCGCCTGGATGCGGAAGCCTTCACCGCCTGTCCGGCGGATTCCATCGACTACGCGGTGATGGAGCGGGCCGAGGGCGACGCCGTGGTGGTGCCGCTGGATGCAGGATGGAGCGACGTGGGCTCCTGGCACGCGTTATGGGAGGCCGGGCAGCGTGACGGCGACGGCAATCGCCTGGAGGGCGACGTGATCGCCGTGGACTGCCGCGACACCTACGTGCATGCCGGCTATCGGCTGGTTGCGGCGCTGGGGCTGGAGGACGTGGTGGTCGCGGAAACCGCCGATGCGGTGCTGGTGGCTTCGCGCGACCGCGTGCAGGACGTCAAGGCGGTGGTCGAGCAGCTCAAGCGCGAACAGCGCACGGAGTGGCAGGTTCACCGCCAGGTGTTCCGTCCCTGGGGCAGTTACGAGGGCATTTCGCTGGGCGAGCGCTTCCAGGTCAAGCGGATCATGGTGAAGCCGGGTGAAACGCTGTCCCTGCAGAAGCATTATCACCGTGCCGAACACTGGGTGGTGGTCCAGGGCACGGCGCGCGTGACGCGCGGCGAGGAAGTGTTCACGCTTGGCGAGAACGAGTCGACCTTCATTCCCTTGGGCGTGGTGCACCGCCTGGAAAATCCCGGCCGGATCCCGCTGGAGATCATCGAGGTGCAGTCGGGGTCCTATTTGGGGGAGGACGATATCGTGCGGCTTGAGGATGTTTATGGGCGTTGAGGGACTCGGTTCCCATTGTCCATCGCGTATCGAGACGTAGGTTGGGGTAAGCGAAGCGCGTCCCAACGTGATCGGTGTCGGGAACGTTGGGGTTCGCTGTGCTCACCCCAACCTACCGGAGCTATTTCCGCACAAGGCACGCCATGCCCTGTGCGCTTTTTGAATGAGGCCGGATCACCTCTGAGGCGACGTCTCCCGCAAGCGCCGAAACTCGGTGTTGTTGCAACTGGGGCAGGGCGGAATGCGCCCGGCCTTGGTGAAACGCAGCTGTTCGGTGCATTTCGTGCACTCGAGCACGCCGGGCGCCGTCATTTCGCCCGTATGCCAGGTCGCCGGACGGCCCGCGTTGCGCGCGAATTCGGCCAACTGCACGCTGGTCTGGTCGGCGACGGAGAACAACAGGTCGCGGATCGACGCTTCGATTAGCTCGGTGTCCATGTGGAACCAGGCGCGCAGGTCGCCGTCGGGATCGCGCAGATAGTCGCCCAGATCCTGCAGGTCGCGTTTGACGTACTGCGACAGAAGTTCGGCTTCGTCGCGGGTCAGTTCGCCGAGTTCCTGTGCGTTGTCGCGTGCCTGGTCGACGGCGTTTTCGAGCTTTTCGCCGCTCTTCTGCATGATCTCGCGCGCGCGGTCCAGCATGCGGCTGTATGCCTGGTGCAGATACGGCGGAGTCTCGTCCTTGCTCATGGCCTGTCCTCGAAATGTCTGTTGCGCCCATTCTAGCAGGCCGGCTTGCGGCCCTGTGTTGGAATGCGGCGGTTTCGCCGTCATTGTGGTGCCGATCAGGGGCGGTGCGGGCATATCTTCGGGCGCGCGGGGAAGAGTAGACTTTGACTAGTGTCTCAAGCTGGTTGGATGTCGGGAGGTTGTGCGATGCGTAGGGTTCTAGCGGGTGTGGTCGCTGTGTCGATGGTTGGCGTTCTGGCGCTGCTGGGCGGTTGTGCGACGGAGAACTACAACGCACAGACCTATAGTACGGGGCTGAGCGCTCAACGGGTGGAGCTCGGCACCATTATCGCCATGCGTAACGTGGCGCTACAGCCCGATAACGCCGGCGGGCCGGTTGGCACGATCGCCGGCGGCATCCTGGGCTCGCAGCTCGGCGGGGATTCCAATTCCTTCGTGCTGCATGGGCTGGGCGCCCTCGGCGGGGCGGTGATCGGCGGCATGCTCGGGCAGTCGGCCGGCAACCAGATGACGGGCAGCGTCGGCGAGCTGATCACCGTGCGCCTGGAAAACGGCCGCATGGTGGCCGTCACGCAGCAGGCCGGCCAGGGACTGCGCGTCGGGCAGAGGGTTCAGGTGCTGTACGGTCGCAACGGCGAAACGCGCGTGTTGCCGTTCTAGGGCGCTGACTCGCGCATTGCGGGGGCTCGCGGGGCGCTGGTAAGCTTGCCCGCTTGTGAATGCTCCTCCGGTCGACCGTCGCAGCGCCTGCGCACGGCGCCATCAGGGGGCGTTATAACCTTCATACCCCCAAGCGAAGAGTGACCATGCAGGAGCAGTACGATCCGGCCAGCGTCGAAGCGGCCGCCCAGGACTACTGGAACGCCCACGAAACCTACAAGGTGCGCGAGGATTCGACGCGCGAGAAGTTCTACTGCCTGTCGATGTTCCCCTATCCTTCGGGGCGTCTGCACATGGGCCACGTGCGTAACTACACCATCAGCGACGTCATCGCGCGCTACCAGCGCATGACCGGCAAGAACGTCTTGCAGCCGATGGGTTGGGACGCCTTCGGCCTGCCGGCCGAGAACGCCGCCATGAACAACAGCGTGCCGCCCGCCGCCTGGACCTACGACAACATCGACTACATGCGCGGCCAGCTCAAGTCGCTTGGTTTCGCCATCGACTGGTCGCGCGAGCTCGCCACCTGCAAGCCGGACTACTACCGTTGGAACCAGTGGTTTTTTCTGCGACTGCTGGAGAAGGGCATCGTCTACCAGAAGACCGGCACCGTGAACTGGGACCCGGAGGACCAGACCGTGCTGGCCAACGAGCAGGTGATCGACGGCCGCGGCTGGCGCACCGGCGCGCTGGTGGAAAAGCGCGAGATCCCCATGTACTACATGGCGATCACGAAGTACGCCGAGGAACTGCTTGCCGACCTCGACAACCTGCCCGGCTGGCCGGAGCAGGTGCGCACCATGCAGAAGAACTGGATCGGCAAGAGCCACGGCGTGCGTGTGGGTTTCCCCCATGCCATCGACGGTGGCGGCACCCTCTGGGTCTTCACCACCCGCGCCGACACTCTGATGGGTGCCACCTACGTGGCGGTGGCCGCCGAGCACCCACTGGCCCTGAGCGCGGCCAAGAACAACCCCGAGCTTGCCGCCTTCATCGACGAGTGCCGCCACGGCGGCACCTCCGAGGCCGAACTGGCCACCCAGGAGAAGCGGGGCATGGCCACCGGCCTGACCGTCACTCATCCGCTGAGCGGCGAAGAGCTGCCGCTGTGGGTCGCCAACTACGTGCTGATGGGCTACGGCGAGGGGGCGGTGATGGCGGTGCCGGCTCACGACGAGCGCGATTTCGCCTTCGCCCACAAATACGAGCTGCCGATCAAGCCGGTCGTGCTGACCTCTGCCGGCAATGCAACGCCGGCTCCCTGGCAGGAGGCGTACGCAGAGCACGGCATCTGCATCAACTCCGGCAAGTACGACGGTCTCGAATTCGAGGCGGCGGTGGACGCCGTCGCCGCCGACCTCGCCGATAAAAACCTCGGCGAGAAGAAGGTCACCTGGCGTCTGCGCGACTGGGGCATCTCCCGTCAGCGCTACTGGGGCACCCCGATCCCGATGATCCGCTGCGAGGCCTGCGGCGACGTGCCGGTGCCCGACGACCAGTTGCCGGTGGTACTGCCGGAAGAGTGCGTGCCGGACGGCTCCGGCAACCCGCTGAACAAGTACGAGGCATTCCTCAATTGCAGTTGTCCCCAATGCGGTGGCGCGGCCAGGCGCGAGACCGACACCATGGACACCTTCGTCGACTCGTCCTGGTACTTCTTCCGCTACACCTGCCCGGATGCCGACCGCATGGTCGACGGCCGCGCCGATTACTGGATGCCGGTAGATCAGTACGTCGGCGGCATCGAGCACGCCATCCTGCATCTGCTTTATTCGCGTTTCTGGACCAAGGTGATGCGGGATCTCGGCCTGACCAAGGCGGACGAGCCGTTCCACAATCTGCTGACCCAGGGCATGGTGGTCGCGCCAACCTTCTTCCGGCTGGCGGAGGATGGCCGCAAGCAGTGGATCAACCCTGCCGATGTCCAGGTGGCCACCGACGAGAAGGGACGGCCGGTTGCGGCGACTCTCAAGGCCGACGGCCTGCCGGTCACGATGGGCGGCATCGAGAAGATGTCCAAGTCCAAGAGCAACGGCGTCGATCCGCAGGCGCTGATCGAACAGTACGGCGCCGATACCGCGCGCGTGTTCATGATGTTCGCGGCGCCGCCGGAGCAGTCGCTGGAGTGGAACGACGCCGGCGTCGAGGGTGCTCACCGTTTTCTCAAGCGCTTGTGGGCCTTTGCTGTCGAGAGCGCCGCCGTCGGCGATGCGACGCCGCCGGCGGAACTCGCCCCGGCGGTCCAGGCGGCCCGCCGCGAGGTGCACGAGACGCTACGCCAGGCTCAGGTGGATTTCGGCAAGTACCAGTTCAACACGGTCGTCTCGGCCTGCATGAAGATTCTCAACACGCTAGGCCGGTTGGAGGACGCCGCAGGCGCCGCGGAGCTGCGCCGGGAAGGCTTGTCGATCCTGCTGCGCCTGTTGGCGCCGGTGGCGCCGCACGTCACCCACCACCTGTGGTGTGAGCTGGGCTTCGGCGACGATATCGTCGACGCTCCCTGGCCCGAGGTGGACGAGGCGGCGTTGCAACGCGACAGCATCGAGCTGGCGGTGCAGGTCAACGGCAAGCTGCGCGGGCAGATCGAAGTGGCCGCCGATGCCGACCAGGCCGCGGTCGAGACAGCGGCATTGGCCGAACCCAACGTGGCGCGCTTCATCGAGGGCAAGACGCTGCGCAAGATCATCGTCGTGCCCGGGCGGCTGGTGAACGTGGTCGCCGGATGAACGCGCCGGTCGCGCTGAGGCGGGGATTGCAGGGCGCCGCCATGGCTGGGCTCGTATTGCTGCTGGCCGCGTGCGGTTTCCATCTGCGTGGGCAGGTGCAGTTGCCTGCCGAGATGGCGCGGACCTATATCGGTGGCACTGCGCCCGGCGATGCGTTGACGCGCGCGCTGAGCAACGCCTTGCGCGCCAACGGCGTGCGCGTGGTCTCCAACGAAGGGAATGCCACCGCGGTGCTGCAGATCGAGTCCCTGAATACCTCGCGCAGCGTGCTCAGCGTGACGGCCGACGGCACCGTGGCCGACTACCAGCTCGTCATGCAACTGGCGTATTCGGTGCACGCGACGCAGGGCGACTGGCATATCCCGACGCAGCGGCTGCGGACGGAGCGCCACTACAGCTACAGCGATTCGCAGGTGCTGGGCAAGACTGACGAGGCGGCGCAGCTGCGCGAAAGCATGAGCCGCGATCTGGCCAACCTCGTTCTGCTGCGGTTGCAGGCGCAAGCACGTAGCAAGCCCTGAGCCGCGCCGCAGATGCCGCTCAAACCGCAGCAGCTCGAAGTCCAATTGCGCGCCGGTCTCAAGCCGGCGTACCTACTCAGTGGCGACGAGCCGCTGCAGCTCGGCGAGGCGGCGGACGCGGTGCGCCGCTCGGCGCGCGAACAAGGCTACAGCGAGCGCGTGGTGCTGACGCATGAGCCGGGCTTCGACTGGGGGCGCCTGGGCGAGGAGGCCGATTCGATGTCGCTGTTCGCCGAGCGGCGTCTGATCGAACTGCGCCTCGGCAACGGCAAGCCGGGGCAAGCCGGTGCCGCTGCCCTGCTGAGTTACCTGGAACGCTTGCCGGACGATGCCATACTGATGATTCAGTCCGCCCGCCTGGAGCGGGCGGCAACCTCGAGTCGCTGGGTCAAGGCGATCGAGCGCGTCGGCACCTGGGTGGCGGTATGGCCGCTGGGTCCGGGCGAAACGCGGCAATGGCTCGCCGCGCGTTTGCGGGCGCGCGGGCTGGAGCCTGACGAGGCGGCATTGGCGCTGTTGCTCGAGCGGGTCGAAGGCAATCTGCTGGCGGCGGCGCAGGAGGTGGAAAAGCTTGCCCTGCTGCAGCCGCCCGGACCGCTGGGCAGCGAGGCCGTGCTGGAGGCAGTCTCCGGCAACGCCCGCTACGAAGTGAACGACCTGGCCGAGGCGGTGCTGGCCGGCGATGGCGCCCGTGCAGTGCGCGTACTCGACGTCTTGCGCGGCGAAGGCGTGGAGCCGACCCTGGTGGCCTGGGCACTGGTGCGCGAGGCGCGCCTGCTGGCGCAGCTGGCGCGTGGCTCCGCCGGCGATACGGTTTGGCGCGGCGTGGCGCCGCGGCGGCGCTCCCTGGCGGAGCGGGCCGCGCGGCGTTGGCCGGCAGCGCGCGCGGCGTGGCTGATACGCCTGGCGGCGCGGGCGGACCGGGTGGTCAAGGGCCAGGCTGCGGGTGATCCCTGGGATGAGTTGTTACAATTAAGCATGGTGTTGAGTGGGCAGGCATTGTTTCCGCCGGGTATGGCCCTGGCGGTGGAGAGCAAAGGCCTGGCCCGCTAGACGTGAGATACGCTGCCGCGAGGCCGGACGACCGGTCGCCGCCGCGGCCACGGAGCACAAAGCTGATGAGCGCTGACGAGCGTGTCGTGAACGAGATCGCGGTGTATATGGATGGCGTCGGGCGTCGTGCCCGGGCCGCGTCGCGCGCCTTGGCGCGTGCCGAGACGGGTACCAAGAACGACGCACTGCTGGCTATTGCCGACGCGATAGAGGCCGCCGCCGGGCGGCTCAAGACCGAGAATCTCAAGGATCTCGAGGCCGGGCGTGCACGCGGTCTGGAACCGGCCCTGCTGGACCGCCTGGAGTTGACCGATGCGCGGATCGCGGCGATGGCCGAGGGCGTGCGCGAGATCGTTGCCTTGCCGGATCCGGTGGGCGCGATCAGCGACCTGAACTACCGCCCGAGCGGCATTCAGGTGGGGCGTATGCGCGTGCCGCTGGGCGTGATCGGCATCATTTACGAGTCGCGGCCCAATGTAACGGTGGATGCGGCGGCGCTGTGCCTGAAGTCGGGCAATGCCGCGATCCTGCGCGGCGGTTCCGAGGCCTTGCACTCGAATCAGGCGGTCGCGGCCTGCATCCGCGAAGGCCTTGCCAGCGCCGGCCTGCCCGATGCGGCGGTGCAGGTGATCGAGACGGATGATCGTGCGGCGGTGGGCGAGCTGCTGCGCATGAAGGACTACGTGGACGTGATCGTGCCGCGCGGCGGCAAGGGGTTGATCGAACGGGTCAGCCGCGAGTCGCTGATTCCGGTGATCAAGCATCTGGACGGTGTCTGCCACGTGTATCTCGATGCCGAAGCCGATGCCGATAAGGCGCTGCGCGTAGCCTTCAATTCCAAGACCCAGCGTTACGGTACATGCAACACTCTGGAAACCTTGCTGGTGGACGCCACGCGTGCAGGTGAACTGTTGCCGGAGTTGGCCCGCTTGTACGCCGAGAAGGGCGTCGAACTGCGCGGTTGCGCGCGTACCCTCGAAATTCTGCCCGAAGCGGTGCCCGCGACCGAGCAGGACTGGCTGACCGAGTATCTGGCGCCGATTCTGGCGGTGCGCGTGGTCGACGGTCTGGACGAGGCCATCGAGCACATCAACACCTACAGCTCGCAGCATACCGACGCCATTGTCACCGAGAACTACACGCGTGCTCGGCGCTTCATGCGCGAGGTCGATTCGAGTTCCGTGATGGTGAACGCCTCGACACGCTTTGCCGACGGTTTCGAGTATGGCCTCGGCGCCGAAATCGGCATTTCCACCGACAAGCTGCACGCCCGCGGGCCGGTCGGCCTCGAAGGGCTGACCAGCCTGAAGTACGTCGTGCTCGGCGACGGGCAGATCCGCGAATAGTGAGATCGTCTCACATCCCTGCCGGGCAGGCCGTCCGCCGGCCGATGATCGGACTGCTCGGCGGCACCTTCGATCCGATCCACTTCGGGCACTTGCGTCCGGCGCTGGAAATCCGCGATGCGCTGAGCTTGGATGAGGTGCGTTTCCTGCCCTGCCGCATCCCGCCGCATCGCGGTACGCCGCGCGAGACCGCGGAGACGCGTGCCGCGATGGTGGCGCGGGCAGTGGAGGGTGAGCCCGGTTTCGTGCTCGATCGCCGCGAACTGGAGCGCGAGGGGCCGTCCTATACCGCCGACACCCTGCGCTCGCTGCGCGCCGAGCTTGGCGAGGACGTGGCGCTGTGCCTCATTCTGGGCCGCGATGCATTCAACGGACTGCCCAAATGGCACGAGGGGGACACGCTGCTGCAACTGGCGCACATCGTGGTGGCGCAGCGTCCGGGCGAAGAAGGCGAGCCTGAAGAGGCGTTGGCGCGTATGATCGCCGGTCGCGTCAGCGAGAGCCTGGCGGAACTGGGGCAGGCTCCGGCGGGCAAGGTGAGCTTCGTCGAGGTGACGCAACTGGCGATTGCCGCGACGGCGATCCGTGAAGGTTTGGCACGCGGGCAGAGCCCGCGTTTTCTGGTGCCCGATGGCGTGTGGGAGATGATCCGCGAATCGGGATTGTACGGATGGACGGAAACGGCCTCCGCGGCAGTGGATACGGGAAGGGCATGAATAAACAGGCAGAGGAGTCGGAAATCGTGCGTTTGCACGACACCGTGCTGGAAGCGCTGGACGATCTCAAGGCGCAGGATGTGCGTAGCATCGATCTGCGCGGTAAGTCCCCGCTGATGGATCTCATGGTGATCGCAACGGGCACTTCCGATCGGCATGTGAAGTCGCTGGCCGGTAACGTTGCGCGCAAGGCCAAGGAGGCGGGATTCAAGGTGCGCGGCAGCGAAGGCGAGCGCGAAGGCGAGTGGGTGCTCGTCGATTTGGATGATATCGTGGTACACGTCATGCTGCCCCGCGTCCGGGACTTCTACAATCTAGAAAAGCTGTGGTCCACCGAGGTGGGTGGCGAAAGCGCGGTTTAACGGGCGGTTGAATCGCTCTCAGGTGAGTACAAGAGTCGCGTTCTGACGCCCATCGCGCCGCATGAGTGGATGCTCAACAGGTCTGTTAGGGACCGTTGGCTGCCAAAGGTCACGCACACGATCGATCGAGTCGGATCAAGAGGAGGAACGCGATGGGTTTCGAACTCTATGAACGACAGCTTCCAGAAGCTGTGCAAAGGGAACGCGAGGCGATGCTCGCCGACGCGGTCACTTATCTCAAAGAACAGGGCTACGAACATTTTTCGGTCGACGGCCTTAGCGGCTATGAACGCCCGACCGAACAGCGTGTGCCGGGCGGGAACGTACCCCTGCGGGTCGATATCCTTGCTCGGGCAGACGGCAAGCCTTCGCTGCATGTGCTGACAGAGACCAGTAGCGTGCTGAACGATCCGTTGTGGGGGCGCCGCTGGCAGGCCCTGGTGCGGCTCGAAGACGCTCCGGGCGCCAACCGCAGCCTGATCCTGGTCCATCCTGAGGATCTTGCCCAGGCGCAGACCATGGCCGCGGCGTGGAAGCTCCCCGCAGCACTGGTGGAGGCGCTCGCGCGACGGGGCTGAGTCGCGCGAGCTAAGGACACCTGTATTAACGGGCGGCGAGGGCGGTGTCCCGCCCGTGGCACAAGCTCAATAGTGGGAGGTCGGAATGTCGCGTTATGTCGGTGCCATCGATCAGGGCACGACGAGTTCCCGTTTCATCGTGTTCGATCACTCCGGGACCATCATTTCCGTCGCGCAGAAGGAGCACCGCCAGATCTACCCGCGGCCGGGTTGGGTCGAACATGACCCGCGCGAGATCGTAGACAATACCAACGAGGTGATCGGCGCAGCGCTGGCGCGGGCGAACCTGAGCGCGGCCGATCTTGCCGCGGTCGGTATCACGAACCAGCGCGAGACCACTTTGTTGTGGGACAAGTCCACGGGCGAGCCCCTATGCAACGCATTGGTGTGGATGGATACGCGCACCGATCGGCTGGTGGCGGGCTATGCCGAAAAAGGTGGCCAGGATCGTTTTCGTGCCAGGACCGGTCTGCCCCTGACGACCTATTTTTCCGGGCTCAAGCTGCGCTGGGTCATGGACAACGTCGACGGTGCGCGCGAGCGCATCGAGGGTGGCGAGGTCTTGTTCGGAACGGTCGACAGCTGGTTGGCCTGGAACCTGACCGGCGGACCGAACGGGGGCGTGCATATCATCGACGTCACCAATGCCAGCCGCACGCAGTTGATGAACATCGAGACCTGCGAGTGGGACGACGTCATGCTCGCCGAGTTCGGCATTCCGCCGGTCTGTCTCCCCAGGATCGTTTCCTCCTCCGAGGTCTATGGCGAGATTGCGACCGAACCGCTCAGGGGTGCGCGGCTGGCGGGTATCCTGGGTGACCAGCAGGCAGCGCTGGTGGGGCAGGCCTGTTTCGCTCCGGGCGAGGCCAAGAATACCTATGGCACCGGTTCCTTCCTGCTGATGAATACGGGCACCGAGGCCGTGCAGTCCGAAGCGGGCCTGTTGACCACGCTGGCCTATCGGTTCGGAGAAGAAGCGCCGCGTTATGCCCTCGAAGGTGCGATCGCCATCACCGGAGCCTTGGTGCAGTGGTTGCGCGACAATCTCAAGCTGTTCGACGTCGCGGCGCAGATCGAACCGCTGGCCGCCAGTGTCGAGGACAATGGCGATGTCTACATCGTGCCGGCGTTCTCGGGGCTGTATGCGCCGTATTGGCGCGATGACGCCCGTGGCGTGATCGCCGGCCTGACCCGCTACGCCACCCGCGCGCACATTGCGCGTGCGGCGCTGGAATCGGCGGCGTATCAGGTGCGCGACGTGGTCGAGGCGATGGAGGCCGACAGCGGGATTGCGCTGACCAGTCTGAAGGCGGACGGCGGCATGGTGGCGAATGGCCTGCTGATGCAGTTCCAGGCCGACATCCTGGATACGCCGGTGGTCAGGCCGAAAGTGACGGAGACCACGGCTTTGGGCGCCGCCTATGCGGCAGGGCTGGCCGTGGGCTATTGGAACGGCCTGGACGATCTGCGCACCAACTGGCAGGTAGACCGTGTTTGGGAGCCATCCATGGCCGAGGAGCAGCGCCAGCGCTACTACGCGGCATGGCAAAAAGCCGTGCGCCGCTCCTTCGATTGGGTGGACTGAAACGGCGCTCGGTTCTCTTACGGTTTCAGTCGCCGGTATGCCTCTGCCAGCGCCTGCGCGTCGCCCACGTTGCCGGGAAAGATCACTACCGGCATTCCGGGGTAACGCGGATGATCGGCAGGGCAGCGCACCACCGAGCAGCCGGTGAGAATCTGGCCGAGCACACGTGCGGCGCGCAGTTCGAGTCCGCTGGACAGCACGTCGTTCGAGGTAATGCCGCCCTTGCTGATCAGGTAGCCGATGGTCGGCGGCAGCCGGCGCACCACGTCCATGAGGAAGGCGGAAACGCGTTCGCCGAAGGCCAGTCGCGCCTGCTGGTCGTCGAAGGTGAGTTCGGTGCGGCTGGTGTAGATCACCGGCGCGAGGTCCTGAGCGTGCGCCTGCGCGGCGCGGGCCGTGACCTCCTGCAGCAGAGCCGTACGGTCGGCATCGATGCGCGTGACGTCGATCTCGATGGCGGCCGTGCCTGCCTGCTTGAGCAGCTGTTCGAGCTGTTCGGTGGTCTTGCGCACATGCGAGCCGACGATCACCGCCCCGGCCCGCCCGCCGCGCACGTAATCCGACATTGCTTCGGCGGGCACGGGCTGCGGCGGTAGTTTGGCCAGGGCAGTGATAATGCTGGCGGCGCTGCGCAGCAGGAAGCGCTTGCCCTGGGCGGCAACCTCCAGCAACTGATCGGCGAAGCGATCGAGATCGGCCTGGGTTTCGGCGTCCACCGCGCAGCAGGCATTGCCGTGCAGCGCGGTCAGGCGCGGACGCAGGTCCGACTTGAGATCGTCCAGTGTGATTCTCACGACGTCATCCGCGCGGATACGACCGTGGGTCTTTTCCTCGACGTAGTCGGGCAGGTAGCTGTGCGTGTAGCCGAACACCGAGTCGCGGGCGAACTCGGTTTCGTGCACCGGCACGAGTTCGCCGTCCACCATCAGGTAGTGCACGCTGTCGCGGGTGATGCGTCCGGCCTCGATGAAGGCCGGGACCATGAAATGCGCGTCGAACGGGCCGAGTTCCTCGGCGATGACGTCGGTTTCCACCGGGTAGTGGCCGCGCAGGGTCGAGTCGGAGCGGCTGATCATCAGTGGGTTGATCGGGCGGCCTTCGCGTTCCAGTGCGGCGAGCGCCTGCTTGAGGTTGCGGCAGACTTCGCGGGTGACCTCGGCGGCTTGTGCGCTGCCCATGCCGCGGGTGTTGGTGAGCACGAAGAACAGCGGCGAGGCGTCGGTCAGTGCCTCCCTGAGCGTGTCGACGTCCCAGCGCGTGAGCAGCAGGCAGCCGTGTACCGTTTGGGAGCCGGTGGGGTCGTCGTCCAGGGCGATGATCTTGGTTTCGGTCATGGGGCTGGTCTTCCGCTGTTGTTGAATACGCTGTTTTTGATGCTTGCAGTTCGGTTTCGTGCGCGAATCAGTGCTACTGCTTTCGATCAGTCGCCGGGGCGCGCCCGAGTACCTTTCTTTGCACGCCCAAAGAAAGGTACGAAAGAAAGGCGCCCGAAAGGCCTTGTCCCTACGGGCAAACCTCGAACGCACACCCCGTCCCGGGGCACCGCAGGCACTTGCCCTCCTGGCAAAGCCTGCTCGGGCGGCGTCCTGCCGCCCGACCCCGCGCCGGGGCGCACGCTCGAGGCAAGGCCAAACGGGAATCACACGTCAAAACAGAACGCACCCCAAACGTCTGAATGTCTGAGCCAGCTTGTTAGGAGTACTTCGCTGTCGGACTCGCCTTGTTTTGACGTTCGGTCCCCCCTTGATCGCTTGCCTCGCGGACGTGCGCCTGGGCGGGGATGGCCGGCAGGACGCCGGCCAAGCAGCCCTTCGCAGGAAGGCGAATGGCTGCGGGCCCCGTTCAGGGGTGCGTTCGCGAGGTTGCCCGTAGGGACAAGCGATCCTGGGGGTGCGTTTCTTTCGCCGGTTTCTTTGCGCACTCAAAGAAATCGGCTCGGGCGCGTCACCTCGATTAATCGAAGTCGTAAACCTAAAATCGCGCACGAAACGAACCCCATTCGCTGACGAAACAAACGCTCTCGCGTCGGCTCGGCGCAAATACCGCCCTAGCTCAACAAACCCTGCACCCGCCCCGCAATATCCTCCCCGGTCATCCCATTGAACTCGAAAAGCTCATCCGGCGAAGCGGTCGTCTCGCCGCGCTTCCAGGCGAACACGTCGCGCCGCGTCGCGCGCGAGCGCAGCAGCACGGGCTCCAGCGAACCGCTGGCGCCGCCGGTGACGGCCATCAGCACGTCGCCGTCGAACAGCGCGTTGAAGCGGTCGTCGTCCATGAAGGCGTTGTCGGGCTGGGACACCGTGTCCCAGGCGACGTCGCTCGGGCGGTACAGGCGGCGCGGATTGGCGACGGCGACCACGCGCACGCCGTAGCCGTCGGCTTCCAGCGCGTCGCGCGCGGCGAACACCGGCAGCAGCACCATGTCGCCGGTGACGGCGAACACCACCGTACCCTTGCTACCGGCGCTTTCGTAGAGGGCGGTCGCGCCCTGTTCGACGGCCTCGCGGGCCTGCTCCGGCGTGGTGTAGACCGGCAGCGGGCTCTTGGAGGCGACGATCGGAATGCACTTGTTGTGCGAGTCCAACGCCCAGGCATAGGCGGCCTGGATCATGTTCGCGTCGCAGGGGAACAGCGGGTAGGTGTTGCCGTTGCGCATCATGGCCGCGAAGTAGTTCTCGATTTCCGGACGCTGATGGGTCCAGCCGTTGCGGCCCTGTTCGAGCGCACCGGCGGTGAACATGCAGACCACCGCGGGCGTCTTGCGACGCAGCTCGGCCATCGCCTGGGCGACCGTCTGCACGATGGGCCAGCCGTTGATGGCGAAGCTTTCGTAGGACAGCCACAGCGAACGCGAACCGAACAGGGCCAACGCCGCGGCCAGTCCCGCACAGGCGTCCTCGTTCAGCGGCTCGTAGACCTGCCCGCCCGGTTCCTGGTTGTACAGCGGGTCGGTCGTGGGGTGGCGGATCTTGAGCGCGTCGTTGATGTTCTTCATGGCCGAGGCTTCGTTGCCGTCGGCATTGGTCACCACGAAGCGCGGATCCTGCTGTCCGACATGGGCGACCAGCGCGCCGAGCGTGGTGGCGGGCACTTGCTTGTCGCCACCGGCGGTGAAGTCCTGCAGGGGCAGTTCGCCGAGCGGAGCCAAGGCGAGTTCATGTTCGGTGACGACGGTCTTGGCAGCGGGGCCGCCGCCGGCGCGGACGAAGTTGGTGCGCACGGTCGCCCAGGCGCCGGCATTGAGCGCGCGGCGCTGCAGGCCTTCGATGATGTGCGGCTGATCCAGCGTGTCCTTGGGATAGAGGTTGTGCGACTTGGCGCCCACGGCATGCACGCCTGCACCCTTCAACTGCTTGATGACGAAGGCGGTCATGCGGCCGTTCATGGCGGCGGTGGCGGCGCGTTCCATGCCGTTCAGCACGGCGCCGGCGAAGGCCAGGCGCTGGGCGTGTGAGAACAGCGTGCTGTCGACGTAGGCGCCGCTCTGGTTGGCGTCGTCGTAGTCCTTGGCGTCGATCAGCACGACTTCCTTGAAGCCGTGACTGTGCCAGTAGGCGAGCATTTCCTCGTTGCTCCAGGTGGAGCACATGGAGTGGTGTTCCTGGCTGTAGCCGTTCCACACCAGCACCGGCAGGAAGTTGGTGGTCTGCGGATAGGCGGTGTTGAAGTGCAGCATGGAGTTGAGCACGTAGGGCTCGCCCATACCGCCGTCGCCGATGGTCACCGGGAACAGCTTGTCCGGGTGCAGCAGGGCGCCGGCCATGGCGAAGTGCTGGCCCTGGCCGAGCGGTCCGGCGGGGGCCAGCAGGCCGGGGATGGCGCCGGAGAGATGGCCGAGCAGGCCTTCGCGTTCGCGGAAGCGCGCGCGCATGTCGGCGACGGTCTTGATGCCCATCTCTTCCAGCGAGGTGTCCAGGAACATGGCGCTGTAGAAGCCGGGAGCGTGGTGGCCGACTTCGGTGACGATGTTGGTATGGCCCAGCATCACCAGCGCGGCATAGGCGTCGGCCGAAGAGGCGAAGCCGCCGGGGTGGCCGGAGCCTTTCGCGCCGGTGACCTGCAGGGTGAGGTAGCGCAGAGCGTCCGCCATCTGCAGCGTCTGGTAGGCCGCGGCCGGATCGGCGGCGTTGGCGATGGCCTGCTGGCCTTCGGCGATGACCGGCACCGAACCGTGGGCTTCGAACTCCGGCCAGGCTTCGCCGAAGTGCTGGATGCCTTCGCAAAAGGCCGGTGCGGTGGTGTCTTGGTTCAGGTCGTTGGGGGCGGTGCTCATGATGGTTTCCTGGATGTTAAGTGCATTGGGCGGAGTGCGGCGACGCGGACTTGCGCTGCGCCCCTCGGGGCGAGCGCCGTGGCGATGCCACAACCCTGGCGGTGGGGTGACATGCCGCGGCGTCTGGTCGTGAATGCTTCCGGCGCCGCTCGATGCATGCGTCTGCGTTGTTTGGAACCCTAGTCGATGAACATGTATTTCACAATACAGTCTATATTTCGTAATATGAAATTATTGCTTCGCTACGTGGAGGTCGAATCGTTATATGAAAAAGCCAGTCAAGAAATCCTCGTCCGGCATTCAGGTCATCGACCGCATGACGCAACTGCTGGACGCCATTGCCCGCTACACCGGACCGGTAAGCCTGAAAATCCTGGCGGCGGAAACCGGGCTGCATTCCTCCACGGTTTTTCGCATCCTGGGAGCGCTGACCAGCCACGGTTTCGTCGAACGCGACGAAAGCGGCGGCTATCGCTTGGGACGCAGGCTGCTGCAGTTGGGCGCGCGCGTGCGCTCGGACGTCGATATCCGGCAGGAGGCGCTGCCGGCGATGGAATGGTTGCGCGACCAGGTGGGCGAGAGCGTCAACCTGACCATCCGCGAGGGCGACGAGGTGATTTATGTCGAACGCGCCACGACGAACCGCATGATGCGGGTGGAGCAGGTCATCGGCAGTCGTGCGCCGCTGCACGTCACCGCCGTGGGCAAGATCATGCTCGGTTTCGAGGGGCCGGATGCGATTCGTGAGTATGCCCGGCGTACCGGATTGCGCGCCTTCACGCCGAATACGCTTGACGAGCCGGGGCGGTCTGATACGTGCCGGCGACGCCGCGCTCGCGCTCGGCTACGCCTTCGACGACGAGGAGGCCGAACTCGGCGTGGGCTGCATCGGAACGTTGGTGCGCGACGCCACGGGCGCGGTGGTGGCAGGGTTGTCGATTTCGGCGCCGATCGAGCGCCGGCATGACGAATGGGCCGCCTTGTTGGTACAGGCGGCTGCGCGGATCTCGGAACGGTTGGGCTATCGCGGCGAAGTGGCGGAGGCGCGTTGACGGAGCCCGGCCGGCGGTCGGGATTGCGTTCATGCGGAGCGAAGGTGCGTCGAAACCGGGCTCTTGAGTTCATCTGCTCCTTGCTAAACTGCACCTCTGTCCAAGGCAGTGGCTCCCGAGGTACCCTGTTTCACCATGCGCATTCACCTGATCGCCGTCGGCCAGCGTATGCCGGCCTGGGTGCAGGCCGGCTATGAGGAGTATGCCGCGCGCATGCCGGCCGAGTCGTCGTTGCAGTTGGTTGAAATCGCGCCGGAGAAGCGCACCCGCAAAGCCGATCTCGCGCGCATTGCAGATCGCGAAGCCGAGCGTTTGCTTGCGGCCACGCCGCGTGGGGCGCGCATCGTCGCCCTGGATGCGCGCGGACGCATGGTCGACACGCCCGCGTTGGCGACCCGATTGGAGGCCTGGATGCAGGATGGCCGCGACGTGGCGCTGTGGGTCGGCGGGCCGGAAGGGCTCACCGATCGGGCGCGGGGGCAGGCGGATTGGCTGTGGTCGCTGTCGCCGCTGACGTTTCCGCATCCGCTGGTGCGGGTGCTTGTTGCCGAGCAGCTTTATCGAGCATCCAGTATCATCCGCAATCATCCTTATCACCGCGAGTAGCTGCGCGCCCATAGGCCATCGAAGGTCTATTTCGGTTTGTTCCACGACCGTTCTGCCGGGTGCGGCTGCTCCAAGCGTTTCGACAGGAGCCGATGATCTCTACGCCGTTGTTGGTACTCGCGTCCGCCTCGCCACGCCGTCTTGAATTGCTCGCGCAAATCGGTCTCGCGTGCCGGGTGCGGCCGGTGGATATCGACGAGTCGCCGCGCGCCGGCGAAACGCCTGACGAGTATGTGTTGCGTCTGGCGCGGGAGAAGGCGCGTACTGCGTGGCAGCGACACGCGACGGACGACGAGTTGCCCGTGCTCGGCTCGGACACCACGGTCGTGTTGGACGGGCGCATGCTCGGCAAACCGTCCGATGCGGGCGAGGCGGAGGATATGCTGGCACGCTTGTCGGGGCATACGCATGAGGTGCTGACCGCGGTCGCCGTCGTGCGCGACAGACGCGAGGCTGCCGCGCTGTCGCGTTCGCGCGTCACGTTCAGGGTCACGACGCGGGCCGAGCGCGCGGCCTACGTGGCCAGCGGCGAGCCGCAGGACAAGGCCGGGGCGTATGCGATACAGGGGCTGGGTGCGATCTTCGTGGAACGCCTGGAAGGCAGCTACTCGGGGGTAATGGGGCTGCCGTTATACGAAACCGGGCAGTTGTTGGCCGATTTCGGCATTGCGCTTCCCGCGGCGCTGCAAACACTGGATGGAGTCGCATGAGTACCGAGTTGCTGATCAACGTCACGCCGCAGGAGACGCGCATCGCGCTGGTCGAGAACGGCGTGCTGCAGGAAGTGTTCATCGAGCGCAGGCGCCGCCTCGGCCTGGTGGGCAACGTCTATCAGGGCAAGGTCAGTCGGGTGTTGCCGGGCATGGAAGCGGCGTTCGTCGACATCGGCCTGGACCGCGCCGCGTTCCTGCACGCCTCCGATCTTCGCGACCTGCATCAGGACGACACGCCGCCGAGCACCGAAACCCAGCAACTGCAGCCGATCGGTGCATTGCTCAAAGAAGGCCAACACCTGCTGGTGCAGGTGGTGAAGGATCCGCTGGGCACCAAAGGCGCACGACTCACCACGCACCTGACGGTTCCGTCGCGCTATCTGGTGCTGGTGCCGGGCGGCAGCAGCATCGGCGTGTCGACCCGCATCGAGGACGAAGAGGAGCGCGAGCGCCTGCGCGCCATGGTCGAGGAGTTGGTGGCGAGCATCTGCGACGAATCGCACGGCTTCATCGTGCGTACCGCTGCGGAGGGCGTGCAGCCCGAGGCGCTGCGTCGAGACATGTACTACCTGCGCACGCTGTGGAAAACCGTCCGCGAACGGGCCGGCAGTGCGCTGCCCGGTGAGCGCGTATATTCGGACCTGCCGTTGATGCTGCGCGTCCTACGCGACCTGGCCAGCGACGAGATCGACAAGATCCGGGTCGATTCGCGCGAAAACCTGGTGATCGTCAACGACTTCGCCGCGCGTTACGTGCCGGACATGGCCTCGCGCATCGAGCATTATGCGGGCGAACGCCCGATCTTCGATCTGTACGGCGTCGAGGATGAAATCCAGAAGGCACTGGATCGCAAGGTGCAGCTCAAGTCGGGGGGGCATGTGGTGTTCGACCAGACCGAGGCGATGACCACGGTGGACGTCAATACCGGCGCTTTCGTCGGCCACCGCAACCTCGAGGAGACCATCCTCAAGACCAATCTCGAGGCGGCTCAGGCGGTCGCCCGCCAGCTTCGCCTGCGCAATTTGGGCGGCATCATCATCATCGACTTCATCGACATGCGCGACGAGGAGCACAAGCGCCAGGTGATGCGGGCGCTGGAAAAGGCGCTCGAGCGCGACCACGCGCGCACCCAGGTGCTCGAGGTGTCCAGCCTGGGGCTGGTGGAGATGACGCGCAAGCGTACCCGCGAGAGTTTGGAACATGTGCTGTGCGAGCCGTGTCCGACCTGCGCTGGGCGCGGTTCGCTGAAGACTTCGGAGACCGTCTGCTACGAATTGTTTCGAGAGATTCTACGCGAGGCGCGCCAGTTCGAGGCCCGCGAGGTGCTGGTGTTGGCTTCGCAATCGGTGGTCGACCGACTGCTCGACGAGGAATCGGCGAGCCTGGCCGAGCTGCAGGAATTCATCAACCGGCCGGTGCGGTTGCAGGTCGAGAGCCTGTATACGCAGGAGCAGTTCGATGTGGTGCCTCTGTAGCTCCACGTTCTGTCGTTAAGGCGCCATGCTGCGCGTACTGCGATGGCTGTTCGGTAAGCTCTGGCTGCTGGCCGCGATAGTGGTGATTGTGGCCGCCGTGGCTACGGTCACGGCGCGCCAGTTACTCCCGCTGGTGCCGCAGTACAAGGTCGAGATCGAACAGGCTGCGGGCAAGGCGCTGGGACGGCCGGTGCGCATCGGCGGAGTCCAGGTCGGGTGGCGCTGGCTGTCGCCGCAGGTCAGGTTGAGTGATGTGCGAGTCCTGCAGTCCGTGCAAGGCCCGGTATCGCTGCGGCTGTCCAGCGTCAGCGTCGGTTTCGACATCCTGCAATCCCTGCTGCAATGGCGCCCGGTGCCAGGCGTGGTAGTGCTTGGAGGAATCAGGCTGAAGCTTGCCCGTAACAGCCAAGGGCGAGTGTCCTTGAGCGGTCTGCCGCTGGCGATGCCGGCAACGGGAGGCGGAGCGGGCGGCGGCACCTCGACGGATTGGCTTTACGGCGTCAAGTTCGAACTGGAAAACGCCAGCGTGCTGCTCAGCGATGCCCGCAGCGGCTTGGATTATCGACTCCGCAACGTAGCGCTGGCGTTGCGCGTAGACGGTGCCGGCGGCATACGTATGGCTGGACGGGCGCAGTTGCCGGCGCAGATCGGGCGCAGCGTGGATTTCGTTGCCGAACTGCACGGAATGATGATGCCGGCGCAGCACTGGGGGGGGCGCGTCTATGTGGACCTCATGGGCGGACATCTGGATACGCCGCTGCTGCGCGAGTTCGTGCCCTGGCTGCCGGCGATGAAGGGCATGCTCAGTGCGCGCCTGTGGATGCGCTGGAGCGACGGCAAGCCCGAGGCGGTGAGCGGACATGTGGCGGCGTCCCGCTTCGCATTCGATGCGCCGTCGGTCGTCGGCACGTCGGCGGTCTCCGATAAGCTGACGCGTTTGAGCACGGATTTTTCCTGGTCGCAGACAGCCGAAGGCTGGCAGCTCGCGGCGAATCATCTGCGCGCCGGCAATGAACTCCGGGCTTGGCCTGAGTCGGCCTTCAGCATCGCCGAGAGCCGCACGTCTGATGGGCGGCGCATTTACGGTTGGGCGGACTTTCTGCGACTGCAGGATCTGGCGCCGCTGCTGGATGCGCGGTCCCTGGTGCCGGTCGGTATACGCCCACGCCTGAAAACCCTGGCGCCGCGCGGCGATGTTTCGGCGTTGCGTTTCGACGTGGCGCTGCCCGCGAAGGGGGCGCCGCAGGTGTCGGCCAGCGCGCGTTTTGCGGATGTTTCCGTTAATCCGGACGGTAACGTGCCCGGTGTGCGAGGCGCTTCCGGGATGGTACGCACCACACCGCAGGGTGGCGCGTTGGCGCTGGATAGTTCCGCCTTGGTGCTCGACGCACCGAGGCTGTTCACGGCGCCACCGCCGCCGGCGGCGGCGCAAGGAATCGTGCGGTGGACGATGCGCCCGGGCGGGATCGCATTCCATGCCAGCGATCTCAGCGTGTCGAACGCCGATCTCAGCACGCGTGGACAGTTCGGGCTCTGGCTGCCGAGCAACGGCAAACCTTATCTGAACCTGCTGCTGCACATGAGCCGAGGGACTGTGTCGGCAGCATCTCATTACCTGCCCAAGCGCTTGTTCGACGACAAGCTCGATCACTGGCTTAGTGCGGCGCTGGTCGGCGGCGAGGTCACCGACGGCAGTCTCGTCCTGCGCGGCGACCCGACGCGGTTCCCCTTTAGGAATCATGACGGCGTGTTCGAGGCGCGATTGCAGGTACGCAATGGCGTACTCGCCTATTTCGAGAACTGGCCGAGGTTGAGCGACTTGCAGGGCGAAGTGGTGTTCGACGGGCCGAGTCTGCATGTCGACGCCAGTCAGGGGACGGTGCTCGGTACACGGATCGATTCGGCCCGGCTCGACATCCCGGATATGGAGAAGGCGCGGCTCGACATCCACGGCAGCGGTTCCGGCCCCTTGGCCGACGTGTCGACCTATCTGGCGTATACGCCCCTGGGCGACGGGCGACAGGAACTGTTCAAGGAAATCCGCAGCAGCGGGCACGAGCAGGTCTCTCTGCACATCGTGTTGCCGCTCACCGGAGGCGATATCAAGAATTGGCGTCTTCAGGGCAGCTCTCAGGTGAGCGACGGTTCATTTGCTTTGCCGGCGCACGATTTCGCTCTGAGCGCGATCAACGGGCGTTTCGATTTCACGCAACGCAGCCTGACCGCCCAGAACGTGGCCGGCCGGTTCCGGGGACAGCCGGTACAGATGGCGGCAACGACGCGCTCTGACGGTCTGGCGACGCTAACGCTCGACGGGCATTACACGGTCGCCGGCCTGCTCGGTAAGAACTCGCCGGTCACGCAGTTCGCCCATGGCGAAGCCGATGTACGGCTTGCCTTCACCATGCCGATGACGCCGGAGACTTTCCGGCGCTACGGTACCGGCATCATGCTCGCGTCCGATATGCGCAACGTTGCCGTGGACCTGCCGTCACCGCTCGGCAAGAAAGCGGGGCAGCAGCGCGGCTTCGTGCTGAGGTTTTCGGTCGCGCAGCCGGACGTGCCCATCTGGCTGCGTTACGGCGATGCGCTGCAGGCCGTATTGCGCATTGCGGGGAAAGGCGAGTGTCGTTACGTTGCGGCAGCCGACGTGCGCTACGATCGGGGCGTGCCCAAGCTGCCAGCGCAGGGGATCACGCTGGAGGCCACGGCGCCGGACATCGACGCGGACGCGTGGCGTGCTCTGCAGGCCGGCGGTGCCGCCACGCCCGCCGGTGCCGCGTCGGCGGCCTGCCCTGACAGCATCGGCGACACCCTGGACAGGGTGAGTTCGGTGAATGTACGCGCCGGCCATGTGCGCTTGTTCGGGCGTGATTTCAGCACGGTCAGTGTCGAAGCGCGGCGTGCCGCCGGGGAGTGGCAGACGAAGGTCGATTCGAACGTGCTGACCGGCAGTTTGCGTATTCCATTGAATTTGCACGGCGGCATGCCGTTGCGCTTCGATCTGAGCCGTCTGGTGCTGGCGAACGACAACAAGGCACAGTCTTCGGCCGGTCAGCCGCCCTTGAATCCAGCTGAGTTGCCGCCGCTGTCGGGCCATATAGCGCAGCTCGACGTTGCCGGGCACCGCATCGACGGCGTGAACATTGCCACCACGCCCCTGAGTGACGGCCTGCAGATCCATCAGTTGCAGATCGACGAGCAGAATCTGCAGGCCCGCCTCAGCGGCGACTGGCGCCGTATCGACGGCAAGGACCGGACCCGTGTGCAGGTCGAGCTGAAGACCGACAATGCGGGCAAGGCATTGGAGCGGCTAAAGCTGTCCTCTGCCCTCAACGGCGGCAAGGGTCAGGCTTCGGCATCGCTCGACTGGGCGGGGTCGCCCTTCGACCTGAACTGGGCACGGTTGGGAGGGCAGGCGACGCTGGCGCTGAGCGATGGTCGGTTCAACGAGATCGATCCGGGGCAGGCCGGTCGCCTGTTGGGGCTGTTCAACCTGGCGGAGTTGCCTAAGCGGCTGACGTTCGGTTTCGGGGATATGTTTCAGAAGGGTTTTTCCTTCAATACACTTAAAGGCGATTTCCAGTTTCGCAAGGGTGACCTGTACACGCAGAATCTGATCATCACGGGCGCATCCGCGAACATCGGCGTGAAGGGGCGTATCGGCGTCGCGGCGCGCAATTACGACGCGACTGTGACCGTGGTGCCGCAGGTCGATTCGGCGCTGCCGATCGCGGGCGCGGCGCTGGGCGGCCCGGCCGCCGGCGCGGTCGTCTATCTGCTCGACCGCATGCTCGGCATCGGCAAGCAGATCAACAAGGCGGCAGAAATCAGGTACCACGTCGGAGGCAGTTGGGATGCGCCGAAGATCGACATAGAAAAGGCTCCGGCGAGCGCTTCCAATGCATCGAATCCGCGTAACAAACCGGTGAATCCGTATTGACGGGAAGATGGCGAAACCTTCCGGATGGCAAGGGTATGCGCCGCCTAAAGTGCGGTAACATGAACGCATGCGAAGCCTGACTCGTTGGACGGCCGGCGCCGTCGTCGCCCTTTTGCCCTTGTTGCCCCTACACGCGGCGCCTGCGTTGCAGCCCATCTGCTCCATTTCCCTGGTGCAGTGGGAAAGTGCGGATCGCAATCATGCGTTGTTGAGCGATCCGGCGCTGCGTACGCTAATCCAGGCCTGGGAGGCGCAACCTCGTCGCCTGCTACGCATCGAATATCAGGCCGGCGAGCAGGGCGAGCTCTGGGCCAGCCGTATGCAGGCCTGGCTGGTCGCTTTCGGCATCCCGCGTTCGGCTACGCAATTGTTGCCGGGAGGAGGCGCTCCCAACGCCTTGACGCTCAGTCTGCAGAATGCACCCGCCGGAGGCGGCGCGTGAAGCGCATCGCTGCCGTACAGATGGCATCCGGCCCCAACGTGTCGGCCAATCTGCTCGAAGCCGGGCGGCATATCACCGAGGCTGCCGATGCCGGTGCAGGGCTGGTCGTGTTGCCGGAGAATTTCAATCTCATGCCGCACAACGACCGCGAACGTATCGCGGCGGCCGAGGCGGACGGCAGCGGCGTGACGCAGGACTTTCTCGCCGAACAAGCCGCGCGGCATCGCATCTGGCTGGTCGGCGGCACCATCCCGCTGCGTTCGCCCGATCCTGAGCGGGTCTACGCGGCGTGCCTGGTGTATGGCCCGGACGGTCACCGCGTCGCGCGCTACGACAAGATCCACCTGTTCGACGTGCGCCTGGACGAGACCGACGAGAGCTATCACGAATCGGCTACCACCGTGCACGGCGAACGGGTGGTGACGGTCGATACCGATCTCGGGTGCGTTGGCCTCGCAGTCTGCTACGACCTGCGTTTCCCCGAGCTGTTTCGGGCGCTGCTGGATCGCGGGACGGAGATATTCGTGCTGCCGGCGGCGTTCACGGCCTCGACCGGCCGCGCCCATTGGGAGCCGCTGCTGCGCGCCCGCGCCATCGAGAATCTCAGTTATCTCGTGGCCTCGGCGCAGGGCGGCTACCATGTCAGCGGCCGCGAGACTTATGGCCACAGCATGATCGTCGACCCGTGGGGCGTCGTGCTGGCCGAGCGTGAGCGTGGTGCCGGCGTAGTTCACGCCGAAATCGACCTTGCGCGCCTGCGGCGCGTGCGCCGTTCCTTTCCCAGTATTGAACACCGTCGCTTATCGACAGCGGCGGTCGTGGAGGTTTCATGACGAACAACGCTCTTGATCTGGCCCGTGAACATATCCTCGGTCCCTCGGGCTTGGGCGAGAACGAGCTCGACCACGTGCTGTCCGGCCTGTTGGGTGGCGCGATCGACAACGGCGATCTGTACTTCGAACTCAGTCGGCACGAGTCCTGGTCTTTGGAAGACGGCATCGTGCGCGAAGGTTCGTGGAGCGTGGATCAGGGTGTGGGCGTGCGCGCCATGAGCGGCGACAAGACCGGTTTCGCCTACAGCGACGAAATCGTGCTGCCCGCTCTGCTCGAGGCTGGGCAGGCCGCGCGCGCCATCGCCCGCGGTGGCGACAGCGGCCGTATCCAGGCCTGGCGCGCGCATGCCGGACATGCGCTCTATCTGCCCGACGATCCGACCGCGGATCTCACGGCTGAGGACAAGATCGCGCTGCTGCAACGTGTCGACGCCGAAGCTCGCCGTATAGATCCGCGCGTGTCGCAGGTGATGGTTAGCCTGGCCGGTGGCCACGAGCTGATCCTGGTGGCGGCGAGCGACGGTACGTTGGCGGCCGATGCGCGACCGCTGGTGCGGCTCAACGTCAGCGTGATCGTCGAACATGACGGACGGCGCGAAAGCGGTTCGTCCGGCGGCGGCGGCCGCGTCGGCTATCGCTTCTTCCTGGAGGAGGATCGCGCGCTGGACTATGCACGCGAGGCCGTACGCCAGGCGCTGCTCAACCTGGAGGCGGTGCCTGCGCCGGCGGGCACCATGACCGTCGTGCTGGGGCCGGGCTGGCCCGGCGTGCTGTTGCACGAGGCGATCGGCCATGGTCTGGAGGGCGACTTCAACCGCAAGGGAACATCGGCGTTCAGCGGCCGCATGGGCCAGAAAGTGGCCGCCGCCGGCGTAACCGTAGTCGACGACGGCACGTTGCCCAACCGGCGCGGTTCGCTCAACGTCGATGACGAGGGCACGCCGACGCAGTGCACCACGCTGATCGAGGACGGCGTGCTGGTCGGTTATATGCAGGACCGCCTGAATGCGCGCCTGATGAACGATGCCGGCCACCGGCAACGGTCGGCGCGAGTCCTACGCGCATCTGCCGATGCCGCGCATGACCAACACCTACATGCTGCCCGGCGACGAGGCGCCAGAGGAAATCATCGCTTCAGTCGATAAGGGACTCTACGCGGTGAACTTCGGCGGCGGACAGGTCGACATCACCTCCGGCAAGTTCGTGTTCTCCGCCTCCGAGGCCTATCTCATCGAAAACGGCAAGGTGACTCGTCCGGTCAAGGGCGCGACGCTGATCGGCAACGGCCCGGACGTGCTCACGCGCGTCTCTCGCATCGGCAACGACCTGAAGCTGGACGAGGGCGTCGGCACCTGCGGCAAGGACGGACAGAGCGTGCCGGTCGGCGTCGGCCAGCCGACGATGCGTATCGACGGCCTGACCGTCGGCGGCACCCAGGCCTGAGTCCGGGCGGCAGCCGCGGTAGCTGGGCAAATGCTATAAGCCTATTAGGGTGATCCGCTTTGCCGGCGGTGGCTGTGACGCTGGCGTGGATCGGCTCGATGATGTCCCGTAAACCGAGAGGAGGCGACAACATGAGCGAACAGGCGATTTTCGAACACAATGCGCCGCTGCCGAGCGGCGATGGCAGCGACGGCGTGGTGCACTGGCACGTCTTCCGCGATCCCGACCTGGCACGTCAGTTCGTACCATCGATACGCTTGTCGGAAGGTCAGATCCTGGTCGGCGGCCGCACCGAAGACAGCGTGGGAAGCTTATGGTGGCTGGGCGTGCGCGTCGACGACATCGAGCGTTGGGGTAACCGTCGGGCGCTGAACAAGCACGCGGCCAGCGATTGAATCGGGGCTCGGCCCCAACGAAAACATTGAAGGAGATACGATGCAACACGGACAGCCCCTGGCCCTTGATCAAAGCGCACTCGAAGCGGCCGTCGCGAGCGCCCTCGAACAAGGGCGCAAGGCCGGCGCCAGCGCGGCGGAAGCAGTCGTCAGCATCGACAACGGTCTGAGCGCCAGTGTGCGCCTCGGCGAGGTGGAGACGCTGGAGTATCACCGCGACAAGGGCTTGGGGCTAACGCTGTTCTTCGGCCAGCGCAAGGGCAACGCCAGCACTGCGGATCTCAGCGAAGCCGGCATTGCGGAAGCGGTTGCCGCGGCCGCGGCAATCGCGCGACACACCGCCGAGGATCCCTATGCCGGCCTGCCGGATGCCGAGCTGATGGCGGGAAGCTATCCGGACCTCGACCTCGACCATCCATGGGGCATCGAGGCACAGGATGCGGTTGAGTTGGCACAGCGCTGCGAGGCCGCCGCCCGCGGCCATGACCCGCGCATCAGCAACTCCGACGGCGCCAACGTCAACAGCTATCGCGGCACGGTGGTCTACGGCAACACGCATGGTTTCATCGGCGGCTATACCGGGACGCGGCACGGCGTCAGCTGCTCCGTCATCGCCGAGCAGGACGGCGCGATGCAGCGCGACTATTGGTACGCCAGCTCGCGCATGGCGGACACGCTGGGCGACGTCGAGGCGATCGGCCGCAAGGCCGCCGAACGTACCGTGCGTCGCCTTGGCGGCCGCCGCCTCGGCACACGCGAAGTGCCGGTGGTGTTCGAGGCGGATGTCGCGCGCGGCCTGATCGGCCATTTCGTGGCGGCGATCCGCGGTGCCGCCCTGTATCGGAAATCCAGCTTTTTGCTCGACCACCTGGGCCAGCAGGTGTTCCCCGAGTTCCTGACGCTGCAGGAGCAGCCGCATCTGCCGCGCGCGCTGGGCAGCGCGCCCTTCGACGGCGAAGGCGTGGCGACGAAGGCGCGCGACGTGGTGCGCGACGGCGTGCTGCAGGGCTACGTGCTGGACAGCTACTCGGCCAGGCGTCTCGACATGCAGACCACCGGCAACGCCGGCGGGGTGCACAACCTGAGCGTATCCAGCGGCGAACTCGACCTCGACGGCCTGTTGCGCGAGATGGGCACCGGCCTGCTGGTCACGGAACTCATCGGCCACGGCATCAACATGGTCACCGGCGATTATTCGCGCGGTGCGGCTGGTTTCTGGGTGGAGAATGGTGAAATTCAGTATCCGGTCGAGGAGATTACCGTGGCGGGTAATCTCAAGGACATGTTCCGTGGCATTCGCGCAGTGGGCAAGGACGTCGACCTGCGCGGAAACATTCGCACCGGTTCGGTACTGCTCGACCGTTTGACCGTCGCCGGCGAGTGAGTCCGATGTCCGTGGAGCCCGATCTCGCCCCGCTGGAGCAGGTCTGCGAACGCATCGAGGCGGCGCCGGAAAGCGGGGTTTCGCTGTTGCTCTATGGTCTGTTGAAGAGCATGCAGGTCGAAGAGCGCGGCTGCCCGTTCGCGTTGACGCGCCTGCGTATGCTCGATGCGGATACGCGGACGCTGGTGTACGCCCTGATGGAGCTTCATGCGCAGCAGGCCAATCGTTCGCCCGAGTGGATGGCCTTGGTTGAGAGGATGGATGAGGTGGTTAATCGAGGGGCGACCGGGGCTGGTGGTTGACCATTTTGCTTCCCGCATTTCTTCGATAGGGTTGGTTTGGGCGCGGCTTAATTCTGGGTAGGCGGTAAGTTCGGCGAATCCCATTCTTCACCGGGTGTGCCTGTTTCGGGCGCGTCACCCACGAAAGAGCAGCACTACCTAATGCTGATTCGCGCCCGAAAAGGACCCCAAGCGTTAAAACAGTGCCTGACTTCAGGGTACACGCCAGCGCTGATCCGCAAGCCTCAAACCGTGTTATAGGTCGCATTCCTCCAGATAAAAAACAGCCCTCGGCTTCAGAAGGTGCCGAGGGCTGTTCCACAAGAGGACCGCCCCTCAGACGTAACTCGCCTCGGTCGCCACCGGCTTACCGGCCTCGACCCAGCCGCTGAAACCGCCGACCAGGCTGTAGACGTCCTTGAAACCCATCATCTGCAGCACGGCGGCGGCCATGGCCGAACGGCCGCCGGTGGCGCAGTACAGGACCACGGGGCGTTCGCGGGCGGCGACCAGTTCGGGCAGTTTCTTCGGATAATCGGGGTCGGCAGCCGCTTCGATGATGCCGCGCGGTACGAACAGGGCGCCCTTGATGTGGCCTTCTCGCTCATGTTCGGCCGACTCGCGCACGTCGATGATCATCAGGTCCGATTTTTCCTGCTGGAATTTTTCCAGCTCGGCGGGACCGATTTCCTTGATGCAGGACTTGGCGGCCTTGACGAAATCCATCAGCCCGACGGGCTGTGTGGGTTTGAATTGATCGTACATGGATGTTGCTTCCTTCGGTTGGTTTAAATAAGCGAATTCTAATACATGACGAGCCATGGGTCAGGCCTTTGGCAAGTACCGTGTGCCGATCAATCGTCGGGGGCGGCAAGGAACCTTTTGTCGGCGCGCCTTCTCCAAATTGTTACGAAACCGTGCTACTAGTGGAGGGTACGGTTCGACAGAGGAGACGAACGAGATGAGCGATTTTCAATTCAATAACGATACGAATGTTTCCGATCGGAAGGCTGTCGAGCGGGACAGCCACGGATATCTGGTGCGCGGAGCCACGGCGTTTGCGATGGTTGCGGTGCTTTTCCTGGCGTGGGCTGTCTACAGTCTGGGGCAGCTCGTCATGACCTTGGGCCCGAATGCATCCGGCTGGGCACTGCTCGGTACCGTCGCGCCTCTCATCGTGGGCGCAGGCATGCTCTTCCTGGCCTTTTACGGCCTGTCGCAGATGAAAACCTACCGGGAGCTGCAAGTGCAGGGCGACCGTTCCTCGTCCTCGGAGCCGGTAGTGCGTTGGGACGAGACCCGCTCAGCCGAACCGGCGCCGCACCGCGAAACGGCAGACGCCGCCTGAAGGCGCCCTCTCAATCTTTCGAGGGGGCGACCTCCGCAGCTTGATTCCGGCTGCGGAGGCTGCCGGTGTCAGCCGAAGATGGCCTCCGAGAGGCCCCATTTGCTGGCCAGCGTTTCGGTGGCGTTGGAGAGTTCCTCTGCCCGTGCCGGATGGTTGTAGGTGCCGTGCGCCAGCCACCTGAGAGCGGTCTGGTGGTCCGGTGCGAGCGACAGCAGGTGGACGAGTTCGCCCGCCTCGCTGCCGACGATCTCGCCGCCGAGCAGCGCCCCGCTGTCCATGTCGCCGATCAGGCGCACGAAACCCTCGATGTCATCCTGGCCCTGGGCTCGGGGCGAGGTCTCGAACGCGGCGAAGCCGACCGCGGGTTCCAGATCATCGTCTTCCGCAGCGTCTTCATCCAGCCCGAGGCGGGCGAGTTCGACGGCGCTGTAAACCACTACCGGCACCCAGCGGCTGTCCTGTTCCCGGGTGTTGCCGTCGATGATGTTGGTCACCGCGACGGTGGCGTCGGAGATGGCATGGTTGGCGGTCATCTCGGGGCTGGCCACGTCGCCGATGGCGTAGACGTGCGGCAGTGCGGTCTGTAGATGGGTGTTGCGGCGGATGAAGCCCTCAGTGTCGGTTTCGATGCCGACGGCCTCCAGCCCAAGACCTTCGGTGTGGGGCGTGCGCCCGGTGCCGAGGCAGACCCAATCGACCTCGACGGTTTCCCCCGAGCCCAGATGGATGCGCACGCCGTCGCCTTCGGTGTCCACGCGCTCGAAGCGTTCGCCCTTGCGCAGCGCGATGTCGTAGCGGGCCAGGGCGTCGCGCAGGGTGCCCAGCGCCTGCGGGACTGAACGGGATTTTGCGCAGCGCGGGTGAGCGGGCCAACCAGGTCACCTCCTTGCCGAGCATGGCGAAGATGAAGGCGAACTCGGTGGCGACCACGCCGCTGCCGATGATGGCGACCCGCTTTCCCAAGGGGGGCTCGTGATCGTAGAGCATGTCGCTGGTCAGTACCTTGCCGGGCACCGGGGTGAAGGGCGCAGGGACGTGGGCAGTGCCGCCGGTGGCGATGATGACGGCGTCGGCCTTGATGCGCCGGCTGCCGCCCTCGGCATCGGTAATATCGAGTTCGTGTTCGCCGGCGAAGCGCGCGCTGCCGACGAAGGTGGTGATCTTGAGGCGGTGCATGTAGTCGACGTAGCTGTCGCGTACGCCGGCCACCACTTCTTCCTGATGATGCCAGGCCTGGTTCATGTCGGCGTCCAGTTCGCCACGGATGCCGCGCTTGGCGAAGTCGCGGCTGGCAGCGACCAGGCGAGCGGTGTGGTGCCAGGCCTTTTTCGGCACGCAGCCGCGGTTCAGGCAACAACCGCCCCAGTCGGCACGCTCGATGATGGCGACGTGCAGGCCGCGCAGGGCGGCGAGCGTGGCGGCGCGGTAGCCGCCGGGGCCGGAGCCGATGACGGCGAGGTCGAAATGGTCATTCATGCGGGTTCCTTGGCTTGGCTATTTGTCCCAGTGGATGGATTCCAGATACGAGGCTGAGCGTGGAGCCGTCCTTCAGTTCGGTCTGTTCGAGCTTGACCGGAATTTCGTGCATGGTGGGGGCGAGCCAGAAGTCGAAACGGATCTGCTTGCGTTCCCACAGCCGCTGGATGTGCACGGTGCTGAGCGTGCCGAGCGCGGTATCGATGCGCGTGTGCCCGAGGTTGTGGAAGGTGTAATGACTGAGCTTGTCGGCCGTCTCTACAGTAGTGAAGGTGAGTTGCTTACGGCCTTGATCGACGGCTTGCATCAGGGCCAATTGCAGCGACAGGCGATCCAGCGTGTCGGGCTCGATGGCGACGTGCACGGCCTCGCCTTTGGGCGTCTGGCCGCTGGCACGCAGGGTTTTGCGGTCGAAGCGTAGGACGGCGTGCTGTTGCCGGTCGCCGCCGGTATGGTCGTAGCGGTACTCGATGGGGAGCGGCACCAGCGTGTCGCGCGGGAGGATGCTCTCCTCGGTGATAACGTCCTTGCGGAACAGACGCACGATGCCGGCGGCTTCGGTGACCTGCTTGTAGATCAGGCGGTCGCCGCGCGGCTGGAAGCTGATGGTGACGTGCGCCACCGTCATGTCGAATTTCTTCAGCGAGTACTCGGCGGTAAAGAACGGGATGCCGAAGGCGCCGGCGTGGGCGAACGGGGCGAGCAGCAGGCCTAGAACGATCGCGCTCGCCGCTTTAGTCGGTAATCGTACAGCCATGGTCGATGTCCTCCAGGCGCAGCCGCGGCGGAACGTCGATGCGCCGGCCGTCGAGTTCGGCGTGGCCACCGTCCAAGCGCAGGCGGCCGGCGGCGTACCAGGCTACGGCCCGTGGATAGATGACGTGTTCGATCCGTTGCACGCGTGCAGCCAGGCGCTCGGGATCGTCATCGTCGCGGATGGGAACCTCGCCCTGCAGCACGACCGGGCCGCCGTCGAGTTCGTTGGTGACGAAGTGCACGCTGGCGCCATGGTGTTCGACGCGGTCGGCCAGTGCGCGTGCGTGGGTGTGCAGGCCGGTGTAGGCGGGTAGCAGCGAGGGGTGGATGTTGAGCATGCGTCCGGCGTAATGCTCGACGAACTCCGGGGTAAGGATGCGCATGAAGCCGGCCAGCACGACGAGTGTCGGCGCGTACGCGTCGACGGCCTCGCGCAGCGCGCGGTCGAAGGAGGCGCGGTCGGCGAAAGCGGTATGGTCGACGGTTTGTGCGTGGATGCCGTGACGGCGCGCCCGCTCCAGCGCGAAGGCGCCGGGGCGGTTGCTGATCACGCCGACCACGCGCCCGTCGATCGAGCCGTTTTCGGTGGCGGCTATCAGGGCTTCGAGGTTGCTGCCCCGGCCGGAGACGATGACGACGATGCGCGTCGGTTCAGGCTTGCTCATTCCGTACGGTAAACGACCCGCGGGGCGGGCTCGTTGCTGCTTTCGATACGCCCGATCTCCCAAGCGGCGAGGTCGTGGTCGTAGCAGTGTTCGACGACCGCTTCGGCGCGTTCGGCCGGTACCACGATCGTCATGCCCACGCCGCAGTTGAAGGTGCGCAGCATTTCGCCTTCGGCGACGTCGCCCTGCGTCTGCAGCCACTGGAAGATATCCGGGCGCGGCCAGGCGGTGGTGTCGAGCACGGCCTGGGTGTTGGGCGGCAGTACGCGCGGCAGGTTTTCGGTCAGTCCGCCGCCGGTTATGTGCGCCAAGGCGTGCACCGGCTCGGCCTCGATCAGCGCCAGCAGCGGTTTGACGTAGATGCGGGTCGGCGCGAGCAGATGCTCGGCGAGCGGGTAGGACTTGAGGTATTCGTGCAGGTTCGCGTTGCTGCGTTCGATGATCTTGCGGATCAGCGAATAGCCGTTGGAATGAGGGCCGGAAGAGCCGAGGCCGATCACTACGTCGCCGGGGGCGACCCGGCTGCCGTCGAGCAGGCGCTCGCGTTCGACGATGCCGACCGCAAAGCCGGCCAGATCGTATTCGCTGCCCTGGTACATGCCGGGCATTTCGGCAGTCTCTCCGCCGATCAGAGCGCAGCCGGCGAGTTCACACCCTTCGGCAATGCCTGCGACCACCGTCGCGGCGATGTCGACGTCGAGGTGGCCGGTGGCGTAGTAGTCGAGAAAGAACAGTGGCTCGGCGCCTTGCACGATGATGTCGTTGACGCACATGCCGACCAGGTCGATACCGATCTGTTCGTGTCGGCCGAGTTCCAGCGCCAAGCGCAGCTTGGTGCCGACGCCGTCCGTACCCGATACCAGGACAGGGCGGTGATAGCGCTCCAAAGGCAGTTCGAAGAGTGCGCCGAAACCGCCGAGGCCCGCCATCACTTCGGGACGTCGGGTGCGAGCGGCGAGCGGTTTGATGCGTTCGATCAGGGCATTGCCCGCGTCGATGTCGACGCCGGCGTCGCGGTAACTCAATCCTGAAACGGGAGGGGTGTCGGTCATGATGTGGCCCAGGGCGTGCGAGCACAGAATGGTATTGTCAGGGGGCTCCGGTGTAAACCAAATCGCGCGTCACCGCCCCGGGATGCGTGCGATCTGTGCTATCGTTGCGCCTCCTCATATTCCCGATGGGCACGTGCATGCAGGGCCGTTCGGCTATGAAATTGTCGATGACCGGGCTGCGGGCTCCGGTTCTGGTAATTCTGCTTTTGATCGGCTTCGCGAGCGCCTTGTTCGCGCGGCCGGCAGCGGCGGTCGAAGCCACTGGGCTTTACCGCGTCACCCTGCCGGTCGCGGATCGCAGCCGAGAAGTGCTTGACGCGGCTTTCCAGCAAGCGCTCAACCAGGTGCTGGTCAAGGTCTCCGGCGACTCGCAGATCGGTAGCCAGCCACCGGTGCAGCAGGCGCTGAAGAATCCTGCGAACTATGTGCAGCAGTTCGCCTACCGTGAGACGCAGGCCACCACCTCGGCGGCGACCGGGGCGACGACGATGGGCGCTGCTTCTTCCGGCGGACTTGATTTGCAGGTGCGGTTCGACCCGGTGGCCATCGACCGCCTATTGACCTCGAATAATCTGCCGTTGTGGGGGCGCGAGCGTCCGCTGGTCATTCTTTGGGTCGGCGTCAGCCGCGGCAACGGGCAGCGCTTCATTCTCGGCAGCGAAAGCGACTCGCCGCATCCCAATGCCACTAAGGCGGTGGAACAAGCGGCGCAGGCGCGCGGATTGCCGATTTTCCTCCCGCTGATGGACCTGCAGGATCAGGGGGCGGTCAATTATTCCGATTTGAGCGGCGGGTTCATGGGGCCGATACTGCAGGCTTCGACACGCTACGATGCCAACGCGGTGCTGGCCGGCGCGGTGCGCCCGGTCGGTGGGCAGTGGCGTGGCCAATGGCAACTCGAGTTCAACAATCAGACGCAGCAGTGGAGTGCCAGCGGTGCCAGCGAAGCGCAGGCCCTGGCCGCCGCCATCAGCGGCGCGGCGGATCGCCTGGCCGCGTCGCTGGCAGTTTCGGGCGCTCCCGGGCCTACGCAACAGGCTGTGTTCGTGCAGATCGACGGCGTTCATGAGGTCGCGGCTTTCGCCCGTATCGAGCGCCTGCTGGACAAGCTGACCCCGGTCAAGTCGGCCCAGTTGGTATCCGCGGATGGCGGGGAACTGGTGTTTCGTGTGGTGCCTCGCGGCCAGGCCGGCGACGTCGCGCGCAACCTCGGCCTGGTGAGCTGGCTGCAGGCCATGCAGACGGGGACCGCGGCGGCGCAGAGCGGTGGCGCCGGACAGACGCTGTATTTCCGCTATAACCCGTGACGCCGATGCTCTTCTCTCCGCTGCATGCCTCCGGTTCGGTCTTCCCTCTACGCTTTATGCGGAGGGGCTGAGATGCGTTTGAGCCTGCTCTGGTTCGGCCTCGCGGTGCTGGCACTCGGCGGTTTCCTGATCTATCTCCTGTCGCCGATCCTGACGCCTTTCCTGGTGGCGGCCTTGCTGGCCTACCTGGGCGATCCGTTGGCCGATCGACTGGAAACCTGGCGTTTGCCGAGAACGTTTGCCGTGATCGTGGTTTTCCTCGTCATGGGCTTGGTTCTGCTGGGCAGCGTACTGCTATTGCTGCCATTGCTCGAAGCTCAGGTTTCCGCGCTGATACAGGCTTTGCCCGGCTATCTGGCCTGGCTGGATGCGCATCTGCTGCCCTGGCTGCAAGCGCGCCTGGGCATAGATCCGCGCTACCTGGACCTGAATTCGATGGCCAAGCTGTTGTCGCAGCACTGGCAGCAGGCGGGCGGTTTCGCGGCGCACCTGGCCGACACCTTGAGCCGCTCGGGCCTGGTTCTGGTCGGGTGGCTGGCGAATCTGGTGCTGATCCCGATCGTGACGTTTTATCTGTTGCGCGACTGGGACCGCATGGTGGCGTATGTGGGCGAGTTGTTGCCGACGCGGGTGCAGCCTTCCGCTGTCGCCCTCGCACGCGAGGCGGACGAGGTGCTTGGCGCGTTTCTGCGTGGCCAACTCTCGGTGATGTTGGCGCTGGGCGTGGTTTATGCGGGAGGGTTGTGGCTGATAGGACTCAAGCTTGGCATTCTTATCGGCGTGCTGGCTGGGGTTGTCAGTTTCGTACCCTATCTGGGCTTCACGCTGGGTATCGTTGCAGCGTTGGCCGCGATGTTCTTCCAGACGCATGAGCTGTTGTCGCTTTGGCCGGTACTGGTGGTCTTCGCTGTCGGGCAAGTGCTGGAGAGCGCGGTGTTCACGCCGTTGCTGGTGGGCGATCGCATCGGCCTGCATCCGGTGGCGGTCATCTTCGCCGTTCTGGCCGGTGGACAGTTGTTCGGGTTTATCGGCGTATTGCTGGCGTTGCCGGTGGCAGCGGTGCTGGCGGTGTTTCTGCGCCACCTTCATCGGCGTTATCGCGGCAGCGCATTTTACCGGGAGCGTAATGAGGGTGCCTGATCAGCTGGCGCTGAACGTGCATTTGCGCGCCGATGCGACCTTCGAGACCTTCGTACCTGCGCCCTCGCAGGGCGAGCTTACCGGCGCGCTGCAAGCTTTCGCCTGTGCTCGGGGCGACGAGCAGCAGTGGTATCTGTGGGGCGCGCCGCAGACCGGCAAGACGCATCTGGCCCAGGCGGCATGCCATGCGGCGGCCGACGCGGGGTTGGCCGTCGCTTATCTTCCGTTGACGGAACTCGCCGGGCATGGCCCCGGCTTGCTTGAGGGCATGGACGGCCTCAATCTGCTGGTGGTCGACGATGTCGACCGGGTGTGGTTGGATGAGGCGTGGGCGAGAGGCCTGTTCGGACTGATCAATGCGGTGCGTGAGCGCGGCAACCGATTGCTGTTCACCGCTGCTGTCCGCCCGGAACAGGACCTTCTGCCCGATCTGCGCTCTCGCCTGCTGTGGGGGCCGGTCTACCAACTGCAGCGCTTGGAAGACGATGGTCTGCAAGTGCTCGTGGAGCGCGCGGCGGCGGCGCGCGGTTTCGCCCTGGGCGGCAGCGAAGTCCAGTATCTTCTGCGCCATGGACCGCGTGAACCGCGTGCTCTCATCGGCCTGCTGGAACGGATCGACCAAGCCAGTTTGCAAGCAAAGCGCCGAGTGACAGTGCCGTTCATCCGTTCGGTGCTGGCTGCCGGCGCGTACACGCCGGCAGCGTCGGTGCGCATCAAGACAGACGCTTGACCGTTTCTGCTACACGTCGCCCGAGTGCGCGGCACAGATAAGCCTCGTCCTCGCTCAGTGGTAGCGCGCCGTCGGCGCCCGCTTGGTGGCTGGGTCCGTAGGGCGTGCCGCCGCTGCGGGTGGCGAGCAGGGCGGGTTCCGTGAACGGCAGACCGAGCATCATCATGCCGTGGTGCAGCAGCGGCAGCATCATGCTGAGCAGAGTGCTTTCCTGACCGCCGTGCAGGCTGCCGGTCGAGGTGAACACCGCCGCCGGCTTGCCCGCCAGCGCACCGCTGAGCCACAGCGGCGAGGTCTGGTCGAGAAAGTACTTCAGCGGTGCCGCCATGTTGCCGAAGCGCGTGGGGCTGCCCAGGATCAGTGCAGAGCACTCGCGCAGGTCGTCCAGCGTGGCATAGGGCGCGCCGCTTTCCGGGATACTGTCGGCCACTGCTTCGCAGGTGGCCGAGACCGGCGGTACCGTGCGTAGCCTGGCGCCTATGCCGGTGACTTCCTCGACGCCGCGCGCGATGCGGCGGGCCATCTCGGCGGTGGCGCCACGACGGCTGTAATAGAGGATAAGTACTTCGTTCACTCGACAATCTCCAGTACGCTTTCCGGCGGGCGTCCGATGGCGGCGCGGTCGCCGGCGACGACGATGGGCCGCTCGATCAGTTTCGGGCGCTGCAGCATGGCTAGAATGAGCGTCTCGCGGGTCAGGCCCGGGTCGTCGAGCGCCGCTTCCTCGTACTCGTCTTCCTGTCGGCGCATGAGCTCGCGCGGCTCCATGCCGAGCAGCGCGAGGATGCGTTCCATCTCCTCTTTGCTCGGAGGCGTTTTGAGATACTCGACGATGCGTGGCTCGACGCCTTTTCCTCGGAGCAATTCGAGGGCGGCGCGAGACTTGGAACAACGCGGATTGTGGTAGATGACGACTTCGTCGGCAGTACTCATGGGTCTTTACGAGCCTCGGGTGGTCGATGGATGATTGCACGCTTGCTTCACCGCAATGCGCGGTACATAGTGTACGGCTAACGGCGTGGCGGCATAGATGTGCCATCACGCCGCAACATTGTCGTATGGGGCACAAGCATAACGATTTGGGTTGCCGATGAGAAAATATCGAATCGCTGCCGCTTCGCTCTTGCTGATGCTGTTGGCCGGGTGCGCCACCGCGCCCGTGCAGGAGATGAGCGACGCCAGGCAGGCGTTGCTGGCCGCACAGCAGGCGGGGGCGCCGCAAAGCGCGCCGCAGGTGTATGCACGGGCGAAAGCGCTGATGCAAAGCGCTGAGGATCAGCTTGGGGTGGGGGGGTATCAGACCGCTCGCAATCTGGCTGAGCAGGCCAAAAGCGTGGCGCAGCAAGCGCGGGACCAGGCTTTGAAACTGAAGCATTCGGAGCCCTGAGGCGGTCGCCGCGCGCGCCCGAATCGGGCGTCGGGTTGGTCACGCCGTTCCGGGCTGGCTTTCTTGACACCCCTATGGGTGGATGCTAGTTTCAACGTGACCGTTAACTGACGCTCAGCAGGTGTGGCGACGGCTTTTTTCAGAAGGCGTCGAAACTCCATCTCAATGACAAAACAATCCTTTGGAGTATCACTATGAAGCTCGGTATAACCCGCGCAATTCTTCTTACGGGTGCCGTACTCTCGCTTGGCCTCGCCGGCGGCTGTGCGACCACTTCCCAGTCTGCGCCTCCGGCTGCCGAGCAGAACACCGCAGCCAAGGATGCCGCTGCCAAGGCTATCGCGGACGCGAAAGCGGCCTACGCTGAAGCCGAGGCCAAGGGCTATGCCTGGACCACCACGGGTCCGCTGATCGCCGAAGCCGAGAAGGCCTTCAAGGCTGGTGATTACCAGAAAGCCACCGATCTGGCGAACAAGGCCAAGGCCGAAGCCGAGGCGAGCATCAATCAGTACTATCTGGCCAAGGGGCTGGCCAATCTGCAGCAGTTGCAGAAGATGAAGGACATGATGACCCCTGGTCAGCTGGCCCAGCTCAAGCAGGCCGAGCAGTACTACAGCGAGTCGAAAGGCAAGCCGCTGTACGATCTGACCGAACAGATGCTCATGGAGATGAAGAACGCCAAGCCGAGCAGCTACAGCGTGGTCAAGGGTGACACTCTGTGGGGTATCGCCGGTAAGAGCGACATCTACGGCAACCCCTTCGAGTGGCCGCTGATCTACAAGGCGAATGCCGCCAAGATCCACGATCCGGATCTGATCTACCCCGGCCAGGATTTCTCCATCAATCGCCAGGCCAGTCAGGCGCAGATCGATGCCGCGGTCAAGCATGCCAAGACCCGCGGTGCCTGGAAGCTCGGCCAACCGACTTCCAGCGACCTGGACTACCTGATGAGTGGCACCGGCAAGTAAGTGCAGAGGCCACAGTGTGAGTGTTTGGGGTAACACCCCCGAAAAAGGGAGCCTTACGGCTCCCTTTTTCTTTGTGCGGATGATTGCGCAATGGCTGCGCATCGTGGTGGATTTCCTGTTCGCGGTGGCCCGGCGTTTCGTCGATGACCGCTGCATGCAGACAGCCGGCAGCCTGACTTTCACCACGCTGCTGTCGCTGGTGCCCCTGGTGACGGTGATGCTCAGCGTCCTCAGTCTGTTTCCCGCCTTCCAGGAATTGACCGGTGATCTGCGTAATCTGTTGATGGGCCAGTTGATGCCGACCTCGGGCGAACTGGTGCAGCGCTATCTGCTGCAGTTCAGCGAGAAGGCTTCGCGTCTGACCATAGTCGGTTCGCTGTGGCTCCTGGTGACGGCGGTCATGACTTTGGCGACCATCGATCGGGCTCTCAACGGCATCTGGCGTACCCGGCGTCACCGCAATACGGTGATGGTGTTCATGGTGTACTGGGCGCTGCTGACGCTGGGGCCGCTGTTGCTGGGCGCGGCGATCGCCGGCTCGACCTATCTCTACGCGGTATACAAATCCCATGTGTACGAAGGCGTGGCGCATTACTCGGATTGGCTGCTGCTGCGCTTGATTCCTTTGCTCCTGGAAACGACAGCGTTCTTCATGCTGTTCGTGCTGGTGCCGCGCGTGCGTGTGCGTTTGCGCGATGCACTGGCCGGCGCGCTGCTGACGGCGGTGTTGTTCGAGATCGCCAAGCGCGGGTTCGCGATGTACGTGTCCCAGTTCAAGAACTATGAGCTGGTCTATGGAGCGTTTTCCGCCATACCGTTCTTTTTGGTCTGGCTGTATCTGTCGTGGCTGATCGTGTTGGTGGGCGCGGAGGTGACGGCCTGCCTGGGCGGCAACTGTCATCGAAAGAGTATTTCAGACACGCAGGCGCGGCGATCGTTGTGGCTCGCCGCGCGTCTGGTCGCTCGACTCGGCCAGGCGCAGCGCCGGGGAGCGGTAATGCGCCAGCAGCAGTTGCGTGCCGAGGAGCCGGCCTTCAGCGAGGCGCAGGTCGAGGACATGCTGCAACGGCTGGCGAAGGGGCGCGTGGTGCGCCAGGTCGTAGGCGGCGAGTGGGTGTTGGTGCGTGACCTGCACTCGTTGAGCCTGGGCGAAATCTATCGTCTCGGCGATTTCGATCTCAATCCCCAGGGCGCCCGTGGCCGGCGCAGCGAGCCCTGGGATGCGTGGCTCGAGGCGCGTTTGGGCGAAGTGCAGAGCGATGTGGACGGCCGTCTTGATATGCCCTTGAGCGAAATGCTGGCGTTGCCGGAGTCCGGCGACAACGACGAGGTACGCGGCGATGCATGAGGCGACGCGCTGCGTGGTGCGCGGCAGGGTGCAGGGCGTTTCGTTCCGGGCAGCGACCTGTTTACGCGGCGAACAACTGGGGCTGCAGGGCTATGCGCGAAACCAGCCCGACGGCAGCGTGGAAGTGTACGCCCTGGGGGCGCCAGAAGCGCTGGCGGCATTGCGCGGCTGGCTGGCGGAAGGGCCGCCTCTGGCGCGCGTCGACGGACTCGAGTGCGTCGACGCGTCGCCCGAGCCCGTCAGCGGGTTTTCGGTTCGCTACTGACCTAGCCGTTAAGCGCGTGGCTTAGCGTTTGCAGCGCTCGCGCAGGAACTCGACCAGTCCGTCCAGGCTCACATCCTGTGCCTTTTCGTCCAGGCGCCCCTTGTACTCCGCCTGGCCGGCGTCGAGTCCGCGCTCGCCGAGCACGATGCGGTGCGGAATGCCGATCAGTTCGAGGTCTGCGAACATCACGCCCGGACGCACTTCGCGGTCGTCGAACAGCACTTCGAAGCCGGCATCGACGAGTTCGGCGTAAAGCGCCTCGGCGGCTTCGCGCAGGCGCTGCGACTTGTGCAGGTTGATCGGTGCCAGTGCGACCTGGAACGGAGTGACCGGCTCCGGCCAGACGATGCCGCGCTCGTCGTGATTCTGCTCGATGGCGGCGGCGACCACACGCGAGACGCCAATGCCGTAGCAGCCCATGGTCATCGTTGCGGGCTGGCCCTGCTCGTCGAGCACGCTGGCCTGGAGTTTCTCGCTGTAGTTGCGGCCGAGCTTGAATATGTGCCCGACCTCGATGCCGCGCACGATGCGCAGCGTGCCGGCCCCGTCCGGGCTGGCATCGCCTTCGCGCACGTTGCGGATGTCGGCGACCGCCGGCAGTGGCAGGTCGCGTTCCCAGTTGATGCCGAAGTAATGCACATGGTCGACGTTGGCACCGGCGGCGAAGTCGGCCACTAGCGCCGCGCTACGGTCCACGATGCAGGGCAGGGGCAGGTCGAGCGGTCCGAGCGAGCCGGGGCCTGCACCGATGGCGGCACGGATATCACTCTCCTGGGCGAAGCACAGCGGACTGGCAACCTGGGGCAGTTTCTCGGCCTTGACTTCGTTGAGCTCGTGATCGCCGCGCAGCACCAGCGCGATGAGCCCGCCGCCGGCGGCTTCACTGGCCTGGACGATCAGCGTCTTGAGCGTGCGCTCGATCGGCAGGTCGAACTGCTCGACCAGCCCTTGGATGGTTTTGGCGTCGGGCGTGTCGACCTTGCGCAGCTCTTCACCCGGGCTGGGGCGTTCCGTGGTGTCGGGCACGGCTTCGGCCTGTTCGATATTGGCAGCGTAGCCGCTCTCCTCGCAGTAGGCGATGGCGTCCTCGCCGGTGTCGGCGAGCACGTGGAATTCGTGCGAGGCATTGCCCCCGATGGCGCCGTTGTCGGCTTCTACAGGGCGGAAATCAAGGCCCAGGCGGCTGAAGATGTTGCTGTAGGCCTGGTACATGCGGCGGTAGGTTTCATCCAGCGAGGCGTCGTCCATATGGAAGGAGTAGGCGTCCTTCATGACGAACTCGCGGGCGCGCATGACGCCGAAGCGGGGGCGGATTTCGTCGCGGAACTTGGTCTGGATCTGGTAGAAATTGAGCGGCAGCTGCTTGTAGCTGCGCAGTTCGCGGCGAGCGATGTCGGTGATGACTTCTTCGTGGGTGGGGCCGAAGCAGAAGTCGCGGTCGTGGCGGTCCTTCAGGCGCAGGAGCTCGGGGCCGTATTTGACCCACCGCTCGGATTCCTGCCAGAGCTCGGCCGGCTGCACGCAGGGCATCATCAGTTCAAGCGCGCCGGCAGCATCCATTTCTTCGCGCACGATGCGCTCGACCTTGCGCAGCACGCGCAGGCCCAGTGGGAGCCAGGTGTACAAGCCCGAGGCCAGGCGACGGATCAGGCCGGCCCGCAGCATGAGTTGGTGGCTGACGATCTCGGCCTCGGCCGGAACCTCTTTGAGCGTCCAGAGCGGGAATGCGGATACGCGCATCGTTTGGGTCCTTCAGGTTCTGCGGTGGTGTGGTGGGTGTGTTCGGGGCGGATTGGGGTCAGAAAGTGCCGCCGTCGTAACCCCAAAGGTGGCGCTGTGGTGCTGCGAACTCGATGTACATGCGCGATGGCGGAATGTCGGTATGCCGGGCAAGCAGTTCGGCCAGGGCTGCCGAGAACGCTGCCGTGCGCTGCTCCGGTAGGCCAAGGCTCTTGAGCTCGAGATAGGCGAGCGGGGCGGCCGTGCCGCCGAAGCGCATGTTCGGATTGTGCGTCAAACGCAGCATGACGTAGTGCTCAGGCTTGCCGAGCATTTCGGCAAGCGTACGCGAGGCGTCGTCGAGCAGAGCCTGCGCGACGTCGGTGCCGAGCGCCTGATTGGTTTCGATGCTGAGCAGCGGCATGATTCTACTTGCAGCGTTGGGCCAGGAAGTCCTGGGTTTGCTTGAGGCGCGTGGTCCGCTCGGCGGCGTCCAGCCAATGCGTGCTACCGTCGGGCATCTGCACCTTGATGCGCTGGCCGGACTGCAATGCAGCCAGGTTGGCGTGCGCGGTATCGCAGGCCTGCTTGCTGGCCGGCGGCACCTGTTTTTTGATCGGTTGCGGCGCATTGTTGGCTGCCGGCGCCGGCGATGCAGAGGCCGGCGTGCTCGCTGCGGGGGCGGTCCCGGAGCCGGACAGCGTGCTGATCGGCGTGTCCGTGACTTTCTTGACGTCCTGCTGGCTGCTCGGGGGTGGGAACTGCGAGAAATGCACGACACCCTCGGCATCGGTCCAGCGATAGGTTTCGGCCTGACAGGTGACGAGCCATCCGCTGAGAGTAAGGCCGAGCAGGCCCGCTATAATTGAGCGTAGTCTCATTCGCTAGGTCCCCGAGGCGGTTCCGAACATGATTCAAAATGTTGTGGCGAGTGTAGCAAAGTCCGAGATTCAGCACCGCCTGCTGTGCGTGTCGGAGGATTCCGCGGCATCGGGCAGGGTTGACTATAAGAATATTATTAATTTCTAATATATTGTATTGTCGTGCTGGTTCGGGCCGGTGTTCGGAAACCGTTTGGCCAACATCGATAAACACTAACAACAAATGGTCTCAGCTGAGGTTAGAAAGCATATGCGGGATATTGGAAAGAACCGGCGCGCGCTGAGGTCGCTTGGCTTGCTGGCGCTGCTGGGATGGAGCGGCATGGTCTTCGCGCAGCAGCCGGCCACGGTGCTGACATTCGACCAGGCTTGGCGGCAGGCGCTGCAGCAAACGCCGGAAATGCTCAAGTCGCGAGCGCAGATTGCCGAGGCCAATGGCGCGGTGAAGGCTGCGCGCGGGCACCTGCTGCCCAAGCTGCAGGCGTCGTTGACGGGCAGCGGTTCGAACAACGGCCTCAACGTGTTCGGCATGAAGCTCAATCAGGGCGTGGCCACCTTCAACGATTTCGGTGCTGCCCAGTTCAACCCATCGAACCCGTCAAGCCTGTTCATCGCGCCCAACAACCTGAACAACCCAGGCTGGTACCGCAACTACCAGAGCAAACTGGAACTGCAGATTCCCGTGTTCAACGGCGGTATGGTGTGGGGCTATCTCGACAAGGCGCAGGCGTATCTGAAGGCTGCCCGCCAGGGCGACGAGGCGGCTCGTCAGCACCTCACGCTACAGGTGTTGCAGGCATACGAAGGTGTACGCGCGGCACAGGCATTCGTCAGCGTGACCGCCAAGGCCGAAGCGGCGGCCAAATCGTATGTGGAGATCACCGACAAGCTGTATGCCCGCGGCGTAGTGTCGCGTAACGACCAGTTGCGTGCCCAGCTCAACCTGGGCGACGTACAGCTGCGCCGCAGCGAAGCGCAGGCGCAGCTGGGCAAGGCGACTGAGCAGCTTCGGGTGCTGATCGGCGTGCCCGAGGGTACGCCGCTGAAGGTCGCCCAGTCGCTCAGTGTGGCGCTACCGGACGCTTCGCTGGTGGATCTGCAGCGTCAGGCACAGGCCGGCAACCCGGGCCTGCGGGCGCTCGAGCTGCAGGTGCAGGGCGCACAGGCCGGCGTGACCGTTGCGCGTGCCGACTACCTGCCTCACTTCAATGTGGTGCTCAGCCGCGAGTGGAACGATGCTTCGTTCGGCATGGGCGGGCGCCCGTCGAATACCGTTGCCGGGGTCTTGTCCTGGAACCTGTTCGACTTTGGCGCCCGTCGCGGTGGGCTGGACCAGGCGGATGCGCAGGTCATGCAGCAATCCGCGCAGCTACGTCAGGCGCGCGACCAGCTTCGCCTGCGGATCGATGCGGCATGGCGCGACGTGCGACTTGCGCAGCAGCGGGTCCGGGTGCGCGAATTGGCGATCACGCAGGCCGACGAGGCGAGGCGGCTGGAGCGTCTGCGCTATGAAAAGGGCGTGGCGACCATGACCGATCTGCTGGCTGCGCAGGCGGAATTGGACAAGGCGCGCAGCGAGCTGGTTTCGGCACGTTATCAGGAGGTCATGCAGCGGGCCGGCCTGCTGCTAGGTCTCGGTCGCCTGACGCCGAACGCGGTTGTCGCCAGCATCGCGAAAGCGCAGAACCCCTGAAACGATGATTCATCTACTTTGGCTGGAAATCTAAGACAATGTTGAAAAGGATTCACGGAGTGTTGATCGCCACGGGCCTTGCCGCGCTGCTGGGCGGCTGTGGTCATTCTTCGCCGCCCGAGCAGGCGCAGGCCAATACCGGCGAGGTGGCGGCCAAGGTGGAGACGGTGCAGCAACAGGCGCTGCCGATCTACGCGACTTTTCCGGGCAGCGTGGTGTCGGCGGACCAGGTGCAGGTGGCATCGCGCCTGACCGGCTACGTGCGCAAGCTCTACGTGCACGAAGGGCAGACGGTTAAAAAGGGTCAGCTGTTGCTGTCCCTCGATCCGACCGACGTCAAGGGCGGCATCGAACAGGCCCGTGCCGCGCTCAGCAAGGCCGAGGCCGCACTGGCCGACGCCAAGGCGAACTACGAACGCTATCAGGCGCTGTATCAGCAGCACGCGGTGCCCGAGCAGCGCTTCCAACAGATCGATATGGCCTACAAGGTCGCGCAGGGAAATTACGCTGCAGCCCGCGCGGCGTTGAACACGGCACGTTCGCAGCTGACCTACGCGGATGTGCGCGCGCCTTTCGCCGGCACCGTGGTCGGAAAATTCATCGACGCCGGCCAGCTGACCACGCCTGGCCAGCCGCTGCTGACCCTGCAGAGCTCCGGTCACATGCAGGTGCAGCTGCAGGTGGATTCGCGCGCCTTCGATCATTTGCGTCTGGAGCAGAAGGTCAGCGTTACGTTTGATGGGACCGATTTCAAGCGGCATACGGTCGACGGAGTGGTCGAGCGTCTGGTCAACGCGGCCGATCCGATGACGCATTCCCATACCGTCAAGATCGGTCTGGCCGATAGCAGCGGGGCTGCCAGCGGTGCTTACGCACGCGTGCGGGTTTCGCTCGGTGAGCAGCTGGGCATCGTGGTGCCGCTGTCAGCGGTCCAACGACGCGCCGGCATCCAGGGCGTGTTCGTCGTGGGCAAGGATGGTGCGGCCGAATTCCGCATGGTGCAGTTGGGCGAGTCCATGGCCGGCGGCGTCGTCGTGCTGGCAGGCCTGGTGCCGGGTGATCGTGTGGTGTTGAGTGCCCAGGGGGATCTGTACAACGGCATCAAGATCAAGGGTGACGGGGCATGAGCGCGGAGGACAACACTACGCCGCTCAATCTCGCCGGGCGGCTGGCCAAAAGTTTCCTGAGTTCCAAGATCACCGCGCTGATCATGCTGGCGCTGACGCTGTTCGGCGCCTTGGCCATCAGCGTGACACCGCGTCTTTACAACCCGGAAATCGTGGTGCCGGCGGCGTCGATCTTCGTCATGCGGCCGGGCGATACGCCGGAGGAGATCCAGAACACGGTAGTCAAGCCGCTCGAGTCGCTGATGGCGAGCCTCAAGGGCGTGGAGCATACCTACGGCTATGCCGTGAACGACATGGGCGTGGTAACGGTGCAGTTCCAGGTCGGCGCCAACGAGGAACAGAGCCTGCTGCTGCTCTACAACCAGTTGATGCGCAACATGGACCGCCTGCCGGCGGGAACCATGCAGCCGCTGGTCAAGAGCATCGGCATCAATGACGTGCCGGTGATGGCCGTAACGCTGAGCTCCGGCAAGCTTGACGGCATGCAGTTGCGCGAACTTGGCCTGCGTTTCCTCGAGCAGCTGCGCAGCGTGCCCAACGTGGGCAACAGTTCGGTGATAGGCGGGCAGCAACGTGCGGTCAGAATCGACATCGATCCGCGCCGCCTGGCGAATGCGGGACTGAGCCTGGGTCCGGTGATCAAGCTGCTCAAGGCGTCCAACGTGGTCATGCCCGGCGGCGATCTGGTGAGCAACAATCGCCAGTATGCCTTGCGTGTAAATGCGGCATTCAGCGGCATCGACCAGCTCGGCAACGTGATCGTCGGCCAGGCCAACCGCAAGCCGGTGTTCCTCAAGGATGTGGCGACGATCAGGATGGGGCCGCTCAGCGACACCCAGTACGCCACCCTGGCCTTCGGGCCGGCCTCGCCGGACGTGCGCGCCGGCGATCCGCAGCAGGCGGTGACCTTGGCAATCGGCAAGCGTTCGGGCGCCAATGCCGTGACCGTCGCCAACGGCGTGCTGGACAAGTTGCACCAGCTTGAGCGCGAAGCCCTGCCGCAGGGCGTGCATGTGACCGTCACGCGCGACTACGGTAGCCGCGCCGACGATGCGGTGAACACGCTGATGGAGCATCTGGCCATCGCCATTGCCGTGGTGGCGTTCATCCTGCTGTTCTTCCTCGGCTGGCGCGAGGCGATCATCGTCACGTTGACGGTGCCGCTGACGCTGTTCGCGGTGCTGGGCGTCGGCTGGATGGTCGGGCAGACCATCAACCGTATTTCCCTGTTCGCGCTGATCCTGTCGCTCGGCCTGCTGGTGGACGCGGCGATCGTGGTGATCGAGAACATCCACCGTCACTTGCACCACGGCGAGGGCAATAAGGATTTCGGTGCGTTGCTGGTCAATGCCACCAACGAGATCGGCAATCCGACCAACATCGCGACCATCGCGGTGATCCTGGCGTTCATCCCGATGGCCTTCGTCTCCGGCATGATGGGGCCGTTCATGCGGCCGATCCCGATCAACGTGCCGGTGGCGATGGTGGCCTCGCTGGTGTTGGCGTACATCGTCGTCCCGTGGACGGCCTACCGCTGGCTGAAGGGCAAGGCGCTCAAGGCGCTGGCCGCAAAGCCGGCGCTGGAGCACTCGCACAACAAGGATTGGCTGCAACGCGGCTACCTTGCGGTGGTGCGCCCGCTGCTGGAGGGACCGCGCAAGCGTGGCGTGTTCTTCCTCGCGGTTATCGTTCTGCTATTGCTGTCCATGCTGATGCCGGTGTGGCAGTTCATCCGTCCGTCGGGTATGAACGGCCCGGTCAGCTCCCTGGGCGTGAATCTGCAGATGCTGCCGGACGGCAACGTCAACACTTTCATGCTCGAAATCGACACCCCGGCCGGCACGGCTCTGGACGAAACCAACCGGGTGGCGCTGGCGGTCGGCAAGGTGCTGGCCCGCGACCGCTACGTGACGAATTACGAGACCTATTTGGGGCGCACCGGTCCGCTGAGTTTCGCCGGCATGGTGCGCGGCGATGCGATGCGCCAGGGCTCGAACCTCGCGCAGATCGTGGTGAACATCGTCAGTCGCCACGAACGCCCGCATACCAGCGTGGTCGCCACCGGCGTCTGGGACGCGCTAAAGCCGGTGCGCGAGGCGTTCCCGCATGCACGTATCAAGCTGTACCTGACGCCGCCGGGGCCGCCGGTGCGCTCGCAGGTGCTGGCCGAACTGTATGGACCCGATTACCAGAAATTGCGCCAGAGCGCCGAGTTGATCAAGGCCGATTTCGGCAAGGTCTACGGCATGATCAATATCGACGACTCGGTCACCGCAACCGCTCCCGAGTACCTGATTCGGGTCGATCAGCACAAGGCGATGCTGGCGGGCGTGGCCCCGGCGCAGGTAGCCAAATTGGTGCACGATTACGTCGCCGGTGCGGATCTCGGCACCTTGCGCGAACAGCATGCGCCGGAACCGATCAACATCGTGCTCAGGCTCAAGCGGGCGGACCGCGCATGGATCCAGCAAATCCAGGATCTGTCGATCACCAACAGCCAGGGCAAACAGGTGTCGCTGGCGGGTATCGTGCAGATCCAACCATCCAGCGTGGCCAAGCCGATCATGACCCGCGACCAGCATCCGGTGGTCTACGTCATGGGCGATATGCTCAATGCCAGCCCGGTTTATGCCACGTTGACGCTGAACCAGATGCTCGACAACGTCACCTTGCCCAACGGCGTGCATCTGACCACGGCGAACCTGGGTTTCGTCAACGCGCAGCCGAACGACGTGACGAACTATCAGGTGCTGTGGGGCGGCGACATGCGCCTGACTCTGGACGTGTTCCGCGATCTCGGGGCGGCGTTCATCGTGGCGCTGGTGTTCATCTACCTGCTGCTGGTGGCTTACTACCAGTCCTTCATGCTGCCGCTGATCGTGATGGGGGCGATTCCGCTGACGCTGGTCGGCATATTCCCCGGTCACTGGCTGTTCCACATGCCGTTCAACGCGACTTCGATGATCGGATTCATCGCGCTGGCCGGCATCGTGGTGCGCAACTCGCTGCTGCTGATCGACTTCATCCTCGATTACCGCCGGCAGGGTTACGCGCTGGAGGAATCGGTGCTCGAGGCGGGAGCGGTACGTTTCAGGCCTATCCTGCTGACGGCGCTGGCGATCATGTTCGGTTCCGCCGTGATGGTCAGCGATCCGGTGTTCGGCGGTCTGGCGGTTTCGCTGATCTTCGGCACTTTCGCCTCGACCATGCTGACGCTGGTGGTGATTCCGATACTCTACTTTTTGTGGCAGCGCCGCGAGGAGCAGCGCCACCCGGCCGCGGTCTGAGCATGGCGAACGAGCGCGGCGAGGACGTCGTTCGTCCTCGCCGTACGCTTGTGTTCGGGAACTCAGTCCGTATCGCGGGGTTTACGCCCCTTGTCGCTGCGTGTGAGTTCGCGCAGCAAGGCTTCCTGCTCGTTGAATGAGGGCGTGCGTGGGCGAGTTGCCGGCCGTTCTGTCCCTCGTCGTCGGCGACGGGCTGATGCCCGGCGCGTTCGCGTTCCTTGATGCGAAGATATTCGTCCAGGCCGTCGTCCGGGTAGCGTCCGCGGTAATTCTTGGGTGGGGCGGTGCCGGGGCGCATGAACTGCGACATGCGCAGGCTCTTGTTCAGCGCCGACACGCGGCGGTCGACCCATAACAGGTCGAAGGCGGCGAACAGCAGCGCGGCGATGGCGGGGACCGCGAAGCCGAACAGGCCCAGCGTGAGTGCGCCGGCGGTCGCGGCCAGGGTCAGCGCGAGATAGGCCAGGGCGCCGATGGGTTCGTGCAGATACCAGCGATGGGCGCCGAGGGAAACAGCAGCATGGCCGAGTAGGCCAGCGGACGCCGCCGCATCTGTCGGGTGTACCGGGCGTTGAGGGTCTGCAGCCCCTCGCCGCCGAGGTCGAGTTGTTTCCAGGCCTGTTTCATCGATTTCTCTTTGGACGAGCCCGTGATGCGGGCGTTTTGTGTGGTTTTCTGGCAACGGGCAGGCTGTTAGTATGCCTGTCGCCCTGAACGCGGCCGGTTCGTTGGCTGCAGTCCGGGTTGAGACTCATCATCCGCCCGACGGCAGGTAATTTTAGCTTTACTCCGTGGCAGATCGCAGACTGCGCTCTGTCAGCGGCCCCTTTCTGCAGTCCCCTGAAGAGGTTGTGACTGGACAGATAGATGCCGTTTGTGAGACTCATAAACGTATAGAGAGCAAGCGGATTGGTTGAGATGGTGATATTGAAGCCGTTCTGCAGGATGAAATTTTGGCCACGTAATCAGGAAAGGGTACTGAAAAACCAGTATAAAGGAGGGAATCGGTGAGCCGTTCCCTACTACATAGTCATTCCAGCGAAGAAGCGGCGACCTCTTTATGCCCCCGCCTCCCAACACGGATTGAAGGATATTCCTGAGCCCTGTGATTCCAAACCAGATGAAGGCGCCCAAATAGGAAAGCACCCACCAGTCTTTTGTAAGAAAAAAATGTG
>CAVVUY010000026.1:0-60157 GCA_963751375.1 uncultured Gammaproteobacteria bacterium
CCGCGGCATTCATGAGCAAATCGTAGACCGGCTCCTGATGTCCGTCGACGCTGGCGGCAAGATCACTGGCCGAGATGCTACGCGGGTTGCCGGAGGCGTCCGTGATCGTCTGCGTGCTGGGGTCGTAGCCCAACCCTGAATCATTCATCTGCGGGTAGGCCGGGATACAATCAACTTGGCAATTGTGCTGCGCTGATCGACATAACCACTGCTGGGAGAGGGCAGCGACGAACACGCCCATCGTTTTGGCCCCGCTTTGGTGGTAAAGCCCTCGCGGTGTGAGCGGCCGCCCGGACGGGAAAGATGCCGTGTAAGTGTTGCTGCTGGCGTTGTAGGTACGGCCCCAGACCAGCCAGTGAGGCTCCTACCGGCCAGTTCGGGATCAAGCACTATTGCCCATGAACACGTCGGGGATGAAGTTGAAGTAGGCCGGCTGGGTGGTGCCGTCCGGCATCTTGAGCGTGTGGGAGATCACCGGTGGTGATTTCGACGCCCAGTTTGTTGCTGGCATCGCCATCCGGTTTTGTGCACTGGTCGTTCCAGGTGTCCGGTTTCTGCGCACCGTTGGCGTCGAGTAGAGCGATGCATCCGGGGTGATGTAGTTGATGGTGTTGGAGTTGTGACGACACCGGGGTAGCCGTCAACAAATAGCCAAGGGGAGCCATTCGAGCGCGTGGCAATGTATTCGCCATAGAACGCATTCCCTGGGAATCGTAATAGGTCTTGCAGAGAGTGAACTTCGGCGGACCAGCAGTGGCCGTACGCCGTTGAGCGTGTCCACGCCGCCCTCACCGTAGTAGTACGAGCCGGAGTTCGGCATGTTGTCGGTGTAGTAATTGCTCGAACTGGCCATCGCCATTGGCATAGGTGGGGTACTGCACGCTCTCAGGCAGGCCGTGATTCGTGGTGCCGCCAATGGTCGCCGCAGCGTTCGATGAGGGATGCATAGCGCCTTAGCAAGAAGTCCTGGCCATGCACGTTGTCCATCCAGGCCACCAATCGACGTAGGCGAAGTGATTCGGGATCGAGCCGTAGTTAGTCAACTGCTGTGTGGACCAGCCGGACTGCGATGAACTGGGTGAGCCGTTTTCCCCCATTCTCATTGACCAGCGGCCAGATCGTGTTCGGCGTGCATGGAGCTGGCCGTCGACAGCTCCAGGCCGAAGGCCTGACGGAAGGTGGCGAAGCCGAAGTTGATCCCGGCGCTGTTCGGGCTGACCAGGAGGGTATGGAGGACCTGCTTGGCGATATACCGCTCGGAGTCCTGAGAGGATTCCCGTAGGTGGAGTTCGGGAAGGGCGTGCCCGCGCCGCCACAGCCGCTGTCGCCGGCGAACACTGGCGCCTTGGTGTAGGTTTGTGAGCTGGTCCAGAGGAATGCGGACACTGATTTTGAATCGGGCCGTTGCTACCCGAGGGGTAGGTCACGTTGTTCATCTCGCGGTTCATCGAGTAACTGTTGCCCAACACGATCATGAGATTGGGGGCAACCATCACGATACCGCCGGCGAACGCCTGCGCCGCGTACAGGAGCGCAGAACCAAGCCAACGGCATGACGACATACCGAAGATTTTGGAGTCGCCGTCATAACCCTCCAGGCTCTTAGCCTGTCTTCACGCAACTGCGGTAGTAGGTTTCTGTGTTGGCGGCGCCGCCAGCGAGTTCTTCGCGTTCTGAGCCCGGGCGAAAATGTCGTAGTACACAGCGACAAACCCGTGCTGGTGGCGCGCGTCACTGACGATGCCGTAGACATCAGAATGCTTGACCTGATAGTCGGCGCTACCCGATTGGGACCGACGATTCCAGGCAAACGCCGTCGTTACTGCAGCCGCTCCAGAACGAGAGCGAGCTGATTGAATCGCCTGTCGGCAGCGACTTCCTGAACCAGGGCAGTAGCTGATGCTGGGAACTGCACCGACGACGCGGTCGATCTTTTTCTGCACGCCGGCGGCCACGATGTTTGCGGCCTGAAGCGCCTGGTCGTGCTGCGCCATCAGGTCCGAGCTAACGAGGTTGGACGACGTCTGGGGCCATGACGTAAAGAGCATCATGACGAACAACACGCTGAACAACAGCGTGACCAGGCACGACGACACCGCGCCGCCCTCACGTCCGGCGCCCGGCGACCTGCCGTAGTTTTCGAATCACAGCGCGGCCCCCCATGCGATGTTGCGCAGAAAAAAATGTCCGCTGGTACGCGGAAAACGAATAACCGGAGGCGAGCGAATTGAAGCACCCAGGGCAGTTTCCCCAGAGGTTGTACGTCTTGCCGAAGATAACCGGCTGGACGTTTTTTCTCCCGCCGGTTGGCGCCTGCGCACGACAAGCGCAATCTGAACAGCGCCGACCTTGTTCTGGTCGTTGTCAGCAACAATCGTCGACCACGGCTCAAAGGAGGCAATCGTCCTTTTGGTGGGATCGTAGACCGCATAGCGCGCTTTGATCATGGCGACCTGGCGCGCGATGATGCTTTCAAAACGCAATTTAGTTGCTGATTACCCAGATAAAGAATACAGCACTGGCGCGCCGGCCGGCAGCGCACCGCCCACCACCCCGATGTAGTAGACGACCTGCTTTGTCGGGCTCTGTGCAAGCACGATTGCGTTGGTGTGGAATGGGTAGGGAGCGGTGTAGGTAAAGGGAATGCTCGTTCCAGGAATATGCCGACGCTCGCTATCTGGTAATGGTGGCGCTACCAAATCGCAGGCGGATTGGCAGTCGTCAGGGGCATAAAAGTTGGTCTTGCCGGGGACGCCCTTCATCATGGAACCCAGCGCCCACGATGTCGGCAGACATCACCATCAGCGCATTAGCGGGCCGATCCCTGCGCCTGGCTGGTGAAGTGATGGCTTTCCCGGCCTCATTCATCAGCACGGAGTACACCTGAAATGCCGTAAGTGACACGATCGCGCCTACGATCATGCCCACGAGCAGGCTTGTTAGCGTGAATCCCGCCGATCTGTATCTGTTCACTGTTGCCCCACCATTGCGGTGAATTTGTTTTACTCAATGGATTGCCGGCCGGGTTGCGCCAGGTCAGAGTCAGTGTGGATTGACACGGATTGCCAGCAACGCATGGCGCGGGGGTGGTCGTGACCGACGCAGACTTGAGAAACGGGTCCTTAAGGACAGCGACTCGCTCCACCAGTCATTGAGAAATGCCGGGGACGTGGTGCTCGAGGCCGCGAAGGTCAGCCCGTTGAGGCTTCCACGCTAGCACCAGCAGCATCCACGTAGGCGAAGAAACTGCTGGCAACCGTCGTGTTTACGATGATGGCTTTTGATTTGTCGTTGTAGGCGATCACCTGGCCAATGGCATTGACCAGAGAGACTGCCGACAGAGACACCACAAACAGCGCGACCATGGCCTCCAGGAGCGACGTTCCCCTTTGCCCGGGTCGGTTGATCGTTCACGTGCTCATTGAAGGATTACCTTGAGTCCGCCCGCTTGGTCGATCCCACCGGCCTCGGCAACCCCTCCACCCATAATGGTGATGATCAACGGGCTGGTCAGCGAAAAGCCGTCGTTGTGAGCTTCCGGCATCCACGAAATTGATGGGCTTCGACCTAACGGCAGATGGTCACCCTATCGAGGGCGCCTGGGCGGTCTGTATGGTGTGGTGCCGTTCAGTGATGCGCTCCAACTGCAATCGGGGTTGACCTGAAGGGTCACAAAGCTGGAGTTGGTGAACGCCATCTGCTGAAGGCTGACCAGTTTTACAATGGTCTGAGGGTGTAGCTTCGCGTCTTCTGTGAAGGCGTCGACCAAATCAAGTGAGGGCAGGCCGGCCAACGCCAGAATGGCGGCAATCAGAAGCGCGACCATGAGCTCATCAAGGTTACGCCGCGCTGCCTACTGTGGCGGGCATGCACACGCGCTGCTGCGGGTACTCGCATAGGAGCGCTCATGGCAGGGGGATGTTCTCGTTAGGGGTTTTTTGACAGCTCTTGGGGAGGAACTTATTGGGGAGCTGAACTACCCCGCCATTAATAGAGTTGGAGCGGCCAAGACGAAGCCACGTGATCGTCTTCCCATCCAAGATCCTGGCGTTGATCATCGAGTAAACGCCGGCCCCGGCCGTGCGGATTGTTTGTTGTAGGGGACAAACATGATCGACGGCGTTTGGTTGAGGCTCCATGCGTAGTTCGGTGGGTATGTCGGATCCACGTACCCGTTGTTGCCCGGGTAAAGATTCGCGTTCTTGTAAAACACCTCGATCTTGGCCGGCCCCTGCCCCTCGCCAAGGATGTGATAGCCCCGATCCTAACGTTCTTGACCCATTGTCCCAATGGTTCCAGGCAGCCCGAAAGCCTCGTTGCAGGCCGCCGATGGATAGCCGTTTTTATTGGTGTCCCAACAAGGCTCGGCATCAGGTTGCCATTGATGCCGTACCACATCGTGATGGCGGCCTCGGCCTCCTGCGCCAGGTGAAGGCCCTACATTGACCTTCGACTTGATGATGTAATCCTGGTAAGCGGGGATGGCGATGGCCGCAAGGATCATGATCATCGCAACCGTAACCATCAGCTCCAGGATCGTGAACCCCAGAGGCCGCATGCGGTTTCGTTCGCGTGTGAGGCGGCGCCGATGCCCCCACGCCGCAGATGGGCCGTGTTCAGAGGTTGATTTCAGGTCATCAATAGTACGAGATACCATGTATTATCTCGCACATAGTACCGGCGAGCAAATAACGCGCGTCGGCCACTCACCAAAAATGCGCGAGAAGCCCCCGGCTTTAGCCGTGGGGAGGGATAGCGCAGGCGGCGAATAGCCGCCCGTGTTGGTATTATTTTGACGATTGGTGCATAATACCATGCGATGCACTATCGCTCAAACAACAACGTCGTCTTCGCCTGCCAGTACCATGTCATCTTCTGCCCGAAGTATCGGCGCAAAGTTCTGGTCGGAGAGGTCGAGCAGCGCCTCAAAGCGATAGCCCGCGAGGTGGCTGCCGAGATGGATGTTGAGATCATCGAAATGGAAACCGACGTTGACCACATTCATCTGCTGGTGAGCGTTGATCCACAGTGGGGCATCGCGCGTTTCGTTAAGACAATCAAAGGCCGCAGCTCGCGGATTCTGCGCTCGGAGTTTGCGCATCTTCGCAGCCGTCTACCGACCCTGTGGAGCAATAGCTATTTTGTCAGTACAGTCGGCGGTGCGCCGCTGGCGGTCATAAAGCAATACATTGAGAATCAGCAGACATCCGAGCGACCAAAAGAACGTGAGAAGTGGGCGCGGTATCTGGAATCAATGTCGTGACCACGCAGCCTACAAGCACCCTCAAAACGCTCAGCGTACGGGTCAAGGACAAACACGCGAAAGTGCTCTCGCACATGGCGTTCGAGGTCAATCAGGCCTGGAATCTCGCCAACGAATTGAGCTATGAGGCGTGGCATATCCCGGTGCCGGAGGTGGGCTGGATGCAGGGCGCTTGGCTCAGTGCCTTCGACATCCAGAAGACGCTGGCCGGTATCAACAAGGCGCGTGGCTGGCTGATCGGCTCGGCCACGATTCAGGAAGTGATCGCCGTCCACGGCAAGAGCCGCCGCCAGTTCAGGACCAGCAAGCTGCGCTGGCGCGTATCGAATGGTGCGAAGCGCAACCTGGGCTGGATACCGTTCAAAGCCAGAGCCGCACGCTTCGAGGGCGGGAAGGTGCGCTTCGCGGGCCAGAGCTTCGGCGTGTGGGACAGTTACGGCCTGGATGACTACAAGTTCAGGGCCGGGAGTTTTGCGCAGGATGCGCGAGGCCGCTGGTACTTCAACATCTGCGTCGAAGCTCCAGTTGAGAATCGCTTGCCCTCGGGCACAACAGCCATTGGCATCGACCTCGGCCTCAAGGACGTGGCGACCTGTTCTGATGGCAAGCGATTGGAAGCCAGACGCCCGTACCGAACGCTAGAAGCGAAACTGGGTATCGCCCAGCGGGCAGGGAAGACGGATCGGGTGCGTGCGATCCACGCCAAAATCAGGAACCGGCGCAAGGATGCGCTGCATCAGTTCAGCAGCCGCTTGGTGAAAGCCAACGCTGCGATCTTCGTTGGCAACGTCAGCAGTGCCAGACTGGCCAAAACAGGGATGGCAAAGTCCGTGCTGGATGCCGGCTGGTCGATGCTGCGAACACAACTCCAGTACAAGGCGATCGCGCAGGGAGTCGTGTTCGAGGAAGTCAATGAGGCGTACACCACCCAGTCCTGTTCGTGCTGCGGTTCAATAGGCCAAAGCAGTCCTAAAGGTAGGGCAGGACTTGGAATAAGGGAATGGGCCTGCGTGGACTGTGGTGCAGTCCACGACCGCGACATAAATGCGGCCAGAAACATTCTCGCGCTGGGGCATCAGCGTCTCGCAGGAGGAATCCCCCGGCTTTAGCCGTGGGGAGGATGTGAATGATCCTCGCCACCCTGGATGCCGACGGCACGCCGCAGGCCAGCCCCGCGCCATTTGTGCGCGACGCACAAGGCCGCTACTGCGTCTTCGTCAGCGGCCTGTCGCCGCACACTGCCCATCTCGCCTCATGCCGAACGGTCGGCATCCTGCTGGCGGAAGACGAGGCCGACGCATTGCAGATATTCGCCGCCGCCGGCTCAGCCAGCTGCACGGTGGAGGAGATCGGCCGCGGTACGACCGACTGGGCAGCTTATCTCGCCGACTTCGGCGAACGCTTCGGTTCCGTTGTCGACGTACTCCGCGGCCTGCCCGATTTTCGGCTCACACCGAAGACGGGGCGATTCGTGCGTGGGTTTGGGCAGGCTTATCGTGTTATTGGGGGGAGTTTGCGGCCTTATCCGGGCCGGATGACGATGGTGACGGTTGACCGGCTCGGCTTTCCAATTTTCTGAGGCCTATTTCGCGCGCGATTCGATGTACAAGGCCCCGATCAATTGAGGCGACGCGCCCGAGCAGGCTTCTTTGAATGCGCAAAGAAATCGGCGGCGTCGAATCGGCGCACGAAGCAAAGCGCGATAGCCGAAGCGCCCGCTGACCCAAAGCAGATAGAGGAGGAGCCGACGACTCAGCTACCGACCACCATCAAGTGACCGGAGAAACACGGCAATACTCACCCCTGCCGTCCCCGAAACTCCCGCAACCACTCCTGCGACAACTCTCCCGCCCGCAAGCGCTCATCAGCGCTCAACTCCCGCGCCACCCGCTCGCGGTAACGTGCGGCATTGGCCGCGCCGAGTTCGGCCGCAATGTTGAACCACTTGTAGGCGTCCACATCGCTGCGCGGCACGCCTTCGCCCATGGCGAAACAGCGACCAAGATTACTGGCGGCATGCGGTTCGCCGGCCTGCGCTGCGCGGTAGTACCACTGCGCGGCCTGCTCAGGATCCTGGGGCAGACCCTCGCCGGCATCGTATTTCAGACCGAGGCGAAACTGGGCCTGGGGATTGCCCGCATCCGCCGCCACCCAGAACCAGTGCGCGGCCTCGCCGGCATCCGCCGGAACGGCCTCGCCTTCGTCCAGCATCACGGCCAGGTTGAAGGCCGCATCGGCAAAACCCTGCCCGGCCGCGGCCCGGTAGTACTGCGCCGCCAGCGCCTTGTCCTCGGGCACGCCGTCTCCGGCGTCGTAGAGCACACCGAGGTTGTACTGCGAACGCACGTCGCCCTCATCCGCCAGCAACCGCCACAGACGCAGGCCTGCGCTGCGGTCACCGCTGAGATAGAGATCGAGAGCGGTGTTGAAATCAGTCATACTGTTACCCTGTTACAGCCGTCGCATCATCATGACAAGCCAGGCCACTCGACACGCTTCCCGGGCACGACGCATTTCGGCGCCCCACCTTGAAACGGCTCAGGCCGGGGAAGACCGTCCGGGCGCCATGCACCTTGCCGACCTCACCATGTTCTATGCGCCCGAAAGCGGCGGAGTGCGCCGTTATCTGGACGCCAAGCGCGCCTGGCTCGCGCATCATACGCCCTGCCGCCACAGCCTGCTGACGCCGGGGTTGCATGTCGGCGAACCCGCGCCGGGACACTACACGCTGCCGGCGCCGCCGCTGCCGTTCTCCAACGGCTACCGTTTCCCGCTGCGCCGCGCGGCCTGGCGACGCAAACTGATCGAACTCGCCCCGGACCTGATCGAGGCCGGCGATCCCTACCGGCTCGCGCGCGCCGCACTGGAAGCCGGCCAGCACCTCGGCGCTCCCGTGATCGGGTTTTATCACTCCGATCTGCCCCGCATGCTCGACAAACGCCTGGGACGCTGGACCCTGGCTGCAGTGCGCCGCTACGTACGCACCCTTTACCGGGAATTCGACCTGGTACTGACGCCCAGCCGCAGCATGCGCGACACCCTGCTTGAAATCGGCGTCGAGCGCGTCGCCGTGCAACCGCTCGGCGTCGATACCGCGCAGTTCCGCCCGCAGTTGCGGGATGCCGCGCTGCGCCAGCGCCTAGGCATAGCCGAGACGGCTCGACTGCTGGTCTTCGCCGGCCGTTATGCGCGCGAGAAGAACCTCGACCAGCTGGTGCAGGCCTTCGCGCTGCTCGGTCCACAATACCACCTGCTGCTGCTCGGCCCCGACATGCCGTACCGCTCCGGCGGCAACGTCAGCTGCCTGTCGCGCTTTTTCAGCGCCGCGGAGCTGGCGCCGATGCTGGCCGGAGCGGATGCCCTGATCCATGCCGGCGACACGGAGACCTTCGGCCTCATCGTGCTCGAAGCCATGGCCAGCGGCCTGCCGGCGGTCGGCGTGGACGCCGGCGCCATCCCCGAGCTGATCACGCCCGAGGTCGGCATCCTGGCGCGTTCGAGCGGCCCGGCACATCTGGCCGAGGCGGTGCGCGCACTGTTCGAACGCGACACCGCGGCGATGGGCCGCACCGCCCGTCATCGGGTCGAAACGCACTGGAGCTGGGATAGCGCGTTCACCCTGCTGCTCGAACGCTATGCCGCCCTGAGCGGCACGACGGCCGATCACGCGACGGAGGCGAAACGGCATGCCGCCGGCTGAAGCGCCGTCGGCCGCCGTCAGCGTCGTGCTGCACGACGTCGCGCCCGCCACCTGGCCGGCCTGCGCACGACTACTGGAGATGATCGACAGCTGCGGCGACGTGCCCGTCACCCTGCTGGTGGTCCCTGACTATCACCACCGCGGCCGCATCGGCGACGACGCCGTTTTCCGTAAGGCCATCGAGCAAAGACTGGCGCGCGGCGACGAACTCGTACTGCACGGTCTCCACCATCTGGATGACAGCGCGCCGCCCGCCCGCGGGCCTCTGCAGTGGACCACGCGCCGGCTGTACACTGCCTCCGAAGGCGAATTCGCCGCACTCGACGAGGCCACCGCCGAACGGTACATGCGCGCAGGCCTGGAGCAGTTCGCCGCATTGGACTGGCCGGTGCGCGGCTTCGTCGCACCGGCCTGGCTCATGAGCGACGGGACACGCGCGGCGCTGGGGCGACTGCCCTTCGCCTACACCTCCACCCGCCGCGCACTCTACGCCCTGCCCGACTGGCGCGAATACCGCTACCCCAGCCTGGTGTGGAGCGTGCGCTCGGCCTGGCGCCGAGGCGCCTCGCGGATCGTCAACGCGGCTCAAGCCTGGCGTCTGCGCGACGCACCACTGCTGCGCCTCGGTCTGCATCCCGCCGACGCCGCGCACCCCGCCGTCGTCGCCGTTTGGCACGACACGCTGCGCCAGGCGCTGCGCACGCGCCGGGCGGTGACCAAAGCCGGCTGGCTGGGGCTCAACACGTGAAACGCTATCTGCTGATCGCCGCGTTCAGCCTGGTGCTGAGCGTGGCGATCCCGCTCGTCTACGGCGGCGCGGGCGTCATACCGCAGCTGACCCGCGTATCGCCCTGGCTGATCCTCGGCGCGCTCGGCATGATCCTGGTCGGCTGGGCCTTCAACGCCGCCCGCCTGCGGCTGCTACTGAGCGGAATGGCCTTCGCTACGCCGCGCCGGCGCGCGCTGGCGACCGTCGTCGCCACGGAATTCGCCGGCGTCGCCTCGCCCGCCGGCGTCGGCGGGCCGCTCACCTACGTCTACCTGCTGCATCGCCAGGGGCTATCCACCGCGCATGCCGCCTCGCTCTACGCCATCGACCAGATCACCGACCTGACCTTCTTCGCCACGGCCTTACCGCTGGCGCTGATCGTCTTCACCTTCGACCAACAGCTGGAGCACCCGATCCTGCTGGCAACACTGCTGCTCCTGCTGCTCGGCGGCGGCCTCGGATTTCTGTGGGCGCTGATACGCCACTACCGCGGCATGCTGCGCTTCTTCGGCCGCCTGCTGCGGCGGCTGCACATCAACATCAGCCCGCAGCGCCGACGCAAGATGGCGCGCTGGGTCATCCAGTTCCGCCATGGCATCGCGCTGCTGCTGGGCATGCCCCGGCATCGGCTGATCCTGCTGTACGGCTTTTGCATGGGGCACTGGCTGATGCGCTACAGCGTCCTGCCGGTCATCCTGCTCGGCCTGGGACACGCCATACCCTGGTCGTACCTGTTCGTCATCCAGGGCATGCTGTTGTTCGCCGGACAGCTGAGCTTCCTGCCCGGCGGCACCGGCAGCGTGGAAGTCGGCTTTGCGGCGCTGCTCGCGCCCTGGCTTGCACCGGAGCCGCTGGCGCTGGCGCTGGTGCTGTGGCGCTTCGTCACATTCTATTGGTATCTGCTGGCGGGCGCGCCGGTGTTCCTGATGAGTTCGGGTAGCGCTACGCGGCGTCTGCTGATGGCCCGCAACAAGACCTGATCCCGGCGTCGCCGCTCAGAGCCCGTCCAGCCAGGCGTCGATGCGCGCCACTTCCCGTTCGATCAGCGCAGTGTCGCCATATACGGCGGCAAGCAGACTGACACCCTGTCCCAGAACGAGCAGATGACAGGCCAACTCGTCGGCCTCCTCGACATGGCTGAGATCCGCGAACTGTGCGGCCAGCCAGGTGCGGAACACCTCGAACACCGCGCCCGCCTCATCATGCTGTTCGCGTTGGGTCTTGGCCAACTCCAGCGTCAGCGAACCGATCGGACAACCATAGCGCAGCAGGTCGTCGCGGTTGTTGAGCAGCATCTGCACGAATCGGCGCAATCGCTCGCGCGGCGACGCAGCACCCCGCGACCATTCGGCGAGCATCCCGACGATCCCCTCGCGGCGCCGCTCGATCACCGCCGACAGGATCTCGTCTTTGGATTTGAAGTAGTAGTAGAAATTACCGCGCGAAAGCGCGGCCGCCTGCGCGATATCGCTGAACGAAGTCCGATTGTAGCCCTGCCGATAGAACAGTTGATCCGCCGCATCCACGATGCGCCGGCGATTGGCGTCACCTTTCGACCCCATGGCTCGTCCGTTAAACGTCTCAAAATGATTCTGCAGTATACCCCCGACGACAGCGCCTGCTCTTGCATGACATGCCTTCCGGCGTAATCATGGTGGCGCACTAGCCTCATGCCGCGCCACGCGGCAATCTGGAGTAAATCCCCATGCCACGCCTCGCCGCCACCGACGCACTGATCGTCGTCGACGTCCAGAACGACTTCCTGCCGGGAGGACACCTTGGCGTCAACGACGGCGACGCCGTCGTCCCGGTGCTCAATCGCTACATCGCACGCTTCCGCGAAGCTGGGCTGCCGATCGTCGCCACCCGCGACTGGCACCCGCCCGGTCATTGCTCGTTCACCGCACAGGGCGGCATCTGGCCCGAGCACTGCGTTGCCGATACCGACGGCGCCGCATTCGCCGCCGGGCTCGAACTGCCGGACGACGCCATGGTCGTATCCAAGGCGGATACGGTCGAAGCGGACGCCTACTCCGGCTTCCAGGGCACCGAACTGGCCGCGCAACTGAGCCGCCGGGGCGTGACGCGCGTCTTCGTCGGCGGCCTCGCCACCGACTACTGCGTACTCAATACCGTGCGTGACGCGCTGGCTGCCGATTTCGAGGCCATACTTCTCGCCGATGCCGTACGCGCCGTCGACGTCGAACCCGGAGACGGCGACCGCGCCATCAAGGACATGCGCGCCCAAGGCGCGACAACCATCACCGTGGAGGATATCGAACCGTGACCGAGGGCGTTCCGAACAGCCCGCTGCTGACAGACCTCTATCAGCTGACCATGATGCAGGCATATCTCGAACGCGGCATGACCGAAACCGCCGTGTTCGAATTCTTCGTACGCAAGCTGCCCGACACGCGCCGCTTCCTGCTCGCCGCCGGCCTGGCGCAGGTCGTCGAGTTCCTGCAGGAACTGCGTTTCAGCGAAGCCGAGCTGGCCTGGCTCGAGCGCAGCGGCCACGCCAACCGACGGCTGCTGGACTATCTCGCCGGGCTGCGTTTCAGCGGCGACGTCGATGCCATGGCCGAAGGCAGCGTGTTCTTCGCCGAGGAGCCGATCCTGCGCATCACCGCGCCGCTGCCGGTGGCCCAACTGGTCGAAAGCCGCATCATCAACCTGCTGCACTTCGAGACCTTGATCGCCTCCAAGGCCGCGCGCATACGCCTCGCCGCCGGCGACCGCCTGCTGGTGGATTTCGGCATGCGCCGCGCGCACGGCGGCGAAGCCGGGCTGCTGGCCGCGCGCGCCGCCTACCTAGCCGGCTTCGAAGGCAGCGCAACGGTACTTGCCGGCAAGGAATTCGGCATCCCTCTGTACGGCACGATGGCGCACTCCTTCGTACTCGCACATGACGACGAACTGGCCAGTTTCGAGGATTTCGCCCATGCACACCCGGGCAAGACCGTGCTGCTGATCGACACTTACGACACGCCTGACGGTGCGCGCAAGGTCGTGGAAGTCGCCGAGCGGCTGCGCGCAGCCGGCATCCGGATTCTCGGCGTGCGCATCGACAGCGGCGACCTGGACGCCTTGTCGCGCGAGGTGCGCGCGATACTCGACGCCGGCGGTTTGCACGACGTCACCATCTTCGTCAGCGGCAATCTCGACGAATACACGACGCAGGCCCTGATAGCCGCCGGCGCGCCGATCGACGGCTTCGGCGTCGGCACGCGCATGGACGTCTCCAACGACGCCCCCTACCTCGACTGCGCCTACAAGCTGCAGGAATACGCCGGCCGTGCCCGACGCAAGCGCTCGGAAGGCAAGACCACCTGGCCCGGGCGTAAGCAGGTCTATCGACGCCACGACGCAGACGGGCTCATGATCGGCGACTGCATCACCCTGGAAAACGCGCCGATGCAGGGCGAGACGCTGCTGCAACCGGTCATGCGCGGCGGCGAACTGCTCGCCGCGCTGCCGAGCCTGCAGGACTCGCGCGACCATGCCCTGGCCCAGCTCGGACGCCTCCCGCCCACGCTGCGCGAACTCGTGGCGCAGCCTTCGACCTACCCGGTCGAGATCGGCGCGGAACTCGACGCGCTCGCCCGCCGACTCGATTCGGCCGCCTGACGCACAAAGGGCGCCTCTACGGGCGCCCTTTGTTGCTTGCCTTACGGGAAACCGGCCGTGAAGTGCTCAGCCGGCCAGCGCCAACATCAGCTGATTGAGACGCGTCACGAAACCGGCCGGATCCTCGAGCTGGCCGCCTTCGGCCAGGATCGCCTGATCGAGCAGCAGCGCCGACCATTCGCCGATGCGCGTCTCGTCGCTCTCGCCCTCCAGCCGCGCCAGCATCGGATGGCCGGGGTTGATCTCCAGCACCGGCTTGGTCGTCGGCACCTCGTGCCCGGCCTGCTTTAGCAGCTGCTGCATGTACAAAGCCATGTCCTGCTCGCCGAGCACGATGCAGGCCGGCGAGCTGGTCAGGCGATGCGAGACGCGCACGTCCTCGACCCGTTCGCCGAGCGCCGTCTTGATCCGGCCGACCAGACCTTCGGCAGCCTTCTCGGTTTCTTCCTGCGACTTGCGCTCGTCCTCGGACTCGATGCCGCCGAGGTCGAGATCGCCCTTCGCGGCGGAGACCAGCGACTTGCCGTCGAACTCCTGCAGATGCGCGGTCAGCCACTCGTCGACGCGGTCGCTGAGCAGCAGCACCTCGATGCCTTTCTTGCGCAGCAGCTCCAGATGCGGGCTGTTCTTCGCGGCGAGGAAGGAATCGGCGGTGATGTAATAGATCTTGTCCTGGCCCTCCGGCATGCGCGCGACATAGTCGGCCAGCGAGACGGTCTGGGCCTCCTCGTCGCTGTGCGTGCTGGCGAAGCGCAACAGCTTGGCGATCTGCTCGCGGTTGGCGAAGTCTTCGCCAGGGCCTTCCTTGAGCACGCGACCGAACTCGTCCCAGAACGTCTGGTACTTCTCCGGTTCCTTCTCGGCGAGCTCTTCCAGCAGACCCAGCACCTTCTTCACCGAGCCGGCCCGCATCTGGTCGATGATGCGGTTGCCCTGCAGGATCTCGCGCGAGACGTTGAGCGGCAGATCGTTGGAATCGATCACGCCGCGCACGAAACGCAGGTAGCGCGGCATGAGTTGCTCGGCGTCGTCCATGATGAATACGCGCTGCACGTAGAGCTTCACGCCATGGACGTGATCGCGATCCCACATGTCGAACGGCGCCTTGCCCGGCACGTACAGCAGCGAGGTGTACTCCAAGCGGCCCTCGACGCGGTTATGCGTCCAGGCCAGCGGCTCGCCGAAATCGTGGCCGACGTGCTTGTAGAAGGCCTTGTACTCCTCTTCCGTGACCTCGGACTTGGCGCGTTGCCACAGTGCGGAGGCCTTGTTCACGGTCTCCCACTCCTCGCCCGGCTTGCCGTCCTCGCCCGGTTTGCGCATACGAATCGGCAGCGGCACGTGGTCGGAGTACTTGGTGATGATGCTGCGCAGGCGCCAGTCGTTCAGCAGATCGCCGCGCTCCTCCTCGCGCAGATGCAGCACGATCTCGGTGCCGCGCGCAGGCACTTCCAGCGTCTCCAGCGTATACGCGCCGGTGCCGTCCGATTCCCAGCGCACGCCATGCTCGGCGCCCATGCCGGCGCGGCGAGTGGTCAAGGTAACGCGCTCGGCGACGATGAACGCCGAATAGAAACCCACGCCGAACTGGCCGATCAGCTTGGCGTCCTTGGCCTGGTCGCCGCTGAGGCGTTCGAAGAACTCGCGCGTGCCCGACTTGGCGATGGTGCCGATATTGGCGACGACTTCGTCGCGGCTCATGCCGATGCCGTTGTCGCGCACGGTCAGCGTGCCGGCATCGGCGTCGAACTCGACGCTCACGGCCAGATCGCCGTCGCCCTCGAACAACGCGTCGTCGCCCAGCGCCTCGAAACGAAGCTTGTCGCAGGCATCGGAAGCGTTGGAGACCAATTCGCGCAGGAAAATTTCCTTGTTCGAATAGAGCGAGTGAATCATCAACTTGAGCAGCTGATTCACTTCGGCCTGGAATTGCAGGGTTTCCTTGTGTGTAGTCATGCCCTCTCCTGAATACATCTGTTCTCGGAACATGGGATTACCCATGCGGAAGCAATCGCAAACTGGGGGAGAGAACACGGAAATTCAAGCCGACCGCGATTTCCGCACTACAATCCACTGCCTGAACATGGCATGCTGCGCGCTGGATATAAAGAGCGGCCGCAATAAAAACCACGGCCCCGCATCAGCGGTCTGTTGACGATGAGTCTTAAGGGCAAACGCCCCTCCAAAACCGGCCAAAATCTGGCTCAGCTGGACTCCTTCGAGCGCGTCCGGCGTCTCTTCAGCCTGATCATGCTTCCGATGGGCGCAATAGCCTGCCTGCTCGCCTGGGCCATGGAGCTGACGGCGGAGCGCACTGTCGAGTTCGATCTGTACTTCCTGCCGCTGTTTGCCCTGGCGCTGTGCATTTCGGCCGTGCTGGTTTGGCTGAAACCGGCAGTCCTGCCCTGGATGGAGCGTAGCGGCTTCGTCGCGCTCAGCACCTATCTGCTGATCACGCTGGAACATCAACTGAGCGGATTTCTGCCCCTCTACGGACATTTCAACGAGTTCACCTACTGGTTCTTCATCGCCTTCCTGATCGCCTTCATCGGCTGGAAACCGCGCAATGCGCTCTACCTCTGCGGCGGGCTCTACGCCATCATGCTGCTGCTCCTGGTCGTGAACCTGCCGCCTTTGCTGCAGCTCGAAGGTCACCGGTTCTGGCTGACCATCAACTATGTGGCGCAGTTCTATCTCGCCTGCCTGATCTACATCGCCGTACACTTCGCCCTGGCCCAGCTGCGCCCCCAACTCAGCGCCATGCAGCGTCTGGCCCTGACCGACCCGCTGACCGGCGTCGCCAACCGCCGCCGCGGCGAGGAGCTCCTGTCCCTTGAGATCGCACGCGCCTCCCGGCACGGTCATCCGCTGTCGGTGATCCTGTTCGACCTCGACCATTTCAAACGTGTCAACGACGTCAACGGCCATGCCGTGGGCGACGCCCTGCTGCGCTCGGTGACACGCATCGTCAGCGAGCAACTGCGCGTCACCGACCAGTTGGCCCGCTGGGGCGGCGAGGAGTTCCTGGTCATCGCCCCCGAGCTGGGCGACTTCCGCGCGGTGCAGGTCGCGGAGCGAATGCGCGCCCATATCGCCCGTCTGCGCATCCCCGGCAACCAGGAAACGCACCCGACCGCCAGCTTCGGCGTCGCCTTCTACCGCCCAGGAGATACGCCGCACAGCTTCGTTCAGCGCGCCGACGAAGCGCTCTACGCCGCAAAGGACGGCGGCCGCGACCGCGTCGAACAGGAGACCTCACAGGCTGCGGCAGCGGCCGAACCCGACGTGCCTTCGATGGAAATCGCCTGATCGCACACGCCGGGGCGCCCGCAGCGCGTCGTCCCCAACCTGCTAACATTACCTTTGCCCCTGCCGACATGCTTGGCTATGATTCACCACTTTTTCGGGGAGGTGGGACCATGAAGGGGGACGCGCAATGCACGCTTGGCTGAAACTGTCAGCCGCGATCGACGGGCTGAGCGAACTCGTCGGGCGACTGATGTACTGGCTCGCGATGGTGATGATCCTCATCGGCGTGTACAACGCCACGGTGCGCTATCTGGGCAACTTCATCGGCCGCAATCTGTCGTCCAACGCCTACCTCGAAGCCCAGTGGTACCTGTTCGGCGCGATGTTCATGCTCGGCGCCGCCTACACCCTCAAACACAATGCCCACGTACGCGTGGACATTGTGTACGGTCGACTGTCCGCCAAAGGGCAGGCCTGGATCGAACTGGCCGGCACGGTGCTATTCCTACTGCCGTTCTCGATCATGGTGTTATACCTCTCGCTGCCCTGGGTGGAGTTTTCCTGGAAGCTGCACGAGGTATCGCCGAACCCCGGAGGCCTCGCCCGCTACCCGATCAAGACCGTCATTCCGATCGCCTTCGCGCTGCTGACCCTGCAGGGCATCTCGCAGCTCATCAAAGCCGTCGCCGTGCTGCGCGGCCAGCGGGATAGCGTTTTCGAATCAGAAGAGGAAGAAAAGATCCTATGAGCATGGACTGGATGGGGGGGGTCATGCTCCTGGTCCTCCTGGTTTTGATTTTCTCGGGCTATCCGGTCGCTTTCGCACTGGGCGGCACCGCCTTGTTGTTCATTCCGCTCGGTGTGGGACTGGGCTTCTTCGACCTGAATCTGATGCAGGCCCTGCCGCAGCGCGTGTTCGGCGTAATGGAGAACTACACGCTGCTGGCTGTGCCGTTCTTCATATTCATGGGGACAATGTTAGAGAAATCAGGGCTGGCCGAAGACTTGCTCAAGACCATGGGGCAACTCTTCGGCCCGCTACGCGGCGGCCTCGCGTTGTCCGTCGTCATCGTCGGCACGCTGCTGGCAGCCGCAACCGGCGTAGTCGGGGCGACCGTGGTGGCAATGGGTATGATCGCGCTGCCGGTCATGCTGCGCTACGGCTATTCCGGCAAGCTCTCCACCGGCATCATTGCCGCCTCCGGCACGCTCGGGCAGATCATCCCGCCCAGCGTGGTGCTGATCGTGCTCGGCGACCAGCTCGGCGTCTCCGTGGGCTCGCTGTTCGTCGGCTCGCTGCTGCCCGGCCTGATGCTCGCCAGCATGTACGCGCTCTACGCGATCAGCGTCGCGATCCTCAAGCCCAGCGCCGCACCGGCACTGCCGCCCGAGGAACGCCCGAAGGATCTGGCGCTACTGCTGCGCCGTATCGTCCTGGTCATGATTCCGCCGCTGGCCCTCATCATGGTCGTGCTCGGCTCGATCTTCGCCGGCGTGGCCACACCGACCGAAGCCGGCGCTTTCGGTGCCGTCGGCGCCATCCTGCTCTCGTTATTCAGCGGGCGCTTCAAGTTCAAGCAGATCACCGACAGCCTCAATGTCACCGTGAAACTCAGCTCCATGGTGCTGTTCATCCTGGTCGGCTCGCGCTTCTTCAGCCTGGTGTTTCGCGGCTTCGACGGCGATGTCTGGGTCGACAGCTTCCTGACCAGCATTCCCGGAGGCCAGCTTGGTTTTCTGCTCGTCGCCAACCTCGTTGTCTTCATCCTCGGATTCTTCATCGACTTCTTCGAAATCGCCTTCATCGTACTGCCGTTGCTCGCGCCGACCGCAATGGCCCTGGGCGTGGACATGGTATGGTTCGGCGTCATGCTGGGCATGAACCTGCAGACCTCATTCCTGACACCACCGTTCGGCTTCTCGCTGTTCTACCTGCGCGGTGTAACGCCACCGACCATCAGCACCATGGAAATGTACAAGGGCGTTATCCCCTTCATCGTTATCCAGATGATCGGCCTCAGCGTGCTCATCTTCTACCCGAACATCGTGCACCTGCTGCCCGGCAGTCAGTAAAACATCGCAGACTCATCCGAGTAGAATGAATGGTATCAACGGGCCGTTCCCGAGGGGACCGGGTGGCCCGTGGGTGCTTACGAGGCATGAACCTCGTCGGGCCGGGTAGATCCGCGCTGCGCTATGCCGGCCCAGCAACTGCATCGCCCCGGCGATGTGAATTTCATAAATTGGAGAGAGCAAGATGAAACGTCGTGACTTCTTGAAGGGGACCTCCGCCGGCCTGGCAGCCGGAGCCGCTACGGTAGCGGCCCCGGGCGCCTTCGCCCAAACCAATTCACCGCGCCTGCGCTGGCGCCTGGCTGCCAGCTGGCCGATCAGCCTCGACACCGTGTACGGCGGCGCCAAGGCCTTCGCCGAGCGTGTCGGCGAGCTGACCGGCGGCCGTTTCCAGATCCACGTCTACGCCGGCGGCGAAATCGTCGGCGGCCTGCAGGTGCTCGACGCCGTGCAACAGAACACCGTTGAAATGGGCCATACCTGCTCGTACTACTACATCGGCAAGATGCCTTCGCTGGCCTTCGACACCACCCTGCCGTTCGGCATGACCTACCGCCAGCAGAACTCTTGGCAGACCTACGGCGGCGGCAACGAGCTGCTGAACAAGGAGGTTTTCTCCCAGTTCAACATCGTGTCCATGCCCGCCGGCAACACCGGCACGCAGATGGGCGGCTGGTTCCGCAAGCCGCTGGAAAATCTGGCTTCGCTCAACGGCCTGAAGATGCGTATCCCGGGCTTCGGCGGCAAGGTCATGGCCAAACTGGGCGTGAACGTGCAGACCCTGTCCGGCTCCGAAATCTACCCCGCGCTGGAACGCGGCGTGATCGACGCGACCGAGTGGATCGGGCCGTACGACGACAAGAAGCTCGGCTTCTACCGCGTGGCGAAGAACTACTACTTCCCGTCCTGGTGGGAGCCGTCCACCCAGTTCTCCCTGATGATCAACAAGGGACGCTGGGACAAGCTGCCCAAGGAGTACAAGGCAGCCATCCAGACCGCCGCGGCCGAGACCAACGTCAACATGATGGCGCACTACGACGCGGTCAACCCGAAGGCGCTGAAGGACCTGATCGCCGCCGGCGTGAAGCTGCACAAGTTCCCGAACGACATCATGCAGGCAGCGCAAAAAAGCGCCTTCGAGATCTATGACGATCTGGCCAGCAAGGATCCGGTGTGGAAGAAGATCTACCCCCACTGGAAGCAGTACCGCGACATGGAATACGCGTGGTTCAACGTGGCCGAACAGGGCTTCGCAAACTTCGCCTTCCCGCAGGTGCCGGACTCCGCGCTCTAGGCACGGCTTCGGCAGCCCGCCGGTGCGCACGCACCGGCGGGCTTTTTTGTGCCCGCTCCCGACAGGTGGGCTTGGGCTTGTCGTAGCTGCAATGGGCGATATAAACGCCCTCGAAACCGTAGCGCCAGGCGGAAAAGTCGAATCCAGGAACGATTACGATTGCAGCACTCGCCCGGTAACCCATGGGATTGGCTACAGACTGAATCGACGCGGCGCACGGCTGCTTTTTCCGCAAAACCGCCGACACATAAACGACGAGCGGCCGCGCGGGGTTGGAAGAATGGCTACACGGCAGTACGAAGGATGCGCCGCCAGGCTTTCAATGCGTCTGCGCCGATTGTGGCGGCAATCGTTGCAATTCCGCCAGCTTGTGCTTCAGCACGGATACCCGCGCCGGGTCCTTGGTATGCGCGAGCAAGCCCTGCAGCACGCGTATCGCGTCGGCCGTCATACCCGCCTTGTTCATGGCCAGGGCAGCGTTGTAACGCGCCGTCATTCCCCACGGGCCGTATGCCTTGGCATCGAGCAACAACGCAGACTGCAGGTACAGGCGGGCGGCTCGCGCTTCCTCGCCCAGCGCCTCGCAGGACTGCGCCTCCCAGAACAGCACTTCACGCTGCTGCTGGGCTTGCGCGAGCTTCGGATACAGTTCCTCGAACAGCTTGAGCGCCGCGGCATTATGCTTTGTCGACTGCAGATCGAAAAGAACCTGCATGAGCGGGTCGGCCTGCTTGCGATCAAAGGAAGCCTGCTTCGCGATCAGCTTATGCAAGCGTTCGATGCCGGCCTTGGGGCGGCCGCCCAGCACCAGCACACGCGACATTCGCAGCGACCACAGGTACGGATTCTCGCCGTTCGGAGCCTTGTCGAGGCCTTCCATTAGACTCGCGGCCAGTGCGAGGTCGCCCCGATCGACCGCATCGTTGGCCAACACCAGGCGGATCACCACCGGGATATCGGCAGTCTTTGCGAATTGCTTGGGCGCGCTCAGGAACAGGCGGTCCAGCAGGCGTTTGCCATGCGGCAGTCCCAGAGCCGAAGCGCCCAGCCAGCGGTAGCCGATGCCGCGCGCCTTGGAGGACTGTCCGATTTGCGCCAGCGTCGCGTTATAGGCGCGCGACAGCACTTCGTGACCGTTCTTGTGTGCCTGCTTGGCGGCATCCTCCCAGGCCGCGTCGTCGCCGATCAACAGCTTGGCCCGGTTTCCCGCCTGCATGCCGAGAGACCGGTAGGCCGCCCACAGGGTGTCGCCGTCGAACGGCAGCAAGGGGGTGAGCGGTACCTGGGGAGCAAGAGCGAGGAAATGTTCCAAGGCGTCGATCGCCGTCATCCAGTCGCGCTGCTGCAACGCCGCACTCGCCGCCACGCCCCACAGCCTGCCGGCCTGTTCGGCATCCAGGCCTTTGGCCCCTGCCGCCTTGACGGCCTGTTTGAGCACCGTTTTCGCAGCCATGCTGCCGGCCCGTAGCGACGCCAGCCAGAAGAGCCAGTGCGTATCCGGCTGCAGCTTGGCGCTCAACAGCTCCAGCGCGCGTTTGGGCTCGTTTACGCGCAGCCAGACACGCGCCAGAACCGCGCGCTCCTTGCCGCTCCGAGGCGTGTAATCGAGCTGGTAGTTGAGCAGGGCGAGACGTGCGTCCTCAAGTTGCCCGTCGTCCAGATACGATTCGATCAGCATGCGACGCCAGAGTCGAATCTGCGCTGAATCGGGAACTGCATCGCCGCGCCACAACAGAGAGCGCAGCAGGCGGCGGGCGCGAGCCCCGTGCGACTGGGCCAGTTCCGCCCGCACGCCCAGCATCACGAACTCCGCCCTCTGCACCGGCGTCAAGCCTTTCGGTAGCGCGGCGATTTGCGCGCTGATCGCTTTCCAGGCCAGTTGCTTCTGCAGAACCGTCAGCCGCACACGCTCCCACCGCAGCCATCCGACAGGATCGCTCGCATAAGCGGGCTGTCGGGCATCGGCGAGATTCAGGGCCAGGGAATACGCGCCGGCCTGCACGAAGCTGCGAGCCATGGCGACATCGTTACGAGAGGCGGCCGGAACTGCGGCCGGAGAAGATGACTGCTGAGGGGCAGCGGTCGGGGCGGAAGCGGATACGCCCGAAGCCACGCAGAAGGCGGCGGCCAGCAAACCCGCTATTGCGTCAGACCAGGAACGTCTCCGAACCATTCGGCGCATCGGCGGTACGGGCTCCGCTGTGGAGTGGCGCTTGCGCGCTCCACCGACTGCCGAGCCGGCAAAACGCGAGCAGGTAGAACCAGAAGAAAGGCCTGCGCCACGCCACATCACGCGGCACAGGCCCGGAAGCTCAAGAAGCTTTGAGCTTTTCCTTGATACGGGCGGCCTTGCCGGTACGTCCGCGCAGATAGTACAGCTTGGCGCGGCGCACATCGCCGCGGCGCTTAACGGAGATATCCGCAACGCTCGGGCTATAGGTCTGAAACACGCGTTCGACACCCTCGCCGTGCGACATCTTGCGCACGGTGAACGCCGAGTTCAGGCCGCGGTTGCGCTTGCCGATAACCACACCCTCGAAGGCCTGCAAGCGTTCGCGGTTGCCCTCCTTGACCTTCACCTGCACGACGACGGTGTCGCCGGGGGCGAAAGCGGGCACTTCCTTCTGCATCTGCTCGGCTTCGAGCGCCTTGATGATCTCGTTCATGACTCCAATCCTCGGTTGTACCTACGGCGCTTTGGCCTGCCGCTCGGCCTGATATTCATCCAAAAAGCGCCGATCCTCATCGCTCAGGTCCAAGCCCTGAAGCAAATCCGGACGCCGCTCAAGCGTTCGTCCCAAAGCCTGCTTCCGGCGCCACCGCGCGATCTCGGCGTGATTGCCTTCGCGCAGAACCGCCGGCACCTGCAGACCGTCGACCTGTTCGGGGCGCGTGTAGTGCGGGCAGTCCAGCAGACCCTCCGTAAAGGAATCCTGCTCGGCCGAGTCCGCATCACCCAGCGCCCCTGGCAGCAGTCGGGCCACCGCGTCGATGATCACCATCGCCGCAAGCTCGCCGCCGCTCAGGACATAGTCACCAATCGACCATTCCTCGTCCACCTCGAGCGTCACCAGACGCTCGTCGATCCCCTCATACCGCCCGGCCAGCAATACCAGATTGCCGCCTTCGGCGAAACGCCGCACCGCCGCCTGGTCCAACTGGCGACCCTGCGGGCTGAGGTAGATCACCTTCCCGCCTCCGACCGCCCGCGCCGCCTGCAGCGCCCGGCGAACCGGTTCAACCTTCATCAGCATGCCGGGACCGCCGCCATAGGGCCGGTCGTCCACCGTACGATGCCGGTCCGCCGTGTAATCCCGGGGATTCCATACCCCCAGCTCCAGCAGTCCGCGTTCCACCGTCCGGCCGGTCACGCCACAGGCTGCGACCGCTGACACCAACTCGGGGAACAGACTGACGACGTCGATCCGCACGTACGTCAGAACTCCGGATCCCAGTCGACCTGTAACGTTCCCGCCGCCAGATCCACCGCAGTGACCACCTCGGGCCGCAGGTACGGTATCAACCGCTCCCGCTCGCCTCGTACCACGAGCACATCGTTGGCGCCCGTCTCCATCAGGCGTTCGATGCGCCCAAGTTCGACGCCCTGCGTGGTCACCACGCGCAGGCCGATCAGATCGGCCCAGTAGTATTCGCCTTCACCCAGCGGCTCCAAGCGTGCGCGTTCGACGGCTATTTCCGCCCCGCGCAACAGCTCGGCTTGGTCGCGATCGTCGACACCTTCCAGGTGCGCGACCAGTCCCTTGCCGTGCACGCCGCCATCGAGAACCTTGTAGGATTTCCATTCGCCATCGCGCAACAAGAGCCAGGGCGAGTAATCCAGCAAAGCCTCTGCAGGCTCAGCACCGGAAAGCACCTTGAGCCAGCCGCGAACGCCAAACGCGCCGGCGACGTGGCCCATGCTCACCCGGTCCTGCACGGCACGCTCCCGCGATTCAGGCAGCAGCGGCCTTGCCGGCGTCCTTCAGCAGCTTGGCGACGCGCTCGCTGGTGGCCGCACCCTGGCCGAGCCAATGCTCGACGCGCGCGGTTTCAACGTGCAAACGCGTTTCCTGGCCACGCGCCACGGGGTTGAAGTAACCCACGCGCTCGATATAGCCGGAATCGCGGCGCTGACGCGAATCGGTCACCACGATGTGGTAGAACGGCCGCTTCTTGGCCCCGCCTCGGGCCAGTCGAATAGTTACCATGTGTATGCTTTTCCTGAAGCCTTGAAGCTGTCTGATTCGACGGGTACGACAATAGCGCCCCATCCCTGCTTTCGGGCCGGCAATTGTACGCGAATTGCGGCAAAAGGGAAGAGTTTACCGGGGGGTGGGCCTGAAGCGCCAGAACTGGGCTTGTTCACGGCACCGAGTGTGCTCGTGGCAATGCCGCGTGTTCTACAGATCCAGGGCCAATCGTAGCGTCTGCCACTGAGCCGACCCGATAGTCTTGCTTCTGAGGTATTTTTCGGGCGCGAATCAGCGATGGGTGTTTTTGCTCTTGCGTAGAAAAAAGGCAACCTACTAGCTGGCCATGGTGGCTTGTTTCGTGCGCGATTCGATGTGAGGGGTATCTATCTGCTGAGGTGACGCGCCCGAGTACCTTTCTTTGCACGCCCAAAGAAAGGTACGAAAGAAAGGCGCCCCAAGCACTCTGCACCTGTGCCATTCACGGCTGCAGCGACTCCAGGCTGTTTCGCCACAAGGCGCGTCGTGCAGGGAAGGCTTGTTGCCTTCACCAGCGGCGCAACACCGGGGCGGGACAGCCTGGAGGCGCCCTTCGGGTGGGCTGGTGTGCGCCCATGGCTGCGTTGCGGCGCTTGCCAAGGGCTCAGGCCATTGCCTTCACACTGCGCCTTGCCCTGAACGCACACAAGCCAACTGCAGTCGTGAATGACACAGGTGCAGAGTGCTATGCCTTGTCCCTACGGGCAAACCTCGAGCGCACACCCCGTCACGGGGCACCGCAGGCACTTGCCATCCTGGCAAGGCCTGCTCGGGCGGCTTCCCTGCCGCCCGACCCCGCGCCGGGGCGCACGCTCGAGGCAAGGCCAAACGGGAAGCGAGACGTCAAAACAGAACGTACCCCACACTCCCGAGTTACGAATCAGCTAATTCAGAAAGAGTCGCTTCGGAGCCGCCCGGTTTTGATGTTCGCCCCCCCTGATCGCTTGCCTCGCGGACGTGCGCCTGGGCGGGGATGGCCGGCAGGGAAGCCGGCCAAGCAGCCCTTCGCAGGAAGCGAATGGCTGCGGGCCCCGTTCAGGCGTGCGTTCGCGAGGTTGCCCGTCAGGGACAAGCGATCCTGGGGGTGCGTTTCTTTCGCCGGTTTCTTTGCGCATTTCAAAGAAAAAATCGCCGGGAGCGATTTTTCGCGCTAGCCCCGAAGGGGTAAGGCGCAGGGATGCGCCGAACAAACCGGCTCGGGCGCGTCACTTCGATCGATCTGAGCCCCAAACGTCGAATCGCGTCCGAAACGAGCCCCAGCGGCCAGCAACTACGTCGCCTTCACTCACACAAGATCAAAACCACAAACGCCGATTCGCGCCCGAGACGCTCTCAGAACGGCATCCCGCCCGGCGGCATCCCCCCGCTCTTCAGCGCCCGCATCATCTTGCTCATGCCGCCCTTGGAAAACTTCTTCATCGCCTTGCTCATCTGCAGGTGCTGCTTGAGCAGTCGGTTGACGTCCTGCACCTCTGTGCCGGAACCGGTCGCGATGCGACGCTTTCGCGAGCCCTTGATAATGCCCGGGAAACGACGTTCCTGCGGCGTCATGGAATCGATGATCGCCATCATGCGCCTGACCTGGCCATCGTTCGCCTGATTCTTGACCGCATCCGGCAGTTGCCCGGCCCCCGGAATCTTGTCCAGCAAGCCGGCGATGCCGCCCATCTTGTTCATTTGCTCCAATTGGTCGCGCAAGTCGGCCAGGTCGAAGGATTGCCCCTTCTTGACCTTGCGCGCGAGCTTCTCGGCCTTGTCCTGATCCAGGCTGCGGTGCGCTTCCTCGACCAGCGACACCACGTCGCCCATGCCGAGGATGCGCGAGGCGATGCGTTCCGGATAAAAGGGTTCCAGCGCGCCGCTCTTCTCGCCCACGCCGATGAACTTGATCGGCTTGCCGGTAATGCTGCGCACGGACAGCGCCGCGCCGCCGCGCGCGTCGCCGTCCGCCTTGGTGAGTATGACGCCGGTCAGCGGCAACGCCTCGTCGAAGGCGCGCGCGGTGTTGGCGGCATCCTGGCCGGTCATGCTGTCGACCACGAACAACGTCTCAGCCGGATCGACCGCGGCGTGGATGCGCTGAATTTCGGCCATCATCTCGGCGTCGATATGTAGGCGGCCGGCAGTGTCGACCAGCAGCACCTCCTTGTGCTGGCGCCGCGCGTGCTCGATGGCGGCCTTGGCGATGTCCACCGGATCCTGCTCGCCGCTGCTGGGGAAGAAATCGACCTCGACTTCTCGCGCCAGCGTTTCCAACTGCTGGATGGCGGCCGGGCGGTAGACGTCGCAACTCACCACCATGACGGACTTCTTGCGCTCGTTCTTGAGCCAACGCGCCAGCTTGCCCACGGTGGTGGTCTTGCCCGCGCCCTGCAGGCCGGCCATGAGCACGACCGCCGGCGGCTGCACGTTGAGGGCAAGCTCCTCGTTGACCTCGCCCATGATGGCCACGAGCTCGTCGTTGACGACCTTGATGAACGCCTGCCCCGGCGTCAGACTGCGGATGACCTCCTGACCGACCGCGCGTTCGCGCACCCGGGAGATGAAATCCTTGACCACCGGCAGCGCGACATCGGCCTCCAGCAGCGCCATGCGCACTTCGCGCAAGGCATCCTGGATGTTTTCCTCGGTCAGCCGCGCTTGGCCGCGCAGGCGTTTGACCGTAGTTGCAAGGCGATCGCTGAGACCTTCAAACATGTTCCGTCCACAACTGCTCAAATTGACTGGCCATTATACGCACCGCTTCCGGTCGCGTCGTGCGCGCCGCCTAGTGGTCAGACCATCATGTATATGCAATCATGCACAGTCCAACTGATGCCCAGCCACACCGGATCATGCAGCTCGCATCCAGTCTCCTTGCCATCCTTCTCTACCTGATCTGCACCCTGCAGATCTGGCGGCGCCTTCGCACCCGCGTCGACGGCGACTCGGTCGGCTGCGGCCGCAACATCGCCATCCTCTGGATCGCCGCCCTGGTGCTGCATGGCATCGCGCTATTCACCAACATCGACACGCCCAACGGCTTGAGCCTGGGCATTACCCAGGCGCTGTCGCTGGTCGGCTGGGTAGTGGCGCTGATGGTGCTGATCGCGCTGCACTCCCGCCCCGTCGAGGGACTGGGACTGATCCTGCTGCCCTTCGCCGTACTGACCCTGATCGTAGAACTGATCTTCCCCGGCGAACGCATCCTGCCGCAATCCAGCGGCAACGTGCTTGCCATACACGTCTTTATCTCCCTGCTGGCCTCCAGCCTGTTCGTCATCGCCGCGCTGCAGGCCGGCCTGCTGTGGTATCAGGACCGGCGCCTGCGCACCCATCGGCCAGGCGGCTGGCTGCGGGCGCTGCCGCCGCTGCAGCACACCGAAAGCCTGCTGTTCCAAACCATCGCACTGGGTTTCGCACTGCTGACCGCAGCGCTTGTCACCGGGCTGGTCTTCATCAATCAGTTCTTCAACATGGCCGCACCGCAGCGCACCCTGCTGTTCATCACTTCCTGGGTGGTGTTCGGCACGCTGCTGATCGGGCGTTGGCGTTTCGGCTGGCGCGGGCGCATTGCCATCCGCTGGACGCTCACCGGCTTCGCCATTCTGCTGGTGGCCTATCTCAGTGCCCAGCTGTTCGCGATGCTCGCGGCCGGAGGCTAGGAAGGCACACCCGGCAATCGGTCGAGCTTCAGTCGGCTTGACACCACGGAAGCCCGACCGTGTAATGAACCACAATCAGATTACGCAACGAAAAACCTCTTGAACGAAACCCACTTAGGCCTGTTTGGCCTGTTGTTAGTGCTGCTCGTGCTGGTATCCGCCTTCTTTTCCGGCACGGAAACCGCGCTCATGTCGCTCAACCGCTACCGCCTGCGGCACTTGGCCGACAGCGGCCATCCGGGGGCCATCCGCGCGCAGCGCCTGTTGAGCAAACCGGATCGCCTCATCGGCCTGATCCTGCTCGGCAACAACCTGACCAACATCCTGATCACCCAGTTGGCCACGTATATCGGCTATACGATGTTCGGCGAGGCAGGCATTGCCATCGCCACCGGCGCCCTCACGCTCGGGTTACTGATCTTTGCCGAGGTCGCCCCCAAGACCCTGGCCGCACTACATGCCGAACGCGTCGCATTTCCCGCATCGTTCATCTACGTCCCACTGCTCACCGCGGTGTATCCGCTGGTCTGGCTGGTCAACCTGGTCGCGAACTCGATCCTGCGCCTGATCGGCGTATCGGCCGAAGACGCCGAAACGCAGCCGATGAGCCAGGAAGAACTGCGCAGCGTGGTGAATCAGGCCGGCGGACTCATCCCCAGGCGCCACCAGAAAATGCTGCTCGGGCTGCTGGATCTGGACAAGGCCACGGTGGAAGACATCATGGTGCCGCGCAACGAGATCGTCGGCATCGATCTCGACGAACCCTGGGACGAAATCCTCGAGCAATTGGCGCACACGTCTTATACGCGTCTGCCCGTCTACCACGGCGACGTCGATCGCATCGGCGGCATCATCCACATCCGCCGGGTCTTCTCCCTGGCGCAGAGTGGACGGCTGGACCGCGAGACGCTGGAAAGCGAGCTGCGCACGCCCTATTTCATTCCGGAAGGGACGTCGCTCAACCAGCAGCTACTCAATTTCCAGTCTGAACGTCGACGCATCGGCCTGGTCGTCGACGAATACGGCGACATCCAGGGACTCGTCACCCTGGAGGATCTGCTCGAGGAGGTTGTCGGCGAATTCACCACCGATCCGACCGCACACAGCCGCGACATCCATCCGCAGGATGACGGCAGCTTCATTATCGACGGCTCCACGCACATCCGCGAGATCAACCGAACCCTGGGCTGGCGACTACCCACACGCGGCCCGCGCACGCTGAACGGCCTACTGCTCGAACATCTTGAAATGATCCCCGAACCGGGCACCAGCGTCTTGATCAACGGCCATCCGATGGAAATCGTGCAGACCAAGAACAACGCGGTGCGCACGGTTCGCGCCCGACCGCGGCTGCCGCAGCGTAATTGATCCGGCAACTGAATGTTTGCACCTTCAGGGCATCGACACTGGACGCAATCAAGGCGCAGTGCGCCGCCAATGGCGCGTCCTTGGCAAGGGCTGCAACGCCGAGTGCGTCCAGTGTCGATGCCCCGCACAATCGGTATAACAGGGATCGGCCGACCTGTACCGGCCCGAGACTGCGTTATCGAAACTTACTGTAGAGTGGCTACAGCGGTGTTTCGATGCCTTGCCTCGAACCGGTACAGGCCGGCTGAAGATGCAAACATTCAGTTGCCGGATCAATAAATGGCCAAACCACGCGTCGAATACAAGTGCAGCGCATGCGGCGCCTTGTCGCCCAAGTGGAGCGGACAATGCGGCGAGTGCGGCGAGTGGAACACGCTCACGGAAGCCGCTCCGCGCGCGCCCGCCCCCTCCTCCTCACCCAACCCCCGCTTCAGCGGCTATGCGGGCATGTCGACCGTGCGCAGCATGGACGAAGTCGCCCTCGAGGCCGAACCGCGCACGCCCACCCAGTTGGCCGAGTTCGATCGAGTGCTGGGCGGCGGGCTGGTGCACGGCTCCGTCGTGCTGATCGGCGGCGACCCGGGCATCGGCAAATCCACCCTGCTGCTGCAAACACTCGCCACGCTGGATGAAAGCCTGCCGTCGCTATACGTCACCGGCGAAGAATCGCTGCAGCAAGTCACCCTACGCGCACACCGCCTCGGCCTGCCGCGCGCCGGGCTGCGACTGCTTGCGGAGACCGGCGTGGAACGCATCCTCGCCACTGCGGCCGACGAGCGCCCGCGCGTGCTGGTCATCGACTCGATCCAGACTCTGTACTCGGAACATCTGCAGTCCGCACCCGGCTCCGTCGGCCAGGTCCGCGAAACCGCGGCGCAGCTGGTGCGCTACGCCAAGCAGACCGACACCTCGGTATTCCTGGTCGGGCACGTGACCAAGGAAGGGACGTTGGCAGGGCCACGCGTGCTCGAGCACATGGTCGACACGGTACTCTACTTCGAAGGCGACTCCAGCAGCCGCTATCGCGTCATGCGTGCGGTCAAGAACCGCTTCGGCGCAGTCAACGAACTCGGCGTCTTCGCCATGACCGAGCACGGCCTCAAGGCGGTGAGCAACCCTTCGGCGATCTTTCTCTCGCGCCATGCGAACCCGGTATCGGGCAGCGTGGTGATGGTCACCCGCGAGGGCACGCGACCGCTGTTGGTGGAAGTGCAGGCGCTGGTCGACGAAAGCCGCCAGGCTAATCCGCGGCGCGTCACCGTCGGCCTGGAACAAAACCGCCTGGCCATGCTGCTGGCGGTGATGCATCGCCACGGCGGACTCGCACTGTACGATCAGGATGTATTCATCAACGTGGTCGGCGGCGTGCGTGTGAGCGAGACCGCGGCCGACTTGGCAGTGCTGGCGGCGGCCCTGTCCAGCCTGCGCGACAAGCCGCTGGCTACCGAGATGGTCGTATTCGGAGAGGTCGGCCTGGCTGGAGAAATACGCCCGGTGCCCAACGGCGAAGAGCGCCTACGCGAAGCCGCCAAACATGGCTATACGCAGGCGATCATCCCCAAGGCCAACGCGCCGCGCCGTGCGCCCGCCGGCATGCAGGTACACGCCGTGGAACGGCTCAGCGAAGCGTTGGAACGTCTGCTCTGATCCAGACCAGGCAAACGCTATAAACACACGTTACCCTGGATAAGGACGTGGACCTGCCCACCGATCCATATAGCGTCACCGGACGGGCGGATCGACACGCGGCCATGCCGACCAATGGCGGTGCCTTGGGCCATCCTGAGCGGCCCGTCGAGCCGCCCTTCCGCGCGCATCCAGCAAGCCAATGCGGAATTGAGCGAACCCGTAATCGGGTCCTCGCGCATACCGCTCGAAGGCGCCAGCATACGAACCTCGTAATCGCATTCGGCTTCGCCGGAATGCGCGCCGACAAGGCCGATCGGCTTGAAATCCGGCCAACGGACACGCGATGCGTCCACAGCAAGAACGGCGTCGGCGGAGTCGAGCTGAAGAGCCTGCCAAACCGGTCCATTGTCGAGTTTGGCGGTGTGAAGAACCGCCTCATGAGGGATATCCAGCGCCTCGACGATCGCCTGCAAGGCCTCGGCCGGAAGTGCCTGAATCGTCGTAGGCGGGGCCTTGAATGCCAGCTCGCTCTCGCGGCTGATGTCGATCTCTACGATGCCGACTCCGCATTCCTGGCGCACGACATCGGGATCGTGCGGTACACCTCCGGAATGCAGCCATGCCATGCAACTGCCCAGCGTCGGATGCCCGGCGAAAGGCATTTCGCGCGCCGGCGTAAAGATACGCACCTTGTAGTCGGCAGCCGGGTCCATGGCCGGAAGAAGAAAAGTCGTTTCGGCCAGATTCGTCCAGGCGGCGAACTGCCTCATCTGCTCTTCCGACAGACCATCGCCGTCGACGACGACCGCCAGCGCATTGCCACGGGCCGGCATCGGGCTGAATACGTCGCATTGGATAAACCGGCGCGACCTAATCATGCCTGATCGATGTCTCCGACCAACGACTGCGCCACCTCCGCCGGCAGCGGGTCAACCGTCACCGGCATGCCCTCATGTTCGATGCCGGCCGACAGCGCCGCACCCTTCTTCGCCGCAGCCACCATCTCCGGGCTGAGCTCGAAACGCATGAAATGCACCGTGGAGGTCTTCTCCTCGGTTTCGCGCTCCAGGTCCTCGTCGGCGATGGCGTAGGCCTTGTCGAACCCTGCCACACGCACCCACACCACATCCTCGATGCCGATCAAGCGCTGCACCGCTTCCTGGCGCTGATCGACGTCGCCGTATTCGAGCATGAAGGTCGCCTTCCAGTTGCTGCCGTCCGGAATCAGCGGATTGTAGGTATCGAGTTCTTCCGCGATCCCTTCGGCCTCGAAAATACGCTCGGCGCGCAGCATTTCCTGGATCTGGTACTGAATGGTCAACCGATCCTCGAAATACAGCGCCGCATGCTCGCCCAGCGCCAAACGGCGGTTGCGCTTATGCGCCATGACCTGCGCGCGGAACTCGGGACGTTTCTGCGCGTATTCCTCGAGCGACATCAAATCCTCGCGAGACAACTTCTCCATCATCAACACTCCAATGTTATTTGTGCCTGCAGGCTCGGCTAGTCGAGGCCGTAGGCAATGCGCAGCAGCGTCAGCGGATGCTCCGGCTCGCGCTCGTCGTCCTTGAGTCCGTTTTCGATCTGATGCCCGGCCATCGGGCAGTCGCTGGAATAGTGGTCGCTTTCGGCCTTCTGCACGCGACTCACCACGGGACGACAGATCTTCATGGACGTCTCGTGGAACTCGCTCTTCACGGCATAGGTGCCGTCATGCCCGGAACAGCGCTCGATCGTGTCGATCTGCGTATCCGGCACCAGCTCCAGCAGCTCGCGGGTCTTGAGCCCCATGTTCTGCACGCGTAGATGGCAGGAGGCGTGATAGGCGATCTTGCCCAGCGAATTCTTGAAATCGGTTTTCAGCAGGCCATCCTTGTGGCGCAGCATCAGATACTCGAAGGGGTCGAAGATATGTTCCTTGACCTTGGCGACCTCCGGGTCGTCGGGGAACATCAGCGGCAGTTCCTGCTTGAACATGAGCACGCAGGAGGGCACCGGCGCGACGATGTCCCAGCCTTCGTCGATCATGCGTGCGAGCACCGGGATGTTTGCATCCTTGGCGCGCGCCACCGCTTCCAGGTCGCCCAGTTCGAGCTTGGGCATGCCGCAGCACTGCTCCTTTTCCGCCAGGGTCATCTCGATGTCGTTGTGCTCGAACACCTTGAACAGGTCCTCGGCCAAGTGCGGCTCGTTGTAGTTGCCGTAGCAGGTGGCGAACAGCGCAGCGCGGCCGCGCGTGCGGCCGGCCGGCGCCGGCTCGGTCACCGAACTGCGGTGATCGGCGACGCGCTTGCGCCCCGTCGCGCTGTGGTACTCGGGCAGCAGCGCGCCCGGATGGATACCCATCAGCTTGTCCAGCTGCTTGCGGAACACCGGGCTACGATTGGCGCTGTTGACCACCGTCGACACCACCGGAATGCTGGCCAGACGACCCACGACATCGGTCGAGGTAATCAGGCGGTCACGCGTGTTGACGCGGCCTTCGCGGTACTTGACCGCCTTGGCGCGCAGCATGAGGTGCGGGAAGTCGACGTTCCACTCGTGCGGCGGCGTGTACGGACACTTGGTCATATAACACAGGTCGCACAGGTAGCACTGATCGACCACCTTCCAGTAATCGTCCTTGTCCACCCCGTCCACTTCCAGCGTGGACGACTCGTCGACCAGATCGAACAGGGTCGGAAAGGAATTGCATAGACTGACGCAACGGCGGCAGCCATGGCAGATGTCATATACGCGTTCGAGCTCGGAGAAGAGCGCCTCGTGGTCGTAGAACTCCTCGGACTGCCAGTCCAGCGGATGCCGGGTGGGTGCTTCGAGATTGCCTTCCTTCTGAGTGTCCACGGGAGACGACATGGCATTCCCTCCTCGATCGACGGCGCATGGACGCCTGACTGCACGGGATTATTGTTGGTTTTGAAAACCGGAGCCGCCCTGGCGGGCGACTCCGGAGAGATCACGACGCCAGGCTGTCCAGCGCTTTCTGGAAGCGGTTGGCATGCGAACGCTCGGCTTTCGCCAGCGTCTCGAACCAGTCCGCGATTTCGTCGAAACCTTCTTCGCGCGCGGTCTTGGCCATGCCCGGGTACATATCGGTGTACTCGTGCGTCTCGCCGGCGATGGCGGTCTTCAGGTTGGCCTCGGTGCCGCCGAAAGGCAGGCCGGTGGCCGGATCGCCGCAATCCTCGAGATACTCCAGATGGCCGTGCGCATGGCCCGTCTCGCCTTCAGCGGTGGAACGGAACACGGCGGAAACGTCATTCTGACCTTCGACGTCGGCCTTGGCGGCGAAGTAGAGATAACGGCGGTTGGCCATCGACTCGCCGGCGAAGGCGTCCTTCAGGCTCTGCTCGGTCTTGCTACCCTTAAGTTCCACGATGGTATTCCTCCTAGTCGGATACTGAAATGGCGAGCAGCCGCATCGATGGCGGCCACTCAACCAATTTAGACCTAGTCTAAAATTTCGTCAAGCATGACCATCCGGAACTTCGCCAAACGGCGGCGGTCGCATGAGTATGACGGCCGAGATGATGCCGCATGACCGTCAAAAGGATTCATCGCGGTTGTTAGCGGTGAGAAAAGTCTTTTGCTTCGGTTGCGCGAAGCAGGGTTTGCCTTGGCCGTTGCCTTCCCCAAGGGCCAAGGCACCCGCTCCGCATGGAGCGGGCCGCGCGTGATTGCCCAATCACGCGGAGTCCGGTACTGTAGGCGGTTTAGCATCTGCGTGGTCATCCCCTCGACATGAGCGCCAAAAAACTCGATTTCGAAAAGTCCATGGCCGAACTTGAGGCCCTGGTCGAGCGCATGGAACACGGCGACCAACCGCTGGAAACCTCGCTCAAGGAATTCGAACACGGCATTCGACTTGTACGGGACTGCCAACAGGCGCTCAGCGCAGCCGAGCAGAAAATCCGCATCCTGACCGAAGAGGGCGAACAGCCCCTCGACGCAAACGTCGGCGATGAACATGCCGACAGCGACTGACGTTCAAACACTGGCCGAGGTCTGGCGCCAGCGCGCCGAAGCCGCGCTCGACCGCTGGCTGCCCCGCGCAGAAACCCAACCGGGCGAACTGCATGCCGCAATGCGCTACGCGACGCTGGGCGGCGGCAAACGCATCCGCCCCCTATTGGTCTACGCCTCCGGCCGTGCCGTCGGACTCGACGAAGCCGCGCTCGACGGCGCAGCCGCGGCAATCGAGATCATCCACGCCTACTCCCTGATCCACGACGATCTGCCGGCGATGGACGACGACGACCTGCGCCGCGGCCGACCGACCTGCCACCGTGCGTTCGACGAAGCCACGGCCATTCTTGCCGGCGACGCCATGCAGGCATTGGCCTTTCACATCCTTGCCAGCGATCCGGCCCTGCCCTGCTCGCCCGCCACCCGGCTTGCCATGATCGACACCCTTGCCGTGGCCTCCGGCTCGCGCGGCATGGCCGGCGGCCAGGCCATCGACCTCGCAGCGGTCGGTCGCGAACTCAGTCTGGCCGAACTGGAAAACATGCACATCCACAAAACCGGCGCGCTGATCCGCGCCAGCGTCCGCATGGCCGCGCTGTGCGCGGAACACGCCGACGACAAGACGCGCGAGCGACTCGACCGCTATGCCGCCTGCATCGGTCTGGCCTTCCAGATCCGCGACGACATCCTGGACGTTGAAGGCGACACCGAAACGCTGGGCAAGACGCAAGGCGCCGACATCGCGCTCAACAAACCGACCTTCCCCGGCCTGCTCGGCATGGACGCCGCGAAAACCCACGCGCGCACCCTGCATGAAGAGGCCCTGACCGCACTCGAGGTGCTCGACGATGAACGCGGTGCCGCCCTGCGCTGGATCGCCGACTTCATCGTCAACCGCATCCATTGATGCCTCAACGCTTGCAGCTGCCGGCGTCGAGGCCAACAATTGTTCAATGAACCACTTTGCCAGACTCGTGTATCGCCCCATCCCCGACAACCGGCCCCAGCCGGCGGTCCTGGAAACGCCGCGCATGCGATGCGTCCAGGGCCTTTTCAAGGGTAAAGCGCTACACCGGAGCGTCGCATGACCTCTTCCCTGCTCGACTCGATCGCCAGCCCCGATGACGTACGCGCCCTGAGCGAGGCGCAGCTGCGTCAGCTGGCCGACGATCTGCGTGCCTTCATCATCGACTCGGTATCAACCACCGGCGGGCATTTCGCCGCCAATCTCGGCACGGTCGAACTGACCGTCGCGCTACACCGCGTGTTCCAGACACCGCACGACCGTCTGGTCTGGGACGTCGGCCACCAGGCCTATGCCCACAAGATTCTCACCGGACGCCGCGAGGCCATGGACACCTTGCGCCTCAAGGACGGCCTGGCGGGCTTCCCCAAGCGCGACGAGAGTCCTTACGACACATTCGGCGTAGGCCATTCCAGCACCTCGATCAGTGCCGCACTGGGCATGGCTCTGGCCTCGCATCATCAGCAGGCCGGGCGCAAGGTCGCCGCAGTGATCGGCGACGGCGCGCTGACCGCCGGCATGGCCTACGAAGCGCTGTGCCACGCCGGCAGCGTGGATGCCGACCTACTGGTCGTGCTCAACGACAACGACATGTCGATCTCGCCCAACGTCGGCGCGATGTCGAACTACCTGACCGAGCTCCTGTCCTCGCGCATCTATTCGAACCTGCGCGAAGGCGGCAAGGAAATCCTCAAGCGCCTGCCACCGGTGTGGGAAGTGGCTCAGCGCACGCGCGAACATCTGCGCGGCATGATCATCCCCGGCACGCTGTTCGAGGAGATGGGCTTCCACTATTTCGGCCCCATCGACGGCCACGACCTCGACCTGCTGGTCAAAACCCTGACCAACCTGCGCGAGCTCAAGGGGCCGCGCCTGCTGCACATCGTCACGCGCAAGGGCAAGGGCTATCCGCAAGCCGAACAGGACCCGGTCAGCTACCACGGCGTCAGCCGCTTCGACCCCGCGCAGGGCCTGCCGGCCGGGACCAAGAAGGGCGGCTCGCCGAGCTACACCCAGGTCTTCGGCAAGTGGTTGTGCGACATGGCCGCGCGCGACGAACGCCTGGTCGGCATCACGCCGGCCATGCGCGAAGGCTCCGGCCTGGTCGAGTTCTCCGAGCAGTTTCCGCAGCGCTATTACGACGTCGCCATCGCCGAACAGCACGCCGTCACCCTGGCGGCCGGCATGGCCTGCGACGGCCTCAAGCCCGTGGTGGCGATCTATTCGACCTTCCTGCAACGCGGCTACGATCAGCTCATCCACGACGTCGCACTGCAGAATCTGCCGGTGCTGTTCGCCATCGACCGCGCCGGCGTCGTCGGCCCGGACGGTCCCACCCATGCCGGGAGCTTCGACCTGAGCTACCTGCGTTGCGTGCCCAACATGGTGGTCATGGCACCGGCGGACGAAAACGAGTGTCGCCAGATGCTTTACACCGGCTTCCTGCACGACGGTCCGGCAGCGGTGCGCTACCCGCGCGGCAAAGGCCCGGGAACCGAAGTGCAGGAAGAGATGCAGGCGCTGCCGATCGGCCGTGGCGAATGTCTGCGCCAAGGGCGCGAGATCGCGCTGCTGTGCTTCGGCGCACCGCTCGCGGCCGCCCGTGAAGTCGCCGAAGCGCTGGACGCAAGCCTGGTCAACATGCGCTTCGTCAAACCGCTGGACGAGGAGCTGGTGCTGAAGATGGCCGCCGAGCACCGCCTGCTGGTCACCATCGAGGACAACGTCGTCGCCGGCGGCGCAGGCAGCGCGGTCAACGAATGCCTGGCGGCGCACGGCCACGGTATCGAAGTACTCAACCTAGGTCTGCCCGACCGCTTCCTGGATCACGCCAGCCGCGAGGAACTGCTCGCCGAAGCCGGGCTCGATGCCGTCGGCATCCGCGCCGCCGTGGAAGCCCGTTGTGCGTCCCCCGCAGGGGACGACAAGATTGTCCCGCACCGCCGCGTCCGGTAATATCCGACTAATTCAATCAAGTAAACCCATGCCCGCAACCTACACTCTCACCGTGCTCACCGACTTCGCCGCCGCTCACACCCTGCGCGACTATCCCGGCGACTGCAGCCGCATGCACGGACACAACTGGAAACTGGAGGCGGAGATCCGCGCCACCGCGCTCAACGAAGTCGGCATGGCCGTCGACTTCAAGGACATGAAGCGCGTCGCCCGCGAAATCGCCGGCGAGCTCGATCACCGCTATCTCAACGACCTCCCTCCGTTCACCACGGTCAACCCCACGGCGGAAAACATCGCCGCGCACATCTACCGCCGGATGTCCGAACGCCTCAACACGGACACCGCGCGGATCAGCGCCGTCACGCTGTGGGAGACCGACCGCGCCTGCGTGCGCTACAGCGAGGACACATGAACCACACCACCCGCCCCGCCACGGAATTCAGCGCCGACATTCCGGACGTGCAGAGCAGCCCGGACGAACGCCGCGTGGCCATCGACCGGGTCGGCATCAAGGGTCTGCGCCACCCGCTGCATATCCTCGGCCGCGACGGCCAGGCCCGCGCCACCGTCGCCACCGTCGACATGGACGTGAATCTGCCGGCAGAGCGCAAAGGCACCCACATGTCGCGCTTCGTGGCGCTGCTCAACGAACTGGACGGCGCGCTGGACATCCCCGCCTTCGAAACGCTGCTGGTGGACATGAACAAGCGCCTGGAAGCCGAGCGTGGACACATCCACTTGCGTTTTCCCTTCTTCGTGCGCAAGGCCGCCCCGGTTTCCGGCGTCGAAAGCCTGATGGACTACGATGCCAGCCTGATCGGCGAACTGCGCGACGGCCAGATACAGCTCAGGCTGCGCGTCGTCGTCCCCGTCACCAGCCTGTGCCCCTGTTCGCGCGACATTTCCGACTACGGCGCGCACAACCAGCGTTCGCACATCACCCTGACGGCGCGCGTCAACCAGCCGATGTGGATCGAAGAACTCATCGATATCGCCGAGGCCGAAGCCTCCTGCGAGCTGTACGGCCTACTCAAGCGCCCCGACGAGAAGTTCGTCACCGAGCGTGCCTACGACAATCCCAAGTTCGTCGAAGACGCGGCCCGCGACCTGGCCATGCGCCTCGATGCCGATCCACGTGTCGATGCCTATGTGGTCGAGTGCGAAAACTTCGAGTCGATCCACAACCACTCGGCCTACGCCCTCATCGAGCACGACAAAACGCTCTAGCGTTTTCGATAACGTCTCGGCTGACTGCAAGAGCGCTGCCGTTTCGGACGCGGATCGGCGATAGGTGTTTTTGATCTAAATCGGCGGCGCGCTCAAGCCTCTCTCTTTGTATGCCCAAAGAAACCGGCCGCACGAAATACGACCCAATCCACCGGCCGTCGATTCGCGCCTGGCCCCTGCCCCAGTGCCCAAGGAACGCGTAGTTTCAACAACGCGACCAATCCCAAAACGCAATTATCCAATCGCCCCCGCGCCACCCATACCCAAACTGCTAAACTGCCCTCCTGCACAATCAGGAGCCCCTCATGAGCAACACGCACACCCGCTTCGAACGCGCCCAGCAACACATCCCCGGCGGCGTCAACTCGCCCGTGCGGGCGTTCAAAAGCGTCGGCGGCGAACCGCTCTTCATCGAACGTGCCGAAGGCGCCTACCTGCACGCCAGCGACGGCCGCGCCTACATCGACTACGTCGGCTCCTGGGGACCGATGATCCTCGGCCACGCCCATCCCGAGGTGATCGCCGCCGTACAGGACGCCGCCGCGCGCGGCCTGTCCTTCGGCGCGCCGACCGAACTGGAAACGCAGATGGCCGAGCGCGTATGCGAACTCGTGCCCTCCATGGACATGGTCCGCATGGTCAACTCCGGCACCGAGGCGACCATGAGCGCGATCCGCCTCGCCCGCGGCTACACCGGCCGCGACAAGATCGTCAAGTTCGAGGGCTGCTACCACGGCCACGCCGATTCGCTGCTGGTCAAGGCCGGCTCCGGCGCGCTGACCTTCGGCGTGCCGAACTCGCCCGGCGTACCCGCCGCGCTGGCCGAGCACACCCTCACCCTGCCCTACAACGATCTGGCCGCGGTGGAGGACACCTTCGCCGCACCTCGGCGGGCAGATCGCCTGCATCATCGTCGAGCCGGTCGCCGGCAACATGAACTGCGTGCCGCCCGAACCCGGCTTCCTCGAAGGCACTGCGCCGTGCTGTGCGACGAATACGGCGCGCTGCTCATCTTCGACGAGGTCATGACCGGCTTCCGCGTCGCCCTCGGCGGCGCGCAGGCGCTCTACGGCATCACGCCCGACCTGACCACGCTCGGCAAGATCATCGGCGGCGGCATGCCGGTCGGCGCCTTCGGCGGACGGCGCGAGATCATGGAACAACTCGCGCCGCTGGGCCCGGTCTATCAGGCCGGCACGCTGTCGGGCAATCCGCTGGCCATGGCCGCCGGCCTCAAGACCCTCGAGCTGATCTCGGCCCCGGGTTTCCACGAACGCCTGACCGAGACCACCTCGCACCTGCTGCAAGGGCTGGAAGTCGCCGCCACCGAAGCCGGCGTCGCGCTGCGCACCAACCAGGTCGGCGCCATGTTCGGCCTGTTCTTCACCGAGGCGCCGGCGGTGCGCGGCTTCGCCGACGTCATGGCCTGCGACGCCGACCGCTTCCGTCTGTTCTTCCACGGCATGCTGGACGAAGGCGTCTACCTCGCACCCTCTGCCTTTGAGGCCGGCTTCGTCTCCGCCGCGCACGGCGAAACAGAGATCGAAGCCACCATCGCCTCCGCGCAGCGCGCCTTCGCCGCGATGAATTGAAGTGCGTATTCGCCTGCACTGCCGCGATCTGATGACGCGTACGCGTCTCGCCTCGCGCTGGCAGGCGGCCGGAGCGCAGATGCTGCGCTCCGATTCCACGGAAGCCCCCGAACTGATCGTCATCGATCTGGGCGAAGACGGCGCGCTGGACACGCTTGCCGCCGAACGCGCCCGCCATCCCGATGCGCACATCCTCGTCTTCGGCCCGCACGTCGAAGGCGAGGCCTTGCAAGCCGCCAAAACCATCGGCGCCGACGAAGCGGTGGTGCGTGGCAAAGTCGCAGAACGCATACTCAAACGCCTCCGGCCGTCTGCCTGAGCCCCATCGGACGGCGCCTAGGCCGCAGCTGCGCATCGACGTCCGTCAGCATACAGAACTTGCATCTCCCCCCCGTAATGGGGCTATTCTTGATAAGCGCAGTCGGATATTACGACTACTCCGGCACTCTTCGAACGCAATCAAGGAGCCCCATCCTATGGACGTTCAACGCCGCGACGACGAACACATCGTCATCGAGATGGACATCAAGACCGCCGACAAGCTCTACCGCGAGATCAACGCCCACACCATCGACATGACCAACGGCGCGATCGATCTTGCCAGCCTGCTGCAGGAAGTCTGCTACGAGGCGCACGACGACTTCCGCCAACCGCCGCACGCCTTCGACGACCAGGCTCCGCCCCACCCCAAGCCGGAGGATTGAACATGCGCATCGAAAAACAGGACAAGCAGAGCGTGAAAATCGTGGTCAGCGGCCACAAGGCCAGCGACCTGCTCGACGGCCTGCTCGCCCACCCGGAACTCGGCGACATCGCTGGCGCAGCTTGCGGAAAAACTGCAGGCGGCCGGCGTGCGGCCCAGCCTGCAGAGCGACCACGTGCGGCACGAATACGCGCCGCCACTGACGCACTGAGCATCCACCGCATGATCACGGTGCCCCGCCGAGGCGGGGCGCCTATACTGTTCCCTTGTCTTCAAACCGGCCCAAACAGCATGACCCCGGCTATCGATCTCGCCCGGCGACAGGGCGTACCGCACACCGTACACAGCTATGAACACGACCCCGACTGCTCCTCCTACGGCACCGAAGCAGCCGATGCGCTGGACCTGGACGAAGGCCGCGTATTCAAGACGCTGGTCGTGGACCTAGGGGACCGGCTCGCCGTAGCCGTGTTGCCTGTATCCCACATGCTGGGAATGAAGCTCGTGGCCAAGGCGGCCGACGCCAAGAAAGCCGTCATGGCGGAAAAGCATACCGTCGAACGCTCAAGCGGCTACGTGCTCGGCGGCGTCAGCCCGCTAGGACAGAAAAAGCGCCTGCCGACCTACATAGACTCGTCCGCGCGCGACTACCCGACGATATTCGTCAGCGCCGGCCGCCGGGGGTTGGAAATCGAATTGACTGCCGAAGACCTGTGCCGCTTGACCGGCGGCAGCTTCGCCGAACTCTGCCAGCGCGATTAGCGAGCCAGACCACGCCTAACGCTGCCGACATCCGACCATGCAGACCGAACGTTTCTCGATCCGGCCGGCACATGCGGCCGACCTCGAAGCGATCAACGCGGTGATCGAATCCTGCGTAATGGGCTGGAACCTGCCACCACGGGTCAAACGCCTGGCCCTCGGCAGCTATCTCTACAGAACGCCCGACCTCGAATTCATGGAACTGCTGCTCGCCGTCTCGCCCGGCGGCGAGATCGCCGGCATCGCCGCTCTCGAACCAGCCGATGCGGGCGCACTGCCGGAAGACCGCAACGGCCTGCTTCTCCATGGACTCTATGTGCGCCCCGAACTGCAAGGGCAAGGCATTGGCACTCTGCTCGTTGCGCAAGCGCTCAACAAAGCTTGCATACAGGGTCTGCGCGGTCTGCTGGTCAAGGCACAGAACGACGCCACCGGCTTCTTCGACGCATGCGGCTTCCAGCGACTGCCGATCAGCGACACTGCTGCGGACTACGCCAACCGCTGGTGGAAACCCGTCTGACTCCCTGCTCCGAACATCATCGATGGGACACTGCATCCCCAATAGAGCCGACAGGTCCTAGACTCCTCTGTACGCACAAGCCAGCGCACAGCTGAGGAGGCACGGTGAAGGTAAGACAATTGATCGAGGCATGGCAGTCCAATGCCGGAGAGCCCCAGCGTGGTTGCGAGCTGTGTCTGGCGCTAACGGTGGCCGATCACGCAAAACTGCGCGCGCTCGCCGACCTCTACCCCGGCCGCGACGTCGGAACGCTGGCGCGCGAACTGCTGCAGGCCGCTCTGCTCGAAGTCGAAGAGGCGATGCCCTACGTTCCCGGACAGAAGGTCATCGGCGAGGACGAGTTCGGCGACCCCATTTACGAGGACGTCGGCCCGACACCGCGCTTTCTGGAACTTGCCCGCAGCTATCTGGAGCACCCCGAAGAATGAGTTCGTGCAATCCCTCGCCTGAGCGGGTCTGATCGTCCGCCGCTCGCAGGGCGGAGGGGGAAAGCCACCGCCGAATACCCGCAACACCCGGATACCCGCAGCAGTAGAGGTGGTCCATCCGTGGACCGCCCCCCGCCGCCAAGCGGCGGGGGTCTTCCATCCGCTCGCTTCCGATTCAGACCGTCAGCAGGCTCATGAGGTCGTCGACGGGCGTATCCAGGAAGCGTTCGTGGTCGGCGCAGATATCCAGCACCGCGTCTGCCTTCTTCTTCGAGACCTTACCGCGCAGGTTGGTCTCGAACTTGGCCTTGAGCAGCGGGATGCCTTCCTCGCGGCGGCGACGGTGCCCGACCGGGTAGTCGATCGACACCTCTTCGGTGCAGCTGCCGTCGCGGAAGAACACCTGCACGGAGTTGCCGATGGCGCGCTTGTCGGCCTCGAGGTACTCGCGCGTGAAGCGCGGTTCCTCGACGCACTCCATCTTGGCGCGCAGCGCGTCGATGCGCGGATCAAGGGCCACGGCGTCCTCGTAGTCCTCGGCGGTCAGACGTCCGAAGATCAGCGGCACAGCGACCATGTACTGGATGCAGTGGTCGCGGTCGGCGGGGTTGTCCAGCGGGCCGGTCTTGTTGATGATGCGGTCGCCCGACTCCTGGGTCTTGATCACCACGCGCTCGACCTCGTCGAGACGGTCGCGCACGGCCCCGTGCAGCTTGAGCGCCGCTTCCACTGCGGTCTGCGCGTGGAATTCGGCCGGGAAGGAGATCTTGAACAGCACGTTCTCCATCACGTAGGTACCGTAGCCCTGGCCGAAGCTCAGCTCGCGGCCCTTGAACAGCACGTCCTGGAAGCCCCAGGTCTTGGCGGTGACCGCGGAGGGATAGCCCATCTCGCCGCGCAGCGCCATGAGCGCCAGGAACAGGCCGCGCGAGGACGCGTCGCCCGCCGCCCAGGACTTGCGCGAACCGGTGTTCGGCGCATGCCGGTAGGTGCGCAGCGAGGAACCGTCGATCCAGGCGTGCGACACGGCGTTGAGCACCTCTTCGCGCGTACCGCCGAGCATCGCCGCAGTGACTGCGGTGGAGGCGATGCGCACCAGCATGACGTGGTCGAGACCGACGCGGTTGAAACTGTTCTCCAGCGCGATCACGCCCTGGATCTCATGCGCCTTGATCATGCCCGTGAGCACGTCGCGCATGGTCAGCGGCGCTTCGCCGCGCCCGCGCGCCTGGCGCGATTGGTAGTCGGCCAGGGCGAAGATCGCCCCGAGGTTGTCCGAGGGGTGTCCCCACTCGGCGGCCAGCCAGGTGTCGTTGAAGTCCAGCCAGCGGATGATGGCGCCGATGTTCCAGGCCGCGCGCACCGGATCGAGCTCGTAGGACGTGCCGGGCACACGGGCGCCGCCGGGCATGCCGGCGCCGGGTACGACGGGACCGAGCATCTTGGTGCAGGCGGGATAGTTCGAGGGCGTAAAGCCCGCAGCCGATGGTATCCATCCAGCAGTAGCGGGCGGTCTGCATGGCCTCGTCGGAACGCGTAACGTCGTAGTCGAGCGCGTAGTCGGCGATGGCCTGGATGACCTGATCGAATTCCGGACGGCTGGCGTCCAGTACGGCGGCATTGCTCATTGCATACCTCTAGCAAGTAAAGAGTTAGGTGTTCAGCGGGCCGACAGCGGCGGATAGGGCCGGTCTTCGGGGCCGACGTAGTTCGCCGACGGCCGAATGATCTTGCCGTCCTGGCGCTGTTCGATGATGTGCGCACCCCAACCGGCGGTGCGGGCGATCACGAACAGCGGCGTGAACATGTCGGTCGGCACGCCCATCTGGCTGTAGGACACGGCGGAGAACCAGTCGAGGTTGGGGAACATCTTCTTGCTCTCCCACATGACCTTCTCCAAACGCTCGGCGACGTCGAACAGCAGACGATCGCCGTTCTCCTCGGAGAGCTGCAGCGCCACCTTCTTGATGACCTCGTTGCGCGGGTCGGACACGGTGTACACCGGATGGCCGAAACCGATCACGATTTCCTTGCGCGCCAGGCGTTCGCGGATGTCCGCTTCGGCCTCGTCGGGGCTGGAATAGCGGGTCTGGATGCGCAGCGCGACCTCGTTGGCGCCGCCGTGCTTGGGCCCGCGCAACGCGCCGATCGCGCCGGTGATCGCCGAATACAGATCGGAGGCGGTACCGGCGATGACGCGCGAGGTGAAGGTCGAGGCGTTGAACTCGTGCTCGGCGTACAGGATCAGCGAGGTGTGCATGGCGCGCACCCAGCTCTCCGGCGGAGTCTCGCCGTGCAGCAGGTGCAGGAAGTGTCCGCCGAGCGAGTCGTCGTCGGTCTCCACATCGATGCGCCGGCCGTTGAAGGCGAAGTGGTACCAGTACAGCAGCGCCGAACCCAGACCGACCATCAGACGGTCCAGGATCAGGCGCGCCTCGGCCACCGGATGATCGTCCTTCTCCGGCAGACAGCAGCCGAGCACGGAGCTGGCGGTGCGCATCACGTCCATCGGATGCGACGAGGCCGGCAGCGCCTCGAGCGCCGTGCGCAGTGCGTGCGGCAGGCCCCGGTAGGAGCGCAGCCGGCGCTTGTAGGCGGCCAGTTGCGCCGCGTTCGGCAATTCGCCGTAGATCAGCAGATACGCGATTTCCTCGAACTCGGCCTGCTCGGCAAAATCGAGAATGTCGTAGCCGCGGTAATGTAGATCGTTGCCGCTGTGGCCGACGGTGCAGATCGCGGTGTTGCCCGCGACCGTGCCCGACAGGGCCACCGATTTCTTCGCCTTGGGTGCGTTTGCTTCAGTCATTGGTCGCCTCCTGCGCTAAGCCGTTGCCATGCCGCGGTTCAACCGCGGCCTTCGGAAAAAAGCCGGTCCAGTGTCTGTTCGAAATCGTGGTAGCCGAGGTAGCGATACAGGTCCTCGCGCGTCTGCATCGTGTCGAGCACGTTGCGCTGGGTGCCCTCGGCGATGATGGTCTGGTAGACCTTGAGCGCCGCCGCGTTGGCGGCACGGAAGGCCGACAGCGGATACAGCGCGATGCTGACGCCCACCGAACGCAGCTCGTCGACGGTGAACATCGGCGTGGAACCGAACTCGGTGATGTTGGCCAGCACCGGCACCTTTACCGCCTCGACGAAGGCGCGGTACTGCTCCAGCGAGGTCACGGCCTCCGGGAACAGCATGTCCGCGCCGGCTTCGACGCAGGCCACCGCGCGCTCGAGCGCCGCATCCATGCCCTCGACTGCGAGCGCATCGGTGCGGGCCATGACCACGAAGTCGTCGCTGCGACGGGCGTCGACCGCCGCCTTGATGCGGTCGACCATCTCGGCCTGCGGCACGATCGCCTTGTTCGGGCGGTGCCCGCAGCGCTTCTGCTGCACCTGATCCTCGAGATGCACCGCCGCGGCACCGGCCTTCTCCATCGAGCGGATGGTGCGGGCGATGTTGAACGCCCCGCCCCAGCCGGTGTCGATGTCCACCAGCACCGGCAGGTCGACCACGTCGGTGATGCGGCGCAGGTCGGTCAGCACGTCCTCGGCCGTGGTGATGCCCAGGTCGGGAATGCCGCAGGACCCGGCCGCGACGCCGCCGCCGGAGATGTACAGTGCCTCGTAGCCGCAACTGGCGGCCAGGCGTGCATGGTAGGCGTTGATCGCGCCGATGCACTGCAGGGGGTTGGCGCGCTCGACGGCGCTGCGAAATTTCGCTCCCGGGGTGGTGTTCTTACTCACTGACTTGACTCCTTGTCACTGTTTGAATGCGGCCGGACACACGCCTTCAGGAGGCACGGGCGGTCAGCATGGACTTCACGTTCTCCCGCGAAGTCCGGATGTGGTGGCGCATGAGCAGCTCGGCCATTTCGCCGTCGCGCTGCTCGATCGCGTCCACGATCATTCGATGTTCGACGAAGGCGCGCGGCGCGCGGCGGCTTTGCATGCCGAACTGATAGCGGTACAGGCGCATCAGGTGGTAGAGGTCGTTGCAGAGCAGCTTGATGAGCTGGCTGTTGCGGCTGCCCTGCACGATCCGGTAGTGGAAGTCGAGATCGCCGACCTTCTGGAAATAGGCCTGGCCGCTGTCCTCCTCGATCTGCCTGCCGTGCTGGTCGAGCAGCTCCCGCAGCCCGGCGATCTCCTCGTCGGTCATGTGCTCCGCGGCCAGCCTCGCGGCCATGCTCTCCAGCGCCTCGCGTACCTGGAATATCTCCAGCAACCCTTCGCTGGACAGGGTCACCACGCGCGCCCCGATGTTCGGCCGGCGCTCCACCAATCCGCAGGCCTCGAGCCGACCGATCGCCTCGCGCAACGGACCGCGGCTGACCCCGAAGCGACGCGCCAGTTCCGGCTCGCTGATCTTCGAACCGGCGGCGATGTCACCACGCTCGATCGCACCGCGAATCTGCTCGAAAACCCGCTCGGACAGCGTCACCGCCGGTCCCATGGAAACAATTTCCACCGTCATTCATACCTTTCCGTTAGCAGTACCTATCGGCCTCCGTGGACGCCCGGCTCACGCCCAGCGCCCTACACCGGCGGCCCCCAAAACTTCCAGCAACTCGTCCAAGATGGCCGGATCGTCGATCGTCGGCGGCGTCTTCCATTCCTCGCCGTCCACCATCTGCGCCATCACGCGGCGCAGGATCTTGCCCGAGCGCGTCTTCGGCAGCCGCGGCACGGCCACCGCCAGCTTGAAGAACGCCACCGGACCGATCTCGTCACGCACCAGCTGCACCAGCTCCGCGGCCACTTCCTCGGGCTCCCGGCGCACGCCGTTCTTCAACACGAACAGGCCCAGCGGCACCTGTCCCTTCATGTCGTCCCGGATGCCGAACACCGCGCACTCGGCCACGTCGGGATGACCGGACAGCACCTCCTCGATCTCGCCGGTCGAGATGCGGTGGCCGGCCACGTTGATGACGTCGTCCGTGCGACTCATGATCCAGAGTAGCCGTCGAGGTCCTTGAAGCCCGAATCGCCGGTCAGGTAATAGCCCGGGAAACGCGACAGATAACCGTCCACGAAACGCTCGCTCGCCGTTCCACAAGCCCGGCAGGGTGCCCGGAGGCAGCGGCAGCTTGATGACGATCGCGCCCATACCGCCGGTCTCGACCTCATGCCCCTCCGGCGCCACGACTCTGACGTCGTAGCCCGGCATCGCCACGGTCGGCGAACCGGCCTTGATCGGCAGCATATCCACGCCCAAGGGATTGCCGGCGATGGCCCAGCCGGTCTCGGTCTGCCACCAGTGATCGATCACCGGGCGTTCGAGGTGCTTGCCCGCCCAGTGCAGGGTGTCGGCATCGCAGCGTTCGCCGGCCAGAAACAGCGCCTGCAGCGAGGACAGATCGTAGCGGCGCATGTGTTCCGCCTCGGGATCCTCCTTCTTGATCGCGCGAATCGCGGTGGGCGCCGTGAACAACACCCGCACGCCGTATTCCTCCACCACGCGCCAGAACGCGCCCGGATCGGGCGTGCCGACCGGCTTGCCTTCATACACCACCGTCGTGCAGCCCATCAGCAGCGGCGCATAGACGATGTAGCTGTGCCCGACCACCCAGCCGACGTCCGATGCCGCCCAGTACACGTCGCCGGGCTGCACGCCATAAAGGTTACGCATGCTCCACAGCAGGGCGACGGCGTGCCCACCGTTGTCGCGCACCACGCCCTTGGGCTGACCCGTCGTACCCGAGGTATAGAGCACGTACAGCGGATCGGTGGCGGCGACCGGCACACAGTCGGCGGGTTCGGCCTCGACGCAGGCCTGTTTCCAATCGAAATCGCGGCCTTTGACCAGTTCCGCCGGCAGTTGCTCGCGCTGCACGATCAGGCAGGCGTCCGGCTTGTGCGCGGACTGTTCGATGGCGTCGTCGAGCAGGTGCTTGTAAGGCACCAGCCGCGTCGGTTCGATGCCGCAGGACGCCGACAGGATCAGCTTGGGCTTGGCGTCGTCGATACGCCGCGCGAGCTCGTGCGCGGCGAAGCCGCCGAACACCACCGAGTGGATCGCGCCGATGCGGGCGCAGGCCAGCATGCCCATCACGGCCTCGGGGATCATCGGCATGTACAGAATCACCCGATCGCCCTTCCCGACACCATGCGCCTGCAGCGCACCGGCCAGGCGCGCCACCTCGTCACGCAGTTCGGCATAGCTGTAGCGGCGCTTGGACCCGCTCACCGGGCTGTCGTAGATCAGCGCGTCACGCTCGCCATGACCATCGCGTACGTGACGGTCGAGCGCATTGAAGCTGGTATTCATGCTCGCACCGGTAAACCAGCGAGGCACCGGCTCGTCATCGCGATCCAGCACCTTGTCCCACGACCGGTCCCAGTCGACCGCCTGCGCCGCCTCGCCCCAGAAACCCTCCGGATCCTCCAGCGAGCGCCTGTAAATCTCCTCGTAATCGCTCATATGTCGACACTCCGATCAAAAAATCGACTCGAGCATCCCTGTCGCGCCATCATGAACCATCTCCTCCTGACTATGGAAAGTCTCTTTTACAGACCGCAAAAGATGTCTGAAAAGCCAACCAGTATCAGATATTTTATTTAACTATCAATCGACAAAAACACACGACCAATCCGGGAGCGACGCCAATACGCGCTGTCGGAAGACCGTATCAAATACCATGAACGCTTTATGTAGCGCATCATTATTGTCGACAATATTGGGAGAATAGACGCCATACGTCCATACCGCAAGAAACCCGCCGACGGTCTGTGGGTGACTACGACCGAAGAGATGAAGACAATCGTAGGGGGAAGTTGCGAAACGCGCGGATACGGGAAGGCGGCGGACACCCTGAGAGTGTCCGCCGAAGAATCGCTAGAGAGAGTCGATCGACCGCGCGACCGGCGGCCGAAGAATGCGGATGAGCCGCCTCAGCGGATCAGCGGCTCGTCCGGGCCCGGCTTGTCCTTGCACTCCAGGAAAATGCGGCGGGTGCAGTGTCGACACACCTCCTGATCGAGCTTGTTGGCCACGATGTCGTGCAGGGCGTCGGTCTTGCTCGAATACATGTTCTCGGCACCAATCTCGTCACGGAACTCGCCCCGCGTCAGCGCTTCGCAGACACCCGGCTTGATCCGGTAGAAATACAGCCCACCGCCTGCCTTGCGATGGCTGCGTGCCTCCTGCGCCAGGTACTCGGCTCCCGCCACATCCACGAAGTTCATGCCCGATGCCACGACCATCAGATGCTTCTGCTGCGGATTCTGCTCCGCGTAGTCGCGCAGGGTCTCGCGAATGTGATTGATCGCACCGAAGAACACCGAACCGTCGATGCGCACGATTTTGAACTGCGGACACTCCGGCAGCGACGGGTCGGTATTGAACTTGCGGTCCGGCAGCGACGGGTCCGGCACGCGCACCAGCATGCGCGGGCGTGAAGTGCGGTGCAGATAGGTCACCAGCGAAGCCACCACGCCGACCATGATGGCGAACTCCAGATCCATCAGCAGGGTGGAGAAGAAGGTCACCGCCAGCACGGCCGCCTCGGAGCGGCTGGTCTTGAGGATCACGCCAATGTGGTGGAAATCGATCAGCCCCCAGGCGACCAGCATGAGAATGCCGGCCATGGCGGCATTCGGCAGGTAGCTCGCATACGGCGCGACCAGCAGCACCACGCCCATGAGCATGACGCCGGCGAACGCGGCTGCCAGCGGCGTACGGGCGCCGGCCTCGTAGTTCACGCCGGAACGATTGAAGGAACCGGTCGCGACGTAGGCCGAGAAGAAACTACCGACCATGTTCGACAGTCCCTGGCCGATGAACTCCTGATTGCCGTCGACGTGCTGCCCCGAACGCACGCCGATCGAACGCGCGATGGACACCGCCTCGGTCAACGCCAGCACGGTTACCGCGATCGCGCCGGGCAGCAGGTCCTTGATCGCCTGCAGCGAAAAATCAGGGCTCGACAACGGCGGCAGCGAAGCCGGCAGAGCGCCTATGGTCACGATCCCCGTCACGTCCTGGCCGTAGATCCGGTTGAGCACGAATGCACCCAGCGAGCCGACCAGCATCGCCGCGATCATATAGGGGACGCGTTTGACGTAGCGCTTGAAGAACAAACCCGAAACCAGTGTCAGCACGCTGATCGCGACCACCCAGAAGTTGATCTCCACCGCATGCTGCCCGATGTGCACCAGGATTTCGTGCGGATGCAGTCCGCGCGGAATGTCCATGCCGAGGAAATGCTTGAGCTGGCTGCTGGCGATGAGAATGGCCGCGCCGGCGGTGAAGCCGATGATCACCGAATGCGAGATGAAATTGACCAGCGTGCCCAGACGTGCCGCCCCCATGGCAATCTGGATCAGGCCGACCAGGAAGGTCAGCGTCAACGCCAGACGGACGAACTCCGGGCTACCCGGCGCCGCATGCATGGACAACACCGACAGCAGCACGATCGAGGCTGCCGTGGTCGGCCCCGAAACCAGATGCCAGGACGAGCCGAAGAACGCGGCGACGATCGCCGGCACCATGGCGGTGTAAAGTCCGTACTCGAGCGGCATGCCGGCGATTGCGGCGAAGGCAACGCCCTGCGGCAATACCACGATGGCGCCGGTGAGGCCGGCCATGAAGTCCGCTTTCGCAGAGTCGCGCCCGACATTGGGCAACCACTGCATGAAAGGGAACAAGAGCTTTACCCAGCCGGGTAATTTCACACGGGCGGTGTTATCCAAGACAAACCTCCATCGGTGCGTTCCCGGCTCGTTGGCCAGGCTGTTTTATTTGACAAGACAAGCGCTTGCCACCCCCCAAAAGGCTTGCCAGTATAACGCATGGGCATCGTCAAAGCCGCCAACAGCAAGCCGTACACCGCAAGATCTTTGGCAACGGAACCGGAAACGCGGCGGGAACATGGATCCGCCCCCATCATCTGCAACAACGGATACGGATATGGACATCGGACACGATCCTGTGGACTGGCATGCAGTGAGCGCCGACCAGGCCTTGCAGGCCTTGGGCAGTACACGCCAGGGACTGGGCGCGACTGAAGCCGCCGAACGCTTGGCCGCCCACGGCCCCAACCGCCTGCCGGCCCCTCCCCCACCCAGCCGCCTGCGCCGACTGGCGCTGCAGTTCCACAATCTGCTGATCTACATCCTGCTGATCGCCGGCGTGCTCACGCTGGCGCTCGGACACTTGATCGATGCCGGCGTGATCTTCGGCGTGGTCGTCATCAACGCCCTGATCGGCTACGTACAGGAAGGCAAGGCCGAGGACGCCATGGCGGCGATTCGCGCCATGCTTTCGCCGCACGCCACCGTGCTGCGCGACGGCCACTACGCCGAACTCGACGCCGCCGACATCGTCGTCGGCGACCTCGTACTGTTGCAGGCCGGCGACCGCGTGCCGGCCGACGTGCGCCTGCTCAGCGCGCATCGCCTGCGCATCGACGAGTCCGCTCTGACCGGCGAGTCGGTACCGGTCGACAAGCAATCCGAGGCGACGCCGGAACAGAGCGTGCTGGCCGAACGCCACAGCATGGCCTACTCCGGCACCCTGGTGGTCAACGGACAAGGCTTGGGCCTGGTCGCCGCCACCGGCAGCGATACGGAAATCGGTCGTATCAATATCCTGCTGGCCGGCGTGGAAACGCTGACCACGCCACTGCTGAAGCAGATCGCCGGTTTCTCGCGCACCCTCACCGGGCTGATCCTGGGCTTGGCGGTATTCACCGTCGCGGTCGGCGTCGGCTTGCGCGGCGAATCCATCCAAGACATGTTTCTCGCCGCCGTCGCGCTGGCCGTCGCCGCCATTCCGGAAGGCCTGCCGGCAATCATCACCATTACGCTGGCGATCGGGGTGCGCCGCATGGCCGCGCGCAACGTCATCATCCGACGCCTGCCGGCGGTCGAGACGCTGGGCGCGGTCAGTGTCGTCTGCACCGACAAGACAGGCACCCTCACGCGCAACGAAATGACCGTGGTCGATGCGGCCACCGCCATCGACCGCTATGCCTTCGGCGGTGTCGGCTATGCGCCCTTCGGCGGCATCGAACGCCTGGACGACTCGATTGCAGGCAGCGCCGTGCAACCGGACGAGGCGCCGGACCTGATGGAATTGCTGCGCGGCGGCCTGCTGTGCAACGACGGCGACATCGCCCAACAGGAGCAGGAGTGGGTGGCGATCGGCGACCCGATGGATGCAGCGCTGGTCGCCCTCGCCCGCAAGGGCGGCCTCGATCCTGCCTACGAGCGCGAGGCCTGGCCGCGCGCCGACGTGGTGCCTTTCGAATCCCAACGCCAGTTCATGGGCACGCTGCACCGCGATCATGCCGGCCATGCCTTCGTCGTGCTCAAAGGCGCGCCGGAACGCATTCTGGATCGCTGCAACTCCCAACGTGCGCACGGCCAGGCCGTCGAGCTCGAAACCGACAAATGGCACACTCTGCTCGACTCCCTCGCCGCGCAGGGCCAACGCGTCCTCGCCGTGGCCTACAAAGCGCTGGAAACGTCGCCCGAGACGCTCGAACTAGACGAACTGGAGAGTGGTTTCAGCCTGCTCGGCCTGCTCGGCTTCATCGACCCGCCACGCGAAGAGGCCGGCGCCGCGGTTGCCGCAGCCCAGTCCGCCGGCATCCGCGTGAAGATGATCACCGGCGACCACGCCGCCACTGCAGCCGCCATCGGCGCCTCGCTCGGTCTGAGCGACGCGAGCCGCGTACTGACCGGGCCGGAAATCGACGGCCTGGACGTCGCACAACTCCGCCAAGCCGTGCACGACAGCGGCGTCATCGCGCGCGCCGCACCGGAGCACAAGCTACGCCTCATCGAAGCGCTGCAGGCCGAAGGACAGACCGTCGCGATGACCGGCGACGGCGTCAACGACGCCCCGGCACTCAAGCGCGCCGACGTCGGCGTGGCCATGGGCCGCAAGGGCACGGAAGCCGCCAAGGAGGCCGCCGAAATTGTCGTCACCGACGACAATTTCGCCTCCATCATCGCCGGCGTGGAAGAAGGCCGCACGGCCTACGACAACATCCGCAAGGCCATTCTGTTCATCTTGCCGACCAACGGCGCCGAGGCGCTGGTCATCATCGCCGCCATCCTCAGCGGCACCTGGCTGCCCATCACCCCGGTGCAGATTCTCTGGATCAACATGATCACGGCCGTCACTCTGGCCCTGGCCCTGGCCTTCGAACCACCCGAAACCGCGGTAATGCGGCGCAGACCGCGCGCCCCGCACTCGCCGCTGCTGTCGCGCTTCCTGCTGTGGCGCATCGCACTTGTTTCGCTACTGCTGCTCGCCGCGGTGGATTTCGTGTTCTTCTGGCTGCTGCAGCAGGGCGCCGACATCGACACCGCACGCACCGCCGCGGTCAACATGCTGGTGCTCGGCGAGGCCTCCTACCTGCTCAACGCTCGCTACCTGTCGGCCGCAACCACCAACCGCAACGGCCTGTTCGGCAACCGTTGGGCACTGCTGGCCATCGCCCTGGTGCTTTTCTTCCAGCTCTTGCTGACCTATGCACCGCCGATGCAACTACTGTTCTCCACCGCCCCCCTGAACGCCGGCACCTGGCTGTTGCTGCTGGTCGTTTGCCGTGGCGCTGTACGGGTTGATCGAGGTTGAGAAAATGGTGGTGCGGAGGCGGAGCAAGGGTTGAGTGTTTTTTTGCCGGGATGGTTTTGTGGTGTCTTCATCACGGTTACGCAAGCACGCCCGCTAGCTGAAAAGGGCATTATTCTGCGCTTGGGGTTCGTTTCGGACGCGATTCGACGTTTGGGACTCAGATCAATCGAGGTGACGCGCCCGAGCCGATTTCTTTGAAATGCGCAAAGAAACCGGCGAAAGAAACGCACCCCCGAGATCGCTTGTCCCTACGGGCAACCTCGCGAACGCACGCCTGAACGGGGCCCGCAGCCATTCGCGTCCCTGCGAAGGGCTGCTTGGCCGGCGTCCTGCCGGCCATCCCCGCCCAGGCGCACGTTCGCGAGGCAAGCGATCAGGGGGGACCAAACGTCAAAACAGGGCGAGTCCGACAGCGAAGTCACTCTGAACAGGCTGATTCGAAGTTCAGACGTTTGGGGTACGTTCTGTTTTGACGTGTGGTTCCCGTTTGGCCTTGCCTCGAGCGTGCGCCCCGGCACGGGGTCGGGCGGCAGGGACGCCGCCCGAGCAGGCTCGCGCCCGGATGGCGCGTGGCTGCGGTGCCCCGTGACGGGGTGTGCGCTCGAGGTTTGCCCGTCAGGGACAAGGCCTTTCGGGCGCCTTTCTTTCGCCTCTTTCTTTGGGCATGCAAAGAAAGAGGCTCGGGCGCGTCACCCACGCAAGATCAAAACTACCAAACGCTGATTCGCGCCCGAAAAGTACCCCAAACGCCCATCAGGGACGGCGATGATGCGCCACAAAACATTCCCTAAATTTCTAGGGAAGAGGAACAAATAAGCGCTCCACCCAGCTCGTGAAAGAACCACAATTAGACCCACAACCACCCGCATAGTAGATTCCCCACACACCCGAAACCGGAAACCAACCAAACAATGCCTGCCCCACAGATCACCCCCGACCTCCGCACCGCCATCGAACTCAACATCGACGCCGCTCTGGCCGAAGACCTCGGCCCGGGCGATCTGACCGCAGCGCTGATTCCGGAAACGCTGGAAGCCGAGGCTACGGTGATCACCCGCGAACGGGCGGTGATCTGCGGCGCGCCCTGGTTCGACGCCGTGTTCGCCCGCATCGACCCGCAGGTACGCGTCGAGTGGGAGATCGCCGAAGGGGAAACCGTCGAACCCGATCAGCTCCTGTGCCGTCTGCAGGGGCCCGCCCGCGCACTGCTCAGCGGCGAGCGCACCGCGCTCAACTTCCTGCAGACGCTGTCGGGCACGGCGACGGCGGCGCGGCGCTACGCCGATCTGCTGGCCGGCAGCGGCACGCAGTTGCTGGACACCCGCAAGACGTTGCCCGGCCTGCGCCGCGCACAGAAATACGCGGTGGTCTGCGGCGGCGGACACAACCATCGCATGGGGCTCTACGACGCCATCCTGATCAAGGAAAACCACATCGCCGCAGCCGGCTCGATCACCGCTGCCGTAGCACAGGCGCGCAGCCTGTCACCGCAGGTCAGCGTGGAAGTGGAGACGGAGAATCTCGCCGAACTCGACGAAGCGCTGGCCGCCGGAGCCGATATCATCATGCTCGACGAATTCGGCCTGGAAGACATGCGCGAAGCGGTGCGCCGCACGCGGGGCCGCGCGAAGCTCGAGGTCTCCGGCAGCGTCGACGAGATACGGCTGCGCGAGTTGACGGACATCGGCGTGGACTACGTTTCCGTCGGGGCGCTGACCAAACATCTGCACGCCGTGGACCTGTCCATGCGCTTCGCCACGGCAACGTAGACCTGCTCCGCTACCACCAGCGCTCGTAGACCAGTCTTTCCTCCGCCACTCCGCGAGCCGGCAGGCCGCGCACAAGATCGTCCACGAAGGACTTCGGACCGCAGAAATAGTAAGTCGCCTGCGTATCGGCCGGCCCCTCCCGATCCAGCAGATCGAGCACCCGCCTCTCGCCGGCAGGTTCCTTCCCGGTCACCGTGTACGAGCAGCGGACATTCGGACGCGAGGAGGCCATGGCATCGAGCTCGGCACGAAACAGAAGTTCGTCTGCGCTCCTGGCGCTGTAGAACAGCGTCGCCGAAGTCCTCGGACGGGACTCGTAGATTTCACGCAGGATGCCGAGTATGGGTGTAATGCCGATACCGGCGGCAAGCAGGACCAAGCGATCTCCATGAGCGGAATCGTAGTGAAAATCGCCCTGCCCCTCCGACACCTCGACCTCGTCGCCCACTTCGGCGAGCCGCGACAGCCAGCGGGTCACGGGATGACGATCGGAATGCTTGACGGCGATACGGATGCGCCCGGGCGTATTCGGCGTGGAGGTAATGGAATAGCCGCCTACCTCACGGCGGCCCTCCAGCGTCGCGTACAGATCGATCCACTGCCCCGGCCGGAAATGGTAGGGCTGTTCGCCGTAGTCCAGCCAGAATACGCTGACGCGGGGTGTCTCGCGCCGAATTTCGGCGATTCGCGCACGGACTAGGCGCGGCACGGCAGAAGCCATGCCGCGCCCGTGCTCAGAAGTTGAGCCGGATACCAACGTGAACGCTGTCGTCCAGGCTGTAGTCGCCGTGGTTCTTCAGGTTCGCCTGCAGCAGACGGTAGCCGGCGAACGCCGTGGCGCCCGGGGTCACCTCGATCTGGTAGTTAAGATTCAGATCGGTGAACGACTTGCCGTCGCTGAACGTGGTGATATTGGGTGCGTAGTAGCCTTTGAGCACCACCGCCATGGGCATACGGCTCGGGATGGTGTACTTGGCTAGTCCGCCGATCGCGATCGCCTGCACGTCCTTGTTCGGTGAGTCGATAGTGGCGGCATACGCCTTGGCGCCCAGCCCGAAGGTCAGCGGCGACTGCCCGGCCGGGATACCCTGCACCATAAGGCCCGCGCTGCCCAAGAAATCGCTCTTGTTGTTGGCGAAACCGCTGAAATCGAGCTGCGCACCGCTGTAACCGACCAGACCGGAATCGGTCAGAAAGCTCAGCTGGGCCGTCTTGTTGCCGAGCTGTAGTTCGAGACCGTTGGCCATGGCCGCGGAACTTGCGGTGAGCAGAACGGTCCCTGCAAGCATGCTTAAGCGCATATTCAGCACTCCTTTTTTCGTTGCGGGGGGACATTCCCGGAGCGAATCCGGGGCGACGTGCGGAAGTCTAGCACCTTCAGACAGGCATCCGTCCAACGTCGCCTGCCGACGACGATGAGGAAATCGACATGATGCGAATCTTCACTCTGGGCGGTGCCACGCTCGGCGGTTGGGCCGGCTGGGCGATGGGGCAGCCCATCGGCATGGGGACCGCCTTCCTGCTCAGTTCCGCGGGCTCGGTCGCCGGCGTCATCGCGGGTTGGTGGGCGGTGCGGCGATTCCTGGAATGAATATGCCCGCGCCCCGGCACACGATACAATGCGTCCGATGAAGCGCCACGGCACCACACCACCCCCGAGCGAATCCCGCGCATGCGCCTGACCCTCGACGCCATCGCCGTCATCGACGCCATCGATCGCCACGGCAGTTTCGCCGCCGCGGCGGAAAGCCTGCACCGGGTACCATCGTCAATCACCTACACGGTGCAGAAGCTCGAGCAGGATCTCGACGTAAAGCTGTTCGACCGCAGCGGGCACCGGGCGCTGCTTACTCCCGCAGGCGCCAAACTGCTCAAGGAGGGCCGCCATCTGCTGCACGGTGCCGAGGATCTCGAGGCGATGGTCAAGCGCGTGGCCCACGGCTGGGAAACGGAACTGCGCATCGTGGTCGGCGACCTCGTACCCATCCCGCGGCTGTATCCCATCCTGGAAGAGTTCTACGCCGCCGGACACGCCACCCGCGTACGCCTCAGCCTGGAGGTGCTCACCGGCGTGTGGGACGCGCTGATCAGCGGACGCGCCGATCTCGTGGTCGGCGGCTCCGGCGAGGACGCACCCTACGGCGGCTACGCCACTCACGCGCTCGGCAGAGTGCCGTTCGTGTTCGTCGTAGCCCCGCACCATCCGCTCGCCAAGGCCGACGAGCCGCTTTCCGAAGCCGAGATCATCGGCTATCGCGCCATCGCCGCGGCCGATACCGCGCGCGACCTGCCGCCGCGCACCGCCGGCATCGCCGGCAGCCAGGACGTCCTCACCGTGCCGGACATGCAAACCAAATGCGAGGCGCATCGCCGCGGCCTGGGCGTTGGCTACGTTCCCCGGCACTACGTCGAAGCCGATCTGAAAAACGGACGCCTGGTCGCCAAACAGCTCAAAAACGACCTGCCTGCACCGCTCATCTCGCTCGCCTGGCACGAGAACGACGACGGGCGCGCCATAGCCTGGTTCACCGAGCGCCTGCGCAGGCACGACTGGCTGGAAGGCATCGTCGGCTGATATCCGCGACGCAGACGAATGGATGGAGCGACCGCACCCCGTCCGGCTATACTTGCGCGTTTGGACGAGGCATCAACCTTTCCGTATGGACAATAAACGCGTCTACCGCATCCTCTTCCACAACCAGGGCAGCATCTATGAGCTGTACGCCCGCAGCGTGGCGCAGAGCTCGATGTACGCCTTCGTGGAAGTAGAGGGCATTCTCTTCGGGGAACGCTCGGCCGTGCTCGTCGATCCGGCCGAGGAACGCCTCAAGGCGGAATTCAGCGGCGTCAAGCGGACTTATGTCCCCCTGCAGTCGGTGATCCGCATCGACGAAGTGGAGAAGGTCGGACCCAACAAGATCCTGCCCGGCGGCGACGGCAAGGTCGCCACCCTGCCGTCTGCCCACTCCGCCCGGGGGCAAACCGGGCGGCTGAGGGGCGATCAGCCTGACCCCGAATGAGGCAGCAGTGCCGCGCACTCCCCCTCACATCAGCAGCACGCGCTTGCCGCGCGTATGACCCACCTGCAGTTCCGCATGCGCCAGCGCCGCATCGTCCAACAGATAGCGTGCGCCGACATGCACCGTAAGCTCGCCGGCCTCGAACAAAGCCGCACAGTTATCGAGTATCTCCCCCTGGTGCGCACGCGCCGCAGGCAGGCCGCCCAACAGAGGCGTCAGCATCAAATCGAAGCCGACCCGCAGATTTCGCAGCCGCGCCTCTCGCCAAGTCATGTTTTCCGGCGGTTCGAGCAAGGTAACCAGATCGCCGTAATGGGCAACTGCCTGCACGCTGCGCGCGAAGGTCTCGCCGCCGACCGCGTCGAAACAAACGTTGACCCCCTGCCCGCCGGTCCACTCCAACGCCGCCGCGACGAAATCCTCGGCGTGATAGTCGATCACCCGCTCCACGCCCAGTTCGCGCAGGAATCCGGCATTTTCCGCCGAAGCCGTTGCGGCGACGCGAGCGCCGACATGGCGTGCAAGCTGTATCGCGACATGGCCGACACCGCCTGCTCCGGCGTGCACCAGTAAGCTATGCCCCTCGTGCAGATGCGCCCGGTCGAACAGCGACTCCCAGGCGGTGATCAACACCAGCGGCGCGGCCGCCGCCTCGGCAAAGCTCGCGTTGTTCGGCATGAGCCTGGCCACGGCCTCGTCGACCACCACGAATTCGGCATAGGTGCCGGGCTCGGCGCCGAGCCCGCCATTGCAGAACCAGACCGCATCGT
>CAVVUY010000027.1:0-10056 GCA_963751375.1 uncultured Gammaproteobacteria bacterium
CACACCAGTCCACTGCAGTCGCGAATGGCACAGGTGCAGAGTGCTTTGGGGGTGCGTTTCTTTCGCCGGTTTCTTTGCGCACTCAAAGAAAAAATCGTCGGGAACGATTTTTCGCGCTAGCCCCGAAGGGGTGAGGCGCAGGGATGCGCCGAACAAACCGGCTCGGGCGCGTCACCTCGGTCAATTAAAAGCACCGGCATCGAATCGCGCACGAAACAGGCCACCATAGCCCAAAAATACGCCGCTTTGACTCACACAAAATCAAAACTACAAACGCTGATTCACGCCCGAAAAGAACCCCAAACGAGCGCTAATAGCGTGAATGTCTAGCAAAGCCAACGATTCGACAAACCTCAAACGCCCCCCCTAAAGCGCCTTGGCCATCACCAAAGCATCCTCCCTCTTGCCCTTATCCGCCGGGTAATAATTCCGCCGCACGCCCACTTCGTTGAAGCCTTCAGTGTCGTATAGGTGCCGGGCCGCCGCGTTGGACGGCCTCACCTCCAGGAATGCCGTATCGGCACCCGCCTGTTCGGCGCGCCGTAGCAATTCTCGCAGCAGATAACGCCCAAGCCCCTGCCCCTGCGACTCTGGAGCCACGGTAATATTCAGGATATGGCATTCGCCAACCGCCAGCGAGGTCACCGCATAGCCGGTCAGGATCTCGTCCAGCGTCAACGCCCAGCAGCCGTAGCCAGAGCGCAGGCAATCGCGAAAGATGCCATCGGTCCAGGGGTATGGATAGGCGCGCACCTCGATGGCCATCAAGTAGTCCAGATCCTCAACGCGCAGTTCCCGCAGCCTCCGCACTTCCGACTTGAAACGTGCGCTCACGCCCTCTCCTCCAACAGCGCACGTGCCAGACACAGATCGTCCCAGGCACGGGCCTTCTGTTCGGGGCTACGCAGGAGATAGGCAGGGTGATAGGTCACCACCAGCGGAATACGCGCTTCGCCGTAGGTGTGGGCGCGACCACGCAGCTTTCCCACCGCGACGTCGGTGTCCAGCAGATTCTGTGCGGCGATGCGCCCCACCGCCAGAATCAGACGCGGCTTCACCAAAGCGATCTGGCGTTCCAGGTAGGGCCGGCAGGTCGCGGCCTCCTCCGGCTTCGGGTCGCGGTTGCCGGGTGGCCGGCATTTCACGATGTTCGCGATATACACTGCCTCACGACGCAGCCCCAGCGCACGCAGCATGTTGTTGAGCAGCTTCCCTGCGCGACCCACGAACGGCTCGCCCTGACGATCCTCCTCGGCGCCGGGACCCTCGCCGATGATCATCCAGTCCGCATCGCGTGCGCCGACACCGAATACGCCATGGGTACGTCCGGCGTGCAGCTCGCACAGCGTACAACCGATGACCCGAGCCTCCAGATCCGCCCAGTCGAGCGCGTCAACAGGACGCACCTCACCGGCCTCGGAGAAGCGCGGTTCGGGCTTAGGGATAGCCGCTTCCGCCACGACAGGCGGCAGCTCGGATTCGGAAACATCGGAAACCGATGGCGACGCTGAACGGGCACTAGGCAGATCGGCACGGCGCGCCCATGCCTGAATGCCCATCGCTTCCAGATACTGCCCTCTCGCGTTACTCACGCCACCTCCGCCGTTGCGCCGTCCAACCATGACTGCGATAGACAATGATTGTAACGTGTCGTCAGCGCAACGCAGCGAGGTTTAAGTCAATCGGCTCCGCTCATGCGCCGCAGGAATTCGCGCCGGTCGATCGCGGCATCCCGCTGCTGCAGGGCCGCAAGCCGTTCTTCGCGATTGCGATCCCGCGCCGCAAGCACTCCATCCCATACAGCCCATACCTCGTCGGCATCGGCGAATCGGGAAAGATTCTGTACCAGCGGCAGGAACAGCAGGTGGCCGTAGCCCTGCAGCCATTGCAAATGCAGGCGGTGGAGTTCCTCGCCGACGGCGACGTCCATGGCTGGCCCGATCAGCTGGAACGGCTGGCCTGTACGTGCCCGGGCCTCCCAGTCAGCGGGTAGGTCGATGGCTGGCCTGGTCAAGGGCAGATATACCCGCGCCAGCATCCACGGCGTCAGTACATAGCCGTCGGCCCAATCATCACGTTCCGACAGCCCACGCCAACCATAGCCTACCGCCGGATTCATATACGAGCGTCCTGCAAGCTCGACATCGCCCGTATACCTAAAAACGGCAAGCAGCTGATCGAAGCGCTCCTGAGCGGACGCCCCTTGCGGCAACTGCCAGCTCAAGGCGCATACCCCTCCGACGAAGACACCTCAATCATCGCTTTCATGCTCATCGCGCTGCGAATCCTCTAGCGGAAGGCGTTCAAGGGTTCCACGCAGCCAGGCAGCGACCGCCTGATCGGGATCACGCTCGGATGTCGCCAAAGCCTCAATACCTCTTTTCGCGAGTTTCTCGACGAAACCGCCCCCCATTCCGCCAGTGATGACAACCTGCACGCCATCGAGCGGATGCGGCATATGAGGGGCGTGATCGTGAAAGGACTGGCTTCTAGGCAATTCGAGCAGATCGCGCCCGGCAACCTCGCCCTCCCGAATACCGTATATCCAGAAGTTACGGCACCGACCGGCATGCCCGGTCACTTCACGACGATTCTGGCTGGCAACAGCAATCTTCATGCTCCCTCCGCCCCTCGGCATCATGGCGCCATTCCGGACGAAACCCGTCCATCGAGGCCGTGAAGAGCCAGGATGCGCTCACCCAGCCCACGATAGAACTCCAGGGTCGAATGTTCCGACAAGCTGGCGACGAAACGCTCGATCCAGTCCGCCATGAACGTCCGGCGAAACGCTTCGGCATCCTGCACAGCGGCGTTTTCCAGCAGATATGCCTCGCACTCCAGCAGGCTTCCTAGGTAGTCGGCAGGCAATCCCTCGCGCGTCGCCAACCCCAGCGTCGCATAGAACTCCTCCGCCGCGCGCGATGCAGCACCGTTGATGCCGCCCTCGCGGAAGGCGGAAGCGAAAGGCGGTGCCAATGCCGGCACGACGAACAGCCTGGTGTGCTCGCCCCGCCAGGCGTCCAGTCCCGCGTGCATGAGCTGACGGATCGCACTTCCCAGCCAGGGCTGCCATACCGAAGCCAGATCGAGCGCCGCCAGAGCGCCTGTATTCGGTTCGGCCAGGCAGGCCGCGCAGAAGCGCAGCTCCGCCGCTCGGTCAGCGCAGGACATGGGAGACCACATCCGAACCCAGCACGCCCATCTGGTGGGCGTTGGCCCATGGGAAGTAATACACGCCGGAGCCGAGGAAATAGTGCCGTAGCAGATAACCTCCGACGAGCACCAGGACGGCGGCCGCCATAACCGGGACCGGCGAGTCCCAGCCTTTGAGACTGCCCTTTATTTCCAGCAGCAGCGGCACCAACAGGCCCAGCACCATGAATCCCAGAACCCAGCCCCAACTGCCCATCAGCAGTGTGTAACTCGCCCGCCCGGACGCGCTCGCGGGCAGCACGGCAAACAGCAAAATGCCGACGAGCACGATCTCCACGACGATCAGCAATACGTCTAGCCGTTCGTAGGCGCGTGCGATTGGACCATGTTCGCGCAATGCTGCGTATTGCACCAGAAGCAGATAGGCCAGTCCCGTGGACAGCGCGGATACCGTAAACAGAGCCGGAACCAAGGGGTTGTGCCATAACGCGACGGCCGGAAACGAGCGCAGCAACAGGCCTGTGTAGACTACCGTTGCAAGAGCGTTGAGGATGGCCAGCCAGGCGAACGGCGTGGCGAGCCGTTCGCACCACTGCGCCAGCCAGCGTGTCGCACCACCCCGGGCGAGCAATCGCCTGGCCCAGCCTTCGTGTACGCGCGGCCACGCGTACAGCATCGCGAAGACCATCGACCAGATGATGAACTGCGTCCCCCAGGCGATCCAGGAGGTCGGATGCAGCAGAGGATTCCACGGCAGCAGCACCTCCCAGGCTCTTATGGGGTGCAGCAGATGAAACAACAGCAGCAGCGAACCGATGCCCAGGAAGATCACGCCCGAGTATATGCCCCACCGGGTCAAGACCGCAGAAGGACGGAAGTAGCGGTCAGTAAACGTCGAGATGGCGATCAGCGACGCGCCCAGTCCGCCCAGGAAGAGATACGCGACCACCAGCGTCAGCCAGCGTTCCTGGGTGGCGAAAGTTCCGACCAGATGCACACCTGCGCTCATGCCAGTTCCTCCGGAAGCTTGTCGATATAAAACACGTTCGGTCCCGTGCCGAGTTCCGGCAGCAAGGTCTTGGCCTTTCCCGTCGCGACGATCTTGCTGACAAGATCGTCAGGATTGTCGAGGTCGCCGAAGATGCGGGAGTGCGCCACACAGGTTTCCACGCAGGCGGGCTCAAGCCCCTGTTGCAAGCGGTCCCAGCAGAAATCGCATTTGTCCACGGCTGGCTGGGTGCGCTTGAGGAATTCCGCACCGTAGTAGGCCTTGGCGCGATCGACATCCTCGCGATCGATCGGATAGCGCGCATCGTAGGGACAGGCTTGGGCGCAGGCCTCGCAGCCCATGCATACCTCGGGATTCACCCGCACCGGACCACTGGGTTCCTTCCAGGTGGCGCCGGTGGGACAGACCGAAACGCAGGGTGGGTTGTCGCACTGGTTGCACAGGCGCGGAAAGAACTGCCGCACCCAGCGCCCATCCTTCTTGAACTCCTCGTCATGCACGTAGGTGCGGAACTTGGTGGAATCCCACACGGGCGTCTGATTGGCCTGCGAGCAGGCCGCCATGCAGGCGTTGCAGCCCACACAGGTATCGACGTTGATCACCATCGCGTAATGTGCCATGAATCGCTCCTCACAATCCGCGCACGCGCACGGTGTATTCCTGATTGCTGGTTCCACCGCTGACCGGCTCGGTCAGGTCGCCCGTGATCTGGTTCAGGGCCGTACCCACGCCGCTCGCATAGCGCAGCGCAGGGGTCTTGGCGCCGAAGCCGCTGTACATGAACAGCGTGTCCTCTCGCGTCAGGTGCGTCAGATACGCACTCCCCTCGGTGCGCTCGCCGGAAACGGCGTTGCGCAACTCGATCTTCTGCCCTTGGCGGATGCCAAGGCGCTTGGCCCGGTCGGGGTGTATCCAGACGCCGTGATAGACGTCGCCGCGGAAGGCGTTGATACCGACCAGCGGCAGAAAGTCGTTGTTGGGCGAGCAGTGCGACACAGTCGGCACCATGCCGAAGGTGAAGAAGAACTCGTCGGCCTCCAGCGGCGCGTCCGCCTGTTTGTTCGCTCGCTCCTGCGGCGGGATATAGGTGGCCAGCACGTCGAAGAACGAATTGTCGTAGAGCGCGAACTTGTCGCGCATGTCGCCATAGAGATTGCTGAAGAACTCAGCACGCCCGCTCGGCGTGGGCAGCGGGCGCTTCCAGGGCATACCACCCCGGTCCAGCAGTTCCTGGGCCTGGGCCACGGGGTAGACGCCCTGCTCGCGCAGCACCTTCTCCAGATGCTCCGGCGAGATGTGCAGCTCTTCGGCCTTGGCTTCGAAACGCACTCGCCGAAGCGCCTGATTAAAGGGATCGCGCACCTTCTGGGCGCGAAATTTCTCGGTCAGGGCAATCAGACGATCGGCCGGCAGCCCGGTGTAGTGTTCGAGCGCGCGTGGATAATTGCGCTCGTCGCCGCTCAGGATCTCCGTCAGCTTGAGGAACACGTCGGGCAGGGTCTGGGTGTCGAACAAAGGCTCGATCGCCTTGTTACGCGTGATGAGCATGGCGTCCGGATTGACGCCGTTACCGTAGATAGACGGCTCGTCGCGCTCCAGATAGCTGCTCTCGGGCAGAATGACGTCGGCATAGGCCCCCGTATCCGAGGCCATGACGTCCATCACCACCACCAGTTCGAGCGCCGGATCGGACAACGCGTCGCGCCAGACCTTCTCGCGCGCATCGCGCATCGGGTTGGTTCCGTTGAGCAGGATGGCCTTGACCTGATACGGCTTGCCCTTGTAGCTGAGCTCGCCCTTGACCGCAGGCAGGAAACCGACGTCGGTGGACGTGGGCATCGCCGCCCAATGCGCGCTTAGCTTGTCGATGCTGTCGCGGTGCACCACGGACCAGGCCGGAAAACCGTGGCTGAAGTTGTTCGGGTCGGAGAAATGCCGGCCGGTCCATTCGACGAACGGCATGCCGGCGCGGCCCATCGGCGGGAAGCCCGGCTTGTCGATGTGCTCCTGCATGTAACCGACCTGCTCGCGCCACTCCGCGCCGAACAGCCATCCTCCGGGCCTGTCGATGCCGCCGACCAGCCCCTGGATCAGCGCCTGCGTACGGCGCAGCATCTGCATGTTGCCATAGCGTGCGCCGGACCAGCCCGGCTGCAGCAACGGCCGCTTGGCCGCGCCGAATTCGGCGGCGATGCGGCGGATAGTAGGTGCAGGAACGCCAGTGATTTTCTCCGCCCATTCAGGCGTATAGCTCTCCAGACCCTTCGTCTGGGCCTGAAAGACGGTGACCATCGCCTTGCCTTCCCGTGTGAAACCGTCTGACACCTGCAGGGCGGGTTTCACGGCCTGGCCATCGACGTCGGCATCGTTGCGGTTGGAAAAAGCCGGCAGGAAGCGCACTTCGCCGCTGTCCGCATCGATCACGGCCGGCTCGCCCTTGGCCGAGCGGTAGAGCTGCCACGCGTTATGCTCGTCGCGGTAGCACAGGAACGGCAGATTGCTGTGGATGCGCACGAACGTGTCGTGATAGTGGCCGCCTTGCATCAGCTCACGCAGCATCGCCAGCATGAAGGCCAGGTCGCTACCTGGGCGGACCTGCAGCCATTCGTCGGCCTTGCTAGCGGTTTCGGACGCGCGCGGATCTAGCACGATCACCTTGGTACGCTTTTCCTTGGCTTGGGCGAAACGCACCGCGCGGCAGGTGGAAACGCCGCCGATCGAGGCGTTACCGACGCAGGCGATGATGTAGTCCGAATTGCCGTAGTCCTCGATCACCTCGCCGTGAACCACGTAGTTGCCGGTCAGCGAGTTGGTGCCCAGATGGCCGTTGAACACACAGTTCTGGGTGGGCGAAGTGATCAGGTTCGGAATTTCGTTCGCCAGCGTAAAATTAAAGGTTTCCGGGATGTAGAACGAGCAGGTCGACCAGCCGCCGTAGACTGTCCACTCGTAGGGTTTGATGGCCTTGCTCTTCTTGGCTATATAGGCATAGGCCTCGTCCCAGCTCACGCTGCGGAAGGACCATTCGCCTCGTTTGGATCCCGGCACGCGGATCAGAGGCGTTTTGATCCGATCGACGCTGTAGACCTGCCGGTAGCCCGACTGACCTCTCGCGCAAAGTTTGTCGCCATTGAGGGTCGAGCGGGGATTGCCGCCGAGCTTGACGATACGCTCCTGCCCGTCGCGCTCCTCCACGGTGGCCCGCACCGAACAGAAGGATGAGCAGTAGTTGCAGATGGAATACGCTTCGCGCGTTTTCCAGGTTTGTCCCCAGTCGCTTACTTCGTTCTTGGTCGGGCCTGGTAGCTTGATCCAGTCGGGACGGAACAAGGTCACACCAAATGTGCTCGCTCCCGCACCCTTGAGGAAGGCGCGGCGCGTCATCTTCGGAAAACGCCAGGTCATTGCTCCTCCATCCATTATAGTAGTAAATAAGAATTTACTAACATAAATGGAGGCAATGAATCTTATAAGCCCTTTAAACCATTTTATTGATCTAGCGCAATTTCAAACCAGAGCGCCGACTGCCGCTCATACACCAAACCAGCAGAGACGGCAGGCGCCGTCAGTCACAACAACGCCGCCCAAATCACACCGCCTGCAAGAAGTATGCGGACGCGGATTTTCTATACGTCACCGAACTGCGGGTGCTCACGGCGCACGCCGGTCGCCAGTTTGTCCAGCGCATTGAGATAGGCCCGCGCCGAGGCGATCACGATATCCGTGTCGGCGCCCTGCCCATTGACGATGCGATCACCCTTTTCCAAGCGCACCGTCACCTCGCCCTGCGCGTCGGTGCCGCTGGTAATGGCGTTGACCGAGTACAACTTGAGCTCGGCGCCGCTGCCAACGATGGACTCGATGGCGCTGAAAGTCGCATCCACCGGACCGCTACCGGCCGACTCCGCATGTTGCTCGGCGCCGTCGATAGCCAAAGTGATGCTGGCCACCGGCGTCTCGCCGGTCTCCGAGCACACCCGCATGGACACCAGTGCGTGGCGCTCGCGCTCGGCCGCCTCCGTTTCGGACACCAGCGCCTGCAGATCCTCGTCGAAGACCTCGTGCTTCTTGTCGGCCAAATCCTTGAAACGGGCGAAAGCGGCGTTGAGCTCCTCCTCGGAAGCGAACTCGATGCCCAATTCCTTGAGCCGGGTGCGTAAGGCGTTGCGCCCCGAGTGCTTGCCCAGCACGATTCGGTTGGCGCTCCAGCCGACGTCCTCGGCGCGCATGATCTCGTAGGTTTCGCGCGACTTGAGCACGCCGTCCTGATGGATGCCGGACTCGTGCGCGAAGGCGTTGGCGCCGACGATGGCCTTGTTCGGCTGCACCGGGAATCCGGTGATGCTCGACACCAAGCGCGAGGCAGGCACGATCTGCGTGGCGTCGATGCGCGTGTCGCAATCGAACACGTCGCGCCGGGTGCGGACCGCCATCACCACCTCCTCCAGCGAGGCGTTGCCGGCGCGTTCGCCCAGGCCGTTGATGGTGCACTCCACCTGGCGCGCGCCGTGCTGCACGGCCGACAGCGAGTTCGCCACCGCCAGGCCCAAGTCGTTATGACAATGCACGGAGAACACAGCCTTGTCGGCGTTCGGAATGCGCTTCAGCAGCGTCTCGATCAACTGCCCGAACTGTTCCGGTACGTTGTAGCCCACCGTATCCGGGATATTGATGGTGGAAGCACCGGCCTCGATGGCCGCCTCGATGATGCGACACAGGAAATCCGCTTCGGAACGCCCGGCATCCTCGGCCGAGAACTCCACATCGTCGGCGAAGCGGCGCGCATGCTTGACCGCCTTGACCGCCTGTTCGATCACCTGGTCCGGCTCCATGCGCAGCTTGTGCTGCATGTGAATCGGCGAGGTGGCGATAAAGGTATGGATGCGTGGCGCGGCCGCTCCCTTGAGCGCCTCGCCGGCACGTTCGATGTCTCTCTCCAGAGCGCGTGCGAGCCCGCAGACGCGACTGTCGCGTACTGCCTGCGCAACCGCTCGCACGGATTCGAAGTCATCAGGACTGGCAGCCGGAAACCCCGCTTCGATAACGTCCACGCGCATGCGTTCCAGCACCTTGGCGATGCGCACCTTCTCGTCCCGCGTCATGGACGCGCCGGGGCTCTGCTCGCCGTCGCGCAGCGTGGTATCGAAAATGATCAACGGTTGGGTGCTCATGCGTCCTCCGGACGAAACTAGGGCCTGTTGAGCGGCTCGGACGCCGCCTGCCGGCGGCGCTTGCGCCAACGCCTCCAGACGCTGAGCGCCGGCCCCGAGAGGGTATACAGACCGAACAAGGTGTACAGCACGATCGAGGGCCACAGCGCCACCAGCACGAACAGCCCCAGCATCAGCAGCACGGCGATAAAGGGCACGCGCTTGCGCAGGTCGAGATCCTTGAAGCTGTAATAGGCGACATTGCTTACCATCAGCCCGCCGCACAACAGCGTCACGGCCAGCGCCGGGAACATCAACGCCTCGCCGGACAGGCCGAACTGTTCAGCCACCCATACCGAACCCATCATCACGGCGGCCGCGGTCGGGCTCGGCAGCCCCTGGAAATAGCGCTTGTCGGCGACCCCGACCTGCGTGTTGAAACGTGCCAGGCGCAACGCGGCGGCGGCGGCGTAAAAGAACGCCACCAGCCAACTGGCTTTGGCGCCGAACCAACCCAGCGAGTGCATATGGACCAGCGACCACTGGTACATCACCAGCGCCGGCGCGAGACCAAACGACACCATGTCGGACAGGCTGTCGTATTCGGCGCCGAACGCGCTCTGGGTGTTCGTCATGCGCGCCACGCGGCCGTCGAGGCCGTCCAGCACCATGGCGATGAACACGGCGATGGCCGCTGCCGTATAGCGGCCGCTCATGGCCGCCACGATGGCGTAAGACAATGTC
>CAVVUY010000028.1:0-13955 GCA_963751375.1 uncultured Gammaproteobacteria bacterium
GCGGCAGCCGGCCAGAAGCGGGCGCTGTCCCTTTGTCCGACCACATCATTGGAGCGTCTGCTTCTGATGCCGCATCTGCTTTTTCTGAAGGAAACCAAGAACGTCTCGAAAATGTCTAGAGAACTGGTGGCGATTCACATGATGAACCTGATCGGGACACAAAACCTGATCCAGGCGATACGGGCTGGGTGAAACTTTGTAGCCTCTATATCGCTTTCATAGCACCAGCATCATGGCAAACCCAATGGCGCAACTCGATGATCCATTCGGGAAACTTAAGGCGGTTTTGACACGGCCTAGGTCAGCAGCGGTCTTTTCGGTCAGCGCACATATGACAGTCTGCTTTCATCTGGTGAACAGATATCAGTATGGATATGCATGCTCAAGGTTGAATTGAGCCTGAATAGTATCTTGGACGGTGGTAGCTATTCAGTTTGTTGCATACGCGGGTGAAGTCTTGCGCATTTCTAGCGGTTGCGCTGAAGCGCCATCGATTCAGCCAGGACGAGTGCTGCTTCGATGGCATCGGTAACCGGCAGCCCGTGTCGCAATGCCAGTTGGGGGGCGCGGCCGGTCAGTCCTCCTGAAGCCAGAACAATCGCCTCCACACCGTCGTGGCAACGGGCTATGTGGATGGCTTCGTCGATGCGCTCGGCGACGGCTGCGGACGCATCGGCCGCCGCTGCTACGCCAACGCCTGCCGCATGTACGAAACAGCGTCCAGCCATACCGAACGTCGCCATGCGCGCACGAATACCGGGTACGGCGTTCTCAACCGTAGTGATGAGGGCGAAACGCTCGGCCACTAGGCGTACAGCGGCGATGGCAGCGACGACCGTATCGACGACAGGCGCATTCAGCAGGCGTCGGCCTGTTTCGACGGCAATGTCGTCGAAACAGGCCATAACGTAGGCATCGAAGTCCGGGTGGGCAGCCAACAGATCAAGTGCCAAGTGTTCCGCTTTCCGGCGCTCGTCGGCTGTTTCGATCGACAGCGGACTGCCGCGAGGGTTGACTACGTTAGCGATGGTGCCGGGACGGAGAATGCGTTCCGCCGCACCGCGCACCAATTCCGTCACCGCGGGATTGCCATTCGGATTGACGACCAGCAGGTGGCATCCGGTCTGCGTCGCCGGCTGGTGGTCAATCCAGCGGCCTCACTGCTGCGACGCCAGATCAGGCAGCGCTGTCGCGATCTCGGGAATCAGGATCAGCAGGCCAGTAAAGGCGATCATGATGACGACGAAGGGCAATGCGCCGCGAATCACGTCATTGAAGGGGCCACCTTTCCTGATACCCTGAACGACGAAGAGGTTCATGCCGATCGGTGGCGTGACCAGACCGATCTCGCACATCACCACCACGAAGATGCCGAACCATACCGGATCGACCTGCAGTACGGTCACCATATGCACCGCGACAGGCACCGTCAGAACCAGCATTGATATCGTATCCATAAACATCCCGAGCACGACGTAGAAGGCGACGAGGAGCAGCAGAAAGGCGGTCTGGCTAAGCCCGAGCGAGGTCACCCAGCGAGTCACGACCTGGGTACCTCCTGTCATCGACAGGGTGACATTGAGCAGCAGCGCGCAGACGATCACAAGGAACACCATGCCGGTCGTGCGGGCGGATTGGATGAAGCAGTTTTCCAGCAACGTCCAGTTCAACCGGCCGTTCAGCCAGACGAAAAACAACGCCGCGAGTACGCCAAGCGCGGCACTTTCCGTCGGAGTGGCGAAGCCTCCGTATATCGAACCCATTACGATGCCGAAGATGAGCGCAGGAGGCACCAGATGCAGCAACAGCCGACGCTTTTCGTCCGCCGGAATCCGGGGCGCTGCCTTTTGCCGCCCGGCCTTGGGATAAGCGATGCCGATGTAAAGCGAGAACAATAACGTCAGCGCGATGCCGGGCACGATGCCAGCAACGAACAGCTGACCGGCGCGGGAGCGTTCGCGCCATGGCGCCGTAACCAGCGGCTTAGCCCGGGAGCGGAATCAGGATGCCGAGCGTGCCACCAGCGGACAGCGTGCCCAGCGTCGGGCGTATCAGTACATCGCTTCCATGCCGGTAGTGCGACCGTGCCCACGGTTGCCGCCGTCGCCACCGAGCAATCCGGAGGTGGCGACGAAGTCGTCCGCAGGTGCCGATGTTGGTGTGCAGCAAGCCGCCGGGTGGACCGCCGAGCCACGCGGCCAGCGCCGCGAACATCCGATCGCGGTGCCTCCGCGCAGCAGCGACTCGCCCATGGGCATGAACGACGGGATGCGGTCATCGCGGGGTTGTTCAGTGTGCTCCAGACCACGCCGCCCATGGTTTGTACGAGCGGCATGCCGTAGACGAGATAGCCGCCGAAGGCGCCGACAGTGAGGATTGCCACCCGACGGCATCAGGAACATCAGCGCCAGCATGGCCAGGAAAGCGGCAAAGATGGCGCCGATGTCGATCATGACCGCGTCTATGTCGAAGAGTTCGGCTTGCAGTTCGTCCTCGACCGTATCCGGTCCGTATTCATTCATTAGGGCCCGCGCGTCGCCGCGCAGGGCCAACCAGCAGGCGCGGAGGGCCAGCCACACCGCAACTAGAGCGAAGACGGTCATCCCGATCAGCCAAAGACTCTGGGGATAGATCAGCGGTGTCGCCCACGGCGTCTGGGCGACCGAGCCGGTCTCTGGTGTTTGATGCACCGTCCATAGGCTGAACACGAACAGCGCGCTCGCGAGCGCGGCCAGCAGGACCAGGCCAGTACGTTGAGCCCGGCCTGCAGCACTCGCGGCAAGCGCATATGCAGCAGATTGATACGGATGTGGCATTGTTCGACGGCTGCGACCATGAAGCACAAGGGCGCACTGGCGGCGATGGCGTAACCGGTGAGTTCCTCAACGCCGCTGAAGCTGAAATCGAAGAACTTGCGTAGAACGATTTCGGCCAAGATGATGCCGCAAAGTGTCAGCATCATTAGGCCAAAGACGATCGCTGCAACGCGCGAAAAGGTTTTCATGCGCATCCCATTCCTTTCCAACCTTTAGTGCTTCAGGGTCGCACCGACCGTGGCGAGCCAATCCTTCTCGCAGCTCGGATTAACGGCGTCGCACTCCTTCGTCCAAAGCGGCAGCGAGGTCTTGAACAGCGCCTGTTTCACGATAGCCAAATCGTTTTTGGTGACAGGTGCCGCGGTCAGGTGATAAAGACTGCCGTGTTTGCACGGCTGCTGCCTAGTGTTGCAGCGCATGGAGTCCTTGTAGAGTTCCTCGGAGTAGGCCCAGATCTTGGTGTCCAACGCGTCGATCGCACGCTGCAGTTTTCTGGTCCGCGCGCGAGAGCTTGTTCCAGGTCAGGAGGTTGATCGCGTAGCCATTCATGGCTAATTGTATGGGAACCGGCAACACCGTGGTCGTGACCTCAGGCCAGCCGGCGGAATTCGCCGAAGCGGAGCCGGTGATCGCGCAGTCCACAACTCCGCGCGCCAGGGCCTGCTGCACCTCGCCGAACGACAACGGCACGCCTACGGCACCGAATTTGGCGACGAAGGCTGCCGCCGACTGGTCGCCGACGCGAACCTTGAGATTCTTCAGATCGGCCAGGCTACGAATCCTCGGCTTGCAGAAGATCATCTGCGGTCCGGCAGGCCACATGCCCAACAGCTTCACCCCGAAGCGTTTCTGCAGATCGGCATCGACTATCGGCATGAAGGCTTTCACGTGCACTTTTCCACTAGCGTAGTCGGTGTCCAGCCGAACAAGTCGAAGCCGAGGACGGTCGGGGCATCGCGCTGACCTGCGAGCCGCGGATCAACGCGATGTTCAACCGGCCATTCTCAGGACTGGTTGTTCATTTGTAGCCGGGGTCGCGGTGACGTTCAGCGGTACCTCGCCGACCTTCACGTCCATGGCGGAGTGCTGAGCGAAGTGCTCGAAGAAAGGCTGTTCCATCTTTTGCTGGATTAAGCCAGAACCAGTCGGCTGGCCTAGAACGCGTGGCGTGAGAGGGGAGGCTCGGACATTCCAGCAAAGCCGAGCAGGGCGACAATGAGAATCATGCACGAGACATCCCCAAACTCTCCATAGGTTGGGCCGCCCTACCGGGCGGCACTTATGAAATGTCGATGTCTCATCCTGCCGTGATGCGACATTTTATTTTCATAGTAATGGATTGCTGGGGAAATTTATTCATTGAACTAGCACCAGCCGGAACCAAAGAATCGAGACCTCGCCCATTTTTGAAGTGATTGCACTAACACTGCGGTTGTGGCGGATACCGTTTCGCAGCTCGACGAGTTGGTCGAATTTCTTTGAGGTCGTCTCCGAGACTACAACGAAGTTCGTCCGCGCAGCGCGATTGGGTACAAGGTGCCGATTACCGTGCAAAATCCCGGAGGCGTCACCAACCCGTCTCTTGGATCGTGGCCACAAAACTCTGACCAATAGTGGTCCAGATTCTGGGGGCCAGAGCAGTCCATTAAGCACGAGCAACAGGCAACACAAGCTGATTGACAGATGCCGGCCAACGATTTGCTGTTCAACGGACAAACCATTGCGGTTTTTTCAGCCGGCACCGATATGGCGGGCTGTCCGGTCGGATTCATCGTAAAAGGCAGCGTGCGTCCATGCATCGTCTGCCACCGGGACCGTTCATTGGTTGCCCGTTACTTAACGACCCGTGCCTTCCGTTTCTGCATCTTATTCGTTGGCTGGCAATGCGCCGTCGTCACAGAACTGCCACGTGCTTCAAGGCAGGTATCCACGCCAGACTGAATAGTGCCCGCATCGGTAAGCGTCCACAGTTGCGGAGGGAATCCCTTCCTGCAGGCAGTCATATAGGGTGCTCCCGGCCTTGAAGTTAAGCACTCACCGAAATTTGCAGCCGACTTGAGTAGCCCTTCTGTGCTGATCCACTGCGTAGTCTTCGAGACTTGGCATGCGATCAATCGCACGCGATTCGAGAAAGCCTGCAGGCAGGCTCCCGTTGAGGCGACGATATTGAACAAGACAACCGTCTTCCTTGTGGCTGTAGCCGCCGTTGTGGGCGGGCTGGGGGCTTGTACCGGCGTGCCTACTTTTGGGGCGGGAGCAGGAGCTTGCACCGGCGTGCCTACTTTTGGGGCGGGTGCAGGGGCTTGCGCCGGCGTGCCCACGGTCGGGGTCGGAGTCGTAGCCTGGTGACGCACGTTCGACACGACATTCATCGTCGATTGCTGCGACGCAGTCACATTGCCCATGTCCTTTGCCGAAACTGCACCCTGCACGTGGATCTGGGTCGAAGTGGCCGACGACGAAGATTGTCCGGTTTTATAGTACGCAAGTCGCGTCTTGAAGTAGGCGCTCGGCTTCGTAGCTGTCGCAGCTGTGGTAATGACATCGGCAAAATGGAACGAAAATTCTTCCTCGCCGTTCTTCATCTGGAGCATCCTGCCGATATCGACGGGGCGATTGGCGAGATCGATCGATTGACGAAGTTGCCCCTCGGCCTTCGCGATTTGACCATATTTGTCCAACTCCATCGCCACCATAACAGCAGCAGTTGCAGCCACCGCAAAAGCCGCGCTCGCACCACCAACAGCTGCACTTCCAGCCTCTAGGGCAGCCTCTTCAGACATTTCAGACCCTTCCGTAGCAATCGCTCTTCCTACCGCTGTCAAGGCATCTTTTGCCGCACTTTCCCCCCTGAGCCTAAACGGAAGAGTAGCCGCCCTAAAAAAGGGAACTTTCAATGTCATACCCATATAGGGAGCCCCGACTAAGAGGGGCGCCCCCGCTTGGAGCGTGTTCGTGAGAGTCTGGTTCCAGTCAGGCGGTGTATAGACGTTGTCGGCATAGACTACCGCGGCGCCGGTGTGACTCATGGCTTGGTCATAGTGCTTTTTTTCTGCCGCGATATAGATGTCATAAGCCTGCTTTGCCTGGTGCGCAATGAATTGTCGGTCCCATTGAATCAGCAGGGAAACCTGCGCCAGCAGGTTCTTCTCCGACGCTGTTCGTTGGTTTGTCGGTTTTTGCGCCGCATTGATCACGGCACCTTCAAGCAAGGTGGCGAGGATGGAGCTTTCCCATGGTTTTGTGTCGATGATGTGCCAGGCATTCTTCACTGCTGTTGCTTCGTTCACACCGCCGACATCCGCGAATTTTTTGGCCGTCTCGTTGATCTGCGTACGATCGGCAATCAGCTTGGCGAGGATGTCGTCTGCCCCCTTGCCCAGCCCAAAAATGCCAAACAATTGGCGCTTGGGCATCACCCAAGCCATTTTTTTATTGAAACAGGCTTTGGGCGATTTGATGCCGTGGAATACGGTACGTCTGTAATTGGGGGGACAGGTCCAGCAGGTGCCACCACCATAGGGAGACTTTATCTGGCCTGCTGCACATTTGAAAATGCCCTTATCGACGGCCGGTGTGAAGTTGAATGCCGTCTTGCAGGCACGGGCTCCCGTCACCGGATTTGCCGTCCGGCTATAGTCGGGAGGACATATCCAGCATTCGCCGCCATGGCGCGGGTCGCGGATCGAGCCTTTAACCGGGCAGGCCCGGTGCTCGAAATACGCCGTATGCGCTTTTTTGCCGATCTTGCCGCACGCGTTCCATTGGTCGACCTTGGCGGCGGTGCGATGGTAGCCGGGTGGGCATTGCCAGCACTCCCCGCCGTTACGGGGATCGAAAAAGGAACCTGCCGAACATTTCCCCGATCCCAGAAAGGTCGCTGGGGCAGTATGAACCGGTGCCGGCTGCTGGCAGGCCCGGTTGCTCGTGACCGGCTTTAAATTCCGATGGAAGCCATCAGGACAGGCGTAACACTTCCCTTGATCGTGAAAACTCCCTTTAGGGCACACTTTGATCTGCTGACCATGAAAAATCGCCGCTGAGTAACCACAAGCAGGTTGCAGATTACCATTCTGGTCGATACCACCACAGGTGGAATGACCCTGCACCCCCAGCCATGGATTCGAGAGGGCCTTGGCTTCGCCAGGATGCAGCACGGCGAACAGCGCCACGGTCAGCAGATCAAAGTGTGCCCTAAAGGGAGTTTTCACGATCAAGGGAAGTGTTACGCCTGTCCTGATGACTTCCCCGTGGGAACGGTCGAGCCATCACGAGCAACCGGGCCTCCCAGCAGCCGGCGCCAGGTGGATCCTGCCCCAGCGACCTTTCTGGGATCGGGGAAATGTTCGGCAGGTTCCTTTTTCGATCCCCGTAACGGCGGGGAGTGCTGGCAATGCCCACCCGGCTACCATCGCACCGCCGCCAAGGTGGACCAATGGAACGCGTGCGGCAAGATGGCGAGCCGCGGGGGGACCCGAGCACCGAGCCTGCCCGGTTAAAGGCTCGATCCACAACCGCGCCAGGCATGGCGGCGAATGTCCGATATGTCCTCCCGAGTATGAGCCCGGACGGCAAATCCGGTGACGGGGGACCGTCCTCCTGCAAGACGGCATTCAACTTCATAGCCGGCCGTCCGATGAGGGCATTTTCAAATGTTGCAGCAGGCCAAGTAAACGCTCCTATGGTGGTGGCACCTGCTGGACCCTGTTCCCCCAATTACAGGCGTACCGTGTTCCACGGCATCAAATCGCCCAAAGCCTGTTTTCAATAAAAAAATGGCTTGGGTGATGCCCAAGACACCAATTGTTTGGCATTTTTGGGCTGGGCAAGGGGGCAGACGACATCCTCGCCAAGCTGATCGCCGATCGTACGCAGGAAGATAAACGAAACGGCCAAAAAACTCGCGGGAATGTGAGGCGGTGTGAACAAAGCAACAGCAGTGAAGAATGCTTGGCACATCATCGACACAAAAACCATGGAAAAGCTCCATCCTGGCCACCTTGCTTTGAAGGTGCGGGATCAATGCAGCAGCAAAAACCGGCAAACCAACGAACAGCGTCGGAGAAGAACCTGCTAGCGCAGCCAGTTCCCTGCTGAACCTGGGACCCGACAAGATTCATTGCGCACCAGGCAAAGCAGGCTTATGACATCTATATCGCGGCAGAAAAAAAAGCGCACTATGGTCAAGCCATGAGCTAGGCGCCGGCGCCGCGGTCGTTATCCCAAGACAAACATCTATACACCGCCTGACTGGAACCAGACTCTCACGAACACGCTCCAGGGGGGGAACCCCTCTTAGTCGGGGCTCCCTTTATGGGTCCTGACATTGGAAAGTTCCCCTTTTCGGGCGGCTACTCTTCCGTTTAGGCTGGGGGGAAAGTGCGGCGAAAGATGCCTTGACAGCGGTAGGAAGAGCGATTGTACGGAAGGGTCTGAAATGTCTGAAGAGGCTGCCCTAGAGGCTGGAAGTGCAGCTGTTGGTGGTGCGAGCGCGGTTTTTGCGGTGGCCGCAACTGCTGCTGTTATGGTGGCGAGGAGTGGACAAATATGGTCAAATCGCGAAGGCCGAGGGGCAACGCCGTCAATCGATGATTCGCCAATGCCCCGTCGATATCGGCAGGATGCTCCAGATGAAGAACGGCGAGGAAGAATTTTCGTTCCATTTTGCCGATGTCATTACCACAGCTGCGACAGCTACGAAGCCGAGCGCCTACTTCAAGACGCGACTTGCGTACTATAAAACCGGACAATCTTCGTCGTCGGCCACTTCGACCCAGATCCACGTGCAGGGTGCAGTTTCGGCAAAGGACATGGGCAATGTGACTGCGTCGCAGCAATCGACGATGAATGTCGTGTCGAACGTGCGTCACCAGGCTACGACTCCGGCCCGACCGTGGGCACGCCGGCGCAAGCCCCTGCACCCGCCCCAAAAGTAGGCACGCCGGTGCAAGCTCCTGCTCCCGCCCGAAGTAGGCACGCCGGTACAAGCCCCCAGCCCGCCCACAACGGCGGCTACAGCCACAAGGAAGACGGTTGTCTTGTTCAATATCGTCGCCTCAACGGGAGCCTGCCTGCAGGCTTTCTCGAATCGCGTGCGATTGATCGCATGCCAAGTCTCGAAGATTACGCAGTGGATCAGCACAGAAGGGCTACTCAAGTCGGCTGCAAATTTCGGTGAGTGCTTAACTTGAGGCCAGGACACCCCCTCTGTGACTACCTGCAGGAAGGGATTCCTCCGCAACTGTCAACGCTTACCGATCCGGGCGCGGGCCCGTCTGGCGTGGATACCTGCCTTGAAGCACGTGGCAGTTCTGTGACGACGGCGCATTGCCAGCCAACGAATAAGATGAGGGGGAGGGCACAGGTAGCAAGTAACGGGCAACCAATAACGGTCCCGGTGGAAGACGATTGCGTGGCGCGCGCCTGCCTTTTACGATGAATCAACCGGGACAGCCCGCCTTGTAGGTTCGGCTGAAAAAACCGCAATGGTTTGTCCGTTGAACAGCAAATCGTTCACCAGCATCTCTGCGAGAAGTCACTTGTGTTCGTGTTGCTCGTGCTTAATGGACTGCTCTGGCCCCCAAGAAATCTGGACCACTATTGGTCAGAGTTTTGTGGCCACGATCCAAGAGACGGGTTGGTGACGCCTCCGGGATTTTGCACGGTAATCGGCACCTTGTACCCAATCGCGCTGCGCGGGCGAACGTTGTAGTCTCGGAGATGACCTCAAAGAAATTCGACCAACTCGTCGATATGCGAAACGGTATCCGCCACAACCGCAGTGTCAGTGCAATCACTTCAAAAATGGGCGAGAATCGATTCTTTGGTTCCGGCTGTGCTATTTCAATGAATAAATTTCCCCAGAAATCCATTACTATACAATAAAATGTCCATCACGGCAGGATGAGACATCGACATTTCATAAGTGCCGCCCGGTACGGCGGCCCAACCTTAATATGGAGAGTTTGGGTGCTGCTGGTGCACTGATTCTCATTGTCGCCCTCCTTCAAGCTTTTGCTGGAATCGTCCAAGCCTCCCCTCTCACGCTACGCGTTCTAGGCCAGCCGACTGGTGCTTAATCCAGCAAAAGATGGACAGCCTTTCTTCGAGCACTTGGCTCAGCGCTCCGCGATGGACGTGAAGGCGGCTACGTACCGCTGGACGTCTCCGGAATCCCGGCTACGAATGAACTACGAGTCCTGAAGAACGGCCTGTTCAACATCGTGTCGATCCGTGGCTCGCAGGTCAGCGGCGATGCGCCGACTGTCCTGGCTCGACCTGGTCGGGCTCAACACCGACTACGCTAGTGGAAAAGTGCACGTGAAAGCCTTCATGCCGATAGTCGATGCCGATCTCAGAAACGCTTCGGGGTAAGCTGTTGGGCATGTCGCCTGCCGGACCGCAGATGATCTTCTGCAAGCCGAGGATTCGTAGCCTGGCCGATCAAGAATCTCAAGGTTCGCGTCGGCGACCAGTCGGCGGCAGCCTTCGTCGCCAATTCGGTGCCGTAGGCGTGCCGTTGTCGTTCGGCGAGGTGAGCAGGCCCTGGCGCGCGGAGTTGTGGACTGCGCGATCACCGGCTCGGCTCCGGCGATTCCGCCGGCTGGCCTGAGGTCACGACCACGGTGTTGCCGGTTCCCATACAATTAGCCATGAATGGCTACGCGATCAACCTCCAGACCTGGAACAAGCTCTCGCCGCGGACCAGAAAAACTGCAGCGTGCGATCGACGCGTTGGACACCAAGATCTGGGCCTACTCCGAGGAACTCTACAAGGACTCCATGCGCTGCAACACTGGGCAGCAGCCGTGCAAACACGGCAGTCTTTATCACCTGACCGCGGCACCTGTCACCAAAAGCGATTTGGCTATCGTGAAACAGGCGCTGTAAGACCTCGCTGCCGTTTGGACGAAGGAGTGCGACGCCGTTAATCCGAGCTGCAAGAAGGATTGGCTCGCCACGGTCGGTGCGACCCTGAAGCACTAAAGGTTGGAACGGAATGCGCATGAAAACCTTTTCGCGCGTTGCAGCGATCGTCTTTGGCCTAATGATGCTGACACTTTGCGGCATCATCTTGGCCGAAATCGTTCTACGCAAGTTCTTCGATTTCAGCTTCAGCGGCGTTGAGGAACTCACCGGTTACGCCATCGCCGCCAGTGCGCCCTTGTGCTTCATGGTCGCAGCCGTCGAACAATGCCACATCCGTATCAATCTGCTGCATATGCGCTTGCCGCGAGTGCTGCAGGCCGGGCTCAACGTACTGGCCGCGGTCTTGCTGGCCGCGCTCGCGAGCGCGCTGTTCGTGTTCAGCCTATGGACGGTGCATCAAACGCGAGAGTTCGGCTCGGTCGCCCAGACGCCGTGGGCGACACCGCTGATCTATCCCCAGACTCTTTGGCTGATCGGGATGACCGTCTTCGCTCTAGTTGCGGTGTGGCTGGCCCTCCGCGCCTGCTGGTTGGCCCTGCGCGGCGACGCGCGGGCCCTAATCAATGAATACGGACCGGATACGGTCGAGGACGAACTGCAAGCCGAACTCTCCGACATAGAGACGCGGTCATGATCGGCATCGGCGCCATCTTTGCCGCTTTCCTGGCCATGCTGGCGCTGATGTTCCTGTCGATGCCGGTCGCGGTGGCAATCCTCACTGTCGGCGCCTTCGGCGGCTATCTCGTCTACGGCATGCCGCTCGTACAAACCATGGGCGGCGTGGTCTGGAGCACACTGAACAACCCGGCGATGACCGCAATCCCGTCGTTCATGCTCATGGGCGAGTTGCTGCTGCGCGGAGGCATCGCGGATCGGATGTTCGCGGCGCTGGCCGCGTGGCTCGGCTGGCTACCCGGCGGCTTGCTGCACACCAACATTGGCACCTGTGCATTATTCGCCGCCACCTCCGGATCGTCGGTGGCGACGGCGGCAACCGTGGGCACGGTCGCACTACCGGCACTGGGCAAGCGAAACTACCCGATACGCCCGACGCTGGGCACGCTTGCCGCTGGCGGCACGCTCGGCATCCTGATTCCGCCCTCGGTGAACCTGCTGGTCTACGGCGCGCTGGCCAACGTCTCCGTCGGTCAGCTGTTCGTCGCTGGCATCGTGCCCGGCATCGCGCTGACGTTATTGTTCTCGCTTTACATCGGCATCGCTTATCCCAAGGCCGGGCGGCAAAAGGCAGCGCCCCGGATTCCGGCGGACGAAAAGCGTCGGCTGTTGCTGCATCTGGTGCCTCCTGCGCTCATCTTCGGCATCGTAATGGGTTCGATATACGGAGGCTTCGCCACTCCGACGGAAAGTGCCGCGCTTGGCGTACTCGCGGCGTTGTTTTTCGTCTGGCTGAACGGCCGGTTGAACTGGACGTTGCTGGAAAACTGCTTCATCCAATCCGCCCGCACGACCGGCATGGTGTTCCTTGTGATCGTCTGCGCGCTGCTGCTCAATGTCACCCTGTCGATGACAGGAGGTACCCAGGTCGCTAACTGGCTGGGTGACCTCGCTCGGGCTTAGCCAGACCGCCTTTCTGCTGCTCCTCGTCGCCTTCTACGTCGTGCTCGGGATGTTTATGGATACGATATCAATGCTGGTTCTGATGCGCCTGTTGCGGTGCATATGGTGACCGTACTGCAGGTTGATCCGGTATGGTTCGGCATCTTCGTGGTGGTGATGTGCGAGATCGGTCTGGTCACGCCACCGATCGGCATGAACCTCTTCGTCGTTCAGGGTATCAGGAAAGGTGGCTCCTTCAATGACGTGATTCGCGGCGCATTGCCCTTCGTCGTCATCATGATCGCCTTTACTGGCCTGCTGATCCTGATTCCCGAGATCGCGACAGCGCTGCCTGATCTGGCGTCGCAGCAGTGAGGCCGCTGGATTCGACCGACCAGCCGGCGAGGGAGAATCCGGACCGTCCCGCCTGCTGGTCGTCAATCCGAATGGCAATCCCGCGGTGACGGAATTGGTGCGCGGTGCGGCGGAACGCATTCTCCGTCCCGGCACCATCGCTAACGTAGTCAACCCCCGCGGCAGTCCGCTGTCGATCCAAAACAGCCTGATGAGTGCCGGAAAGCGGAACACTTGGCACTTGATCTGTTGGCTGCCCACCCGGACTTCGATGCCTACGTTATGGCCTGTTTCGACGACATTGCCGTCGAAACAGGCCGACGCCTGCTGAATGCGCCTGTCGTCGATACGGTCGTCGCTGCCATCGCCGCTGTACGCCTAGTGGCCGAGCGTTTCGCCCTCATCACTACGGTTGAGAACGCCGTACCCGGTATTCGTGCGCGCATGGCGACGTTCGGTATGGCTGGACGCTGTTTCGTACATGCGGCAGGCGTTGGCGTAGCAGCGGCGGCCGATGCGTCCGCAGCCGTCGCCGAGCGCATCGACGAAGCCATCCACATAGCCCGTTGCCACGACGGTGTGGAGGCGATTGTTCTGGCTTCAGGAGGACTGACCGGCCGCGCCCCCCAACTGGCATTGCGACACGGGCTGCCGGTTACCGATGCCATCGAAGCAGCACTCGTCCTGGCTGAATCGATGGCGCTTCAACGCAACCGCTAGAAATGCGCAAGACTTCACCCCGTATGCAACAAACTGAATAGCTACCACCGTCCAAGATACTATTCAGGCTCAATTCAACCTTGAGCATGCATATCCATACTGATATCTGTTCACCAGATGAAAGCAGACTGTCATATGTGCGCTGACCGAAAAGACCGCTGCTGACCTAGGCCGTGTCAAAACCGCCTTAAGTTTCCCGAATGGATCATCGAGTTGCGCCATTGGGTTTGCCATGATGCTGGTGCTATGAAAGCGATATAGAGGCTACAAAGTTTCACCCAGCCCGTATCGCCTGGATCAGGTTTTGTGTCCCGATCAGGTTCATCATGTGAATCGCCACCAGTTCTCTAGACATTTTCGAGACGTTCTTGGTTTCCTTCAGAAAAAGCAGATGCGCATCAGAAGCAGACGCTCCAATGATGTGGTCGGACAAAGGGACAGCGCCCGCTTCTGGCCGGCTGCCGCCACACCGAGGCACTGAGCCGCTGTTAGTCGGCAGTAACCTATAGTGGACAGATGATAGGGCTTGCCCTCCCCGTTCACTGTGGCCATACACGCTCAAATCCAACGGATGCTCAT
>CAVVUY010000029.1:0-46776 GCA_963751375.1 uncultured Gammaproteobacteria bacterium
TGCCTTGACAGCGGTAGGAAGAGCGATTGCTACGGAAGGGTCTGAAATATTGAAGAGGCTGCCCTAGAGGCTGGAAGTGCACGGTTGGTGGTGCGAGCGCGGCTTTGCGGTGGCTGCAACTGCTGCTGTTATGGTGGCGATGGAGTTGGACAAATATGGTCAAATCGCGAAGGCCGAGGGGCGAACTTCGTCAATCGATCGATCTCGCCAATCGCCCCGTCGATATCGGCAGGATGCTCCAGATGAAGAACGGCGAGAAAGAATTTCGTTCCATTTTGCCGATGCCGTTACCACAGCTGCGACAGCTACGAAGCCGAGCGCCTACTTCAAGACGCGACTTGCGTACTATAAAACCGGACGATCTTCGTCGTCGGCCACTTCGACCCAGATCCACGTGCAGGTTGTAGTTTCGGCAAAGGAATGGGCAATGTCACTGCGTCGCAGCAATCGACGATGAATGTCGTGTCGAACGTGCGTCACCAGGCGACGACTCCGACCCCAACCGTCGGCACGCCGCGCAAGCCCCTGCACCCGCCCCAAAAGTAGGCACGCCGGTGCAAGCTCCTGCTCCCGCCCCAAAAGTAGGCACGCCGGTACAAGCCCTCGGCCCGCCCACAACGGCGGCTACGCACAAGGAAGACGGTTGTCTTGTTCAATATCGTGGCCTCACGGGAGCCGCCTCCAGGTTTGCTCGAATCGCATGCGATTAATCGCATGCCAAGTCTGGAAGACTACGCAGTGGATCAGCACAGAAGGGCTACTCAAGTCGGCTGCAAATCTCGGTGAGTGCTTAAGTTCAAGGCCGGGAGCACCCTATATGACTGCCTGCAGGAAGGGATTCCCTCCGCAGCTGTCGACGCTTAGCGATGCGACACTATTCAGTCTGGCGTGGATACCTGCCTTGAAGCACGTGGGGGTTCTGTGACGAATGCGCATTGCCAGCCAACGAATAAGATGCAGAAATGGAAGGACGGGGCGTTAAGTAACGGGAAACCAATAAACGGACCCGGTGGCAGACGATACATCGACGACGCTGCCTTCACGATGAATCGACGGACAGCCCGCCATATCGGTGCCGGCTGAAAAAACCGCAATGGTTTGTCCGTCGAACAGCAAATCGTTCGCCGGCATGTCAATCAGCTTGTGTTGCCTGTTGCTCGTGCTTAATGGACTGCTCTGGTCCCCAGAATCTGGACCACTATTGGTCAGAGTTTTGTGGCCACGATCCAAGAGACGGGCTGGTAACGCCTCCGGGATTTTGCACGGTAATCGGCACCTTGTACCCAATCGCGCTGCGCGGGCGAACTTCGTTGTAGTCTCGGAGACGACCTCAAAGAAATTCGACCAACTCGTCGAGCTGCGAAACGGTATCCGCCACAACCGCAGTGTTAGTGCAATCACTTCAAAAATGGGCGAGGTCTCGATTCTTTGGTTCCGGCTGGTGCTAGTTCAATGAATAATTTTCCCCAGTAATCCATTACTATGAAAATAAAATGTCGCATCACGGCAGGATGAGACATCGACATTTCATAAGTGCCGCCCGGTAGGGCGGCCCAACCTATGAGAGTTTGGGGGTCTCTCGTGCGCTAAAATTGTATCATTGTCGCCCTGCTCGGCTTTGCTGGAATCGTCCAAGCCTCCCCTCTCACGCTACGCGTTCTAGGCCGGCCGACTGGTTCTGGCTTAATCCAGCAAAAGATGGAACAGCCTTTCTTCGAGCACTTCGCTAGCACTTGCCATGGACGTGAAGGTCGGCTACGTACCGCTGGACGTCTCCGGGATCCCGGCTACGAATGAACACAGAACTGAAGAACGGCCTGTTCAACATCGGGTCGATCGTGGCTCGCAGGTCAGCGGCGATGCGCCGACTGTCCTCGGGTTCGACCTGGTCCGGGTAACACCGACTACGCTAGCGAAAGTGCACGTGAAAGCCGTTCATGCCGATAGTCGATGCCGATCTGCAGAAACGCTTCGGTGAAGCTGTTGGGCATGTGGCCTGCGGACCGCAGATGATCTTCTGCAAGCCGAGGATTCGTAGCCGGCGGATTTGAAGAATCTCAAGGTTCGCGTCGGCGACCAGTCGGCGGGAGACTTCGTCGCCAAATTCGGTGCCGTAGGCGTGCCGTTGTCGTTCGGCGAGGTGCAGCAGGCCCTGGCGCGCGGAGTTGTGGACTGCGCGATCACCGGCTCCGCTTCGGCGAATTCCGCCGGCTGGCCTGAGGTCACGACCACGGTGTTGCCGGTTCCCATACAATTAGCCATGAATGGCTACGCGATCAACCTCCAGACCTGGAACAAGCTCTCGGCCGCGGACCAGAAAAAACTGCAGCGTGCGATCGACGCGTTGGACACCAAGATCTGGGCCTACTCCGAGGAACTCTACAAGGACTCCATGCGCTGCAACACTGGGCAGCAGCCGTGCAAACACGGCAGTCTTTATCACCTGACCGCGGCACCTGTCACCAAAAACGATTTGGCTATCGTGAAACAGGCGCTGTTCAAGACCTCGCTGCCGCTTTGGACGAAGGAGTGCGACGCCGTTAATCCGAGCTGCGAGAAGGATTGGCTCGCCACGGTCGGTGCGACCCTGAAGCACTAAAGGTTGGAACGGAATGCGCATGAAAACCTTTTCGCGCGTTGCAGCGATCGTCTTTGGCCTAATGATGCTGACACTTTGCGGCATCATCTTGGCCGAAATCGTTCTACGCAAGTTCTTCGATTTCAGCTTCAGCGGCGTTGAGGAACTCACCGGTTACTCCATCGCCGCCAGTGCGCCCTTGTGCTTCATGGTCGCAGCCGTCGAACAATGCCACATCCGTATCAATCTGCTGCATATGCGCTTGCCGCGAGTGCTGCAGGCCGGGCTCAACGTACTGGCCGCGGTCTTGCTGGCCGCGCTCGCGAGCGCGCTGTTCGTGTTCAGCCTATGGACGGTGCATCAAACGCGAGAGTTCGGCTCGGTCGCCCAGACGCCGTGGGCGACACCGCTGATCTATCCCCAGAGTCTTTGGCTGATCGGGATGACCGTCTTCGCTCTAGTTGCGGTGTGGCTGGCCCTCCGCGCCTGCTGGTTGGCCCTGCGCGGCGACGCGCGGGCCCTAATCAATGAATACGGACCGGATACGGTCGAGGACGAACTGCAAGCCGAACTCTCCGACATAGAGACGCGGTCATGATCGGCATCGGCGCCATCTTTGCCGCTTTCCTGGCCATGCTGGCGCTGATGTTCCTGTCGATGCCGGTCGCGGTGGCAATCCTCACTGTCGGCGCCTTCGGCGGCTATCTCGTCTACGGCATGCCGCTCGTACAAACCATGGGCGGCGTGGTCTGGAGCACACTGAACAACCCGGCGATGACCGCAATCCCGTTGTTCATGCTCATGGGCGAGTTGCTGCTGCGCGGAGGCATCGCGGATCGGATGTTCGCGGCGCTGGCCGCGTGGCTCGGCTGGCTACCCGGCGGCTTGCTGCACACCAACATTGGCACCTGTGCATTATTCGCCGCCACCTCCGGATCGTCGGTGGCGACGGCGGCAACCGTGGGCACGGTCGCACTACCGGCACTGGGCAAGCGAAACTACCCGATACGCCCGACGCTGGGCACGCTTGCCGCTGGCGGCACGCTCGGCATCCTGATTCGCCCTCGGTGAACCTGCTGGTCTACGGCGCGCTGGCCAACGTCTCCGTCGGTCAGCTGTTCGTCGCTGGCATCGTGCCCGGCATCGCGCTGACGTTATTGTTCTCGCTTTACATCGGCATCGCTTATCCCAAGGCCGGGCGGCAAAAGGCAGCGCCCCGGATTCCGGCGGACGAAAAGCGTCGGCTGTTGCTGCATCTGGTGCCTCCTGCGCTCATCTTCGGCATCGTAATGGGTTCGATATACGGAGGCTTCGCCACTCCGACGGAAAGTGCCGCGCTTGGCGTACTCGCGGCGTTGTTTTTCGTCTGGCTGAACGGCCGGTTGAACTGGACGTTGCTGGAAAACTGCTTCATCCAATCCGCCCGCACGACCGGCATGGTGTTCCTTGTGATCGTCTGCGCGCTGCTGCTCAATGTCACCCTGTCGATGACAGGAGGTACCCAGGTCGTGACTCGCTGGGTGACCTCGCTCGGGCTTAGCCAGACCGCCTTTCTGCTGCTCCTCGTCGCCTTCTACGTCGTGCTCGGGATGTTTATGGATACGATATCAATGCTGGTTCTGACGGTGCCTGTCGCGGTGCATATGGTGACCGTACTGCAGGTCGATCCGGTATGGTTCGGCATCTTCGTGGTGGTGATGTGCGAGATCGGTCTGGTCACGCCACCGATCGGCATGAACCTCTTCGTCGTTCAGGGTATCAGGAAAGGTGGCCCCTTCAATGACGTGATTCGCGGCGCATTGCCCTTCGTCGTCATCATGATCGCCTTTACTGGCCTGCTGATCCTGATTCCCGAGATTGCGACAGCGCTGCCTGATCTGGCGTCGCAGCAGTGAGGCCGCTGGATTCGACCGACCAGCCGGCGACGCAGACCGGACGCCGCCTGCTGGTCGTCAATCCGAATGGCAATCCCGCGGTGACGGAATTGGTGCGCGGTGCGGCGGAACGCATTCTCCGTCCCGGCACCATCGCTAACGTAGTCAACCCCCGCGGCAGTCCGCTGTCGATCGAAACAGCCGACGAGCGCCGGCAAGCCGAACCCTTGGCACTTGATCTGTTGGCTGCCCACCCGAACTTCGATGCCTACGTTATGGCCTGTTTCGACGACATTGCCGTCGAAACAGGCCGACGCCTGCTGAATGCGCCTGTCGTCGATACGGTCGTCGCTGCCATCGCCGCTGTACGCCTAGTGGCCGAGCGTTTCGCCCTCATCACTACGGTTGAGAACGCCGTACCCGGTATTCGTGCGCGCATGGCGACGTTCGGTATGGCTGGACGCTGTTTCGTACATGCGGCAGGCGTTGGCGTAGCAGCGGCGGCCGATGCGTCCGCAGCCGTCGCCGAGCGCATCGACGAAGCCATTCACATAGCCCGCTGTCACGACGGTGTGGAGGCGATTGTTCTGGCTTCAGGAGGACTGACCGGCCGCGCACCCCAACTGGCATTGCAACACGGGCTGCCGGTTACCGATGCCATCGAAGCAGCACTCGTCCTGGCTGAATCGATGGCGCTTCAGCGCAACCGCTAGAAATGCGCAAGACTTCACCCGCGTATGCAACAAACTGAATAGCTACCACCGTCCAAGATACTATTCAGGCTCAATTCAACCTTGAGCATGCATATCCATACTGATATCTGTTCACCAGATGAAAGCAGACTGTCATATGTGCGCTGACCGAAAAGACCGCTGCTGACCTAGGCCGTGTCAAAACCGCCTTAAGTTTCCCGAATGGATCATCGAGTTGCGCCATTGGGTTTGCCATGATGCTGGTGCTATGAAAGCGATATAGAGGCTACAAAGTTTCACCCAGCCCGTATCGCCTGGATCAGGTTTTGTGTCCCGATCAGGTTCATCATGTGAATCGCCACCAGTTCTCTAGACATTTTCGAGACGTTCTTGGTTTCCTTCAGAAAAAGCAGATGCGCATCAGAAGCAGACGCTCCAATGATGTGGTCGGACAAAGGGACAGCGCCCGCTTCTGGCCGGCTGCCGCCACACCGGGGCACTGAGCCGCTGTTAGTCGGCAGTAACCTATAGTGGACAGATGATCGGGCTTGCCCTCCCCGTTCACTGTGGCCATACACGCTCAAATCCAACGGATGCTCATAAATGTCAACGCGGGACATCGGCCTTGCGTCCGTCTACTCAACGCACCCATAGAGACTCAGGTCGACCGCATCGATCTGCGACTCGGGCAGGAACCGGCGGGCATATTCCAGATACACGCCGCTGCGCAGGAACAGCTCGAACACGTCGCGGTCGACGTGCTTGTCCAGCACCATCTTGTGCAGAATGTCGATGGCCACGCTGACAGGCTTGGCCTTCTTGTAGGGCCGATCGGCAGCGGTAAGCGCTTCGTAAATATCCGCCAGCACCATGACCCGTTCGGGAATTGACAGGTCGTCGGCCATCAAGCGGCGCGGATAGCCGCGCCCGTCCAGCGTTTCGTGATGGGTCGAGGCGTAGCGCGGCACGCGCTCCAGTTCCTCGGGCAAAGGCAGGCTGTCCAACATGCGGATGGTGCTGATGATGTGCTCGTTGATCTTGAAGCGATCCTCGGCGGTCAGGGTGCCGCGCTGGATTTTCAGGTTGTACAGCTCGCCGCGGTTGTACTGCAGCGCAGGCACTTCCATTTTGATGCCAAGGTGCGGCGGATAAGTCCTGTTGCCGTTCCGTTCACTCATGTGCCAGGGCTTGTCGGCGAGCAGTTTCTCGGTCGCGGGCAGCGCCGGCGGCGGCTCCGTGAAACGCGCGCTTTCGACGGGGGAGAGCCCCAGGCGGTCGTCGAAGTGGCGCTGCCAGGTGATTTGCGCGAGCTGCTCGAGCCGGGCGATGTCCGCAGCGGCCATGTACTCGCTGCCCTGGTTGCAGGCGGCAATAAAGGCGAACTGCTCCTGCAGCTCGGCCTGCTTGCTTTCCATCTCGGCGCGCAGTTCCGGCTCCGCCTGTGGGCGCTCCTGCCTTTGCTCGTAATAGTCGATGACGGCATCGCGCCACAGCACTTCGAAACGGGTGCGGATCTCGTGAATGCGGTTGTAGATGGTTTCGAGCTTGCTCCCCTTGTCGACGATGTGCTCCGGCGTGGTGATCTTGCCGCAGTCGTGCAGCCAGGCGCCGATGCGGAACTCGCGCCACTCGGCTTCGTTCGCGAAATGGAACTGTACGAACGGCGGCGCATCGCTGGCATCCGCTTTGCGCACCAGCATCATTGCCAGTTCGGGCACGCGGGCGCAGTGCCCCCCGGTGTAGTGCGACTTGTCGTCGATGGCCTGCGCGATCAGCTGGATGAAAGCGTCCATCAGCGCTTCCTGCTGCTTGGCGTGGCGCTCGATCGAGCGTGCCATGTCCATCTGCGTGGCCGCCAAATCGTCGATTTCGATAATGCTGCTTTCGACCCGAGCGAGTTCGTCGTAGCGCTTGTCGCGAATCTTTTCCTCTTCGATCGCCAGCAGCTTGACCGGCCGCACGATGAACGTCGCCAACCAGAACGCGATCGGCAGCATCAGCAGCAGGATCCCGGTCGTCGCCAGCGCCGCCCGTCCGGCCTCGGCATAGGCCTGTGCGCGCACCACAGCGACCGGCGTAACGACGGCGAAGTATTCCGCCTTATCGGCCGTGCCGCCGACAGTGGCGAGAAAAACGAACTGTTTACGGCCACCGAGCTCGAGCTGTTGCAATCGGTCGAGCGCGTTCCGATCCCGGGTCATGCTGATCAGCTCGGGATAAGGCACCGTGGCACGTGGGCTCTGCTTGGGCGCCTGTTCGCTGCCGAGCCAGCGGGCACGCAGCGCATCTCGCTGCGCCGGCGTTACGTGCGCCAATGCGGCGTCCATCAGTTTGGCCACCCCCGGCAGGGACGGCTGCACGGCGTAATGCAGACCGTCCTTGATCGACACGGAGCCGAAACCCAGCGGCGCATGTACACTCACGTCGTGATAGAAGAATTCCCGCGCGGTGTAGCGCAGCTGCGCTGCGGTATCGATGCCGGCATCCACCTTCCCCTTGCGCACCGCGGCAAACATGCCGTTCACGCCTTTGACCTCGACGACGTGCACCTGCGGGAAGTGCTTGCGGATCGTGGCGATCACCGACCAGCCGGCCGGGATGGCGACGCGCTTGCCGAACAGCTGCTCGATGCTGCGCACAGGCGGCGCATCGCGGCGCGTGAGCACGCCGAACGGCGCGTGGACATAGGCTTTCGTCATGAGTCCCAGGGGCGTGTTGTCCCCTGGCCGCAGCACGGACTGCAGAATGTCGACGTCCCCTGCCTGGAACTGTTGCAGAAATTCCGACCAGCTCGGACCGTTGACGAAACGAAATTTGAGTCCGGTCATCCGGCTGACCAGCGACAGCATGTCCACCGAGTAGCCCTGCGGTTGTCCGGATACGGAATAATCGAAGGGTGGCCAGTTGGCAAGATTGGAAACCGTCAATACCGGATGACTGGCGACGACCGCCTGCTGCGCCGGGGTCAGGGACAGCGGTTTGGCTTCCGGCAGCTGCAGCGGGATGGACGACGCCTCGTTGCTCGCGATCAGTTCGCCGTTCGGCTGGTAGAGATAGACCCGGCTGGCCGGCTCCCTGATCTGCTCGTCGAGCCGGGCGGAAAGCGACGCCAGCGTCACGTCGGCCGCCAGTACGCTGCCGTTATTCAGGCGGATCGAATAGGTCTGTCCAGGGCTCTGCAGCGACTGGAAGAGGTAGGGCGCGGTCTTGTACACCGCGTTCCGCGTCGCCCCCTGGTACCAGGGCCGGGCGGTCGCATGGAAGGTGCTGACCTCCGTGCGCGTGCTGCGCAAGCGGAAGTGCTGGTCGTAATAGGCGTAGCGACGCACCCGCTTGCCGTCGACATTGCTGATCGTCATCAGCGCCCAGCGGTCCTGCGGCAACGCCAGCAGGCGACGGCGGACGTTCGGTCCGCTGTCGAGATTGATCAGGTCGTAGAGATCGCCGTTGGGAAAACCGAGATAGACGGCATAGAACGAGGCATGCCCGCGCAACACCGTTGCGAACAGGGAGAGCGTCTTGCGCGACGCCAGCGAATCGTTTTGCGCATCGAATTCGACGGCCAGCAGCCGCAGGGTCGATTTTGCGTTGCGATCCATGGCGGCGAGGTAATCGCCGGTGCGACCTGCCGCCTGGCGATAGCTGGACAGTGCCGACTCGCCCGCCATCTGCGCGCTGAAATGATATTGCAGGGCGACTGCGACCAGGGCGGTCATCGCAGTCACGATAAGAAACATTCCAACCACGGTTACGCGGAATGAAAGGCGCCACCTGCGGGGAAGGAAAGACAACTGTCCGGCCATATTCCTGCTCCAGGAAAGCCCGCCACGACCGGCGCGCGCGGCCCCAGTCCAGACGAATCCAAACAAGCCGACGGTTATGCCTGTTCTTGGTTGGCTTCTTGCCGGATTCGTTCACCCCGAGCCTATCCCAACAGTCAGCAATGCGCCATACGCCTACCATATGCTGAAAACGGGGAACAGTTTGTACCCGGTGGCGTACGCATCCCGGGTTGCCCAATAAATTTATCGCCTTGCCCGCACCCGTCCCCCCCGACATAATCGGGACTATCAAACTCTAATATTAAGGGCGCCGCAGACCCATGAGCCTGTCCCTGCCACGTGCACGTGTCATCGTTCCCATCCTCGTGGGCCTGATCGCCGTCGCTTTCGCCGTCTGGTGGCTGATGTTCCGTGCGATCGCGGTACCCGTGGCCACGACGCAGTCCGGCACGCTGCCGGCGCAGGTACACGGCCCCGGTTCGCTGCAGGCCCGTGTCGCCACCACCATCTCGGCCCGCATCAGCGGCCGCATCGTCGAATTACATGCCGACCAGGGCGAAACGGTAGCCGCCGGCGCCCTGCTGACCACGCTCGATTCCGCGGAAACGCTCAACCGCCAACGGTCGGCCAAAGCCGGCGTCTCCTCCGCACTGCACCAGGAAGCAGCCGCGCAGGCCGCGATCAATCATGCGAACGCCACGCTCAAGCTGGCCGAGCAGGAACTCTCCCGCACCCGCTCCCTGTTCAAGCAGGGGCTGGTGGCCAAAGCCGAGCTGGATAAGGCGGTCGCCGCCGAAGCTACCGCCCGCGGCGCGCTGGCCTCGGCCAAGGCGACGCTCAGGGCCCGCCAGGCCGAAGTCGCCCGCGCCCGCGCCGAGATCGACGTGCTCGACACCCAGCTCGGCTATACCCGCGTAACCGCGCCGTTCGCCGGCCTGATAGTGCACCGCTACGCCGAGCCAGGGCAGACCGTTTCGCCCGGTACGCCACTGTTCCGCCTCATCGATCCGTCGACCTTGTGGGTAGTCATGCGCGTGGACGAATCGCAGAGCGGCGCCGTCAAGGTCGGCCAAGCGGCCAGGATCAAGCTGCGCACCGGTGCTGAAATCCGCGGCCACGTCGCGCGCATCGGCCTGCAGTCGGACACCACCACGCGAGAGCTCGAGGTCGACGTGGCGCTCGACAAGACGCCGCAACGCTACGCCATCGACGAGGAGGCTCTGGTCGCCATCCGCACCGGTGAGGCCAAGGGCGCCGTCTTCCCGGCTTCGGCCGTGCTGCGCCAGGGCACCCAGACCGGCGTGCTCCGCGTCGCCGGCGGACGCGCCGTGTTCACGCCGATCGAACTCGGCACGGTTGCCAGCGGCAAGGCCGTGGCGACCTCCGGCCTGCAGCCCGGCGCACTGGTCATCACCCGCCCCGCCGGCATCAAACCCGGCACCCGCGTCAAGCCGGCCAAGGCCCCCGCCCGATGAATCTGGCCTTGATGGACATGCGGCGGCACTTCGGCAAGTTCATCGCCGCCACCATCGGCGTCGGCCTGCTGCTGGCCATCGTGTTGATCATGAACGGCATCTACCAGGGCAACGTCGCCGACGGCGTGTGGCTGATAGACAACACCGGCTCGCAGTTGTGGGTGGTGGAAAAGGACCGCGGCGGCCCCTTCAACGAACAGTCCCGGATGCCCCAGGACAGCTACCGCAGCGTGGCCGCCATCCCCGGCGTGGCCAAGGCCGCCCCCTTCATCACCTACAACGTGCAACGCCAGGTCGGCGACCGCGAGCGCCAGTTCACCATCATCGGCTACGACGTATTCGACGGCCTCGGTGGGCCGCGCAAGCTGGTCGCCGGCCGGCCCATCGAACGCGCCCACTACCAGGCCGTCGCCGACGTCAAACTGGGCCTGAAACCCGGTCAGAAACTCCAGCTCGGGCGCCATGAGTACACCATCGTCGGACTCATCAAGGGCGGCGTCGATTCGTCCGGCAGCCCCTTGCTCTATCTCTCTCTGCCCGATGCGCAAGCAGTGCTTTACGATCTCGACAACGAAGCGCTCCTGCTGAGTCGCTCCGCCACGCTCAAGCGCCTGCAGGCCGCCGGCCTGGGCTCCGAGGAGGCGCATCGGCTGCTGCCGCTGTTCGAATCGCCGAGCCGCACCATCAATGCCGTGCTGGTACACCTGACGCCGGGTGCCGACCCCGCCGCCGTCGCCGCCCACATCCGTCAGTGGCTGCACTACAACGTCTATAGCAACACCCAGGAACGCACGCTGCTGATCGAGGGCAAACTCAAGAAGATGGGCACCGTGCTGAAACTGTTCCGCAGCCTGCTCATCATCGTCGCCGTGGTCATCATCTCCCTGCTGATCTACGTACTCACCATCGAAAAGCTCAAATCCATCGCCACGCTCAAGCTCATGGGCGCCGCCAACCGGGTCATCGTCAGCCTGATCCTGCAGCAGTCCATGGTCGTCACGCTCGGCGCCTTCGCCCTGGGCTACGCCTTCGCCCAACTCGCCTACCCGCACTTCCCGCGCACCCTGGTGATCCTGCCACAGGAGACGTTCATCACCTTCCTCATCATTCTCGCCGGCGGCGTGCTCGCCAGCGCCCTCGGCATCGCCCAGGCGCTGCGCACGCCCGCCCGCCTGGCTCTCGGGGGATAACGGTGCCCATATCGTCCGCTAGCCCCGCAAACGATGCCGCGGTACAAAACGCCGAGGTGCTGCGCGTCGAAGGGCTGCGCAAGGTATTCGGCAGCGGCGCCCAGGCCATCGAAGCGCTCAAGGGCATCGATCTGGTCGCGCACAGCGGCGAGCTCATCGCCCTGCTCGGCCCCAGCGGCTCGGGCAAGAGCACGCTGCTGCTGTCCATCGCCCTGATCGAACTCCCCACCTCCGGACGCGTGGTCATCGAAGGGCGGGAGATATTCAAGGACGGCGCCGTGCGCGCGGACGTGCGCCGCCTGCGCCGCGAACGCATCGGCTTCATCTTCCAGCAGCACAACCTCATCCCATTCGCCAACGCACGCGACAACATCGCCCTGGCGCTCACCTTGAACGGTACGCCCGGCCGCGCCGCGCGCAAGCGCGCCGACGAACTGCTCGAATATCTGGAAATCGGTCACCGGGCCAAAGCTCTGCCGGCGGAAATGTCCGGCGGCGAACAGCAGCGCATCGCGATCGGCCGCGCGCTGGCCAATTCTCCGCCCATCATCTTCGCCGACGAACCCACCGCCTCGCTCGACACCACGCGCGGCCACCGCGTCATGGACCTGCTTCAACGCATCGCCAAGGATCGCCGGTCCGCCGTCATCACGGTCACCCACGACCAGCGCATGATCGAGGGCTTCGACAGCGTCTATCACTTGGTGGACGGGCGCCTGGAAACCAGTCCGCAATCACCGTAGCGCCGCATGCATTGACTATGACAACCATCAGCACATACGCAGATCCAGCGGCAAGACATGCCGCAATCTGCGGTGCTGCTGCGCAAGCGCCGTCGCCAGCCTTACGCGGAACAACCCGGCATCACGTCCCACCCCTACAGAGCGGTGTTCATGTCTGACGACCACAAGGGCGACAAGGAACGTCTGGAACTTGCCCTGGAAGCGGCCGGGCTCGATCTGTGGGAGAACGATCTGGTCAGCGGACAGGTCACCCGCAAGGTAAGCAAAATCTTCCGCGAGCTCGGCTACAACGAAGAAGAGGCGGTCGGCTATGTCGACGACATCTTCGCCATCGTCCATCCGGACGACGTACCCATTCTCAAAACCGAGGTGGACAAGCACGTCAACGGCGTAACCGACCAGTACCGCTGCGAGTTCAGAATTCGCGCCAGAAACGGCCGCTGGGTCTGGTACGCCAATTACGGCAAGATCATGGACCGCGACTCGACGCATCCCGGACGGCGCTTCGTCGGCGTGACTTTCAACATCGACGACAGAAAGCGCAAGGAAGCCGAACTCGAACTGATCAACCGCACGCTCACGGAGCAGAATGCGCGCCTCGAGGACATGAACACGACCTTGCAGTCCCTGGCCCGCAGCGATCCGCTCACCGGCATTGCCAACCGGCGGCGGCTGCTGGACATCGGCGAACAGGAAGTCAGGCGCGCCCAGCGTTTCCACCACCCGCTTGCACTGCTCATCGTCGATATCGACCACTTCAAGCTGGTCAACGATACCTGGGGGCATATGGCGGGCGATCGCGTCATATGCGCGATCGCCGACGCCTGCTCGCAGTGCGTGCGCAAGGACATCGACCTCGTGGGGCGCCTCGGCGGCGAGGAATTCGCCATTCTGCTGCCCGAAACCGACCAGGGCGATGCCCTCGCGTTGGCCGAACGGATGCGCCAGACCATCCATGAACTGCGCGTATCGGTCGACGACACCCCGTTGACCAGCACCGTCAGCATCGGCGTCGCCACACTGGAATCGGACCGATGCACCTTTCACGATCTGCTGCTCCATGCGGACCAGGCGCTTTATGCGGCCAAAGCGGCGGGGAAGAACTGCGTTCGCGGCAAAACGGACTGAGATACGTCGGCGAGTCAATCTCGATGCATGCGCCCTCCACGCTTGCACACGCACGCTCAGGCGCATTTCACCCGGTTGCGCCCCTCATCCTTAGCCTCGTAAAGGCGCGTGTCCGCACTTGAGATCAAGGCATCCAAATTAGGATGCCGGGAGTCGCACTGAGCCACGCCGAAACTCGCCGTAACGGTGGGGGCATTCTTTGCGCCGGGAATCCTCATCTCCGCTATCGCCGTACGCAGCCGCTCCGCCAATGCGGCCGCTTCGCGCAGATCCGTTTCCGGCAGCAACAGGATGAACTCCTCTCCGCCCCAACGCGCGATCACGTCCTGCTCCCGCACGGTGCGCTTGAGGACCTTGCCCGTCTCCACCAGGAAATCGTCGCCGCAGGCATGGCCATGAACATCGTTGATGCGCTTGAAGTGATCGATGTCCATCAGCACGACGGACAGATGATGCGAATGCCGCTGCGCAATCGCCCAGATGGAGCCGGCGATATCGTAGAAGGCGCGCCGGTTGTTGATGCCGGTCAGCGGATCCAGCCGGGCCAACTGTTCCGCCCGGAACCGCTCCTCCTGCCCGACCCGGAACTGATAGGTCAGCGCCAGCGCCAGCAGCGTGGCATCGATTAGCATGCCCACATCCACCGCCCTAAAAGTCCACAGCGTGAACGGGATGAATCCCCACACGGCAAGCGCCGTAACCGAGGCGCCAAGTGTGGAGGCGATGGCGGCGAGGAGAAAATATTTTGCCGAACGCTGCCCCGAGCGCATCGACATGATGCCCATGCCCAGCATCGTGAAGGTGAAAATCAAAACGAATGCGAACGCCAGCAGCAATGCCACACGCTGGCTATCGAACAGCATGCTCAAGGCCAACAGCGAGCAGACCGTACCGATCAGGACGAGCACAGCCTTGTGCAGCCGCGGAAAATGCTCGCGGGTGTCAAGAAAGCTCAACGCGAAGAACAGGCCGCTCACCGCGTACAGCACCATCAGCACGGGGTTTGACCACTGCGCCCAGACCGTCGAGTCCGGCCAGAACCATTTGAAACCGTGCCCGGTATAGGAGATGTTCATCAGCAGGAACATGCCCAGATACAGGGCGTACAGGATATAGCGCAGCTGCCGCAGCCCGGCGTACAGCATCACGTTGTACAGCAACAAGGCGATCAGAAAGCCGTACAGGAAACCGTAGCCGTAGTCCTGCGCGCTGTCGATAGCGCCCGCTTGGCGCAGCGACTGCAGATAGATCGGCAATACCATCGGATCGGGCGTCGCCACACGAACGAACACGTCGGTGATGCCAGGTTCGAAACGGTGCTCGAAGCCGAACCCGGGCGTATCCAAAGGTCGCTGCCCAAACGGCCGACGGTCGCCTGCGTGATACGCATCGACCGTTTTGCCATGCCAAAGAAAATAAACGTCCACGTGGTCGAGCCACGCCGTCTCGATGGACAGACGCCGCGGCAACGTCCGCGCCGTTGAGTTATCGACGCTCAACTGCAGCCAGACCGGGCGGCTGCCGATACCGAAGTTCAGAACCGGACTACCGCCTGCGTGGAAGTCTCCCCTGCGATACGCCGCCAGGGCTTCGTCCAGCGTCAGTCGGTCCTGCGACTCCACGAGATAACTCGCGTAGCGTCCGAGAGGCTGCGCAAGCGCGGCGTCGGCCGGCACGGAGCGCGCCGCCCCCAAAGCCGAACCGCCGACGATCGACAGCAGGAGGGCCAAAATCAATAAGAGACGGGACACGGTCACACGGTCAGGCACAGGCCGCGCGGCCCGCGCATTCTTGCATCCAGACGTTCACTGCATCGTGCCCCACCCGGTACGTTAAGTGTATTTATTGAAAGGAGATTTCCGGGATCTCCTGCCTCACACAAGTCACATTTATCAGAATACCTCACGCAGGCATCCGCGAGGCAGGTTTCTGCCAGCTTGCAACGCGGTGTCGACATTCGGGCGCGACGTGCATGGCCCGCCGGCCGCAGCCGTCGACGGCGATCCTACCTATTGCCGACCATCCCCGGCGCCCAACCGGTTTTGTATTCATATGAGACGGGATCGCGCCCAGCTGTGCGCTTGTTCAGTATGTCGCAGCAAGCTTGGCGTTGATGTGATCCCCGGCACGGATAGCCGGATAACGAGCGACTTCGCCAGGAGCGATGCAGGTGGGCGCGACGCTGATCTCGACATCGTCGTCCGGGTCGCAGAAGAAGGCGATGGAGTAGCGGTCGCTATCGTCCGTGCGCGGCTGCACGCGGTGCAGCGTCGAGTGCAGCACGTCGTTGGTCCAGCGCTGCATGAGGTCGCCGATGTTGACGATAACAGTCTCCGGCCGCGGTTCGACCGCCAGCCACGCGCCGTCGCGCCCCATGACCTCCAGCCCGCCGGCATCGTCCTGCCAGAGCAGCGTGATGCTGCCGTAGTCGGTATGCGCGCCGGCACCCAAGCGGCCTTCGGCGATCGGCGCATCTTCATAGGGATAATGCAGCAGGCGCAGCGTCTGGTTCTCTCCGGTATGCGCAGCGAGAAACCAGTCGGCAGGCAGGTGCAGGCCCTCGGCCAGTGCGATCAGCAGACGCTGCGCCAGGCTCTGCGCATCTCGGTACAACGCGTACGCGGCATCGCGAAACGGCGCATCCGGCCACAGCTCGGCGCGCGCGATGGTGTGGGCGACGTTGCGCATGGTGAAGCTTTCCTTGAGATCGGCTGGCCTCAACGGATCGAGCGCCTCCTGCCCTGCGGCGACCCAGCCGTGGTTCAGGTCGGTGCTGCGGTAACGCCAGTTTTCCTTGTGCCAGCGCGGCAGATCGAAGAAGCGGCGTGCCGCGGCGAATGCGCCGTCCACCGCCGCCGGATGAACCCCGGTGTGCGTCACGGAGAAAAACCCGACCTCCTCGGCGGCGCGGCGGATTTCCCGCACCGTGGCTGCGCGCGCATTCCCTTCCAGCGCGCGCAGATCGAATACCGGGATCGCCTGACTCATATGCTCCCCTGCATATCGGCCGCCGCCTTCAATTTGCCTGGATTGAGCACTACGCGACCTCCCTGGCGAGCCGGTCCACGGCCGCCGCCGCACGTGCGCGAAGCCCCGCCAGATCCAGGCCGGGAATCGCGCCATCCTCGACCACCACGCGTCCGCCGACCAGCACGTACCGCAGCAGCGGCGCACCGCCGCCCATCAGCGGCGCCAGTGCCGGCTGGAACTGGCCGAAGTAGCGCGGATGCGCGAGATCGTAGACGGCCAGATCCGCCGCCATGCCGGGCTCGAGCGTACCGACGGCATCCAGCCCGAGGATGCGCGCCCCGCCACGGGTCCCCCAATGCACCACGTCCTCGACCGCGGTGGCCTGCGCGCCTCCGACGGCGCGGTGCACCAGCCAGGCCAGACGCGCTTCGGAGATCATGTCCGCCGCCTCGCTGGAGGCGGTGCCGTCCACGCCGATGGACACCGGCATGCCGGCCGCGGCCATGCGCGGCACCGGCGCTACGCCGCTACCCAGGCGACAGTTGCTGGCCGGACAATGCGCGATGCCGGTGCCGGTCTCGGCCATCAGCGTGATCTCGGCATCGTCCACGTGCACGAGATGGGCGAACCACACGTCCGGCCCCAGCCAATCGTGCTCGGCGCAGTATTCCACCGGCTTCATGTCGTGCGCCTCGCGCGCGTGGCGCACGTAGTCGGCGGTTTCCGAAAGGTGCGAGTGCATGCGGATGCCCAGGCGCCGCGCGTGCGCGGCCAGTTCGCGCAGGCCCTGCGGCGTGGCCGAGAACAACGGCGTGCTCGGCGCCATCACCACCCGGCGCATGGCGTCGGGCGCGCTCTGGTGAAATCGCGCGGTCAGGCGTTCGACGTCGGCGGCGTAGCGCTCCACCGTCTGCGGCCGGATGCGGTTCGGATAATCGGAAAACTGCTCGGTGTCGGTGGCGCCGCCGCGGCACAGCGCGAAGCGCATGCCGAAGCGCTCCGCGACCTCGAACAGCACGTCGCCCAGGGTGTCGTCTCCGGCGGCGAAATACAGGTAATGGTGGTCGGCGCAGGTGGTCGTACCCGAGAGCAGCAGCTCGGCCAGACCGACGGTCGCGGCAATCTCCAGCAGCTCGGGATCGAAACGGTCCTGGAAGCGGAACGGCACCGCCGCCAGCCAGCCCATCAACGGCTTGTCGATGCCCTCCGGCACGGCCTTGAGCAGGCTCTGGAACAGGTGGTGATGGGTGTTCACCCAACCGGGATAGATCACGCAGCCGGACACGTCGAGCACGCGCTCGCCATCCTGCGGCTCCAAGTGCGGCCCTAGCTCGGCGATGCGTCCGTCGCGGATGCGGATGTCGGCGGCGCCGGCATGCGCCGCTTCGCCCGGCAGTCCGGTAAGCACGGCCTCGGCGCCGCGCAGCAACATGGCCTCACTCACCGGCCACCCCGCGCAGCAGCGTGACCGTTTCACCGGCCGGAATGTCGCCCAGGCGCGTCTCGCGTTCGCCGTGCGCCGCGAGCAGTTCCAGCAGCTGCTTGCGCATGACGATGCCGGGCTTGTCCGCCGGCATGTGGAACTCGCCGCCGCCGGCCGCATCCAGCGGCACGTCCCAATCCGTGGTTTCGAGAATGGCGCGGTCCTCCTCCGTCACCTGGCGGTCGAAGGCGACGACCTTGGCCGCCGGCGCCTCGGCCTCGCTGTCGTTACGGTAGGCCCACTGCACGATCTGCGAGTGGCGGTCGTCGACAGGCGTGGCGGCGGTGACGATGGAATGCACCACGCCGTTCGGATAGGCAATGCGCAGCTTGCGCACGAAGGGCAGATACCAGCGGCTTTCCATGTGGCGCTCGGTGCGCTCGTTGGCCATCTGCAGCAGCTCCTTCTGCAGTTCGGGATTGCGCACCGGCGCCACCGAGCGCATGACGAAGCCGTAGTCGGCCGGCGTGATCTTGAGCTCGGCCGGCTTGGGATCGTCGGACAGGCCGAAGGTGGCGCGGTGCACGAAGCTGAAGTGCGCGTTGTCGAAGGAGTTCTCCATCACGCGCAGCCCGGCGCAGCTCCAGGTCTCGTAAAACTCGTCGATCTGCCGGTAGCCGTCCTCGCGCGCTTCCGGGAAGTCCGGCAGTTCGGCCAGCGGTTCGTCCAGGCACACCCAGACGTAGCCGTAGCGAGCCTCGCAATGGTAGGACGCCACTTCGCCGCGCGGCGGCAGGTCCGGCTGCTGCGGGATGCGCACGCACTTGCCGCAGCGGTCGAAGGTCCAGCCGTGGTAGCCGCACTGCAGCTCGCCGGCCTCGGTGACCCAGCCCTTGGAGAGCTGCGCGGTGCGGTGGCAGCAGCGGTCGGCCAGCGCGGCGGGTTCGCCGTCGGCGCCGCGCCACAGCACGATGCGCTCGCCGAGCAGCGTGAACGGCACCGGTCCGGGATCGAGCTGCGCCAGCGGCAGCACGGGATACCAGAAGCGGCGCAAAACAGGTTGTCGGGTGACCAGCATCGTTATCTCCTCAAAGTACGGCTGCGCGGGCGATCTGCTGCTTTGCGCGGTGCTCACTCACCTGTCCACGTCTTATATCTCGCACGCTGCGCTCCGCGCGCCTTGCAGCTCATCTCGCTCGTTCACACGTTCCATTCGTCCAAGGTTCAGGCGGCTGAAAGCCCCTCTTGCGCCATACGCGCTTCGTCCCAAGGCAGGACGACGGGCTGCAGCGCACGGATGCGCGCCTGGGCACGGGCGGCCTCGGCGGCGAAATCGTGGCGCACGCCCTCGCCGCCGCGCAGCAGGCGTCGTCCGGCGACCCAGACATCGCGCACGTCGCCGATCTGCGCGTTGTAGACCAGGCTGGAGGCAGGATCGTGTACCGGCATGCAGTGCAGGCCGCGCAGGTCGACGCGGGTGACGTCGGCATCCTTACCCGGCGTCAGGCTGCCGCAGCGCGCGCCCAGGCCGAGCTGTTCGGCGGCTCCCAGCGTAGCCATGTGCAGCAGGTCGCGCGCCGGCATGACGGTCGGGTCGAGCCGCGTGACCTTGGCCAGGCAGGCGGCCATCTTGAGCGTCTCCAACATGTCCTGGCTGTTGTTGCTGGCCGGTCCGTCGGTGCCGATCATCACCGGCATGCGCTGCTGGTGCGCCTCCCAGGCTGGTGCGGCGCCTGAGGCCAGATACATGTTCGAGGTCGGGCAGTGCACCAGCGCCGCCCCCGTTCCGACGGCCAGCGCGACCTCGTCGGCATCCAGCCAGACGCAGTGCACCATCTGCATGCCGGGGCGCAGCAGGCCCCAGTCGGCCAGCGTCTCGACGTTGCGCCGACCGTAATGCTGCAGCGTGTATTCGACCTCCAGGCGCGTTTCGGCGACGTGGCAGTGCATCGGCAAGCCGTGCTCGGCGGCATATTCGCCAGCCAGCTTGTACAGCGGCGCGGACACGCCCCACAGCGTGTTCGGCCCCACGCCTGCGCGCAGATGCGTGGCGTGGCGCTCGCACTGCACACGCAGGTGATCGAGCTTGGCGATCACGCTGTCGGTGGTTTCGCGCAGCATGCGCGGATAATTCTGATCGGCGAAGGCGTAGGCGATCTGCGCGCGCAGTCCGCTCTCGGCCAGCGCGTCGGCCACCGCCTCGACCGTCTCCTTGCCACCGGTCATGTAGGCGTGCTCGGCCACGGTGGTGACGCCGGAACGCAGGTTCTCCAGCGCGCCCAGCAACGTGGCGTGGCGATAGTCGTCAGGCGTGAAGTGCTCGACCCAGGGCCAGATCACGCGCCGTATCCATTCTTCCAGCACGGCGTCGTCGTGTACGCCGCGCAGATAGCTCTGGAACAGATGCGTGTGGGCATTGATAAACCCGGGCACCAGCACCTGCCCTGGTCCCTCGTCGACGAACAACGGCTCGTCGGCACCGGCCGCCCGCCGCGCCGCCAGCACCTCCTCGCGCGGCCCGACCGCCACAATTCGGCCGTCGCGCAGCCACATCGCTCCGCCCTCGATGCAGAACGGCTGGGCCGGATCCATCGGTAGCAGCCATTCGGCTGCGATCAGTTGTTCACCCATCACACTTCGCCTTGCATCCCTGCACCAGCATGCTCATGCCCCCTTAAGTTTGTATATGGTTCGTCCATCGGATGACTAAGGCAGGTCTCGTGCCAGCCGGGCACGCCAATCGCCCGCTTGCGAATCCCGACCTCCGCACGCATGATTTCGCACCAATTCGGGGCGTACGCCATCCAGCGCGCCCCGCCTTGAAACAAGTCATGCACGACATCCGCACCCGGTGTCGCGCGACAGCTGGCGCCACGCGGCTTGAGCCATCAGCCGCCCGTAGGCGGCGAACGGCTGGCCCGAGGCTTGCTATAGGCATAACCCGTTGCCCACCCTCCGCCAGCGCTCTCCTGGCGCGGCAACGGTCACCACCAGGCGCCTCGGGCGCCATTACAAGAACCCAACGAAAGGGCGAAATCAGATGGACACTGAAATCACCGCAGATACTCCTATCGGCGTCGCCGACGAACAGGCGCGCGACTACGGCGGCTGGGACATGCTCTGGACCTGGTTCGGCGCTGGGGTCAACACCGGCTCCTGGTATTTCGGCGGCGTCGCCGCTGCGCTGGGCATGGCCTTCGTGCTGCAGTCCGCACTGCTGTGGATGCCGCTGCTGATGATCCCCTGGGCCGCCATCGCCTACCTGGCCTGGCGCCGCGGCGTCTCCACCGTCGGCGTCACCGTGCCCGCGCTGGGCACGCAGGGCTCGCGCCTGACCGGACTCGGCCAGTTCCTGGTGCTCTCCGGCTGGCCCAGCATCAACACCTTCATCGCCGCCATCTCGCTGAGCTTCGTGTTCAAGGCCGCGCTCGGCTGGCCGGCGTTCGGCGAGCCCGGCTCGACCGAACCGATGATCGTCGGCATCCTGCTCACCGCCATCGCCCAGGGCGTGATCAGCGTGCTCGGCCACCAGGCCATCCGCTACCTGGAGCGCATCTCGGCGGTGCTGCTGATCGTGCTCGGCGGCTGGGAGACCTACGTCGTGTTCACGCACTGGGATATGGCCCGCATCATGGCCTTCTCGATGCCGAATGCCGGCGGCCAGACCTGGGCCACCATCATCGACATCGCCTTCGGCCTGGGCTGGACCTGGGCGCAGGTCGGCGACTTCGCCCGCCTCGGCCGCAGCGGCCGCGGCGCGACGCTCGGTACCTGGATCGGCGTCAACCTCGGCCAGGGCTGGTTCATCGTCATCGGCGGCCTGGGCGTGATCGGCGTGGCGCTGACCAGTGGCCACTACGACCCCGAGAACTCCGATCCCAGCTCCACCCTCGCCGCCCTCGGCCTCGGCCTGGTGGCCTTCCTGGTGTTGGTGTTCTCCACCGTCAGCACCAACGTCACCAACATCTACGGCGCCGGCATGGGCCTCTCGGCGATGGTGCGCTCGCGCCCGCGCAGCGCCCTGCTCGCCGTGGCGCTGTTCCAACTCGTGCTGTGCTTCGTGCCGCTGATCTACGGCTCCTTCCTCGACTACTTCATGAGTTTCCTGAGCTGGGTCGGTGGCTTTTTCGTCCCGCTGTGGACCCTCGTGCTGCTCGACTGGGCGCTGCGCCGAGGCGCCGGCTACGGACGCGTCGGTGCATTCAACCTTGCCGGGCTGACCAGCGTCGCGCTGGGCCTGCTTGCGTTCTTCATCGTCGACATCGGCATGCCAACGCTGGAAACGCAGATCACCGCCAGCCTGCCCGCCATCGCGGTCACCGCGCTGAGCTATTTCGTGCTCACCGCAGGCGGTGCGAAGCTGCGCGGATAATCGGCCGCATCGTCGACGTTCGACGCGAAAGACCGACAACGGGGCGCATTTGCAATACAATGCGCCCCGATCTTCCGCCCAGAATCAAAAACGGTAGTCCCCGCATGAGCGCTGTTCCCGAATCGCCGCCCCCCTCCGACGCGCATCCGCTGGTCGACATACGCGGGCTCGGCAAGCACTACGGCAGCGGCGCCGAACGCCATCTCGCGCTGACCGGGGTCGACCTCACCATCCATCGCGGCGACTTCGTCTCGCTGATCGGTCCCTCCGGCTGCGGCAAAACCACCCTGCTGCGCATTCTCGCCGACCTCGAAAACATCACCGATGGCAGCGTTAGCGTCGGCGGCCTGAGCCCACGAGAGGCGCGCATGGCGCGGCTCTACGGCTACGTGTTCCAGGCGCCCACGCTGCTCGACTGGCGCAGCGCGCTGGCCAACGTGATGCTGCCGCTGCAGGTCATGGGCCGGCCCAAAGCCGAGGCGCGCAAGACCGCGCTGGAACGCCTCGAGCAGGTCGGCCTGAGCGATGCCGCCCGGCGCTATCCCTGGCAGCTCTCCGGCGGCCAGCAGCAGCGCGTATCCATCGCCCGGGCACTGGCGCTCGATCCCGAACTGCTGTTCATGGACGAGCCCTTCGGCGCGCTGGACGAAATCACCCGCGAGCGCATGAACCAGGATCTGCACGACCTGTGGCTGCGCAGCGACAAGACCGCCGTGTTCGTCACCCACTCCATCGCCGAAGCCGTGTTCCTGTCCACCCGCGTCGTGGTGATGAAGGCCAACCCCGGCGGCATCACCCGGGTGCTGGACATAGACCTGCCCAGGGAACGCAACTTCGAGACGCGCACGCTGCCGCGCTTCTTCGAACTGGTCAACGAAGTCCACGAGGGCCTGCGCGATGCCTACGCCGTGTGAGCCCACCCGTAGCGACTGCCTGCGGTACGGAAACGGTCATGCCGCTTAAGCGCCTCATCGGTTTCTGGCCGGTCGCGGCGGTCGGGCTCGCCGCGCTGCTGCTGTGGCCGCTGCTCGCCTTCATGGCCAATCTGCCCGCCGCCCGCGAGGCGCTCGCGCAAGGCGGCGACTGCGGCAGCCTGTACGCCTGCGCCAGCACCTTGAACAGCCCCATCCTGCCGGCGCCGCAGCAGTTCCTCGACGGCGCGGCGCAGATGCTCAATCCGCTGTGGGGCACCTCCAGCCTGCTCTTCAATACGCTCTACACCGGCTGGGAAACCCTGCTCGGCCTGCTGCTGGCGCTGCTGGTGTCGTTCTTCACCGGCACCCTGCTGGCCTTCTCCAAGCCCTTCGAGCGCAGCACCCTGCCCTGGATCGTCGCCAGCCAGAACGTGCCCATCATCGCCCTGGCGCCGGTACTGGTGGTGCTGCTCGGGCGCTTCGGCGTCGAGGGTCTGCTGCCCAAGGCGCTGATCTCGGGCTACATCGCCTTCTTCGCACTTACCGTCGGCGTCGCGCGCGGCCTGGCCAGCCTCGATCCGCTGCGCCTTGACCTGATGCGCAGCTACTGCGCCTCGCCCTGGTTCGTGTACTGGCACGTGCGCCTACCGGTCGCGCTGCCGCTGATCATGACCAATCTCAAGGTCGCCGCCGCCGGCGCGCTGGTCGGCGCCATCGTCGCCGAGCTGTCGACGGTCACCTTCTCCGGCCTGGGCGCCATGTTGCTGGCACGCTATTACGCCGGCGACATCATCGGCCTATGGGTGGTGATGGCCGCCTCCGGCCTGCTTGGAATCGCGCTCTATGCGCTGCTCTCATTGCTCGAACGCCTGGTGATGCCATGGTCGCCCAAGCGCTGACGCTGCTGCGCAAACCGCCGGTCGCATTCGGCTTCTGGCTCGCCTGCACGGCAGGACTGATGCTGCTGTCGGTACCGGCGCCGGCCTGGGCCGGCATGCCCGCGCTGCTGCTCGGCCTGGCCGGTGCGCTGGCCATCGGCCCTCTGGCCAGTGGTCCGGCCCGCCGCAACCCGCTCGCCGCACTGCTGCCGCCGCTCTACAGCGGCCTGCTCGCCATCGCCCTGATCCAGGCGCTGCTGGAGATCTACCGCGTGCCCAGCGGCCTGATCCCGACGCCGCTGGCGATGTTCCAGGCGGCCTGGGCCAACCACTCGCTGCTGCTGCAGGACAGCTGGCAGACCTTCGTGCTGGAGAGCCTCAGCGGCATGGCGATCGGGATCGCCATCGGCCTGCTGCTGGCCGTGCTGATCGTGCGCATCCGCTTCCTCGAACGCGGCCTGCTGCCGTACATGGTGATGCTCGCCAGCCTACCGGTGCCGGCCATGGCGCCGCTGGCGGTCGCCGCCGCCGGCACCGACTGGGGTTCCAAGGCCCTGCTGGTCGCCATCGTCACCATCTTCCCGACGGTCATCAACGGCGTGCGCGGCATGCAGTCGGCCTCGCCGCTGTCGCTGGACCTGCTGCGCAGCTACGGCCTGGAGGGCCTGCGCACCTTCCCGCCGCTGCGCCTGCCGACCGCACTGCCGTTCCTGTTCACCGCACTCAAGATCGACCTGACCCTGGCCCTGATCAGCGCCATCGTCGGCGAGTTCTTCGGCTCGCCGGGTCAGGGGCTTGGCTTTCGCATCAAATTCGAAGTTTCCATGTTCAACATGCCGCTGGTCTGGGCCGCGATCCTGTACACCACCGTACTCGGTCTCGCCCTCTATGCCGCAATCGTCGTGCTCGAGCGCAGGCTGACGTTCTGGCATCCATCCATGCGCTAACAGGAGTTGTTATCGACTCATGCGGCACGATAGGGCGTCAAAATCGGGCTCAGAATGCTCATTTACTGAGTGTAAACTGCGCTTCTTCGCCCGATTTTTCCTTCTCTCGCACTCGCCTGAGCGATAACAACAACCTGTTAGTCATCTCCGTCTCAACCGTCACGTAGGGGGTTTTACGATGCAACGTCGCGATTTTCTCAAGGCGCTCGGCGCCGGCACGCTGGCCGCCGCCGGTTCGTCTCTGCCGCGCGTCGGCAGCGCCGCGGGCATGGTCCCGGTCAACCTGCAGCTCAAGTGGTTCCCGCAGGCACAGTTCGCCGGCTACTACATCGCCAAGGCCAAGGGCTATTACGAAGCCGAGGGCCTGGACGTAAACCTGCTGCCCATCGGCCAGCAGTCGCCGATCCAGACCGTGGTCGCCGGCGCCGCCGACTTCGGCACCACCTGGATCACCGACCTGCTCACCGCCTCCGTCAGCGGCCTGCCGGTGGTCGAGATCGCGCAGATCTTCCAGAAGTCCGGCTTCGCCTTCACCACCGAGAAGAAGCTCGGCATCAGCAAGCCTGCCGACTTCAAGGGCCACACCATCGGCATCTGGCCCGGCTACAACGCCCAGCCGGCGCTGGCCTTCTTCAAGAAGTACGGCCTCACCACCTCGCTGGAATCCGGCGTCGGCAAGCCCGACGTGAAGCTGATCACCTACGGCTTCGACCCCAAGCTGGTGTTCCCGAACAAGGCGCAGGTCGTCTCCACCATGACCTACAACGAGCTCGACCTGGTCGTGCAGATGGGCTATCCGCTCGACAGCCTCGACGTGTTCTGGCTGCCCGACTACGGCGTCAACCTGCTCGAAGACCTGATGTTCACCACCCAGCGCGTACTCGGCGAGAAGAACTTCAAGGGCAGCGGCCTGAGCGGCAAGGAAGTCGGCGCCCGCGTCCTGCGGGCCACGCTCAAGGGCTGGGACTACGCCGTCAAGCACCAGGACGAAGCGGTCAAGGCCGTGCTATCCCAGTGCGGCGCGTACTGCAAGGGCGCCGGCAAGGGCGCAAGTGGTCTCAAGCACCAGAGCTGGATGATGGAACACTGCGCCAAGCTCTACGAAGCCGGCCCCACGCTGGACGGCAAGGCCGGTCTGCTGGAGAAGAGCGGCCTGGACGGCAACATCGCCCTGCTCAGCTCGCTCGGCGTACTCAAGAAGGCTCCGCCCAAGAACGTCGCCGACTGGAGCGTGTGGGAAATGGCCACCGGCAAGAGCGTGCCCTGGAAGGCCTGAGCCCTCGCACCGCACGCCTGACTTAGGCGCGCGGTGCAGCTTCATGCCGGCCGGGGTGAGCCCGGCCGGCTACAATATTTTGATCCATCATAAACGCCGAGAATTTCATCGTGTCCGACGCTTTTCCGAACCTGCATATCCTCGACCATCCTCTGATCCAGCATAAGCTCACACTGGCTCGACAGGCCGACATCTCCACCAACCAGTTCCGACGGCTGCTCAGGGAAATCGCCCTGCTCATGGGCTACGAGGTCACCCGCGACCTGCCGCTGGAGCACAAGACGATCGAGACCCCGCTGACCGAGATGGACGCCCCGCAGATCCAGGGCAAAAAGGTGGTCATCGTCTCCATCCTGCGTGCCGGCCTCGGCATGGCCAGCGGCCTGCAGGAGCTCATGCCATCGGCCCGCGAAGGCCACATCGGCCTTTACCGCGACCACGACACCAAGCTGCCGGTCGAGTACATGGTCAAGCTGCCCGAACCCGAAGGCCGCCTGTTCATTCTCGTCGATCCCATGCTCGCGACCGGACACTCCGCCGCCTACGCGGTCGACGTACTGAACCGCCACGGCGTGCCCGACTCGCACATCCGCTTCCTCGCCCTGGTCGCCGCCCCCGAAGGCGTCAAGGTCTTCCAGGAAGCGCACCCGGACGTGCAGCTCTACACCGCCGCGCTGGACGATCATCTGAACGACGACGCCTATATCGTCCCCGGCCTGGGCGATGCCGGCGACCGGCTGTTCGGCACGAAGTAAGAGGCCTGTGGGAGCCGCGGCGCGGTTCCCACTGTTTATGAGACAACCGCTTAATGCAGTAGCGGCTGAACGGCCGCGTTCGCCAACCGCAGCAAATCCTGCGCCCGTGGCGTGAACAGCCATACGAAAAAGGTGCCGTTCAGCACCACTGTCCCCCAGAACACCGTGCGGAAAGGCTGTTTCCTGGATTTGTGGCGCAGAGTCGCTTGCGCCACCAAAGCGCCCGGCCAGCCGCCCAGCAGGGCCAGAAGGTGCAGCCTGCTCTCCGCGGTACGCCAACCGCCTCTTCTCGCGGCCGACTTGTCCAAGGCATACGCCGCAAAGGTCACCACGCTGACCGCGAGATAGACGGCCAGCACCAACGGCGGAAGTGCCGAACTCCAAACGGCGGCGCCGACAATCGCCAGAAAGGCGCCGGCAAGGAAATAAGCCCCGGCCTTCCGCGGCCCTTTCGCCACCCGGGAACCGCCGCCGTTCGCGACGGCCACGCGCTCGGCGCGCGGCCTGCCGCGCTGATCCGCGCCAAGCACATACGTCACCGCATCGCCGGCCTCCGGTCGCCGGCCGCGATGCTTCAAGGCCTTCGCATGCACGAAGACGCGCTCGCCGCCGCCGTCCGGTGTGATGAAGCCGAATCCGCGCTCGTCGTTCCAGGAGGAAATTTTCCCTTTCACGCCCACCCCAGGTCCGTTCAGCGCCCGCGTGCGGGCCGTTTACGGTCTCAATCGTACATGAACAGCCCGCCCGCCCCAGCGCGATGAACCCCGGCGTTGTCGGGCTCCGTCCGCGCCGGTTCGACCTAGCCCTTCATCCAATACAGCATCGCCGACAGGGTCACCAGCGAGCCCAGCGTGGAAAACAGGATCGTGTGCGAGACCACGGACGCCTCGCGCCGGTAGAGCTCCGCCAGCATGTACGGCCCTGTGCCGGTCGGAAGTGCGCTGAGCAGCAACGCCGCCTCGGCCCACAGCGGCGGCAGCTTGAAGACGTGAAAGGCCAGCCACCAAGTGATCAGCGGATGCACGAACAGCTTGATGGAGACCAGCCCCGCCGCCGCGCCACGCCCCTCGCCGGCCTGCTTCTGCGCCAGGAAGGCGCCGAGCGATACTAGTGCGCAGGGCGTGGTCGCGTCGCCGAGCAGCTGCAGCAGCTTGCCCAGCGGCTCGGGCACCGGCGTGCCACTGACGGCCCACAGCACGCCCAGCAGCGGCGACACCACCAGCGGATTCTTGAGCAGCGCCACGGCGACCTTGCCCACCGCATGGCGCAAGGTCTTTTCGGCCTGCAGCCCCACCTCGATGCAGACCACAGCGACTGCGAACAGCACGCATACCACGATAAGACTGGCGATCAGCGCGGCTTCCAGGCCGTCGTGACCGAACACCAGCAGGCACAAGGGAATGCCGATGTAGCCGGTGTTCGCGTAGGCGGCGCCGAGGCCGTCGATGCTGGCGTCGACCAGGTGCCGCGGCGAACGCAGGCGATACAGCAGCGTGGCCACGAACACGCCCATGGTGCCCAGCGTGGTGACGGCGACGAAACCCGGATGCCAGATCTGCTGCAGCGTGGCGCTCGCCGTAGCCTGGAACAACAGCGCCGGCAGGCACAGCCAGACGACGAACAGATTGAGTTCCGACGCCACGTTCTCGCCCAGGCGGCCGGTGCGCCGCCCGAGGAAGCCGAGCAGGATCAGCGCGAAGATCGGCAGGACGACGTGGACGACGGAGGACATCGGGCTATGCGCTCAGGCAGGCGGAGAAGAACGGCCGAGTGTATCGGCGCCCATCGATACCGTAAAATTCCGTTTTATCGAAGCACTGATACCTATATCGGAATAGATCATGGATGTCCGTCAGCTCCGCTACTTCATCGCACTCGCAGAAACGCTGCACTTCGGCCGCGCGGCCCAGCGCCTGCACATCACTCAGCCACCGCTCAGCCGGCAGATCGCCGCGCTGGAAGGCTCGCTGGGCACGCCACTGTTCGTGCGCAACTCGCGCTCGGTCGCGCTGACCCCGGCCGGCGAAGACTTTTACCGCCACGCCACGCGCCTTCTGTCCGAGCTCGACCTCGCCGTGCGTTCCGCCCAGGCGACCGCCCGCGGCGAGCAGGGGGAGCTGCGCATCGGCTTCACCATGTACGCTGCCTGGAACGTACTGCCGGGGCTACTCAAGCGCTATGCCGAGCGATACCCGGAAGTACGGCTCACACTGCGCGAAACGTTGCCGCGCGACCTGCAGCAGGCGCTGAACGCCGGCGAGATAGACCTCGGCATCGCCTTCCCTACCCCCGTCGTCGTCCCGCTGGATTACCGTCCGCTGTTCCGCGAAGCGCTGTGCGCAGTCCTGCCGGCCTCGCATCCACTGGCCGAGAATGCCTGCATAGACGCGGGCGCACTGGCAGGCGAACGCTTCGTAACCTTCCCCCGCTCGACCGCCCCGACGCTGCATGCCGCGGTAACGGCTTGTTGCGAGCAGGCCGGCTTCGAACCGAACATCCACCTGGAAACGCATCTGCAGCAAACCATCGTCAACCTGGTCGCCGCCGGCTTCGGCGTCGCGCTGGTACCCGATTCGATGCGCCGCCTGCAACTGCCGGACGCCGTGTTCCGGTCGCTGACACACTCGCCGCTGATCGAACAGGGGCTGTTCTGGAACGCGCACAATGCGAATCCATGCCTCGACGGATTACTCGAGTGCATCGAACCGCCGACGATGCCTGGCGACTAAGAATGAGTCATCAGCCGATTCCGAATCGGCTTGATGTTTGGTGACTCCAGACCTCGGAGTCGACTCCTACCAACGACATGGGAAATGACGATGACGACGGAAAGCAAAGACGCTTCGACGCAAAGCACCTCCGCAACGGACAAGGAGCGCGAATACTGGAACCAGCGTTATGCGGCCAAGGAACTCATCTGGACCGCCGAAGCCAATCGTTTCGTAGCCGAGGAAACGGGATCGCTCACGCCCGGAGAGGCTCTGGATCTTGCCGCAGGCGAAGGCCGCAACGCCGTATGGCTGGCGGAGCAAGGCTGGCATGTGCACGCCGTCGACCTGTCCGACGTCGCCATCGAAAAGGCCAGGCAACTGGCCGCAGGACGGAATGTCGCCGACCGCATCGACTTTCAGGCTGCCGATTTGAATAACTATGAGCCCCGCAGAAGCGGCTTCGATCTGGTCATGCTGATCTACCTGCAGATTCCGCAGTCCGAACTGCGCCCCATCATCGCGCGAGCGGCAAGCGCAGTGGCGCCGGGTGGTACTTTTCTACTCGTCGCGCACGACTCGTCGAACCTGGAGCAAGGCTACGGCGGGCCTCAGAACCCCGAGGTGCTCTACACCGCCGATCAGGTAATCCCTGCGTTGGAAGGTCAGTTCGACATCGAAAGAGCAGGAGTGGCGGAGCGCCCCGTGAAGACCGATGCCGGCGTCAAAGTCGCGCTCGACTGCGTCGTGCGGGCCAGACGACATAGCTGACAGGTTTGGCCGGGGCGGCTTTGCCTTCCATGATGGCGGCAACGGCTAAGCTGGAGCGGTTGCGGTCTCACCCCCGCATCAACATTGGCGCCTGGTTTCAGATACAGGCGCCCACATACTTAAGCGTCTGCCAGAACCCACAACAGCACGATTTCAAAAACCTAGATCCGTCTGTCAGGGTCAGATGGTGATGTCGTGTAAAATCAGCCTGCTCTCTAATGTGTGCAACCATCATGCCTAAAATTGAACAGCGCTCCTCCGAATCCTGTCTCATACACGCTTGGCAGGCCCATTCCGTCGAACTGCGTGCCTGGATTGTGCGCCGCCTGCCTGCAAACGAAGACGCTGATGACTTCATGCAGGAATTGTTTCTCAAGTCACTGCGGCGCCAGACGCATTTCTGCACACTCGACAATGCCCGCGCCTGGCTGTTCACGACTGCGCGCAACCAGCTCGTAGACCATTTCCGCTTGCGGCGCGAACATCTCGAGCTTCCGCCTGATCTCGTGGTTGATGAAGAGGAACCTGCAGCAGTCGATCTGCTCTCCGCCTGTCTGCCGCAAGCCTTGGACAAACTCACCCCGAACGAACGCGAAGTGTTGACGGCGTGTGACTTGGAAGGACGCAAACAAGCCGCTTATGCACGCTCGCACAATTTAACGCTGCCCGCAGTCAAAGCTCGATTGCGCCGTGCCAGACAGCGCTTACAGGCCTGTCTGCTCGAAGACTGCCAAGTACGCTTCGATGCGGATACCGGGCAGATATGCTGTTTTGCCCGTCTTGACGAAGCGCAGAACATGGAGTGTCCCGCCAAGGACTACTGAATAAATGAGCGCGCGGGATGAACTGCAAGGCGCGCATAGATAATAAATATAGACATATCAAGTGGATAGCCCATGGAGCGAACAGCACGCAATGCGGCGGATCGCCCACGCAGCCTTTTAATCAGTGTGTCCCTAAAAGCGGGCGGCACCTGCGGTAACCTGATCAAACGCCACCAGCAGCGTTGATCTGTAACCCGAGGCCGCCGCCCCCTCCTGCTCGCATTCGCTTGCAGCCTGCATCCTTTTCCATTCCCGTTCGTCTACCTGAGATGACACAGGTCAACTCTCATATATCGCGTTATCCGTATACTTCGAAAAAGCGCTTATGAAAACCGACAAATCCCCCATGTATTGGCATGAAAGTTACTTGGCCCAAGCCCGACTACACGGACGATCGGTCACGCCGTTCCCAACAACGCTTGCCAGGCCGTTATGAGCGCCCTCATGAGAACATATTCTGTTTACGCCTGGTCCCTGACCGGACTTCGGACCATTGCACTGCACAGTCGATTATCGGCCGCGATATTGGCCATCTGGGCGCTGCTCGCTCCAGTGGTTGGCACAGCCGCTCAAATCCAACCCGTATCGAGTCTCTCGAAAGTCTTGAATGACATCGCCACGCAATCACCGCAAGTGCTTGCGGCGCAGGCCGAAGGTCAACAAGCAAAGGCTCGTATAGGGCAAGCACGCGCGGCTTGGTTCGGCAGCGTCGATGTTTACGCGCTTAGCCGGCACTACAACGATCCTCGCCTGACCAGACCAATCACCCAACCGCCCAATGTCGCCAACTACCCTTTCGGCAGCGACCAACTGGGCTACGGCATGGATGTGAAATTGCCGCTGGATTTCAGCCGTCGTATTGCGGCTGAAGTGGATGCTGCCCGGGCCCGCGCGCATGCGGCGCGTTGGAGCGCTGACGATGCACGGCTGCGGGCACTGCTGAATGGAGCGACGCTATACCGTGAACTCCAAGCCCTGGATGGCAAACGCGCGGCCTTGAACCGCCAATACGCCGCCCTCGCTGCCAGCGTCAAAGTGGCGAAGGCTGGGGTGCGGGCCGGGACGTTTTCGAAACTCAAACGCCTTCGCCTTGAAGCCGCTTTGGCAGAGGTGCGGGCCGCCCGTTCCGGCGTCGAAGGCAATATCCTCAAATTGCGCGCGCAGCTTGCGGCGCTCATGGGACAGCCTCGGCTTGACGGCGCTATCGCGCCGCTAAGCACACCTCCCACGACATTGCCTGCAAACCGAGGGCTGTCGACACCTGGCGTTCAGGCCGCCCGAAGCGCGCTGAACGTCAGCCAAGGCATGCTCGCCTCCGCCCAACGCAGCCTATTGCCGCAGTTCTTCATCAATGGCGGTTGGAATCAGAACGCCATCCAAGGCTTTCACGACCCCGTACATACCTGGCAACTAACCCTGGGCATGAAAATCAACCTGTGGTCGGGCGGTGGACAGATCAGCGCAATCGACGCCGCCCAGTCCGCAGAAATCGCCGCTGGAGAAAAGTTGCGTGGTGCACGTCTTGCGCTTGGAGCGGCGCGTGACGCGGCTGCCGCGCAGTGGCAGACCGAACAACAGACTTATGCCGCTGCACAGGCCGGCCTTGATGCCGCCCTGCAAAGTGCGCGCATCGAGCGCGGAAATTTCCGCGCCGGCCTGAGTTCGGCCACCGATCTGCTCGATGCCGAAGCGGCGCTGGCTCAAGCCCGCGCTGCACTGACTGCCAGTCTGGCCGGCTGGTGGCAAGCGGAGCCACCTTGCGTTACGCCTACGGGGAACCGCCATTGGCGTTGAAAACCAAGGTATTGCCACAAGCACCGGCTTCAGGAGAACAGACTCAATGACCGCATCCAAACAAGAATCGCAGCCGCGCAAGCGCCCCCGCTGGTGGCTCATCTTCATTCCGATCCTGCTGATTTCCACAGGCTATACCCTGCACGAATATCGTCTTCACCAAGCCGACAAGAGCCCGCCGCCGCCCAGCGCTCCATGGGCGTTGCAGACGGCACCGGTGGTACTTGGCGACGTATCCAGCGAAATACAAACGAGCGCGGTCGTCGAGGCGACCGATGTCATCGCATTGTCGCCGCAGATCCAGGGCACGGTGCTGGCGGTTGGTCCGCGTGCCGGTACGGCGGTCAAACGCGGGCAGATGCTCGTGCGCATCGATGCGCGCTCGATCCGTGCCGACCTTGCCGCATTGGAGAAACAGCACCGCGCGGCGGTGGCGGAGGCGGACTATGCCGAGCGCCAATATCAGCGGATTGAGAAAGTGTTCGCCAGCGGCGGCGTAAGCCGTTCACAGGCGGACCTCGCGCGCACTGCGGCCGCCGATGCGCAGGCCAAGGCACAAGCGCTTGCGAGCCAGATCGCCGCCCTGAAGGTCAAACTGGACTATGCCGAGATCACCGCGCCGGAAGACGCCGTGGTCGCCGAACGGCTGGTCGCGGTGGGCGACACGGTCGGCCCCGGGCAACCGGTCTATCGCCTGACGGCGGGCAAAGGCGCGATCGTGCGGATCAGCCTGGCGGCCGATCAGTTGGCGCGGGTCCACGTCGGCGACCGGATCGTTCTGTCCAATGGCGCTGCGAGCCTTACGCTGCCGATCACCCGCGTCGCACCGGCCGTGGACAAGGCGGGCCTCGGCTTCGCCGAAGCGGAGGCCAGTACGCTGCCATTCGGCTTGCCGAGCGGCAGTTCGCTTTCCGCCAACGTCTACGCGGCGTCTCACGGCAATACGCTGACCGTTCCTATCGACGCCCTGGTGGGCGAAGGCGCGCGCGCGCACGTGTTCGTGTTCGTAGCCAACGCCGGCAAGACTGCGGCAGGTACGCTGCGCCGCGTGGATGTGCAGGTACTGCAGACCGGCGCCGAGCGCGCTGCAGTCGTCGGCAAGCTCGAACCCGGCATGCAGGTGATCGTGGGGCAGACCGCGCAGCTGGGCCAACTGCACGACGGCGATCCCGCCGTCACGGGCTTGGCGGAGAACGGGCAATGAACTTCATGCAGAAGCTGCTCGACCGTCCGCATGCCATCGTCGCGGTGGCCGTGCTGGTGGTGGTTGCGGGCATCGGCGCCTATCTGACCATGCCCATGAACCTGTTTCCAGACACCAACCGCCCGATGATCAGCGTCGTCACGCAATGGCCTGGCGCGGAAGCCACCGACGTGGAACAGGAGGTCACCCATCCGATCGAGACCCAGCTCTCGGCGATCGACGGCGTGCGCCGCGTGACTTCGGTCTCCCGCGATCAGGTCTCGGCGGTCACCGTGGAATTCAACTACGGCTACGACATCAACATCGATGCCACCAAGGTGCTGACCGAGCTCAAGCGGGTCGAAGCCAGCCTGCCCTCGGGCGTGCGTCAGCCGACGATATTCCGCATTACCAGCGCCGCCAACCCGGTCACCGTGCTTGGGACTGACGTCCGGCGAAAGGCTTCGGATCTGAATCTTGCCCAGGTGCGGCGCATCGCCGAGAACAGCTTGCGCGACCGCCTGCTACGCATCCCCGGCGTCGCCGAGGTGGAGGTATTCGGCGGCCATCAGCGCCAACTGCAGGTCAGCTCTGGACCGCACGCGGCTCGCCGCCCATCACCTGAGCGTCCCCAGGTGGCGGCTGCCATCGCGGCGAGCAACGTGACCGCGCCCATGGGATTGGTACATCGCGAGGGTTACCGTTTCCTGCTCACGCTCAACAGTCTGAAACACACGCCGGGACAGGTTGCCGACATCCAGGTGCCGGTGCCCGGCGGCGGGCTGGTGCGCCTAGGCGATCTCGGGCAGGTGCAGTGGGGAACTGCGGATCCGACTTCGATGTATTTCGGCAATGACAAGCCAGCCATCGCCGTCTCGCTGCTGCGCGGCGATAACGGCTATTCGGCCACCGTTGCGCGAGCCATCGATGCCGCCTTGCCGCAGGTCCGGTCCGAATTCCCGATGCTCAACATTCAGCGCACCGACGGCCAGCTACGACTTATCAATCTCACAGTCGACAACATGCTCGGCGCGCTGCGCGACGCGGTCATCATGACCGTGTTCGTGATTCTCCTGTTTCTGGCCGACACTCGCGCCGCCTTCGTGACCGCGCTATCCCTGCCCTTCACCTATCTGCTCACCTTCCTGGTGATGAAGCTGATCGGCTACGAGTTCGACATGGTCAGTCTGACGGCCGTCATCATTGCGGTGGGCCTGCTCGCCGACGACGCCATCGTGGTGATCGAAAACATCGAACGGCGCATGCGGGTTTCAAATATTTATACTTCAGAACCGTTACCTATCGTTATATTTGTCTGGCTTTATTAAACAAGTTTATAACCTAAGAAAAACGCTGAAATCCTTGAGAAAAAAGGATTCAGCGTTTAATTAGTTAGCGTCCCATGAGAGATTCGAACTCCCGACCCACAGCTTAGAAGGCTGTTGGGGTACGTATGATATAAAACAATATACGTTAAGTTAAACCTTATTAAATCAACCTTTTATAGTATTGAATATTATCTTTTCGGATTAAAATGGGGCAATAATAATAAAATTCTGCCCCATGTCTGCCCCATTTCGGGTTTTTTAGTTATGCCGTGTTTCTTCATTATATTGTGCTTCTTAGCTTACACAATTAACTTCCTTCCATAGAATATTAAAGTGATTGGAAGAATAGAAAATTTAGGCTAGAAAAATTATAGTTACTCTTTTTAATCAGATTGACACTGGTGAGCTAGGCACTGAACATTAGTAACTTTCGCAAGGATAGAAGTCCCTTCCGGATAACAGAGGATGACTTCTTCCACGTAACAGATCGGTGCCTCGAATTCACAAACGAGCAAATCATCACAGAAGTATTGAATCTGAAGAAGGACCGTAAAACGAATAGGGACAATGGTTGCTCCAGGAATGCCTGGGGCATCACGAATGTTCTCTAAGACCGTAAACCAGCTGGCATTTGGAATAGCTTCACACTGAACCGTTACGTTCCCACCAGCATTCGTGCATTCTAAAATGGCTGTATCGCACTCAGCTGGAATAGAGACCTCGCGTTGTACTTCCCTGCAAAAGGCACCCAGTCATACACTTTTTGTACGTTTATACATACCAACTCGTTATCATTCTGCAAGATTTGAGCGGAGTCTATTTCGGTTCTTGGTTGAGCTAAGCGCCCCTCTACTTCTATCGTCGTATCGTAAACGACCTGAATTTCTGACTAATGATTAACTCCAATTGTAGTGGGTTTTGTTCTGTATTAATGACAGTGACCGTAAAAGGAACATTCTGCAGATCCTCCACAAGGATCGGTAACGGTACAGGTAACAAGAGTATCCCCTATAGGAAAAAAAGAACCGGATGGAGGATTACAAGCAACGGTAAAGCCTTGCGGACAATCATCAATAACAGTTGGAGGCGGATAGTTAACGATAGCTCCAACAAATCCAGAATCATTGGCTACCAAAAGATCGTCTGAACATATTATGGTCGGATCAGCTAAAGTATTTAACTTGGTCACAAAGGTATCTCCAACGCCATTATAGGTTGTATTATAAGCTCCGGTCGTGGTTGGAAATCGTTGGAAAAAGTATTTCCCGTAATATAGGCATTTCCTGTATTATCTATAGCAATGGCTGGGTTTTGTTCAACACTAATTCCTCCTAAATAAGTGGAATAGATTAGGGAAGTTCCATCTGAATTCAACTTCGTTACAAAGGCGTCACCATTCCCATTATAAGTAGGATCTAAGGCATCAATCGTAGTGGGAAAATCATTAGAAAATGTCGTCCCTGTAATATAGGTATTCCCCATAATATCTATAGCGATTTTCGTTCCATTGTCCTCACTTGTTCCTCCTAAATAAGTAGAATAGATTAGCGAAGTTCCATCTGAATTCAACTTCGTTACAAAGGCATCCCCGTTTCCATTAAAAGCGGGATCGAAGACTCCGCTCGTCGTTGGAAAGTCACTAGATTGTGTTTGCCCCGTAACATAAGCATTACCAGCGTAGTCCACGGTAATACCGTTAGCAAAGTCAAGACTTGTTCCACCTAAATAAGTAGAATAGATTAGGTTAGTTCCCACTGAATTTAATTTCGTTAGAAAGGCGTCACCATTTCCCTTATAAATGGGATCAAATGCTCCGGCCGTTGTCGGAAAGTTGTTGGAAAAAGTGCCTCCTGTTATATAGGCATTACCCTCGGTATCTACAGTAATTGCACGGCCCTGATCACCATTTGTTCCCCCTAAATAAGTAGAATAAATTAGTGCAGTCCCAACTGAATTCAATTTCGTTACAAATGCTTCCCCATTTCCATTAAAAGTGGGATCAAATGCTCCAGCCGTTGTCGGAAAATTATTGGACTCTGTAACACCAGTGATATAGGCGAAATAATCCTTATCCAAAGCGATACCTAAACCCGTGTCACTACTTGTTCCACCTAAGTAAGTAGAATAGAGAAGCATTGTTCCATCAGAATTCAACTTTGCCACAAAAGCATCAACGAACCCGTTAAACGTGGGGTCAAAGGTACCGGGCGTCGTCGGAAAGTCGCTAGATTGTGTTTGCCCCGTAACATAGGCGTTCCCCAAATCGTCCACAGCAATGGAGGTCGCCCTATCCAAACCTGTGCCCCCCAAGTAAGTTGAATAAACAAGGGCATTTCCATCAGGATTCAACTTCGTTACAAACGCATCTACACCTCCATTATACGTTGTATCAAAAGCCCCGACCGTCGTCGGAAAGTCATTAGAATTAGTACTTCCGGAAATATAAGCATTCCCAGTACCATCGACAGCAATTCCAGCCCCCCTACTCCCACTTGATCCTCCCAAAAAAGTTGAATAGACCAACCCTGGATCAATGATGAGGAGGGATCGATGATCATACCCTTCCTTTAATAGAACTTTAATTTCACAGACACCTTTCCCCTTTTCAATCATTTGAAAAGCACTTTCTATGTGAACCAGTTCTTCTTGATGTTCTTGAAAACTTACAGGCCGCTCATCCTTTATTGATCCGTAGGGAGTATTAATGATTATGTTTCCTTTTGGGTCTAGAGATAGCTTATCAGCTCCATCATACGTAAAACGAATCTTTTCGACGTTCGCCCCTGGTTGAATTATAAATTCATATTTGATTCGACCTTCTTCACCTCGAAAAACAAGATCGATCCCGGACCATACATCCTTATACACCACTTCGGTATAAGTAGAAATAACCGTGTTCCAATTGTTTGAATCGGATCCCCTAAAGTAATTTACTTTCCCCTCAAGTTCTCCCCGTCCAACAGGAGTGATTTTTCGTCCTCCATTTAGGAAACAAAAATCCAACCGATACCCTTTTCGTTCTTTTTTCGGCACTTCGAAAACTTCTTTTATAGAGGAGGGATTTTCTTGATGTTTATTGTCCAAGAATACAAAACTAGCTCCTTCGTCCGTAAAATAAACGTCACAACACCTATCTTTGCAATAATAAAAAAGATGCTCGTGTTCCAATTGTCCCTGGTTTCGGACGAAATACACGGGCATCTTAGTATGCGTAGTAAAAACCATTCCACTGCCCCTTAATACATATTTGTTATATCTAAAATATGTCTAAAAATTGGATGTGTGTAGTGCATTCTTAAGGGGGGATTCCCATAAAAAATTTATAATGACATATAAAAGCTAACGTCTTCTCGGTCTTGTCCCTAACACCGAATAGTCAGGCCCCTTCTAAGGGTGGAATCGTCGCAAATTATCTACTCCAAAGTTAATCCCGATAAATGAAAAGAATCCGTCCCCGTGGGTATAGGGTGACCTAGTAAAATGAGAAGTAATAAAACATTTCAATCGTACACTTCCTCCGAAAATAAAAGAAATGTTGCAGCCTCCCCTGGCTAGGAGACTACGCCATTTCAGCACTTTTTATGGATAATTCCGATTGGGCTCGAACCAACGACCATCACCCTGTCAAGGTAGACAACTGAATAGGATCGTTTATGAAAGTGTAGTAATAAAGCCAATTCTACCAAGTATTGATACGACTAAGTTCGGTTTAAGTGTGATTAATTTAGAGGTGTTTTGAAGAATTTGGGCAACAGCTCGGCAACAATAAATGGAATTACCCAACAACTTAGAAGGCTGTTGGGGTACGAAGGACTAATGTCAATAATGTTAGGCTTAGTATGTCATTAAGTATGACATTTTTTTATGTAGGAACAGGTATTGAAATCAGTTCTCTTATGATCATGGATTAGTTTGTATTATATAACCTCTAAAAGAAAAAGCCTCTTATGAGTTCCCTGGACCCATGAGAGACTTTATAATTTGAGACATAGATTTTAAGAAATTCACTTAATTTACTTTAATCGATGCTTTAAGTTAACCTTTAGTAGCACCAGAAGTTAATCCTGATATTAGATAACGTTGGAGATACAAGAATACAGCGGCAATAGGTATTGCTATTAATATTGCACCCGCAGCAAATCGAGTAAAGTTGTTACCAAATTGATCATTAATAAAATTAAAGAGCCCTAAAGCTAAAGTGAAATTTTCTGGACTTCTTAATATAATACTCGGCAAGATAAAGTCCATAAACGGTGTCATAAAATTAAAGAGTGCTACAACCGCTAGGATGGGTTTTGCTAACGGTAACATAATAGTGAAAAATATCCGAAAATGACCTGCTCCGTCGATTTTTGCTGACTCATCTAATTCTCTTGGAAGAGTGTCAAAATACCCTTTTACAAGAAAGACATTTAGTGGGATGGCTCCCCCGATATATATCAATATTAAACCAGTCAATGTATCTAACAAGTTCACCAAATTTAATAGAAGATACAGGGCAACCATCGCCATAAGAACGGGGAACATTTGTAACAATAAAAAGGTATATATACCATTTTTTCTCCCTATAAAATTATATCGTGAGAAGGCATATGCGATAAGAGAAACAACTATTACAGAGCAAATTGATGTGATAGTTGCTACAATTAATGTATTTTTGTACCAGAGTAAATAATCACTACTAGGATCAAAAAAGAGCCACTTATAATGAACAAACGACCAGTTTTCCGGAAACATTGTAGACCCATATAAGCTTGTCCCCGGGTTTAGAGACAAACCTAACGTCCATAATAACGGATAGGAAATGAATACGAAGACGACTCCAATAAACAAATACATTCCTATTACTTGAAGGTTGCTCTTAGTCTTTCTAGTCACTTACATCTCCCCCTCTTCTTTAAAGGAACGTGTGCGCCTGAATTGATAGAAAGCAAATCCGGCAATTATTAAACCTATTATTATCGATATTGCTGCTGCCATGTTATAATTTTGAGTTTCAAAAGTTAAATTATAAACCCATGAAATCAAAATATCCGTACCACCAGCATTCTGTCCCCGTACAGCAGGTCCACCTTGGTTAAAGAGATAGATTATATTAAAGTTATTAAAGTTTCCCGCATATTGCATAATAAGAATTGGTGCAGTTGCAAACATTACTTGTGGGAATGTAATACTCTTAAATTTTTGCCAACTCGACGCTCCATCCATATCTGCTGCTTCATACCAATCTTTAGATATGCTTTGGAGTATCCCAGTAAATATAGCAAACACAAAGGGGAAGCCTACCCAGACTTGAATACCTATCAGAGCAATTTTTGACCAAAATGGATCTGTCATCCAAGGAATCGCTTGATTAAAAAGCGGCCCTAAGATATCGTTATTAATTGCACCAAAATCATTATTAAACAGTGCAGCAAAAATCAATATAGTGACAAATGCTGGTACAGCCCAGGGTAATATTAACATTGTTCTAATAAACTTTTTAAATTTGATTCTAGGGTCATTTACAAATATTGCTAGAATTAGTGCTAAAGCTATCTGTAAAGTAGTAGCGACTAATGTCCAAATAATTGTCCATAAAAAAACACTAAAAAATGTACTACGCCAAATGGGTACCGTAACTAAAGATATAAAGTTTTCGAATCCTACCCAATTCAATAAATTTTTTGGTGGAGAATTATATAAATTGTAATCTGTAAATGCAATAGAAACCATATATAATAATGGGAAAACAACAACAAAAATTAACAAGAACAAGCCCGGGCCTATAAGTATATAAGGAAAACTTTTATTCCATCCTTCTCGAAAGCTTTTTCGCAGACTATCAGGTCTAACTCCTTGTTGGAATTTCGCCGCTTCTTTATAAGCATCGAGTAAATTCAATACATAAAAAGTTATTGCAAACCCAGTTATTATAAGAGATATTATCCCTTGAGCGAGTAAAACGCGAGAATCATCTAATCGAGGGATTTCGCCTAGAGTTAAGAGACCCCAATATCCTATATTCAAAAATTGATAGAAGGTTACGACAAAAGCAACGGTTAATAATAAAAAAATTGCCCCTTTAAAAAAATGACGATTATACAATTGTCCTAATCCAGGGACGATGGATAATGTAACTGCTACCTTCGGATTATGCCTTTGCTTACTCATTTTTTTACACCACCTTTTAAATCTCTGGTGAAAGAATGTGAGAGACATTCTTTCACCAGACTTGAGGATTTATCAGTTATTCCCGCCTAGTAGTGAAATTTGTTCTTTAATTGCTGCTACAGCTTCCTTTAATACTTCTTTAGGGTCCTCCCCTTGAGTAATGAATACTAAAGCATCTCCCATCGGTTCCCAGACTTGAGCCATTGCTGGAATATTTGGAGTGGGCTTTGCATATTGAAGTTGTTCTTGAATTCCTTGATAGAGTTCATTTTCCACATCTACATCATTCCTTGCGGGTAGACGTTTAACCTCTTCAAAGAGAGACTTAGAGTTTACTGCATTTGTCATAAATAACCCTAAATCTGTCGCCCAATATTTACTTTCACTATATTCTGAGACTGCAAATCCTTTCACCCCTAAAAATGATTGTAAATGTTCCCCATTATAAGTGGGTAATGGAGCGATACCTAAATTATCTCCTAATCCTTTCTCAAAATCTGGAATACCCCAAGGCCCTGAAATAATTGCTCCAACTTTTCCGTCCCGAAACAGTCCATTCATTACATCGTAAGTAAGGCTTTCTGGGATATATCCATTCTCGTGCCATGACTGAATAATTTTCGCCCCCTCAACAACTTCATCACTTGCCAAACCGATATCGCTAGTATCATATCCTCCTTGCTCATTTTTTCCAAAAACATATCCTCCAGCTGCAGTCAAGAATGGAAATGTAGGGTATAAATCAGAAGTGATATTTAAAAATCCGAATTCATTTTGGTCAGCGTTTGTTAACTTTTCACCAATTTCATTAATTTCTTCTATTGTTTGTGGAGCTTCAGGCACGAGTTCTTTATTATAAAATAAGGCAATTGTTTCAACTGAAGATGGAATTCCTAAAAGTTTTCCATCTACCGTAAATGCTTCTAAGGCTGATTTTTGATATCCTTCCAATTGTTCATCTGTTAATTCAATTTCTGCTGCTAGTCCTTGTAGATATGCGTCTCCAATTCGATCGTGTGTTTCGTAAAAAAGGTCAGGTCCCCTCCCCGCTGGGGCATCCAGAGAAATATCAGCATTTTCTGCAGCTACTACATTAACTTTAATTCCGGTTTTTTCTGTATATTTATCCCCAATATTTTGAAATGCTGATTTAGTATCTTCCCACGCCCATATAGTTAGCTCTTCAGGTTTTTCTGGTTCATCCTGTTCTACTTCATTTTGGGTTACCTCTCGTTGTGGTCCACAAGCACTTAAAAGTATCGAAAACACTAATAACAAAACCCCAACAGATAAATACTTTTTACTTAACATTTTTGTTTCCTCCCTAGAGTTATTTACTAAACAAATAGACACATGACTCAAAAGGTTCAAAAGTCATTTTTTTCTTTAAGGTCGACTGGTTTGTTATATAGTTTGTAAGTTCAAGAGAAGCTTGATCGAAATTAAGACCGTTTGGTAATTGAAAGTTAGTTCTTCTGTCAGTCATATTGCATATGATCAGACCTTTCTGTCCTTGAAAATCTCTTAAGTAAGCAAAAACCTCAGGATGATCAGGTAGTAATAACTGGTAAGAACCATAGACGAATAATTTATGTTTCTTTCTGAGTTGAATTAAATCTTTATAATAATTAAAAATGGAATTTTCCTCTTCCATTTGAGCATCGACATTAATAGAAACATAGTTTTGATTTAGTTTTAACCACGTACTTTTTGATGTTGAAAATCCAGCGTTATCACCGGAGTTCCACTGCATAGGTGTTCTAGAATTATCACGGCATTTAGACCAAACTACTTCCATTAAGTCTTCATGAGAACTTCCTTCCTGTTTTTTCAATTTATAGTAATTCAACATTCCAACATCATTATAGTCATCAATATTGTCAAACCTAACATTCGTCATTCCAATTTCCTGACCTTGATATATAAAAGGAGTACCTTGCATCAAAAAATAAACAGTTGCAAGCATTTTAGAACTTTCTTTCCAATAAAGTTCTTCGTCTCCCCAACATGACACACTTCTTGGAAGATCATGGTTTTCTAGAAATAAAGCATTCCAGCCTTTACCCTGCAATCCCTCTTGCCATTTCGTTAATGCTTGTTTAAAACCTAAGATTTCATTATTATTCTCGGTACCTTTATCCCATAGACCTACATGATCAAATTGAAATATCATATCAAAGCAGCCATCTTCCTCACTGACCCAAAATTCTGAATCCTCAACCGATACTCCTCCAGCTTCTCCCACTGTCATGACATCATAATTTTTTACAGTCTTAGTTGAGAATTCACTTAAAAACTTTTCTATACCTTTTACATTAGTTGTATATTTTGCAGCAGGTACTACATCTAATTTTTCTGGGTTAGGCATATCAGGTAAGCCAGGTTGCCGTTTTATATGAGAGATAGCATCTATACGAAAGCCGTCTATTCCTTTATCAAGCCACCAATTTACCATATTGTACAAAGCATTACGTACATTTGGATTTTCCCAGTTCAGGTCAGGCTGTCGCCTTGAAAATAAATGCATATAATACTCTTCTGTTTGTTCATCATATTCCCATATTGAACCTCCAAAGATTGACTCCCAATTATTGGGGGGATGACCGTTTTTTCCTTTTTGCCAAATGTACCAATCCCGTTTAGGATTTTCTTTTGAAGAACTTGATTCAATAAACCAAGGATGTTCATCACTTGTATGGTTAATAACTAAATCTATGATTAGTTTCATATCGCGTATATGGACTTCTTCTAACAATTCATTAAAGTCTTCCATACACCCAAATTCTTCCATAATATCTTGGTAATCAGAAATATCATAACCATTGTCGTCATTGGGTGATTTATACATAGGGCATATCCAAATAACATCTATTCCCAAATTCTTAAGATAGTCCAATTTCTGAATAATCCCTTGTATATCCCCGATACCGTCACCATTACTATCCATAAAACTTCTTGGATAAACTTGATAAACTATGCTTTCTTTCCACCACTTTTGTTGCAATATTATTCACTCCTAAAGTATTCTCAACTAAATATCCTGAGTTTACGTAACCGGTTACGTAAACTTTATAAAAAAATATCCAGTAATCTAGATATCTATCATACTTGTTATTAAAACATTACGTAACCGGTTACGTTAAACCCCTATTGAAAGAGAGACTATTGAGAACTTACGCTCTGTCTCTCTATAAGTTGATGACCAAGTACACAGTTTTCCACCTCTGAACCCGATTCAATCATTCTAAAGATCATCATTGCTGCCTTTTCGGCCATCTCATTGTGTGAAAGTGAAATAGAAGATAACGGCGGATTCATAAACTTACACAAGTTTATATTGTCGATACCTATAACAGAAATATCGTCGGGCACACTAATTCCTAAATCAAAAGCAGCGGACAAAACACCTATGCCAATTTCGTCATTTTCTGCAAAGACAGCTGTAAGATCAGGAATTCGTTTGAATAATTTAGTAAAAGATTCAACACCATCCTCGATAGAAAATTTTCCGTATTCTATGCATTGATCATCAATTGGTATGTTGAAATCAGAAAGTGCTCTTTTAAAGCCCTCCACTCGGGGAATGGCATTACCAGCAATCCATTCTTCTTTATTCCCGCTTATCATCCCTAATTTACTGTGTCCATTTTGTATTAAGTGTTCGGTAGCAGAGTATGCTGCCTGATGATCATTCGCAATAACATAAGGAACCGGAAACTCAGAATAAGCGGATAAAAGAACTAAAGGTACATTCATCTTCCCAATGTAATCATAATATTCCTTTTTTAATACTGTACTCGCAATGATTAGTCCATCGATTCGTTTTTCATGTAATAACTGAAGGTATTTCATTGTTTTTATCCCTTGTGATTCCGTATGACAGACTATTATACTGGAGCCCAACCTTATGTGCAACTGACTCAATACCTGTTAATAACTCAGCAATTAGAGAACTTGTTAAATTTGGCACTAACACGCCTATGGTATGTGTTCTGTTATTATTTAGTCCTCTGGCAATTCCACTAGGAAAGTACTCTAATTCTTGAATAACTTCCAATACTTTCATTTTGGTCTTATCAGAATAGCCACCTAGGTCATTCAAGATTCTAGATACCGTAGCTGTTGATACATTTGCTCTTTTTGCAACATCCTTAATTGTATAAGCCATAAGCATTTACTCCCTTTACGTAACCGGTTACGTAATAACTTATCATAAAATGATAACCCTTTCAATGTTTTTTTAAATTGTTTGTATGCGTAAAATAACCAATCTTCCTTGCCTATAATTTTCGAATTATCTCCATAACAAAAACCTCCCAAAAGTTCTCTAAACCAATGAGAGGCTAACTTAAATATAATTTTTGCCTACTTGAATGACAAAAATTATGTCAATTAAGGTTTCAACAAGGGGACACCCCTTATCATAACAGGGTTTTGGGAGTGATTACATCACGCCACCCATCCACTGTATTAAATATATAATAGAAGATAAGACGTAAAAACCCTTATATAATCGGTGTGTTCCAACTTTACGTAATTAGTATGAAGTCAAATAAGTTATATGTATTAATAAAAAGAATCCAGTCAATATCCGGTTAGAAGTGTGGACATGCTTACATTAAATCGTGACCCTAAAACGACCTCCACTAGGTAACTGCTTAGGAACGTTTATGAAAATGTACTACTGAAGCTATTTGAAGAATTCGGGCAACAAGTGGGGGCTTCCTAGAAATAGCTCCCCTTTTAAAATACCTTCTTTCTAGGGATAAAAGGCATAAAAAAAGAGCCATAAGGTGAATCAATCACCCTGCCCCGAAGATGGAATCGATATGATATTGTATATTTATTTTATACAAAACCCTATGAAATGGCAACTCTTAAGTTTTTAATCGGATCATTTTAGGTTTAATTAGGATTAATTTTGATCGTTGTTGACGAGTTTCGTCAACAATTCGTCAACAACTAACTTAGCTAGGTTGGACTATGAATTACCTTAGAATATTCGTGAAATCTGTTTC
>CAVVUY010000030.1:0-84024 GCA_963751375.1 uncultured Gammaproteobacteria bacterium
GTGGTTCGCCGCCGCCGATTTCCGCGGCTGCGCTTCATCAACAGCGTCGGAGAATGGGCGGCGTGCTGCCACGGGGAAGTCGCTCGGCGTCACAAGCAGGACATGACAGACGCCATCGAAAGTTGCTCCACCGTCGGCGATGGGGAGCGATGCGCAGGCTATCGCGGTGGCGGTCGATGGTGCGATCGTGCGTGCGCAGTCCGGTCAGACGGATGCCGCTTGCAGGCACTGGACATCCTCCTCGGAACATTCTCGGCAGAAAATAGGAAGACGGAACAAGTCGCGATTGCGTAGGAGGGGTCGATAACCAGTACACGCCGAGCTGGCGTTTCAGTTCCATGCGCCCTTTGGGAGTGACCCTGACGACGCGTGAATCCCGTGAGCGCTTCAGCCAGTTTTCGGAACACAGATGCGCCAGGAGGGCGACGCCGAGCGGTCCGGCGAGATGGTGCGAGCGTTCGGTCCAGTCCAGGCACTGGCGCGCAAGGCCGCGCCGCGTCGGGCGTAGTCTGTCGACATCGAGGCCGATGCCGCGAAACCAGTCGGCACCTATCGGGCTAACCGGGAATTGCTTGTCCGCGGCGGCGCTGATGAAGCCGCGTTCCTGCAGCCCCTGCGTGACGGCGACGCCCAACCGCCCGGCCAGGTGGTCGTAGCAGCGTCGGGCGAACTGAGTTCCCGCGCCTTGGGAGGCAGCGGCTTGCGCTTGACCGCTGCCGTGCCGTCGAGCGCCGCCAACCGCTCCAGTGCTTCGGCGACAGGCGCGCCGGCCAGGCGGTAGTAGCGATGTCGGCCCTCCTTTTCGACTTTCAGCAGTCCCCCGTCGAGCAGCTTGGAGATGGGCGCTCGCCGTCTGTGCGGAAACCCCCGCCGCATACGCCAGTTCGCCTGCGGGCAAGGCGCGTCCGTCCAGCAAGGCCGCGAGCATCAGTGATCGCGTGGGATCGGCGATCAGCGTCGCCGCGCTGGAGAAACTTGCATCGTAGGCCATGTCGGACTCCCGTTTTGGACTGAGTTTAGACAGGGGGGGAGCCCGGATGTTTCGGTGAGAGTGGAAATATGGGGGGTGGTGCGCGTCGGGATTCGGCGCCGAGTTCGAGAGCAGGAAACGGAGCGCGGTCGTCGCCGGGTGCGGGTACAAAGCGTTTTCGAATGGATTTGCGCGATACGCCGAGGAGGCCGCCATGAATTTTCGCATCACCGGGCTCGATCCCGAGCCGTTCCAAGGTTTCTACGGCTTGTCCGACGATGATTTGGCGGCCCAGCGCGTTCTGCGCGTCGTCGCCGATCGCAGGCCGGGATTTCCCGAGCGGGTCGAGTTGCGCGATGCCGAGCCCGGCGAAACGCTGCTGCTGGTGAACTACGTTCATCAACCGGCCGACAATCCGTATCGTGCCAGCCATGCGGTGTTCGTGCGCGAAGGCGCGCGGAAACCGCTTACGACCGCGCCGGCGAGATACCCGAGGTCTTGCGTATCCGACCCTTGTCGCTGCGGGCGTTCGATGCGTCGGACATGTTGATCGACGCGGAGCTGGCCGAGGGCCACGATGTGGAGAGGACGGCGCTACGCCTGCTCGGCGATTCGCGTGTGGCCTACCTGCATGCCCACTACGCGAGGCACGGCTGCTACGCGGCACGCATCACGCGGGACGAGGGCTGCGCGGTTCCTGCCGGCATGGTTCGACGAGAGCCGAAGCATTCCGTATCCGCGGCTTGTTACGGTTTCGTCCCTGTCAGGCCGTCGGGGATGTTGCGATGCAGGATAACGAGGTTGGTGAATGGCGGGGAGCGCACGGGATGCAGGAAGCCTATGCAGATCGCCGCTGGCTGACGCTGACGACGCTTTGCGTCGCCGTGCTCATCGCCCAGGTCGATACGTCGGTCGTCAATCTGGCGGTGCAGCCGATCGGACGCTATTTCGATGCCGAGGGTTACGCCGCAGTGGGTGGTCGATGCCTAATAACCTGGTCTACGCGGCGCTGCTGCTGACGGGCGGACTGTTGGCGGATTTGTACGGCCGGCGGCGGATCTTCATGGCGGGGGCGGCGCTGTTCAGCGTGGCTTCGGTGCTATGCGCACTCGCCCCCACGGCGACGCTGCTGGTTGCGGCCCGGGCGCTCGCAGGGCTGGGCGCCGCTTTGCTGCTGCCGGCCTCGCTGGCGATCATTCGCGTCGTGTGGCCGAGCCGGCGGTGTGTGGAAGGTTCTGGGCATCTGGGCCGCCAGCAATGGGCTCGCCCTGGCGATCGGTCCGACCGTCGGCGGAGTGCTGATCGACGGTTTCGGCTGGCGCAGCATCTTCTGGGTGGCCGTGCCGCTCGGGCTGGCTGCGCTGTCGCTGGCTCCGGTCGTGATCCCGGAGTCGGCCCACAGGCAGGGCAGGCGCTTCGATGTCGCCGGGCAGGTGCTGGGCGCCGTGGCGCTCGCCAGCCTGGCCGTTGCCGCCATCGAATCCCGTCGCGCGCCCGGCATTGCCACCGTCGCCGCTCTGGTCGCGCTGTCGGCGTCGGCACTGTTTCTTCGCATCGAGAAAGCCCATGGCGCCGCCGCTCTGGTGCCGCTGGACATGTTCTCGCAGCCTGCCTTCCGCGGAGCCATGGCCGCTACCGCGGGCATGACGTTCGGTATGTACGGTGTGCTGTTTCTGCTGCCGCTGACCTGGCAGGCCGAGGGATGGTTAGCGCCCCGTCGGCGCCGGCGTGGCACTGATGCCCATGGCGCTGACGTTCGTGGCCGTTTCCCCGTTTTCGGGGGTGCTGCTCCTGCGGATGGGCGAGCGCGCCATGACGGCCGGCGGTGTCGCCATCATTGGCCTGGGCCTGCTGTTGATCGCGGTGACGACGCTGGCCGCCTCGCTTCCCGCAGCCGAAATCGGCCTCGTCATGACGGGGCTGGGCATGGGGCTGGCGACCGGTCCGCTGATGGGCGTTGCGGTCGCGGCGGTACCGGTGGCTGGCTCGGGCACCGCCTCCGCGCTCATCAACGTGGCACGCATGGTGGGGGCGACGTTGGGTGTGGCGGTGCTGGGCGCTGTGTTTGCCCTTGGGCACAATGCTCTGCAGGGCCTTGAGACGGGCATTTTCCTGGGTGGGGCAGTGCAGCTCGCCGGCGCAGCATGGGCCTGGAACTCCATTTCGACTGCCGGGCGTCGACGTGCATGAGCCTGCTGCTGCCGATCGATGAGGTGCTTCGCTCAGCTTCGTGTTGTCTCTTGCGATAGGAGATTCCGGAATAATCCAATATGCAGTGCGGGCATTTCCTCGCGTTCGTCTTCGTCGAGTTCTTCCCAGTGCACCACGAGCCAGCGGTCGACGGCTTCGAGCAGACCCATGGTCGAGTCGATCAGCAGTGACTGCGGTAGGTCCGTTCTGACAACGCCGAGCGCTTGTCCCTGTGCGATGAACCGTTTGACCCATTTCCTGGCGGTTTCGAACACGCGTCCGGTCGGGGAGCCGCCCTTGGGGCTGGCGCGCAGTCCGTAGAACATGCTGCCGAATTTGACCAGCCAGCGGTTCGCGTCTATCAGCGTCAGCGCTTTGCGGTAGCGCGCCTCCAGTTCCCTCCAATAGGTGTCTGCCGTCAGGGCCTCCGGCTCGATGATGCCTACCTGTTTGAAAAAAACCCCGACCAGCCGTTCGATGAGCGTCGTGAACAGGTCCGCCTTGTCGTCGAAATAGTAGTAGAGGGAGCTTTTCCCCATGCCGGATTGTTTCAGTATCCGGTTCAGGGAAGCGCCGTCGTAGCCCTTGTCGGCGAATTCTTCGGCGGCGCTTTCAAAGAGGCGCTTCTTGCGTTCGTCATCTAGCTTGTCGAGGCGGCGTGGGCTCATGGGATCAGAATATCCATTTACTTCACCGTTGACCATAGTGTGTACCAGTGGTACAAACTCGAGTACACAGTGTGCTGTGCCGCCGGTTCGTCGTCGTGTTGCATATGCGGGAGAATGTCGTCATGGGTAGTAGGGTCGGAATACTCTTCAGATTCACCGTGGCCGGATTGCTGATGGCGACGCAGGGTGCCGCACTTGCCGCGCCGAATCCCACGGGTCTGGTCGAGAAGGCACTGCATCAGTGGCGTGGCGACAGCTCGTATACGGAAGTGACCATGGTCATCCATCGGCCTGATTGGCAGCGCCATATGGAGATGATCGCCTGGACTCAGGGCGAGAACGATTCCCTGGTGCGCTTCACCGCCCCCCGGGGCGATGCGGGCAACGCGACGCTCAAGCTCGGGCAGGCCTTATGGATCTACAACCCGAAGCTCAATCAGGTCATCAAACTGCCGTTTTCGATGATGTCGCAGAACTGGATGGGCTCCGATTTTTCGTACAACGATCTTTCCAAGTCGAATCAGGTCGTGACCGATTACGCGCACGCCTTGAGCGGGGTGACGGCGGTGGCTGGACACAAGGTCTATGCGGTGGTCTGCACGCCCAAGCCCGGAGCGCCGGTGGTCTGGGGCAAGCAGGTGCTGAAGATCCGTGACGACGGCGTGCTGCTCGAGGAAACCTTCTACGATCAGGACATGAAGCCGGTGCGACGCCTGGAGACCACCAAGGTCGCGCCCCTGGGCGGACGCCCGTTTCCGGTGGTGATGCGCATGAGCGAGGTCGGCAAGCCGGGAAGGTGGACGCAGCTGAGTTACGCCAAGGGCGTGTTCGACCTGAAGCTGCCGGCCTATCTCTTCACGCTGTCGAACCTGCGCAACCCCCGGCCCTGGAGGGCGCCGTGATCGCACTGGCCTGGCGCAACCTGTGGCGCCAGCCGCGCCGCACCCTGCTGACCGCTGCTGGCCATCGCCTTCGCCATGCCTGGTGATGGTGTTTCTGCTCGCGCTGCAGGTCGGCACCTACGCGAGCATGGAGGACAACACCATGCGCCTGTTCGACGGCTACGCGCAGGTGCAGCCGCGCGGCTACCTCGACGACCCGGGCATTCGCAAGGCGTTCGGTCACGCCGCGGAACTGGCCGGAGTGTCGCGCGGGTTCCGGGCGTGACGGCGCCGTAGCGGCTCGCGCCCAGACCTATGCGCTGTTGTCCAAGGGCTCGCGCAGCCTGGCGGCCATGGTCGTCGGCGTCGATCCCGCGGCGGAACGCCGGGTTTCGCGTATCGCTTCGACGCTGCGCGCCGGTCGCTATCTTCGCTCCGATGACCGCCGAGGTCGTTCTCGGCCAGGCGCTTGCGCGCAACCTGGGTGTCGCGGTCGGCGATCGGGTGACGTTGCTGGGCATGGGGCGCGACGGCTCGGTGGCCGCCGACGTGTTGACCGTGGCGGGAATATTCGCCAGCGGCGTGAAGGATCTCGACCGGCAGCTGGCGGAAATTCCGCTGCGGCGTTTCCAGGGCGATTTCGTCATGCCGGACATGGCGAACGTGCTGGCGGTTTCCGGTGCGTCGCTGGACGCGGTGAACAGGGCGTTGCCGGGCATTCGGCGCGTGGCCGGGCAGAAGGGGTTGAGCGTGCGCAGTTGGGGCGAGTTGGAGCCGGGACTCAAGAATGCCATTCAGCTCGACGCCAGTACGTCGATGCTGTGGTACGTCGTGCTGGTGGTGGTGAGCGTGGCCATCCTGCTCAACACCATTCTGATGTCGATTCTGGAGCGGACCCGCGAGTTCGGCATACTCCTGGCGCTCGGCATGAGGCCGATGACGGCGGCGCGCATGGTATGGCTGGAGATTCTGATGCTGCTGGCCGTGGGGCTGGCTCTGGGTATCGGCTTGGGGGCGGCGGCGGCCGGATGGTACGCGGTGCACGGATTGGTGTTGCCGGGCGCGGAGGGTGTGTTCGCGCAGTGGGGGCTGCCCGGACGGATGTATCCGCAGCTCACGCCGTTTATCCTGCTCGCGGCGCCGGCGGCGATCGCCTGCTTTACCGCGCTCGCGGGGGTCTTTCCGCTGCTGCGTTTGCGACGGCTCGAGCCGGTGGCGGCCATGAGGGCGGCGTGATGGAACGCCTGAAGCTCATTTCGGCCCTGGCCTGGCGCAACCTGTGGCGCAATCCGCGCCGTACCGGCCTGGTGTTGGTGGCGGTCAGCATCGGCGTTTGGTCCATGCTCAGTTTCACCGCTTTGCTGCAGGCCTGGAGCGCGAGCAGTCTGGACGGCTGCGCTCAAGAATCTCACCGGCCAGGGGCAGGTTCACGCCCGCGGCTATCTCGACAATCCGGGCGTTGCGCGCAGCATGCCCCCGCCGTCCGCTGAGCTGCTCGCGCTGCTCGACGGAACCGAGGTGAAGCGCTGGGCACCGCGGGTACGGGTGCCGGCGGCAGTACAAAGTGCCGTACAAGACCTGGCCGGTAAGCCTGATGGGAATCGACCCGGCGCGCGAGCGCGGCTTGTCGTTCATCGCCACGGCCGTGCACGCGGGGCGCGGGCTCGACGGCGCTGACGGCACGGCATTCTGCTCGGACGCAAGCTGGCCAAGCGCCTGCATACCGGCCTCGGCAAGCGCGTCGTGCTGATGAGCCAGAACAGCGCCGGCGGCATGGCCGAACGCGGGTTCAAGGTGGTCGGCTTGTTTTCAGCGCCGCCGCAGATCGAGGACCGCTATGTGTTCATCGGTCTGGCACGGGCGCAGAGCATGCTCGGCATGGGCGAGAACATCACGGGAGTTTCGTTCGGTCTGCGCCGCATGGCGGAACTGGATGCGTTCATCGGCAAGCTGCGCGGGGTCGCGCCGGGGAAGGACGTTCAGTCCTGGCAGACTCTGCGGCCGATGACCAAGGCAATGAATCAGCTCTCCAGCAGTTTCATACAGGTCTGGATCGTCATCATGTTCGTGCTGATGAGCTTTCGGCATCGTCAACACGCTGCTGATGTCGCTGCACGAGCGCGTGCGCGAGCTGGCGCTGCTGCAGGCCTTGGGTTTGCGGCCGCGGCTGATCTTCGCTCAGGTGGTGCTGGAATCCGCCCTGGTCGTGTTGCTGGGAATCGCCATCGGCGTGCTGGCGGCCGCCGCCACGGTGCTGGCGTTCCACCGCGGCGTCGATCTGGGGTTTCTGGCCCGAGGATCGGAATGGCTCGGTGCGGGGAGGGTGCTGTATCCGCGGCTGGATGTCGACCCAGTTTGCCGCCATCAGCGCCCTGGTGTGGGCGCTGGGGGTTGCCGCCGGGCTGTTGCCGATCTGGCGCATCGTGCGGCGCGTGCCCGTCGAAGCGATCAACCGCGGCCAGACATGAACAAGGAGCAAGCAATGGAAGCGATCGTGATCTGCCGCGGGCTCGGCAAGCGCTACGGCGCCGGCGACACCGCGGTTCATGCGTTGCAGGACGTGGATCTGGAAATCCATCGCGGCGATTTTCTCAGCCTGTCGGGGCCGTCCGGCTCGGGCAAGACGACGCTGCTCAACCATATCGGCGGGCTCGACCGTCCCTCCAGCGGCGAGGTGAGCGTGGACGGACGGAAGCTGGGGGAACTGGACAAGGGGCAGCTTGCCGATCTGCGACTGGAGAAGATCGGGTTCGTGTTCCAGGCCTACAATCTGATCCCGGTGCTGAGTGCGTACGAGAACGTGGAGTTCATCCTGCAGTTGCAGGGCGTGCACGCGCGGCAGCGCAGGGAGCGGGCGCGCGAGATGCTGTCCGAGGTTGGCCTCGAAAAACTGGGCGAGCGGCGTCCGGGGGAGCTCTCGGGCGGCCAGCAGCAGCGCGTGGCCATCGCGCGCGCGATGGCTTCATCGCCGGCCATCGTGCTGGCCGACGAGCCCAGCGCCAATCTCGACTCCGCCGCCACCGAGGAACTGCTCGCGCTCATGAGCCGCCTCAACGAGGCGCGTGGGATGACCTTCTGCGTCGCCTCGCACGATCCGAGGGTCATCGAGTTCACGCGCCGCCGGGTGCGCATGCGCGACGGGCGGATAGAGGCGGACGAGAGGGCATGAGCGCCCGCTTTGCCCGGCTGGCGGCGGCAGCGCTGTGCGCTGCGTTGCCGACCGTGGGGGTTGCGCAGGGCGGTTTGCGCGGAGAGCTGAACCTGGAGGGGGCGCTGGCGGGCAACACTGCCGACAGTCTTGACGCCGCGCTCGGCGAGCGTGGGCGAAGCGAGCAGGACGCGAGGCTGCGCCTCATGTGGTCGCGAACCCTGGCTTCCGGCTGGGGCGTCGATATGGCCTATCTCGCCGAGGTGAGCCACGGCGGCAGCGTGACTCTGACGCGCCGCGAACATGCCGCCGACCCCGGTCTGTACGTCGACCCGCGGCGCACGGCGCTGCTGCGCCTGAGTCATGTGGTGACGGATCATGGCCAGTATTACGCCGAGCATCGTCTCGACCGGCTCGCCGTGAGCTACAGCGCGCAGCATCTGGTGTTGCGGGTGGGGCGCCAGGCGCTCACCTGGGGCGGCGGACTGGTGTTCCACCCGATGGACCTGTTCAACCCCTTCGCGCCGAACGCCACCTACACCGCCTACAAACCGGGCGCCGACATGCTTTACGCGCAGTGGCTGTTCGACAGCGGCGCCGACGTGCAGGGTGTGGCGGTGCCGCGCCGCAACCCGAACACGGGGCGCGTCGAGGCCGATCAGTCCTCGGCCGGCATCAAGTGGCGGGGCTTTGCCGGAAGCCAGCAGCAGCTCGGAATCGACTTGATGCTGGCGAAGGATTACCGGGACGCGGTGCTGGGGGCGGGGATCAGCGGTTCGGCGGCCGGCGCCAGTTGGACGGTTGAGGTCGTTCCCTCGCGGCTGCACGGCGGCGGGGTGCGCACCTCGGCACTGGCCAATGCGCAGTATGCTTGGGTCCTGGGCGGGAAAAACCTCAATGGCTACGTCGAGTATTTCCACAACGGTTTCGGCATGAGCGGCAGCGGGTACACGCTGGCCGGGCTGCCGACCGATCTGAGCGAGCGTCTGGCCCGTGGCGAGCTTTTCACCGTGGCGAAGAACTATCTAGCCGCCGGTGTCGATCTGCAGTGGACGCCGCTGCTCATGCTGAAGCCCTCGCTGATCGCCAATCTCGACGACGGCAGTGCGCTGCTGCTGGGCCGAGCGGAGTACAGTCTGACGCAGAATACGAGCTTCACGGCGGGCCTACAGTTTCCGCTCGGCCGACGCGGCACCGAGTACGGCGGGCTGGAGACGGCGCCGGGTTCGGGCGTCTACGCCGTGCCCGCGGAACGGGTATATGCCCGGCTGACCTGGTATTTCTGAGCGCATGGTCGCCGCCCAATCAGGCCATGGGTTCATGGCTGTGCGCGGCCGTTCGGTTCCGGCGCAAGTCGGCGGCAGACCCTCAGCACCTGTTCGCGCAGCCAGCGATGGGCCGGGTCGAGCTGCGCACGCGGATGCCACATCTGAGACACCGTGATTCCCGGGGTTGCCACGGGAAGTTCAAAGGAGCGGAGCGTGGCGTCAGTCCGATCTTCATCGACGAGCGGTCTGTTGATCAGGAACGATGCGGGGACCAGCGCGACGAGGTCCGAGGCCTGAGCGACGCTCAGCACGGCGGGAAAGCTCGGCACCACGGCGGCGATCCTGCGCGCCAAACCCAGTTCGGCCAATGCTTCGTCTACGGGTCCGCTCATCCGGCCACGGCGGGAAGCGATCACATGCCCGAAAGAGACGTACGCTTCGGCCGTTACTTCTCCCTTCAGTGCCAGTGGATGGTTTTTTCTCACGACGCCCACGAACCGGTCCCTGAACAGCGTCTGCAAGCGTATTTCCGGGCCCATTTCGCCCAGCACGCCGATTTCGAGATCGACCAGGCCTTCCCGCAACGCTCTTGAGCTCTTCTCGGGCTTGGGCGCGAAACGCAGACGCACGCACGGGGCGGCGGCCGCCGCCGACGTGATGAGCGCGGCAGCAAAAGCGTCCACGAAACCATCGTTCGCGCGGATGGTGAAGGTGCGTTCCAGCGTGGATAGATCGAGTTTCGAAACCGAGGGGCGCAGCACGGCACGGGCTTCGAATACGGCGTTCTGGGTGCGTTCGCGTATTTCCTCGGCATAAGGCGTCAGCACCATTTGGCGTCCGGCCCTGACCAGCAACGGATCGGCGGTTGCCGCGCGGAGACGGCCGAGCGTTCGGCTCATGGCCGACGTGCTCAAGCCAAGACGCCGCGCAGCGCCCGCCACGCTCTCCTCGGCAAGCAGCACGTCGAGCGCGATGAGCAGATTGAGGTCCGGTTCGGCCATGGCTCATCGTATTCCGGTCCGGGGAGTAAGAGAAGGCGTTTCATGCAGCTTATAAGTGTAAACGTTGCGTCTTCCGCCATATGGTCGCTCTGACTATATTCCCTCGCACCAACACGCCCCGGATGACATTGATTCCAATGTCCTCTCCGGATAGTTGAACTCGGAGGAACTGATTGATGAAAATGGATTTTCCGCAAAAAACCGTACTGCTCATCGGCGCATCCCGGGGATTGGGATTCGCGATGGCGGAGGAGTACCTCAAGCGCGGGTGCAAGGTGATCGCAACCGGTCGCGCCGCGTCCAAGGACAGCCTTTTTCGCCTCGCGGAGCGTTTTCCCGAATTGCTTGAGGTGGAGACGCTCGATATAACGGTTCCCGATCAAGTCAATGACCTGCATGCTCGGCTCGATGGCCGACGCATCGATGTGCTGTTCGTGAACGCCGGCGTCAAGAACGACGATCGCGAAACGATCGCCGACGTGTCGACCGATGAATTCATCCGCGTGATGGTGACCAATTCGCTGAGCCCGATGAGGGTGATCGAGACCTTTGAGGATCTCGTGCCTGCTACGGGCACGATCGGGGTCATGTCCTCGGGGCAGGGCAGCCTCACGAACAACACGAACGCCAATTACGAGGTCTACCGCGGCAGTAAGGCCGCATTGAACATGTTCATGCGCAGTTTTGCCGCGCGCCACCACGACGACCCCAGGACGCTGCTGCTCATGGCGCCCGGGTGGGTGCGGACGGACATGGGCGGACCGCAGGCGCGGTTGAGCATAGAAGAGAGCATTCCCAATCTAATCAATACGATGGAGGCTTATCAGGGCCGCTCGGGTTTGCATTACCTCGATTACCTCGGAAGAGTTGTCCCCTGGTGACGGGCGACCTCGTGCCAATCGCACGAGCCGGGGTGCGTGTTTGTTGGGCGACCAGGCGCTAGCGATACCCTGTCCGGCGTTATCCTTCGCATTTGCCGCATCGCCTGTTTCCGGGCCTGCGTTCCTTCAATGAATCAGGGAGTCATGAATGGTTGCTCGTTTGTTCAGCGACGCGCCAAACGATGACGGTTTGCCCGGCGCGGAGCGCCGCTGGGCGGTGCTCGTGCTGATCGTCGGTACGCTGTTGGCCGTGTTGGATGGCTCGATCGTCAACGTCGCGCTGCCCGCGATCGCGCAGGAACTGCACGCGTCCGCCGCGGCTACGATCTGGGTTGCCAACGCGTTTCTGCTGGTCGACGCGGTGGGGTTGCTGAGCTTCGCCGCGCTGGGCGACGTGATCGGGTATCGACGGGTCTATCTGTTCGGGCTGTTGGTGTTCACGCTGGCTTCGCTGGGCTGCGCGCTGTCGCCTAGCCTGGGCATGCTGATCGGCATGCGCGCCGTGCAGGGTTTCGGCGCGGCCGCGATGCTGAGCGTCGGACCGGCCATCTACCGTACGATTTTCCCGGCGCGGCTGCTCGGCTCCGCCTTGGGCCTGAGTGCGCTGGTGGTGGCCTTCGGCCTGGCCGCAGGCCCGTCCATCGGCGGCGGTATTCTGGCGGTGCTCGACTGGCCGTGGCTGTTCGCGTTCAACGTGCCGCTGGGGTTGCTGGCCGTGGTGCTCGCCTATCGATCGCTGCCTCGGCACGGTGGTCGGGGAGGGCGCTTCGACATCGCCGGTGCGCTGCTTTCGGTATTGATGCTGGGCGGTTTCGTCGTAGGCATGGAAGCTGTCGCGCATGCCGGCGGTGCATGGCGTTCAGGCGCGGCCCTTGGTACCAGTTTCGTGGCTGGGGCGGCATTCGTCTGGTGGCAGCGCCGCTGCGAGCGGCCGTTGCTGCCGCTGGGGATTTTTCGTACGCAGCGGTTTTCCCGCGCCGCGCTGACCTCCCTGGTGGCGTTCACCGCCCAGGGCATCGCCTTCATCTCGTTGCCCTTCTTGTTCCAGAGCGTGCAGGGCTACAGTCCGCTGCAGTCGGCTGTGCTGTTCACGCCCTGGCCGCTGGCGATCGCCGTCGCGGGGCCTTTGGCCGGGCGGTTTTCCGATCGCGTGAATCCGGCGCTGATCTCGACGCTGGGGCTGTGCGTATTCATACTCGGCCTGCTCGGCGTGGCGCTGCTCGGCGCGCAGGCGTCGATGGCTGATATCCTGTGGCGAACCGGGCTGTGCGGTTTGGGCTATGGTTTTTTCCAGGCGCCGAACAACGTGGAACTGCTCGGCAGCGTCGCCCGCGAGCGCAGCGGCGTGGCCTCGGGCGTGCTCGCCAGCGCACGCACCTTCGGCCAGTCGGTCGGTGCCGCGGTGGTCGCGTTGATGCTGGCGCAACTGGGTGGTTCGGCGCATGGGGTGAGCAGCATCCTGCCTGTACGCGCTGCTTTGTGGAGCGGCTTCGTCATCGCGCTTTGCGCGCTGGCGCTGAGCGTTTCCCGGATACGCATCGCCGCACAGGCGCATGCCAGCCGGATTGCCGCTGCGCGCGGGGATTAGCCGACCCTGTCTCCTTCTACGTGCAGTCCTTCGTGGCGCAGCAGCCAGCGTTTGCGCTCGATGCCGCCGCCGTAGCCGGTCAGCGTGCCGTCGGCGCCAATGACGCGGTGGCAGGGAACGACGATAGCGATGGGGTTGGCGCCGTTGGCCAGCCCCACGGCGCGCACGGCCTTGGGCCGGCCGATGCGGGCGGCCAGCCCGCCGTAGCTGAGCGTGTGTCCCGCGGGAATGCTTAGCAAGGCCTGCCAGACTTCGCGCTGGAACGGCGTGCCGTTCGTGGTCAGGAGGAAATCCGCGTCGAGTGCATGCAAGTCACCGTCGAAGTAGGCGATAAGGGCTCGGCAGGCTGAGCTTTGCGCCGTCGCAGGAATCAGCTGATAACCTTGCGCGCCGTAATGACGCGCGAGCAGGCGTTGCAGCCGCTCCGGGTGGTCGTCGAATTCGGCGCTTCGCAAGCGGTCCTCGGCGTCGGTGAGGATGAGCATCTCGCCGATCGGGGTGGCGAGGCGTTCGCTGTGCAGGACGAGTGCGTTCATGTCGTAGTGCTCGGTGAGGGTGTCGATACGGGCTGTAGCCACAGCCGTAATGCAGCGTAGGCCCGCCAGGGCCGCCAGGCTCCGGCCCTGGCCGATAGCTGCGCCGGCGTCGGCCGGCCTGCGGGCGTTTCCAGTGCGCGCAGCAGGCCGAGGTCGGAAGCGGGGAAGGCGTCGGGTTCGCGCAGGGCGCGCATGGCGATGTACTGCGCGGTCCAGGGGCCGATTCCCGGAAGTTCGACCAGCTTGGCGATGGTGCCGTCCAGTGTCTCGAAGGGGCATAGCAGCTGCGGGTCGGCGGTCATCGCCTGGCCCAGCTGGCGCAGGGTTTCGGCGCGGCGGCGGGTCAGGCCGATGGCGGTAAGGTCTGCGGCGGCGATAGCCGACGGCGTGGGGAATAGCCGGCGGGGATCATCGGGCTGGGAGTCGAGCGGCTGGCCCAGCATCGCAGCGAGGCGGCCGGCGAGGGTCGTGGCTGCCGCGACGCTGATCTGTTGGCCGAGCACGGCGCGTACGGCGAGTTCGAAAGCATCCCAGGCGCCCGGTACGCGCAGGCCCGGGCGTTCGCGGACCCGGGCGGCAAACAGCGGGTCGGCTGCCAGATGGGCGTCGATCGCACTCATGTCCGCATCGAGATCGAACAAGCGCCGCAGGCGTGCGACTACGCTGCCGAGCGCCGTGACGTCATCGACGCGAATCGTGGCCAGCAGATGATCCGCGTCCGCAGGGCGCCGCACTTCGAACATTCCCTGCGCCGCTCCTACGGCGAAGCTGCGGCAATAGCTGTCCGTGCCGACGGATTCCACCCCCGGGATTGCACGAAGGCGCAGAAAGCCGAGCATGGCGTGCCAGTCGTAGGGCGGTGTGAACGGCAGCTTGAGGGTTATGCCGGTGGCTGCTGTGGGCCTGGGCCGCCGGTTTCGGCGCAGTTCGCCGGGCGGGCGGCCGTATGTCTGCCGCATGACGGCATTGAAGCGGCGGATGCTGCCGAAACCCGATGCGATGGCGACGTCCGTCATGCTCAGCGAACTCTCGCCGAGCAGTTTCTTGGCGAACAGAATGCGATGCGCCTGGGCGACGGCGATGGGCGAGGCGCCGACGTGGCGTTCGAACAAGCGCCGCAGGTGGCGTGCGGTAACGCCCAGCCGCTCGGCGAGTCCGTCCACACCGGTTTCGTTCAGCGCGCCTTCGGAGATGAGATAAAGCGCGCGCGAAACCGTGCTGGCCGTGCCGCGCCAGCCGGCGATGCCGGGCGTCAGTTCGGGACGGCAGCGCAGGCAGGGCCTGAAGCCCATGCGGTGCGCGGCGGCGGCGCTGGGCAGGAACACGCAGTTCTCGAGTTTCGGCGGCGTGGCGGGGCAGATCGGGCGACAGTAGATTCCGGTCGACACGACGCCGGTATAGAAAACGCCATCGAAGCGGGCATCACGCGTGAGCAATGCCCGGTAGCACGCATCATGGTCAAGGTCGGTGAGCATGCCGGGCAGTATAGAAGCCGCGCGTACGCTATATCGGCCGTTTTCGGTCCTGATGGTTGCCGGCCGATCCGGCCGAATTCCGCTCGATTTGGCCCCGGTTCATTTTTGTCGCGATTCACCGGCCGGCGCCGGCGGATTAATGATTTGCTGCACGCGCTACACTCGGGTTGAACCTGCCGCTCTCAAGCGAGGTATTCGTATGGCCGAAGCAAGGATGCCGGTTTTAAACGATCCCCACTACCTCGCGCATTTGACGCAAGCGGCGGGGGCTTGCGATGTGCGCGCCACGGACGATATCAGCACTCAAAACGGTATGAAGCTCATCGCCAGGGGGACTCGGATCGAGCCCCGGCATCTTGAACGCCTGATAGCGCACAAGCTGTCGCGGCCCATCGATCATCTGGTGAGCGTCACTGATCCGGTGAGCTCCGGGGATCTAGTCGATCAGGCGAGGCAACTGGCCGTGGCGGAACCTTTCGCACGGCTTGTTTCGGCCGGAAGGACTTTGGATCGGGCCATCGGCTTACTGGGGCGGGTCAACTGCCTCCCCGTATTGGCCGGCAAGTTGGCCATTCTGAAAGAGCGTTTGCCCGAGCAGTTCGATCATTCCGTCAGGGTTTCCCTGTGCACGGCGGTCATCGCGGAGCGCTTGGGCTATGCGCCGCAGGATTGCGTCGATGCGGCAACGGCCGGCATTTCACACGATATCGGCAACCTTCACATCGATCCCGCCATCTTCCGGACGCAGGGACGCCTGACGGAGGAGCAACGACGGCAGATCAAGGCGCATCCGCTCATCGGGCATCTGATTCTCAATGAGTTCAAGCTGTACACGCCGCTGATCAGCGATGCCGTACTCCAGCATCACGAGCGTCTCGACGGCAGCGGCTACCCGAAAGGTCTGCGCGCAGCGGAGTTGGGCATGCTTGGGAAAATCCTGGCTGCTGCCGAAGTGGCGGTCAGCGTGCTGGAGCGCGATCCGGAACTGGATATGCCGGTTTTCCTGCGTTCGCACGGCGGCATGTTGGATCGCGAGGCGCTGGCCAGCCTGATTACGGAATCCAATGCCGTAGATCCCGACCAGCGCAGGCGTCGCTCTGTCGAACCTCAGCGGGTGTCGGAGCGAATCCGGCTGCTGAACCGTGCGATCGTGGCGTGGGAGGCGGGTTTGGGCGCTAATCCGTCTAAACCCGAGCGCTATGTCGGCCAGCGTTTGGAGCTGATAGGCCGAAACCTGATCCGAGCAGGGCTTGGGCCGGACGACCCGCCCGAACGGCTGACCGAGTTGGCCGACGATCTCGAACTGTTGTCGGAGCTGGATGTGCTGAGCAAGGAGGGATTGTTCCAGCTGAGGACGACGATTCAGGAGGTCAAGCAGCGCTGGCTCGAGCATGATAAGCCGGGGGGCACGTTTTCCAACTGGCTCAAGGAGATGGAAGCGTTGTTCGGTCCGGCGCTTTGACTTTCAGTGGAGAATTAGGTGCCGGTTTCGGCGTACGCGCTCTACGCATGCCGTTGGTTTTCGAGCGCCTCAGCCGCCGCTTGACGAGTCGTTCCAGTTCTCTTTGACCGCTTCCATGGCCACGTTGGTCGACGTGCTCGAAACATAGGGAAGATTCGAGATGCGTTCGCCCAGGACGTGCCGGTAGCGGCGGATGTCCCGAGTCCTGATCTTGAGCAGATAGTCGAAGCGGCCGGCGATCATGTGGCACTCCTCGACCTCCTTGATCTTCTTCACGGCGGCGTTGAAGCTCTTGAGGGCCTCTTCCTGGGTGCTGGTGAGCTTTACCTCCGCGAAGGCGACATGGTCGAGCCCGATTTTCGCGGGATTCAGAACGGCTTTGAATCCGTCGATATAGCCGTCCCGGATGAGTCGTTTGAAGCGGACCTGGCAAGGGGTTTTCGACAGTCCGACGCGGACGGCGAGGTCCGTGATCGAGATGCGTCCGTCCTCGGCGAGTGCGTCGAGGATCTTTAGATCGAACTGATCAAGATTTCCTTGTTTTTGCTCATTTGTAGGCATTTAAGGTTGGAAGTCCGCTTGAATTAGGTTTGATCGATCTTCTGTTTTGATTAATCGAGGAAAAAACACTCGATAGTTTGGATTATTCTAAACCGAAAGTCGACGAGGTGAGCGTTGACGCTGTGTATTTGAAACGTCCGTTCCTGACAGGCTTCCTGAACGTGTCCTGGCCGTAAGCGCGAGGTTTTCGCGCTTGCGGAAATGATGGCGGGGCGCATTCGCGCCTACACTTCTACGGATGGCGAAGACCTCTTGCGCCTATGTATCAGATTGTTCTAGGCCAGCAGATTGCCGAGGTTCGCAGAGCCATCGGTATTTGAAATTCCCCATTCATTCCCGGCAGGCTTTCCCATGCAAAACCAACAGACCGATTCGATTTCCACCGAAACCGACTTGCCGTCGCCGTTTTCGCAGTTCGCTCCGCCGCTCAGGCCGCAAAGCGCGCTTCGTCAGGCCATCACGGCGGCGTATCGCCGCCCGGAGCCCGAGTGTCTGGCGCCGCTGCTCGAGGCGGCCAGGCTTGAGGAGCCGCTGAAGGGAAGCATCGTCGCGACTGCGCGCAAGCTGGTCACGGCTTTGCGTACCAAGCACAAGGGAAGCGGTGTCCAGGGCCTTGTGCAGGAGTATTCCCTGTCGAGTCAGGAAGGGGTGGCGTTGATGTGCCTCGCCGAGGCGCTGCTGCGCATTCCGGATGCGGCGACGCGCGATGCGTTGATTCGGGACAAGATCTCCACGGGGGATTGGAAATCCCACATCGGCGATGGGCGCTCGCTGTTCGTCAACGCCGCGACCTGGGGGCTGGTGGTGACCGGCAAGCTGACCTCTACGGTCAGCGAACGGAACCTGATGGCGGCGCTTACTCGTCTCGTCGCCCGCTACGGAGAGCCCGTCATCCGCGGTGGCGTCGATATGGCGATGCGCATGATGGGCGAGCAGTTCGTCACCGGCCAGACGATCGACGAGGCTCTCAAGCGCGCCCGCGCATTGGAGACTCGAGGCTACCGCTACTCTTACGACATGCTCGGCGAGGCGGCCATGACCGCGGCCGACGCAAAGCGCTACTACGACGACTATGAGCAGGCCATCCACGCCATCGGGCGAGCTTCGGACGGCCGCGGCGTCTACGAAGGTCCAGGTATCTCCATCAAACTGTCCGCGCTGCATCCGCGCTACAGCCGCGCCCAGTCGGATCGCGTGATGGGCGAGTTGCTGCCCAGGGTCAAGGCTCTGGCCCTGCTCGCCAAACGCTACGACATCGGCCTCAATATCGACGCCGAGGAAGCCGACCGCCTGGAGCTGTCGCTCGACCTGCTCGAGACGCTTTGCTTCGACCAGGACCTGGGCGGTTGGAACGGGCTCGGTTTCGTCGTGCAGGCCTATGGCAAGCGCTGCCCCTTCGTGCTCGACTACGTCATCGATCTGGCCCGGCGTGCGGGACGCCGCATCATGCTGAGGCTGGTAAAGGGCGCGTACTGGGACGCCGAGATCAAGCGGGCACAGCTGGACGGCCTGGAGGACTTTCCGGTCTATACCCGCAAGGTCCATACGGACGTCGCCTACATCGCCTGTGCCCGCAAATTGCTGAACGCGCTGGATGCCGTGTTCCCGCAGTTCGCGACGCACAACGCCCAGACGCTGGCCAGCGTCTATCATCTGGCGGGGCCGGATTTCGAGGTCGGCAAGTACGAATTCCAGTGCCTGCACGGCATGGGCGAACCGTTGTACGACGAGGTCGTCGGCAAGGGCAAGCTGGACCGCCCATGCCGCATCTATGCGCCGGTCGGCACGCATGAAACCCTGCTCGCCTATCTGGTCCGCCGGTTGCTGGAGAACGGTGCGAATTCGTCCTTCGTGAACTGCATCTCCGATCCGAAGGTTTCCGTCGACGCACTGGTGGCGGATCCGGTGGCGACCGTCGAGGCGATGCCGGCCCCTGGTGCGCCGCACGAGCTGATTCTGGCTCCCGAGGCTCTGTACGGAGAGGCGAGGGAGAATTCCAAGGGGATCGATCTCGCGAACGAGACGGCGCTCGCGGAGCTGGCGCAGGCGCTCGCCGCAAGCGCGGCCACGCAGTGGCATGCACGTCCCATCCTCGCCGACGGTTCGACGGAGGGCGTCACGCGTCCGATCCTCAACCCGGCGGATCATCGCGACAAGGTCGGTCTGGTGACCGAGCTCAAGGCCGAGGACGCTCCGGGCGTGGTGAAGGCCGCGGCCGAAAGCGCTGCCAGGTGGGCGGCCGTGCCGCCTGCCGAGCGCGCCGCCTGCCTGGAACGCGCGGCCGACCTCATGCAGTCGCGTATCGAGACGCTGATGGGCATCGCCATGCGCGAGGCCGGCAAATCGGCGGCAAACGCCGTCGGCGAGGTGCGCGAGGCGATAGACATGCTGAGGTATTACGCGCAGCAGGCGCGCACGACCTTGACCGCCGAGCATGCCCCGCTCGGCCCGGTGGTGTGCATCAGTCCCTGGAATTTCCCGCTGGCCATCTTCACCGGGCAGGTGTCCGCGGCGCTTGTCGCAGGCAACCCCGTGCTGGCCAAGCCGGCCGAGGAAACGCCGATCATTGCCGCCGAAGGCGTGAAAATCCTTCATGCCGCCGGCGTACCCAGGGACGTGCTGCAGTTCGTGCCCGGCGACGGCGGCGTGGGGGCGGCGCTGGTCGGGGCGCCGGAGACCGCCGGCGTCATGTTCACCGGTTCGACCGAAGTGGCGAAGCTGATCCAGAAGCAGCTGGCGGAGCGTGTTTCGGCCCAGGGCAAGCCGATTCCGCTCATCGCCGAAACCGGTGGACAGAATGCCATGATCGTCGACTCCTCGGCCTTGGCCGAACAGGTCGTCACCGACGTAATCATGTCCGCTTTCGACAGCGCCGGTCAGCGCTGCTCGGCGCTGCGAGTGCTGTGCCTGCAGGAGGAGGTGGCGGACAGAACCCTGCAGATGCTCAAGGGCGCTCTGCGCGAGCTGCGGCTGGGACGCACCGACCGGCTCAACGTCGACGTCGGGCCGGTCATCAGCGCCGAGGCCAAGGCGGGCATCGAACAGCATATCGAGCGAATGCGCGGTCTCGGCCGAGCGGTCGAACAGCTGCCTCTGCCGGACGGCGCCGATGAGGGAACCTTCGTCGCCCCGACCATTATCGAGCTGGAAAAACTGTCGGACCTGCAGCGGGAGGTGTTCGGGCCGGTGCTGCATGTGATCCGCTACCGCCGCAGCGAGGTCGATCGTCTGATCGACGACATCAACGCTTCCGGTTACGGCCTCACCTTCGGTTTGCATACTCGGCTCGACGAGACCATCGAGCGCGTGACGAGCCGGATCAAGGCCGGCAACCTGTACGTCAACCGCAACATCATCGGTGCCGTGGTCGGCGTGCAGCCGTTCGGCGGGCGCGGTTTGTCCGGCACCGGGCCGAAAGCCGGCGGGCCGCTGTACATCGGCCGCGTCGTGCAACGGGCTCCAGAGCTGTTGCAGGGCGAGACCGTACAGTCGGATCCGGCTTCGCCCGTCTATGCCGCCTGGCTGGACGGCAAGGGGCGGGGAGAGGCAGCGCAAGCGGCGCGGGCCTGTGCGGAGCGATCCATGCTGGGGCTTCAGAAGGAGCTGTCCGGTCCGGTCGGCGAGGAAAATCTCTACGCGCTTCACCCGCGAGGCCGCATTCTCCTGGTGCCGCAGACCGAGGAGGGCCTGCATCGGCAGCTTGCGGCCGTGCTGGCGACCGGCAATACCGCCGTGGTCGATGCCGGCTCTGGGCTCGAAACGGCCCTCTCGGGCTTGCCTGCGGCGCTTGGTGAACGTGTTTCCTGGACGACGGACTGGGAGCAGGACGGACCGTTCTCCGGCGCCCTGGTCGAGGGCGACGAGGCGCAGGTCACCGCAGTCAATCGCAGGCTCGCGGCTTTGACCGGCCCGCTGGTCCTGGTGCAGGCGGCGACGACGCCGGAGCTGCTGCGCAATCCGCAGGCCTATTGCCAGAACTGGCTGCTGGAAGAGGTCTCCATTTCGATCAACACGGCTGCGGCCGGCGGCAATGCGAGCCTGATGGCGATCGGCTAGTCGCGATTTCCTGTGGCGGGCGGTCGGTGCAGTCACGCATCGGCCGCTTTTCGAGGTGGGATGATCGGGCCGCTCGATTGTCTCTGAGACGAGAGCGTTCGGCTCCGCGGCGAGCGAGAAAGCCGAATTCTGTCCGGGAACGGGGGATATTCCGAACCCAAAGAGCGAACATGCAGTGCGCGTCGGAGCTATTGATTTTCCGGGTTGGAGAAGGATCGCCCGCAGGCGAACGCCGTCAGGGCATACGCGTCGCGCATCGCCCTATCGACCGTTCCGAAAGCATTTGATTTTTGAAGCCAGAACGAATGTTCTTTAGATTAGGATGGTGCCGAGGAGAGGACTTGAACCTCCACGGGGTTACCCCCACTAGCACCTGAAGCTAGCGCGTCTACCAATTCCGCCACCTCGGCATTGCAGGGCTGGCCCCGCAACAGGTGGCGAAATTTACAGCGCGCTTTCGTGCTTGTCAATGCATTATGATGGTTGTTTGATATCTTTGGCGTCGCCCTGATCGGGAACGCTTGATTTTTAAGGTGTGTCGGGCCGAAACGCTCTTTCGCACCGCACACAGGATGTTTATGAGCAAACGTAAATCTCGCAAGAACCCCGTTGATCCCTTCGCCGATCGTGAGGCGGCCAAGTACGAACGCCCGATTCCCAGCCGTGAATTGATCCTGCAGTTGCTCGATGAGGCTGATGGGCCGATGGGTTTCGAGGGACTTGCCGCAGCTCTGAAGCTTTCCGAACCGGTTGATGTCGAAGCGCTCGAGCGGCGCTTGCGCGCGATGCAGCGCGACGGCCAGTTGGTGCGCAATCGCAACGGTGCGTTCCTGCCTGTGTCGGAAAAGGGCTTGATTCGTGGTCGTGTGATCGCGCATCCGGACGGCTTCGGCTTTCTGGCGCAGGACGAGGGCGGTGACGATGTATTTCTCGCGCCGCGGCAGATGCGGGGGCTGTTTCACGGCGACCGCGCGGTAGTGCGTGTCATGGGGCTCGACCATCGCGGCCGTCCGGAAGGTGCTGTGATCGAGGTGTTGGAGCGCAACACGCACCAGGTGGTCGGACGCTTCGTGGAAGAGCGCGGCGTGACCTATGTGTCGCCGGACAACAAGCGCATGCCGCTCGATTTGTTGATCCCGCCGGGCGAGACCAACGGCGCGCAGGCCGGGCAGATCGTGCTGGCCGCGATCACCGAGCAGCCGACCAAGCATAAACAGCCGATCGGGCGCGTGGTCGAGGTGCTGGGCGAGCATATGGATCCAGGCATGGAGATCGATATCGCGCTGCGCAGCTACGAGCTGCCATTCGAGTGGGCGGACGAAGTGACGGCGGAAGCGCAGCGCTTTGGCGCCGAGGTTGCGGAGGAGGCCAAGAGCGGCCGGGTGGATCTACGCAAGCTGCCGCTGGTGACCATCGATGGCGAGGATGCGCGTGATTTCGACGATGCGGTCTATTGCGAGCCGCTCGACGATGGCGGTTGGCGCCTGCTGGTGGCCATCGCCGATGTGAGCCATTACGTTCAGCCCGATACTTCCTTGGACGCCGAGGCGCGCCGGCGTGGCACGTCGGTGTATTTCCCGGGGCAGGTCATTCCGATGTTGCCCGAGGCGCTGTCCAACGGCTTGTGTTCTCTCAATCCGAAGGTCGACCGCCTGGCGTTGGTGGCGGATATGGTGGTGTCCAAGGGCGGAGCGCTGAAAAGCCACGAGTTCTATTCGGCGGTGATGCGTTCGGCGGCTCGCCTGACCTATACCGAAGTCGCTGAAATCGTGGTTGATCGGGCGGAAGAGGGGCGCTCGCGCCGTGCGGCGCTGCTGCCGCACCTCGACGCCTTGTACGAGTTGTTCAAGGCATTGTCGCGTGCCCGGCGCAAACGCGGAGCGATCGATTTCGAGACCCAGGAAACACGCATCCTGTTCGGCGAAGGCCGCAAGATCGAACGCATCATACCGACGACGCGCAACGATGCGCACCGCATCATCGAAGAATGCATGATCGTTGCCAACGTGGCGGCCGCGCGGCTGATGGGGCGGCGCAAGATGCCGACGTTGTACCGCATCCACGAAGGTCCATCCGTCGAACGTTTGGAAAAGCTGCGTGCGTTCCTGGCCGGCGTAGGCCTGAACCTGGGAGGTGGCGATTCGCCGACGCCCAAGGACTACGCCGCGTTGTTGCGGCAGCTCCAGGGGCGTCCCGATGCCGAGCTGGTGCAAACCATGCTCCTTCGGTCGCTGCGGCAGGCAGTTTATGCGCCAGACAACAGCGGGCACTTCGGGCTTGCGCATCCTGCTTATGCGCATTTTACTTCGCCGATCCGGCGCTATCCTGACCTGCTGGTGCACCGTGGCATCTATCACGTGATCAGCGGCAAGAAGCCGAGCACCTTCCCTTACAGTCATGGCGATATGGTCACGCTGGGCGAGCATTGCTCGATGACCGAGCGGCGCGCCGACGAAGCCGTGCGCGACGTGGTCGACTGGCTCAAGTGCGAGTACATGCAGGACAAGGTCGGTGAGGTGTTCGACGGCTTGGTCAGCACCGTGACCAGCTTTGGCTTGTTCGTGCAGCTCAAGGACGTGTATGTCGAAGGGCTGGTTCACGTTACGTCGCTGAGCAACGACTACTACCAGTTCGATCCGGTCGGGCAATGTCTGCGCGGCGAGCGCAGCGGGCGGGTCTACCGCCTGGGCGATCCGGTGCAGGTGCGGGTGGCACGTGTCGACCTGGACGAACGCAAGATCGATTTCATGCCCGAAGATGCGGCGCAGGAAGCGGCAAAGGTTGCCGAGGCGCCGCGCGCCAAGCGTCGCCGCAAGCCGCGCCGCAAGAGTCGATGAGCAGAGAGGTTCGCGATGCGGCGTTGGTGCATGGCATCAACGCGGTCGAGTCGGTACTGGGGCACGATCCTGAACGCGTGCTTACCCTGTGGGTCGATGCCGGACGGAACGATAAGCGTCTGGTGGCGCTGATCGAGCAGGCGAAGGCGCTCGGCATATCGGTGCAGGCGACTTCGCGCAAGGCGCTGGACCGCCGTGTGCCGGACGGGCATCACCAGGGGGTGGTCGCCGACTACCGTCCGCCGCCGCCACTGGGCGAGGGCGAGCTGCTCGATCGGGTCGAGAAGGCGTCGTCGCCGCTGCTGTTGGTGCTCGACGGTGTGACCGACCCGCATAATCTGGGCGCTTGCATGCGTACGGCGGCTGCCGCTGGTGCGCTGGCGGTGGTGGCGCCGCGCGATCGCGCGGCCTCGCTCACGCCGGCGGCGCGCAAGGCCGCCTCCGGCGCCGCCGAGGTGATCCCGTTCGTGGCAGTGACCAATCTCGCGCGTACGCTGGCATCGCTCAAACAGCTGGGCGTCTGGACCGTCGGCACTTCGGGGGCGGTCGAGCAGGATCTGTACGCGCAGGATTTGCGTGGATCGATGGCGCTGGTGCTGGGCGCCGAGGGGGCGGGTTTGCGCCGTCTCACGGCCGAGGCCTGCGACGTGCTGGTGCGGATACCGATTAGCTCCGCGATGGAGAGCCTGAATGTTTCGGTGGCCGCCGGTGTTTGTCTGTTCGAGGCGGTGCGGCAGCGGCGGGCTTGATTCGGGTTTTTCGTCAAGGACGTGATCGGCCGCCGCTAGCTTCATTCCAGGCCCCTCTTGTCGGTGATTGAAGAAAGCCGTTTGCCCGCCGTTTCCCCGGGCGGACTGGGTACAAGTGTCTTCTGCGCGCGAAATGGGGCGGCGGATGCGGCTTGGCTCATCTTGAAGGGAAGCTGGATGGTTGATTGTCCGTCGGTAACCCCGTAGAATCACGCGCCTTTTACCGGGCAATCGGTGCGTTCATCGATCGCCCTCTCCTTGCCTCACCGCCTGGCGGCGGGAGGCTTCATATCCGAAAGGAGTGTCAACGTGCGTCACTACGAAGTGGTGTTTCTGGTCCACCCTGACCAGAGCGAACAGGTGCCGGCCATGGTCGAGCGCTACCGCAGCATGATCGAAGGCGATGGCGGCAAGGTGCATCGTCTGGAAGACTGGGGGCGCCGTCAGCTGGCTTACCCGATCAACAAGATGCACAAGGCTCACTACGTGCTCATGAACATCGAGTGCGGCGAGCCTGCTCTGGAAGAGCTGGAAACGGCATTCCGTTTCAATGACGCGGTGCTGCGCAACATGATCATGCGCACGAAGAAGGCGGAGACCGAGCCTTCCCCGCTGGCCAAGTCCAAGGATGAAGGCGACAGCAGCGAGTCCAGCGGCGAGCGCCGCGGCGGACAGCGCTCCGAAGGCTCTTCGGATGGCGACGCTTCGACCGAGACTTCCTCGGCCAGCGCTGCTTCGTCCGAGGAAGAGTGAACACCATCCGGCCATTTCAGAGGTAAGTCATCATGTCCCGTTTCTTTCGTCGTCGCCGTTACTGCCGTTTCACCGCCGAAGGCGTTGAGCAGATCGACTATAAGGATCTCGCCACGCTCAAGGGTTACATCACCGAGACCGGCAAGATCGTGCCCAGCCGGGTGACCGGTACCAGCGCCCGCTATCAGCGTCAGCTGGCTCAGGCCGTCAAGCGCGCCCGCTTTCTCGCGCTGCTGCCATACACCGATCAGCACTAAGTTGCCGAGCCCGGTTCAGCGGGCGTAAGCGCCATGCGCAAGATAGCGGCCTTCATCATGGCTGGACGGCTGCAGGCAGTGACTGTCGCCGTCCTCTTGGCCATTCTGAGTGTGGTGGCGCCGCCGTTGACATTGCTCAGCGGTTCCGTCGTCGCCTTGGTGGCGCTGCGCAAGGGCGGCACGCAGGCGCTGCTGGTGATCGGTTGGGGCACGGCGTTGCTGGGCTTGTTGTCGCTGGGCGTGTTCCGGCAGTTCCAGTTGGGTTTGGTCTACGGTTTGGTGCAGTGGTTGCCGGTGCTGGCGTTCGCGTTGTTGTTGCGGCGTACGGTTTCCTGGGCGCTTGTGATGCAGGCGCTAGGAATGGTCGGAGTGGCAGGGGTGCTGGCCGCGCATGTGTTGTATCCGGACATCGCGCAGTTCTGGCAGAGCGTGCTGCAGGTGTCGCTGCAGGACACGCTGCAGCGCGTCGGAATGAACGCAAAGCAGGCGTCCGGGGCGATCCAGCATATGGCACAGTATTTCACCGGGATCTTCGCCATTTCGCTCGCGCTGAGCATCAGTTTAAGCCTGATGCTCGGTCGGACCTGGCAGGCGATGTTGTACAACCCTGGCGGGTTCCGCGAGGAGTTTACGCATTGGCGCATGAGTTCGGTGTTGGCCGGTGCGATGCTGGCGGTGGCAGCCCTGGCGCTGCTGCTGCACAAGGCGCTGCTGGTGGAGCTGATGATCGTGGGCCTGGTGCCTTTTCTGATGCAGGCGCTGGGGCTGATGCATGGGCTGGTGAAGCAGTCCGGGCTTAACGTCGGTTGGTTGGTTGGGCTGTATGCCCTGTTGCTGTTCGCGACGCTTCAGATGGCGGCCTTGTTGTCCGCTGTAGGCATCGCGGATTGTTTCGTGGATATTCGGAGTCGTTTGGCCAAGCGTTCCTGAGCCAGGTGCGGTGGTCGTCATTTATTGATTGCAAGGGTAGGCATCATGGAAATCATCCTGCTGGAAAAAGTGGAAAACCTGGGCGGTTTGGGCGACAAGGTCCGCGTCAAGTCGGGCTATGCGCGCAACTTCCTGATCCCCAAGGGCAAGGCGAAGTACGCCACGGCGGCGAATATCGCCGAGTTCGAGGCCAAACGCGCCGAGCTCGAGAAGGCCGCCGCCGAGGCGCTGAACGTCGCGCAGGCGCGTGCCGGTCAGCTCGAAGGCCTGGAGGCTGAGTTGAGTGCCCATGCCGGCAGCGAGGGCAAGTTGTTCGGTTCCATCGGCACTCAGGACATCGCCGATGCCGTGACGGCAGCCGGCGTTCCGGTCGAGCGCCGCGAAGTTCGCCTGCCGGAAGGCGCGATCCGCCAGACTGGCGAGTACGAAATCACGCTGCACCTGCACAGCGATGTCAATGCCACGATCAAGCTTGTGGTGAAGGCAGAGAACGTGGAATGATCGACGTCGGCAGTTTGCCGATGTAGATATGTGGCCGGGCGCTTCGATGGCGTTGCGGCATCCGCTGCCGCGGTGCCCGCAACAAGGGTGCTGTGGCTGCGGTCGTTCTCGGAGCGGACGTCTGCGTCAATCGTGATCGGCGCTAGGCGGCCGCCGGGGTCATGCTTCGTTCGTCTGTGTCGCACGTGGGCTTATGGTCGAGATCGTTTCCAGGGCACAAAAACGTGGCGGCGCGCCGTCACCCGAGTCTCTGCGGATTCCTCCGCATTCCGTGGAAGCCGAGCAGGCGGTGCTTGGCGGCCTCATGCTGGACAACTCGACCTGGGATCAGGTCGCCGACCGCATTACCGATACGGATTTCTACCGCCACGACCACAAGCTGATCTTCCGAGCGATCGAGCGCCTAGCCGAAGAGGGCCATCCGCTCGACGTTGTGACGCTTTCGGAGGCGCTTGCGCGTAACGGCGAACTCGAGCACGCCGGCGGGCTGGCCTATTTGGGCGCGCTCGCCAAGGAAACGCCCAGCGCCGCGAACATCCGGGCCTATTCGGACATCGTGCGCGAGCGCTCGGTGCTGCGCCAACTGATCAGCGTCGGCACGCGTATCGCCGACAATGCCTTCAATCCGAACGGACGCGACTCCAAGGATATTCTCGACGACGCGGAAAAAGCGGTGTTCGAGATCGCCGAGCAGGGCGCGCGTGGGCGCGCGGGTTTCGTCAGCATCAAATCGCTGCTGCGCCCTGCGCTGGACCGCATCGAGATGCTCAACGAGCGTGACGATGCCATCACCGGCCTGGCGACGGGCTATGACGAGTTGGACGAACGGACCTCCGGCTTGCAGCCGGGCGATCTGGTGATCGTGGCCGGACGCCCGTCGATGGGCAAGACCACTCTTGCGATGAACATTGCCGAGTATGCGGCCGTCAAGCAGCGCAGCCCCGTGGCCGTGTTCAGCATGGAAATGCCCGGCGAGCAGTTGACCATGCGTCTGTTGTCCTCGTTGGGCCGCATCGACCAGCACCGCCTGCGTACCGGCAAGCTCGACGAGCACGACTGGCCACGCCTGACCAGCGCCGTGCAGATGTTGAACGAGGTGCCGGTCTTCGTCGACGACACGCCGGCGCTTACGCCGACCGAACTGCGCGCCCGCGCGCGCCGCCTCAAGCGTGAGCACGGTCTCGGCCTGATCGTGATCGATTACCTGCAGCTCATGCAGGTGTCGGGTTCGAGCGAGAACCGCGCGACCGAGATTTCGGAAATTTCACGCTCGCTGAAGGCGCTGGCCAAGGAGCTGTCGGTGCCGGTCATCGCCTTGTCGCAGCTCAATCGCAGTCTCGAACAGCGGCCGAACAAGCGTCCAGTGATGTCCGATCTGCGTGAGTCGGGCGCCATCGAACAGGATGCGGATCTCATCGTCTTCATCTACCGCGACGAGGTCTACAACGAGGACAGCCCGGACAAGGGTACCGCGGAGATCATCATCGCCAAGCAGCGTAACGGTCCGATCGGCACCGTGCGGCTGACCTTCCTCGGTCAGTTCACGCGCTTCGAAAATCATGTATCGGACGTCTATGCGGGCGGGGCGCGGATTCGAGTGAGGCGGGCGGCTCGCGCATACGTCGATCTGGCGGCGCTGGGCCATAACCTCACCCAGGCACGCCGCAACGCACCGCACAGCCGTGTCGTGGCTATGGTCAAGGCGGATGCTTATGGGCATGGCCTGCTGGATGCGGCCGGCTTCCTGGCCGGGCAGGCGGATGCGCTTGGCGTCGCCTGTGTGCCCGAAGCGCTGGCGTTGCGCGACGCCGGCATCCCTGGTCGAATCCTGGTGACGCAGGGTTTCAAGAACGAAGACGAGCTGCGGGCCGCTTCGAGCCATGAGTTCGATGTGGTCGTGCATGAGGCGCATCAGCTCGCCTTGCTGGAGCATTCGGCTTTGCGCCGGCTACCAGCGCTGTGGATCAAGGTCGACTCCGGCATGCATCGGCTCGGTTTTGCGCCTGAACGGGTAGCCCAAGTGCATGCCGCGCTGATGCGCCTGCGGGATATTCCCGACGCGCCCGGATTCGTCACCCACTTCGCCTGTGCGGACGAGCCGGAACACCCGCTTTCCGCCATCCAGCTGGAGCGCTTCGATGCGGCCACCGCCGGGCTGGCGGGCGAGCACAGCATGGCCAATTCCGCTGCGGTGCTGTCGCTGCCGGCCTCGCACCGCGACTGGGTACGCCCGGGCATCATGCTCTACGGCGGTTCGCCGCTGGTGCACGCGAGCGCCGCGGAGCTGGGCTTGCAGCCCGTGATGAGTCTGCGTGCACCCTTGATCGCGATCAATCGGCATCGGCGCGGCGAAAGCGTCGGCTACGGTGCGACCTACATCTGTGCGGAGGATATGCCGGTGGGTATCGTCGCCATCGGCTACGGCGACGGTTATCCGCGCCATGCCGGCAGCGGCACGCCGGTGTCGGTCAACGGCCGACGTGCAGTGCTTGCCGGGCGCGTTTCTATGGACATGCTGGCGGTCGATCTGCGTGGTGTCGACGCGCAGGTCGGCGACGAGGTCGAGCTGTGGGGTGCGGACGTTTCCGTGGACGAGGTCGCGCGCCATGCGCAGACCATCAGTTACGAAGTGTTGTGCAATGCGGGGAGCAAGAGCCCGAAGATTTATCTGCGATAGCTTCTGCGCTTCGAGCTATGAGTTGACTTAATTGGCCGATAAATCAAAGATGTTTGACATTTCCATGACTGGGCGTAGGCTTGCTCCCACTGGAAAAATTCCAGATAAATCAGCATATTAGATATATCTAATACTCGGGATACCGGAGGACACCTGAATGAAGCACATCGTGAAGCGTTCGCTCCTCGCCGCGTCTGTCGCCGCCGCCATCGGCGCGATGGGCAGTGCGCACGCCACCAACGGCTATGAATTGATCGGCATCGGCGCCTACCAGATGGGTATGGCGGGGGCGGTCGTATCCGCGCCCGGTTCGGCCATGACGGCCATCACCAACCCGGCCGGTCTGGCTGAGATCACCCCGCAGGCCGACTTCAGCATGGAAGCGTTCATGCCGGAGCGGAAAGTCAACTTTACGAAGGCCGGTGGCGGCAAAGCCAAGAGCAATACGAATATGTACGGTGTTCCGGCGCTTGGTTGGGCTGCGCCGACTTCCGATGGTTCCAACATCTACTTCGGTGGTGGCATGTACGGTACTTCCGGCATGGGTGTGGATTATCCGCAAACCAAATATTCACCTAATCCTCAGGCATGCGACTACTAACTCATCTATTTCCGTGGTTACAGCAACCTGTCGCTTTGGCAAATGGCCCCCGCTCTGGCCTGGAAGGTCAACGATAAGCTGAGTTTGGGCGCCGCGCTTAATATCGGCTACATGTCGGCTTCGTTCCAGCAGCAGATTCGATTACAGAATACTGCTAACTCGGTACCAGTGTCCAACGGGGTGCAATGGCGTCAATATGACCCGTTCGGCCAGTGCTTTTGGGCTGGGCGTCACTTTGGGCGCACTGTACAAGATCAACCCGATGTGGACGGTTGGCGCCTCCTACACAAGTGAGCAGAGTTATAAGCTCAAGTACAACCTGGCTTATGGTGACATCTACTAATGTGGTACTGCATATCCGGCTGGCCAGTACACTTTGACCATGAAGACTCCGCAGATGGCTGCGGTTGGCGTGACCATGCACGCCACGCCGGCGCTGTCGGTTTCCGGCCAGGTCAAGTACATCGGCTGGAAGGACGTGATGAACAATCTCAGCATCACGGGTCCGAAGGACTACAACGGCTTCACGCCGAAGTGGAAGGATCAGACCGTCTACGCGATCGCCGCCAACTACAAGGTGACTCCTGCGTTGCAGGTGCGTGCTGGTTTCAACTATGGCAAGTCGCCGATCGATGGCTGCGACCGCTGTCTACAACATGATCTTGCCCGCGGTGGTCGAAAGCCATTACACGGCCGGGTTTGATTACCAGTTGAACAACCATTGGAAGCTCGGCGGCGCCTTCATGTACGCACCGAAGGTGACGTTTACGGCACCGCGAACTCGGGTCAGACTGATCCCAATAATAGCCAGAAGATCGATCTCAGCGAGACGGCCGTGTCCTTCAACATCGGCTACAAGTTCTGAGTCGATGCATACGGTTAACACCGTTTTGATCTGAAAGATCCATCCGCAAAGGGGCCATGGAGACATGGCCCCTTTTGCTGTCTGCCGTACAAGCGCACGCCAATAGATGCGCGCCACATTACATAACGCGACGATAATCACGAGGAGTCCACAAATATGACGATTCGCAAGCTCCTGCAGTTTGTTGTACTCGGTTTCGGCCTGGCATTCATGGGTGGGGCCCAGGCTGCCGATACGATCAATCCATTCGTGCTGGCATCGGTATCCAAGGGCGATTTCATGTCGAAGGTGCAGGATGTCGAGGCCGCGTTGAAGGGGGCCGGCTTCCAGCTCCTGGGCAGCTACAGCCCGGATATGGCCAAGTATCATCCGTACCAGGCAGCGACGGTGTTGGCGGTGACCAGCCCGGCGCTGCAGGCCGCGGCCGCCAAGACGCCGCGTGGCGGCTACGGAGCAGTGCTGTCGGTGTCCGTCACGCAGGTGAACGGGCAGCTGCAGGTCGCCTATATGAATCCGGTGTACATGTCTTATGCCTATCGCATGAAGACGGATCTGCAGCCGGTGCTGGATACGCTCGGCAAGGCGCTCGGCGATGAGAAGACCTTCGGTTCCAACGGCATGAAACCCCAGGATGTCGAAAACTACCACTACACCTTCGGCATGGAGTATTTCGACGAGCCGATGAAGCTGAACAGCTACGGCTCCCATGCGCAGGCCGTGGCGGCGGTCAAGAAGGCGTTGGAAGCAGGCAAGGGCGGCACCAAGTTCGTCTATCAGCTGGATGTGCCGGGTACCGACCAGACCGTATTCGGGGTCGGTTTGGACAGTCAGAGCGACAACAACGTCAATGACGCTTATCTGATGTCTGTGGTCGATTTCAAGGATCTCAGGCGTACGGCCTATCTGCCTTACCAGATCCTGGTGAAGGGCAAGCAGGTCGAGGCGCTGAATCTGCGTTTCCGTATGGCGGTGTTCTTCCCCGAGTTGTCGATGATGGGGCAGCATTCGTTCATGACGCTGATGTCCGCCCCCGATGCGATCAAGAACGCCCTGACCAAGGTGGCCGGTGGTTCCAGTTCGGGATCTTCGTTCTACTGATACGAAGAGATAACAACGTTGTATGTAATTGACCCCGGCCCGCCGGGGTTTTTTTTGCGCAGCGCATTCGCGAGAATGCCGGGGACCTATCTCAAGATACCGCGTGAGCCGAGCTGCTGTCCCGGCGTCGCGCCGTCATGGCGGGAGTCGCCGCCTTTGGTTGCTCTACGGGCAAGGACGGCCACTTTGTCGCGCGACGCTCATTTAGGCTGACCAAGACCACGCCTCCCGCTTCGCGTTGCAGGCCCCATCGGCTGCATTCGAAGCCATGCGGTATCTTGAGATAGGTTCTAGCAATGCACGCAGGAGTCCGTCCATGAAGTCCATAAAAGTCACCAATCTGGGTGAAATACGCAACGAGCTGAACAAGTACAAACGCGGCAAGAAATTCGACATTCATCAGTTCAACCAGGTGGCGCGATTGGCCTGGCTCGGCAAAATCGTGATGCATCCGCTCGATCGGGAGGATGCCGAATGCAAGTCGTTCATGTTGTACTGTGATTTCCCGGACGACTTCCAGAATCACTTCCTCGATGTCGATCAGGACATTGTCGGCCAGATGCATATCGTCGACGGCGAGCAGGCTGAGGCCCTGACCCAGATTCTGCGTCAGGGCATGGAGGAACGGGCCGCCCTGTACCAGAGCCTGCGCCAGCGTGACTTCTATTTCGGCCAGTTCTATCGTCCGCGCGACAAGGATTCCGGCAAAGCGGCGGAGGAGGAGCCGGCCAAGGGCGAATGAGTCGCGTATTGCGTCTGCGCCTGTTGAATCTCGGGCGTGTCCCGCCGTTGCAGCTGCATGCGGCGTACACCGGGCTCGCCGAAGTCATGTCCGCGGACGAAACGGTCGGCTGGCTGTTGCTGGCGCGCAGTGCTAGCGGGCATGTCGCCCTCGGTGCCAGCCAGTACGCCGATGCCGAGCTCGATATGTCGGCCTGCCGTGCAGCAGGCGTGCCGGTGATCCAGCGCCGCTTGGGCGGCGGCACGGTCTGGGTCGATGACGGACAACTTTGCGTGTTTTTCATCGTTCCCAGCGCAACGTCCGGTGCGCGCGAAGTTTTTTTTACGGACTGCCTTGACGCGTTGTGCGGAGTCTTCGAACGCCTGGGGCTGGAGGTCGAGCGTGTCGGCGAGCAGGATATCTGGTGTGACGGCGCCAAGCTCCTGGGCAGTGGCGGGGCGACGATAGGCTCGGCGCAAGTGTTCGGAGCCAGCGTTCTGGAGCGTTTCGATGCCCGGCGTTTCGCGGCCTGCGTCGCTTCGCCGAGTACGGAGTTTCGTGTCTGGTTGAGCGAGTTGCTGGAGCGAGGGATGACTGATCTGTCGCGGTTGGGCGTGCAGGTCGAAGAGGCCGGTTTGGTCGAGGCGCTGGGCGCTTCCTGCGCTGAGCGCTGGCGGATCGAGGCGGGGATGCTGGATGAATCGGCGAGGCGGGCCATGGCCTCGGCCGCTGAGGAACTGGACGAGCCCCTGGAAACCGGCGGGCGCCGCCTGGTGCGCAACGGCATCAAGATCAACCGTCATATCTATCTGCTGGAAAATGCACAGACTCCCTGGTTGCGTCTGGTATGGCGCGACGGCGTTCTGGAGCGCGCCGCTGCGGAAGACGCCGGGGCTGGGCAGGTGTTGCAGCGTTGTCTTGGCGAACCGATTCGCGAGGGCTTGATACTGCATTCCGCCACGCGACTCGGTATGTCCGAGCGGGCGGCGCATGAGCTGGAAGCCCGCGTACTCGAGCTGTGCCGTGATGCGGGGCGCTGAATGCCTCCGGACGAGGCGGAATGCGCGGCGGTTGTCTTTTGGAATTGTTCTACAGATGGAGAATTGAGTGATGGCGGCACCGACGGTGGCGGAGCGCATGAAGCGCAAGTACGTGTTGATGACGACCGATCAGGACATGATCGAGCGTCTGCTGGCGGTGACGCCGCCGGAGTGGACGCAGGTGGTGTGTACGGACTTCGACGAGCTGGGCGAATGGGGCGACGTCCTGCTGCATCGCTTCATTCTGCTGGACCTGGACGAATGGGAAGTGTTCGATCCGCTGGACGTGATCCGCGTGCTGCGCATGCAGTATCAGATCAACACGCCGGTGTTCTGTTTCGGCGGCGATGAGGATATCCAGGACGAGATGCGCCTGGCGCGCGCGGACCGTTTCTTCGGGCGGGATGAAATGGTGGAGAGACTGCCGGAGTTTCTGCGGCAGTACGATTGGGGCGAGTGAGGGGGCGCCAGGCGGCCCATAATTAGGGCAGCCTGGCACGGCAAGGACGTCAGCCGATCCAGTCGTGCTCGGTGACGTCGATGCGGATGTCCTGGCGGTAGTTTTCGCCGTTGCCCTCAATGGTCAGAACGCCCATGCGCGTGCCGGCCTTGGGGAACTTGAACTTGCACTCGAAGGTGCCGGGTAGTTCGACGGTGCTTTCGCATTTGGTCTCGCCGTCGACGGTGAAAACGCCCTTGGCGGTGCCGGTGCCGCCGAGCAGCGCCTGCAGACGGAATTCCTTGTTCACCGAGCGGCGGTAGACGTTCGGATCCCGGTTGACGTTGTACTGGAGGTTGTTCAGCTTGACCAGTTTCACCATGTTCATCGCGCCTCCCGCGTTTGATGGGGTATGACCGAGCATATTAGTTGGTTATGATATAAGCGAAAAATGATACCACGTTTGTAGCGGATTCCAGCCATATATGTCTAGCGAACACAACGAATCGATGCCACCGGAACAACGCTTGGCGGCGGAATTGGCCGCTCTCGACACTCGCCTCTCGGCATTGGAGAGCGCGGTGCGAGCCGGCGTTGCCGAGACCGAGCTGCCCGGTTTGGTCGACGAAGCGCTCGAGATCGTCAGTGCCTTGATGTGCGCCTATGCGACGCATGCCGGTAAGCCCATGCCGGTAACCGACGATCCGTTGGAGATCTTCAAGGCTTTCGTCAAGGGCGACCCCAGCCTGAACGCGGTCCGGGACAACGTGCGCGAACTGGTGTACTACCGCAACTGTCTGGAAGCGGATCGCGCCGATGCGTTGCCGGTCAACCCGGCGATGATGACGGCGCATACTGCGCGTCACATCTATCTCTATCTGCGCACGCGCTGCACTCAGGAGCAGCGCCTGCCGTGAGCTGCGCGCCAGCGTGCGTGCTGCAATAACATTAGATACCTGAGGAGGATCGAGCCCATGTCCAAGCCTATGCGCGGGGTCGAACGCGACGTCATTCAGCGCCCGGGTGCGTCCAAGGCGCCTTTCTATCTGCCGCAGAAAGACGAGGTCGAGATATTCCGCGCGGCTTGGTCTAAACGCCTGCCGGTGATGCTCAAGGGGCCGACCGGCTGTGGCAAGACGCGGTTCCTGGAATACATGGCCAGTCAGTTGCACCAGCCACTGGTCACCGTTTCCTGCCATGAGGATCTGACCAGCTCCGACCTGGTCGGCCGCTTTCTGCTGCAGGGCGACGAGACGGTCTGGCAGGACGGTCCGCTGACCCGGGCGGTCAAGGACGGGGCGATCTGCTACCTCGACGAGATCGTCGAGGCACGCACCGACACCACGGTGGTCATCCATCCGCTGACCGACCACCGCCGCCAGCTGCCGCTGGACAAGAAGAGCCAGCTCGTCGAGGCGCATCCGGACTTCATGCTGGTGATCTCCTACAACCCCGGCTATCAGACCGCGCTCAAGGATCTCAAACCATCCACCAAGCAGCGTTTCATCGGCATCAACTTCGATTACCCGGACGAGGAGCTCGAACGCAAGATCGTGGCTGGCGAATCGGGTTGCCAGAAGCCGGAGCTGATCGCGAAACTGGTCGCCGCGGGCCGTCGGGCCCGTGCGCTCAAGGACCACGGCCTGGAAGAGGCCACTTCCACGCGCGCGCTGTGCTATGCCGCTGAACTCGTGAACGCGGGACTGAGCCCGGTGTCCGCCGCCCGCGCTGCGATGGTCTATCCGTTGACCGACGATCCGGCGCTGGTCGAGGCGCTGGAAGAGATTATCGAGGCGCACGTCGGCGGCGCGGCCTGAGCCCTGTTTCAGCGCCATGGCCAACAACGAAAACGAGGTACTGGTCGAAATCGAGGAAGTGTTGCAGCACCTCGATGCCATCAGTTTCGTCGCCCAGCGCGATGCGCGCGAGGCCCTGCCTGCCCTGGAGGGCGAGGATGCGCCTACCAGACTCCACTGGCTGCAGGCTGCGCGCGACCTGTTTTTCCATGACCGGGAAGCCGGCAAGGCTTTCATGCGTGCGACGCCCGAGTTGTACGCCCGCTGGCCGGATGTGCGCCGCTGGACCGCGCAGGCGCTGGCGTTCACGCGCTGGGTAAATTCCTGGCGTCCTCTCGAGTGCTTTCTCGAACAAGCCGGCGATGTTTACGCGGAGCTCGGTGCGGAGGGCGAGCAGGCCTGGTACGACATAGGTCTGCGCTGGTGCGAACGCAGCGTCGAAGACGCCCGTGCGTATTTCGGCACCAACTACGCCAAGCTCGCCGACGGCCAGGGTATTGCCGGCATCGAGGCGCTGATGGCGCCGGCCGAGATGCTCGCCAAGGAAGCGCGGCTGACGCTGGAGACCTATCTGCCCGGCGCCCTGATCGCGCGCAGCGTGGTAGGCACGCCTGGGCTGGAGCCCTGGGCCCGTCGCGGGGTCGATCTCATGCAGACCGGCCGTTCGCGCGGCGAGGCCTATTTCCGGTTGGAGAACGCAGAGGGTGTACGCCATCTGCTGGACGAGCTGCCGGGCTACCGACCGCGCCGGCACAGTCGCTTCCTGCAACTGCTGCTGCTGGCCTGGTTCGACGAAGAGATTCCGCTGGCCGATAGCGACTGGCGTCCCGGCCGCGGCCGGCCGGCGATGGAGTGCGACGGGCGCACCATCTTCATGCCCGCGGTGCTCGAGGACCGCGACGAGGCCGTGGTCGCCGCACTGCACACCGCGGGGCATCTGCGCTACGACACCTACGCGCGCGGCGAGATCGAGGCATTGTTCGCCGCCAGCGACACCGAGCATCCGCCGCTGGACGAGGATCAGCGCATCACCTGGCGGCCGCTGTTCGCGCCCTATGCCGAGCGCATGTTCCGCTTTCAGGTGCTGTTCGACCTGTGCGAAGACTTGCGCGTGGACGCCCGGCTGTGCGCCGACGTGCCTGGCTATGCCACGCGTCTGCAGCGTCTGCTGGCGCGCAGCGAAGCGCCTGAAGGTTCCGCGGGGGCTTTCTTCGCCTTCGCCCGCGAACAGTACGAACGGCTGCTGGGCGGGGAGGCGTTGGACTCCAGGCTGCAGGGGCTGCTTGGCGGAGATGCCCGGCTGCTGGATGCCTTCAAGGCAGGCCAAGCGCTGTTCGTCGACGAAGGATTTCCGGAAATCAGTGCCGATGAGCGTAGCGAGGCCTATCTGCCCGGCCACGGGCTCAATACCGGGCACGCGGTGTACCCGCGTCGCAGCTATGCCGAGATCCACGATGCGCCGCACGCCGACGCCTATGCGGAGCACCGCCAGACCAAGGAAAAGCAGAAGGGGGAGACGCCGCCGCAGGCCCCCGAACAGCGCCAGAACGACCCCGATTCCGATATCAACGTGCCGCCGGAGAACACCACCGGCAGCGGCGGCCGGGTAGGCGTGGGCATTCCCATGCCGACCAAGGAAGTGCACACGCGCGGCGCCGGCCGGGGGGAAGGCGAGGGCGTGGTGCCCTATCCGGAGTGGGACTATCGCGAGCAGCGCTATCTGCACGAATGGGCGAAGGTCATCGAACGCCCGGTCACCGAGGGTAAGCCGAATCGCGCCGCCAACATCCTCGACGACAACGCCGGTGCGCTCAAGCGCCTGCGCGCCGCGCTGGAAATGCAGCGGCCTGCGCGCATGGCGCCGCTGCGCCGCCAGTCCGAAGGCGACGAACTCGACCTCGAAGCGACCATCGGCTACGTGGTGGACAAACGCGCCGGGTTGTCGCCGGAGGGCAGGATCTACCGCCGCCGCGCCGTCCAGCACCGCGACACCGCCGTGCTGTTGCTGGCGGACATGTCGACCTCGATCATGGCGCGCCACCCGAGCGGGCAGGGCAAGGTGGTCGATCGCATCCGTTCCGGGCTGATCCTGTTTTCCGAAGCGTTGTCGAGTCTTGGCGATGCCTATGCGATCTGCGGCTTTGCCTCCAAGTACCACGACAACGTGAATTACTACGTGCTCAAGGATTTTGCCGAGGCTGGCGGTGCCGAGATCAATGCGCGTATCGCCGGCGTGTCAGGTCGGCTGGCGAGTCGCATGGGTGCGGCCATCCGCCACTCGATCAAGCGTTTCGATGCGGTCGACGCCCGGCATCGATTGCTGCTGCTGCTCACCGACGGCCGGCCGGCGGACTACGACGACGGCGGCGATCCGCGCTACCTCAACGAGGATACGCGCATGGCGATGAAGGAGGCGATCGACGCCGGCGTGCATCCCTTCTGCATCACGCTCGACCCGCGCGGCGGGCAGTATCTGCCGTCGATCTTCGGCCCAGGCCACTACACCGTGCTCGACCGCATCGACGAGCTGCCGGCGCGCCTGCCCGAGATCTACCTGAGGTTGCGGCGATGAGTTCTGCCGTCCTCATCGCCGCTTCGCGCTACCGGCGCCACAGCTACGGCAACAACCATCCGTTGGATATCCCGCGGGTGTCGCTGACCGTCGACCTGATCCGTGCCTACGGTGCCCTCGAAGAGAGCGAGTACCTGGCCTCGCGCCGCGCCAGCGTTGCAGAACTGGAGTGGTTCCACACCCGTGAGTACGTCAGCGCGATGCAGCGCTGCGAGGCGCTGGGCAAGGTCACCGACCGCTACCGCCAGCGCCACAACATCGGCAACCTGGAAAATCCCTGGTTCCACGATTTCTTTTCCACTCCGGCCACCGCCACCGGCGGCAGCATCCAGGCCGCCGAACAGGTGTTGGAGGGACGGGCGGCATTCAGTCCGGCGGGCGGTATGCACCACGCCATGCCCGATCGTGCGCAGGGTTTCTGCTTCTTCAACGACACCGCGCTGGCGGTGATGCGCCTGCGCCGCGAGGGCCTGCGCGTGCTCTACGTCGACATCGATGCGCATCACGGCGACGGTGTGGAAACGGCGCTGCGCGACGATCCGCAGGCATTTACGCTGTCGCTGCACATGGACTCGGAGTATGCCTACCCCTTCGCGGGCGGGCGTAGCGAGGACCGCGGACCGCACGACACGGCGTTCAACCTGCCGCTGCCGCGCGGTACCAACGACAGCGAATACCGCCATGCATTCGCCCGTGTCTGGCCGGCGGTGCTGGAAGCGGTGCAGCCGGAGGCGATCGTGCTGCAGGCCGGCACCGATCCGATCATGCCGGACCCTCTGGGCAAGTTCCGGCTGTCCACCCAGCTGTTCCTGGAAACTACCAGGTGTGCCGCAAGTGGCTGCGCGACCGGCGCGGACGAGAGCTGAGTGATGCGGAGGCGCGGCGTTACCGGGGCGTGATCGAGACGGTGGCGGAGACGATCGCGATCGTCGGAGAGATGACGGGCTGGTCGAGGCGTGCGGGGGGTGGGGCGGGCTGGTGGGATGAGCGGCCGCGAGGGAGGGGTGGAAAGTGCGGGGGCGGGATGGTATGATCTGCGGGATCGTTTCCCCAAGCTGAAGTGATACTTCCGCGATGCCGTCACGACCGAACATCCTGTTCCTGATGACCGACCAGATGCAGGGCGCGCGTGCTGGATCCGAGACCACCCCTGCCAGACGCCGAACCTCGACCGACTGGCCGGCGTGGGGCATGCGCTTCCGCCGCGCGTACACGCCCAACGCCGTCTGCTCGCCCGCGCGCGCCAGCATCATGACCGGCCTGCTGCCGCACAACCACGGCGTGCTGGAGGTGACGCACTGCGTGGACGACGACCAGTGCAGCCTGCGCGCCCGAAAATCCGCATTGGGCGCAGCGGCTGCCGAAGCGGGCTACCGCACGGGCTACTTCGGCAAGTGGCACGTCGAGCGATTCCGCGAGCTGCAGCGCTTCGGCTGGCAGATCGACGGGCATCGGGACACGACGCCCTCTAGCAGGAGTACCGGCGAAACGGGTGCGGCCGGCGGAGCGAGCCGTATGGCTCCTGCGGCGTGAACGGACCGGGCCGGAGGGCTACCGCCGATACGCATCCACTACGGCGTCATCGACACGCCGCCCGAGCAGCGGAACATGGGCGATCACGGGCGCTGGCGCGAGGAGTTCCAGTCCGAGATGATCGGCGGCGCGGCGCCGTGGTGCTGCTTCGTCAGCGCGCCGGAGCCGCACGATCCGTTCATCACGGGCAGGAGGCGTTCGCGCAGTACGACGTCGACGCGGATCGCAGCTCGCACCGAACATCGGCCGCGAACTGGCCGGGCGGCCCGCGATCTACCGCAAGGGGCGCGCGTGTGGGACGGGGATGACGCGCGGCAGAAGCCGGAGGCCGCCGCGTGCTACTACGCGTCGATCACGGAGATCGACGCGCAGTGGGGCGGCTGATCGACGCGCTGGAGCGGTCGGGACAGTCGACAACACGGTATCGTGTTCACCGACGGACCACGGCGAGCTGCTCGGCGCGCACGGGCTCTACTGCAAGAATTTCGCGCGTACGAGGAGATCTACAACATGCCGCTGATCGTCGCAGGGCCGGGGATTCCGCGGGGAGTAGACTCGGAGGCGCGCGTCGGCTCGCACGACCTGTGCCCGACGCTGCTGGAGCTGGCGGGTTGGTGCCGTCGGCTACGCCGGACTCGCGCTCGTTCGCGCCGGTGCTGCGCGATCCGGCGCGCGCGGCCGATTCACGACCGGCTTCGCGGAGTACCACGGCTAGCGTTACCGCGTCACGCAGCGCGTCACGTGGGACGGGCCGTGGAAATACGTCCTCAACGGGTTCGACTTCGATGAACTCTACAATCTCGACGCCGATCCGGGCGAGACGAACAACCTGGCGGAGGCGCCCGAGCACGAGGGTCGCGTGCGGGCGATGCTCAAGCAGATGTGGGGGACGCTTCGCGAGACGAACGATCACGCGCTCTTCAACTCGCACTACCCGATCCTGCGAGGGGCGAAGTTCGGGCCGGGGATTCTGGATGCGTGAGGGAGGCGGTCTACGCCTCCGCTCAGAGCGACGACGTCGATGCGGCGGCCTTCGGCGATGGAGCGGTTGGCGGCCGCGCCGACGAGGACGGCCTGGATGCCGTCTTCGAGGGTGGCTATGACGGGGCTGGTGGGGGTCTGGCCGAACAGATCGTCGACCATCTGCTGGTCGGCGCCGCCGTGCCCGCCCTGAGGGACCTGGAAGTCGATGTCCTCGGGCGGCGGCCATATTCGACGATTCGGAGGGTCCACTGGGTCTGCACCTCCGTTTCGCCGGGGGCGTCCGGCTTGGGAGGCGGAGCGTGGCGTTGCCGGTTTCGAGACGGGCCTTCGTGCCCTGGACGGCGAGGGTGTATCCCTCGTAGTCGGCGTACGCGCACAGCTCGAAGGTGACCTGGGCGTCGTTCTCGTAGTCGTAGGCGACGCAGGCGTGGTCGTGGATGTCGATCTCGGGGTTGAACACGCAGAGATCGGGCGTGTAGCTGCCGGGCTCCTGCGCCTTGACGTACAGCTTGCCGCGGCTGCCTTCCTGGTTGACGTCGACGTACTGCGGGCAGCGGCCGGCGTGCGGGCAGGTGCTGCAGCGCTCGCCGCGGAACTCGCTCGCGCCGGGGCCGGATCGGTCAGGGACGCCTGGGCGATGGCGCTGCGTGGCCGGGCGCCGACGCACCAGTTGATGAGATCGAAGCAGTGCGAGGCTTTGTGGACCAGCAGGCCGCCGGAGACGTCCATGCGGCGGTTCCAGCGCCGGAAGTAGCTGGAGCCGTGCTTGCGGTCGAGGAGTTCCTGGAAGACGATCGACCGGACCCGGCCGAGGCGGCCGCTGTCGACGATCTCCCTGGCCTTGAGCATGTAGGGGGTGTAGCGGTAGTTGTGGCCGGTGACGGCCTTGACGTGTGGCTTGGCGGCCTGGGCGCGCCGAATGCGCCGGCACTGATCGGCGTCGATGCAGAGGGGCTTCTCGGTGATCGAATCGACGTTGTGGGCGAAGGCCTTCTCGATGTAGTCGACATGGGTGGCGTCGGGGGTGGAGATGACGACCACGTCGGGGCAGGCGCGCGTGAGGAGGTCGTCGACGTCCGTGAAGGCGGGGATCGACGCTTCGAGTACTTGTTCATGACCTCGATGCGGCGCGGGCTGATGTCGAATATCCCGACAATCTCGTGTGTCTCACTGAAACGGCGGAGAAGTGGACTGGCGTAAGCGTAGATTGCTCGCCAACTTGCGCCAATGAAGGCCACGCGGGTTCTTGAGGCCATGTCGGGCTCCTGTGTCTGGGACGGGCGGAGTGTGTGAAGCAGACCATTATGGGAGGGGGCGCGGGCCAGATCAACACAATTCAGGGAGGGGGAGGTCAGCAGGGCTTCAGCAGGTCCCGTGTGCCAGGAGGGCGACGGCGTCGCCTGTGCGGAAGTGCTCGTCATAAAGGCGGCACGCCTCGGGGGTTCTGGCGACGATGACTTGGGGGATCCCCGCGGCCCGGATGGCGGCGATGACCCCGTCCGGGCATTCGAGGGCGCCCTCGACGCCGTTGCCGATGATGAGGAGGCCGACGCCGCGGTCGAAGACCTTGGTGACCATATCGACGGCGAGGGTGTGGCCGTCGCGGTCCTTCCAGCGCGTGACCTTCGTGCCGACGATGCGTATATCCTTGCCCTTCCCGAACTTCCGGCCTTCGGCCTTGCCGTGTTTCTCGCCGCGCACGACGAAGACGCCCCAAGAGAACTGCTCGATCGGGCCTTCGTTGTCGACGAACATGGCTGGCCTCCGCGAGAGGGTGCAGACGGTTCGACCCCCCAAAAAGCGCCTGGAAGTGTGTAAAAGTTACATACTCACAGGCTCTTGAATCATTCGCTGATGGATGATTTCCGGGCCGCTGGCGTCGACTTACCGTTTGTTGAGAAGCTCGATCTTCTCGACGCAGGAGTCTGTGACGCTTCGGCAGCTCAGGGGGCACGAACTCATACGGGCTTCGTAGCTCTGGGCGAGCTTGGAAAACCAGTCGTGCTTGTTGCCGCAATCCCTTGTAATCTCAACACCTATGCGGTAGCAGTTCTGGCTCCCGCAGCGCGCAGCCCGTCGGACGATGCCCTGGACCTCGTGTTCGTCGTTGCTCGTGGCATCAATGATCTTGACGGTCGCCCGGGTTCCCGGCCAGATGTAATGGGGGCTGCAAAACGCGATGCCGCAGAAGCTTACGTCGAAGACGGGGTAGGTCTTGGGTGCGGGATCGGCGGAGAGGAACATGAGTCACGGTCGCGAAGAGCTTGCAGGGCTTCACGCGGGGTTCTTTTCTTCGGTTTTGGAACTCACAGAGCGCACTCATCTTCAGCACTCCAGCAGAGGTTTATTGAGTCTGCCCTATGGTAGAGCAAGTATCATGCCAAGCCTCGGGGCCGGCGGGGACGAAAGAAGACGGGGTCTACGAATGACTCCCTGCGCGCGGGGAAGCCTTTTTCCAAGGAGCCGCATCCTGCGCTTGATTTATCGAGATCTTTGCGTATCATTCTCTTAGCGGTTCTGTGTGCGGCGCCGAGTTCGACTCTTACCAGGGAGACCATGATGAAAGAGATGACCTGCAAGGAACGGATGCACAACACGCTCAACCACCTGCCCGTGGACCAGGTGCCCTGTCACGAGAGCATCTGGGGCGAGACGACCAAGCGCTGGCTCGGGGAGGGGAAGATCCAGGAAGAGGACATCGCCGAGCACTTCGGCCTGGACTTCCGGGCGGCGGATGGCTCAACAGCGTGGCCGACCTCGATTTCGAGCCGGAGATCATCGAGGAGACCGACGAGACGTCCTGAAGCTGGACGGCAACGGCGCGATGCTGCGGCGCCACAAGCTCCACGCCGGCACGCCCGAGCACGTGGACTTCACGGTCAAGGACCGCGCGAGCCTGGGAGGAGCACGCGTCAAGCCGCACCTGATCGAAGCCGACTCGGCGGCGGATCAACTTCGAGGGCTACCGCGACGCCGAAGAGCTGCGCCGCCGCAGAGCGAGCGGTTCTTCTGCTGGGCCGGCGTGAACGTCTTCGAGCTGATGCACCCGGTCTGCGGCCACGAGTACATGCTCATGGGCATGGCGCTGGACCCGGACTGGGTCAAGGACATGTGCGACGATCTACGCCGAGCTGACCATCGACCTGCATGGAGATCCTCTTCGCCGAGGAGGGCCTGCCCGACGGGATGTGGTTCTACGAGGACATGGGCTTCAAGGAGCAGCCCGTTCATGTCGCCGGCGATGTACAAGGAGATCATCTGGCCGGCGCACAAGCAGACGTTCGACTACGCCACTCGCCAGGGCCTGCCGGTGATCGTGCACTCCTGCGGCTTCGTCGAGCCGCTGGTGCCGGGGCTGATCGAGGCGGGCATGGACTGCCTGCAGGCGATGGAGGTCAAGGCCGGCATGGACATGCTGCGCCTGTGCAAGCAGCTTCGGCGACCGCATCGCCTTCTTCGGCGGCATCGACGTGCGCGTGCTCGATCGGCCAACGACCGCGAGGCGATCGACGCGCGAACTGGAGACGAAGATCCCGCCCGTCCATGAAGCGCGGCGGCGGCTACATCCTGCACACGCGACCACTCGATCCCGCCGAGGTGGACTACGAGACGCTGAAGTACTTCTTCGAGCACGGACGGGAGATGAGTCGGAAGTTCTATAGCGCGCGGTGAGGGCGTCCTCGCCGCGTTGCCGGGCGGCCTTTCTTCTTTGGAGAGCTTCAATGGATACGGACCCGAAGATTCAGGCGCTGATGGAGGACAACAAAGAGTTGAAGTGGCTGCCGGCGAACGGCGGCGCGTTCGCGGTGAACGGGCTTTACTGGTGGGACGAGACGACGGCGAGTTCATCCGGCTGCCGAAGCGGGCGAAGGAGAAGGTGTGTCCGCCGGTGTGGGACCTGGCCCATCAGCCGAGCGGCGCGCGCGTGCGGTTCCGGTCGGACACGGAGATCATCCGGCCGATCATCGAGCACGGCTCGGGCTCGATGAACATGGACCACATGTGCAACGTGGGCATGAGCGGCATCGACCCTCACGAAGGTCCGCCGGAGCGGATGACGTTCTGGCAGGCGAACCGGCCGACGGAACCGCGGGAGCCGTTCGTGAGCGCCTACCCCGCCGGCCTGGCGCGGCAGACGCGGGACTTCACGCTTTACCCGCCCATGTACAACCGCCTGGCCGCGCTCTACGTCGGGCTGGACGCGGACGCGACGGTCGAGGCGCCGAGTGCGTTCAGGCTGTCGAAGCCGGTGGCCGTCTGGACCACCTCGATCACGCAGAGCGGCTGCGCCTCACGCGGGGCGAACGGGTTCGTGCCCGTGCTGGGGCGGCTGCTGGGCGTGGACGTGCTCAACCTGGTTCCAGCGGGAACGGGCAGGGGGAGCCGGAGATGGCCGAGCTGCTGGCCGAGATCGACGCGGCGTGCTTCGTGATGGACTTGGTCGCGAACATGTCGCCGGGGTTCATGCGCGAAGCGGGACGCGCGGTTCGTCGAGATCGTGCGGGCGGTGCACCCGGCGATGCCGATCGTGCTGATGACGCGCATCAACTACGCGGCCGAGCACTACCTTGGCACGGCGCGGAGCGAGGAGCAGAACGCGGTTGTGCTGGACACCTACGAGCGGATGAAGGCTGGCGGGGACGAGGCGGTCTACCTCTTCGAGAGCCGCGACGTGATCGGCCTGTGCAGCGATCACCCGTCCGCGGACGGGCCGCCACCTGACGGACCTGGGCTTCCGGATGTTGGCCGAGGGGGTGGCGCCGATTGTGGCCGCGGCGACGGGGCTGGAGGTGCTGCCGAAACGCATGTAACCGGCGACTGGGGATGGCGTTGCGACCCGCCCAGGTTCGCGTGCCGGGCGGAATTTTCGCAGAGCGTGAACTTCCTGCCGATTGTGCGTCTAAAGACAGTGGCGCGCCCTCGCGCCAGGCCGAAAGATTGTTGGGCAAACCCCCGGGGCTTCATTATAATGAGGCCTGTTGGTGGGGCGTGCAAAAACTGGAAAACGGGAGCGGTCCGCGACGGGCCGCTGCCGGGATGGAGACGCAGGGACGGGCTGTTCCGAAATGAAGGGGTCACCGGCGGGTTCCCGGCGCGGTGGCCCGCATGATGGCCCGGCGGTTTCGTTGGCAATGGACGACCTTCGTCAAGGAGCGCGAGATTATGGCAAAGAGGAGTCAGGCTAGAGACGACGTGCCGGCGATCGACGAGCTGCCGGGGATGTATGAGCGGATCCGCACCGAACTGGCCAAGGTGATCGTCGGCCAGGAGGAGGTCATCGAGCAGCTGCTGATCGTCCTTTTCGCCCGCGGGCACTGCCTGCTGGTGGGCGTGCCGGGCCTGGCCAAGACGCTGCTGGTCCGCACGCTGGCCGAGGTGCTGATCGCTGGAGTTCAGCCGCATCCAGTTCACGCCCGACCTGATGCCGTCGGACATCACGGGCACGGACATCATCGCAGGAGGACCGGCCAGCCGGGCGCGCGCGAGTTCCGGTTCATGCACGGGCCGATGTTCGCCAACATCGTGCTGGCCGACGAGATCAACCGCACGCCGCCGAAGACGCAGGCGGCGCTGCTGGAGGCGATGCAGGAGCACCAGGTCACGGCCGGCGGGCAGACGCACCAGCTGCCGAGCGCCGTTCTTCGTGCTGGCCACGCAGAACCCGATCGAGCAGGAGGGCACGTATCCGCTGCCCGAGGCGCAGCTCGACCGCTTCATGTTCAACATCAACGTCGACTATCCGACGGCCGACGAGGAGCTGGCGATCTCGAAGACGACGACGGGCGAGGCGCGCGCTGGACCGACCTGACCGGCGAGCGGATCGCCGAGTTGCAGCGGCTGGTGCGTCGGGTGCCCGTGTCGGACCACATCTACGAGGTACGTGGTGCGGCTGGTGCGGCGGTCGCGGCCGACGTTGCCGGACGCGCCGGAATGGGTGAAGAGCTGGATAACCTGGGGCGCGGGTCCGCGTGCGGTGCAGTACCTGATTCTGGGCGCGAAGGCGCGCGCGGTGCTGTACGGCAGCTACCTCGTGCGGATGGGTGACTGTACACGCTCATCAAGGGTCTTCCCAAAAACTTTCGAAAAGAACTGGTCCCTGTGGCAAATACAGTGGATATCATTATTCGTGAAATGCCAAAAACCAAAACTTCTTTGATTACGGCGCTTGGCAATTTTATTTACGCCCGTTTTGGCATCGATATCCCAGCATCCGCATGGCCGGACGATCTTTTGCCGGATCATTTAAAAATGCGGATATCCATCACAGACCCTAAAGGCAAAGAACTCTTTTCCAACAGAGATCCGAACATATTGAGCCGTCATGTTTTAAATAAGCCCGGACCCATAGAATCCGCTGAAATGAGTGCTGCAAAAATAAAATGGGAACGGACCCATATAACCCGTTGGGATTTTCCGGATTTACCTGAGTACATCGATCTTAAAGAAAACAATTTAGCCCAGTGGCTGGTTTATCCCGGACTGCAAAAAGCCTCCCCAAAGGAAAAAAGCGTCAATCTGCGCCTCTTTCAAAGCAGTGAAACGGCCATAGAATCTCACAAAGAAGGGGTTGCCCTCCTTTTTATCCTCCATTTTTCAAAAGATCTGAAATTTTTAAAAAAGACGCTGAAACTGCCAAAGGAATTTGAAAAAAAATCCAATTATTTCGGAGGATCGGCACTTTTTGAAAAACGGATGTATGAAAGTATTATCAAAAAGCTGTTCTTTAAAAACATCCGATCCAAAGAGGCTTTTTTTGCCTATACAGAATCTATTGCCCAATCCATCCTTTCTAAAGGCAGAGAATTATTAACAACACGTTGGATTTCTCCCTCCTGCAAAACCCGCAAGAGCTTTGGCTGTAGAGTGAGCGGAAGCTCTCCGATCTCGTCCAGGAACAGACTGGCGCCGTTCGCAATCTCGAACTTGCCCGCCCGATCGCGCGTGGCTCCGGTGAACGCTCCGGCAAGGTGTCCGAAGAGTTCACTCTCGGCAATGGACTCGGGGAGAGCCGCGCAGTTGACGTGAATGAGCGCTTCGTCCCTCCGCGTGGATTCGGCGTGCACCTGTCGCGCCACGAGTTCCTTGCCCACACCGGTTTCGCCGAGAATCAACACGGACAGATCACTCGCGGCTACCAGACTGATGTCACGCCGGAGCCGTTCGATCGCGCGGGTCGTTCCCAGAATCTGGAGACCGCTGCTGCTGCGTTGGAGCTCGCGGGCTACGGCCCCCTTGTGCTCGGCCATCTGTTCGATCGCATCGATGAGGGATGCGGTGTGCAGCGCCGCGCCCGCGATGGCGGCCAGCGCCTCCAACCACTGTGGCTGCAACGAGTCGAATGCATTTGGTGAAAGCGCATCGGCCGTGAGCGCTCCGACCACCTTTCCCCCTTCCACCAGCGCACAGCCCAGGCAGGCATGGATTTGCTCCAGAGCGTGCGGATCGGAAGAGAGATATCCGTCGAAGGGATCGGGGAGAGGGGAGTCCACCGGGAAACGGACCGCTCCTTCACTGGCCAGAATGATGTCCAGGCGAGGATGTTCGGCGCGCGGGTAGTGACGGACCAGGGCCTCGTCAGTGAGACCATGGGCAGCGACGGGGACCAATTCCTCGCCTTCGAGCCGCAGCAGGCAGGCCGCGTCACAGGGAATCAGTTTGCGCACTGCACTGAGGAGACGCTCGTAGCGATCGCTGGCGGCCAGAGAGGCGGTCAGGTCGCGCGTGAGTTCGAGGAAGGTCTCCACGCCTTCCGGTGGTTGTCGATTCGATAACACGTTGTTCCTTTCATAACACCCTGAATGTTATTCTTTTAATAACCTAATCTCTAACTCCTTGAAAGCAAAGGGGTTTTTTGGCTGGCATCGCAGCTGCAATAGGGTGGGGCCAAGGAGGAATCCAGCATGGAAACGATCAAGACAACACTGGCCAGATTGGCCACCGAAAATCCCGCGGCCTCGCGAGTTCTGCACGGCCGTGGACTCGACTACTGCTGCGGCGGGCAGCGCTCGCTCGAGGACGCCTGCAAGGAGCGCGGCCTCGATCCCGAGGAAATTTTGAGCGAGATCGAAGAGCAGACGCGCGACACCTTTCAGGAGGAACCCTGGACCAAGCGCCCCCTGGGGGAACTCACCCAGTTCATCGTCGAGCGCTACCACAAGACTCTGCGCCGTGAGCTGCCCGAACTGATCGCCTTGGCGGAAAAGGTCGAGCACAAACACGCGCAAAAGGCGAGCTGCCCGGTGGGTTTGACGGCGCACTTGCGTGGGTGTCACGCGGCGATCCTCGACCATCTGGAGAAGGAAGAGCAGATTCTCTTCCCCCTCGTCTCCTCGGGTATGGGCAGTCAGACCGCGGGCCCGGTGCAGGTCATGGAAGATGAGCATCGCGAGCACGCACTCAACCTGCAGCGCACGCGCGAGCTCACCCACGATTTTTCGGCCCCGGATGAGGCCTGCACCAGTTGGCGGGCCCTCTATCTCCGGCTCCATGAACTCGAGGCCGAGCTCATGGAACACATTCATCTCGAAAACAACGTGCTCTTTCCTCGGGCACTGTGCGAGTAACGGGAGGTCATGGTATGCGCGGTCACGGGAAATACTGGTGGGGTCTGGGGGCGACGCTGGTCGTTGCGTTCACGATCCTGGGCTTCTTCGGTCGGGAGGTGTACCGCAAGGCGCCACCGCTACCCGAGCGGATCGTCTCGGAAAACGGCACGGTGCTCATGACGCGCGCCGACATTCTCGACGGCCAACAGGCTTGGCAGAGCCTGGGCGGGCAGCAAATGGGTTCGATTTGGGGCCACGGGGCCTATCAGGCGCCGGACTGGTCCGCCGATTGGCTGCATCGGGAGTGCCTGGCGTTGCTCGGTACCTGGTCGCAAGAGGAACGGGGGCGCGAGTACACGGCGCTGGGTGATGCCGAGCAGGCCATCTATCGCGATCGCCTCGTCCGCACCATGCGTCGCAACACTCTGGACGTATCCACGGGAACCCTCGTGTTGAGCCAGGACCGCGTCGAGGCCATCGCCAAGGTCGCGTCCTACTATCGCGCGCTCTTCGGAGGCGATCCCTCGCTCCATCAGCTGCGCGAGAACTATGCGATGCAGGAAGTCGCGCTCAAAGACCCGCAGCGGCTTCAGACTCTGACCGATTTCTTCTTCTGGACCAGCTGGGCCTGCGCGACCGACCGACCGGGAAGCAAGGTGAGTTATACGAACAACTGGCCGCACGAAGATCTGCTCGACAATCGTCCGACCGGCGCCAACGTCTTGTGGACCGTCATCAGCGTCATGCTCTTGCTTGCCGGCGTCGGCAGCCTGGTCTGGTATCGAGCTTTCCACGGGAGTGGAGAACCGGCAACCGAAGCTCCCCTGCGCGATCCGCTGGATGGACTGCAACTCACCCCATCCATGCGCGCGGTAGCCAAGTACGTCGGAGTGGTGATCGCATTGTTCGGCGTTCAGGTGCTCCTGGGAGCGCTCACTGCGCACTACACCGTGGAAGGACAGTCCTTCTTCGGAATTCCCCTTTCCCGCTGGATTCCCTACTCACTTGCGCGTACCTGGCACATCCAGACCGGTGTGTTCTGGATCGCCACCGCCTTTCTCTCGGCCGGTCTTTTCCTCGCTCCGGTGATCGGTGGCAAGGAACCGCGATTCCAGCGACTCGGAGTCAACGTGCTCTTCGGGGCCCTGCTCTTGGTCGTGGCGGGCTCACTGGCCGGGGAGGCGCTCTCGATCCACCAGAAGCTGAGCCTGGGGGAGGGCTTCTGGTTCGGGCATCAGGGCTACGAGTACGTCGATCTGGGCCGCGCCTGGCAAGTCGCGCTCTTCGTGGGGCTGGTTCTGTGGCTGGTTCTCATGTTGCGCGGGCTCTGGCCGGCTCTACAGCGCCGCCAGGAGAGCCGCACCCTGATCTTCATGTTCACCGGCGCCAGCGCGGCCATCGGCCTGATGTACGGGGCGGGTTTCCTCTTCAGCGCACGCACGCATCTCTCAGTGATGGAATACTGGCGCTGGTGGGTCGTCCACCTCTGGGTGGAGGGCTTCTTCGAGGTCTTCGCCACCGCGGCTCTGGCCTTCGTGTTCGCCAAGTTGGGGCTCGTGAAAGCCGACCATGCGGGGAAGGCCGTCCTGGCTTCCAGCATCCTCTTCTTGATCGGGGGAATCCCCGGGACCTTCCATCACCTCTACTTCAGCGGGACCCCGACTTCGATCATGGCCATTGGCGCGAGTTTCAGTGCGCTCGAGGTCGTCCCCTTGGTGCTCATCGGACTCGAGGCTTTCCAGACCTCCCGCATGCAGCGAGCGGCAGCGTGGATGCGCAGTTACCGCTGGCCCCTGCGTTTCTTCGTGGGAGTGGCGTTCTGGAATTTCGTAGGCGCTGGCCTGTTCGGATTCCTCATCAATCCGCCGCTGGCTCTGTATTACATGCAGGGTCTGAATACGACTCCCGTTCACGCGCACACCGCACTCTTCGGCGTGTATGGACTACTCTCACTTGGACTGGTGCTGCTCATCGCGCGGATCATGAGTGGCAGAGAAAAGCAGTGGAACGAGAAGCCTCTGGCTTATGCCTTCTGGGCCATGAACGGGGGCCTTGCGCTGATGGTGCTGTTGAGTCTTTTGCCCATCGGGCTCGCGCAAACCTGGGCCAGCGTGGAGCACGGACTGTGGTATGCCCGCAGCGCGGACTTCCTGCAGCTGCCCGCACTGCAAACACTGCGCTGGATGCGCATGATCGGCGACACGATTTTCCTGAGCGGTGTCGCCTCTCTGGCCTGGTTCTTCCTGGGGCTGATCACCGGGCACAGCTACCTGCGCGCGAGCGTGCCTTCCCGGGCCAAGGCCGTGCCGATGTGGACACGGGCCTCCGGTAGCGTCACGCGGGCGTAATCGAAGAGCGGCGGGTGCTCTCGAGAGCCCCGCCGCATCCCCTGCTAGTTCTGGTTTTCGAAGAATCTCCGCAAGATCATCAACTGTCCAAAGTGATACGAATTGTGTTTGATCAGCAGGATGGCCTCCCGTAACAGAGTTTGTCCGTCGCCATGTGCGAAGGGTTCCTCGAGATCGTTCAATGGGTCCGCGACGAGGTCCACCATACGCTTGAGGTCCTTCTGGAAGGCTTCGACGCATCTCGTCCATGCGGCTCCGCTCTTCGGCCCGCTTTCTTCGGGCCAATACCCTTCCGGCCAGGGGGGAGACTGGTACTTCGGATCGATGGAAAACTGCAGGATGTCCTCCTGGGCCAAACGCAGATGCTCCAGCAGCTGCCACGCGGAGTGATTGAATCCCTCAGGCGTCGTTCCACGATGCTCCTGCGGAAAGCCCTCCACGATCTCTTTTAGCATGGGATGGGCATTGGACGCCTGCAGCATGGTGACGAGTTGTTCGCGGACCATATCGCTCAACATGATAAGCTCCTTGGCTGCTAGAATCTCACTTCCACGCTGCGGCGATCACTGCGCGTTTTCCACGATGAACAGACTCGAGAGCTGTCGTCCATTGCGGTAGACATAGGACTGTTCGTCATCGGAAATGTAGCTGACGATGATCCGCAATACCCCAACCCGATCCGGAGGACCGATTCTGCCGAAGAGACTTCGCTCTCCCGTTTTGAGGTCAACGCGCTCGACGCGGCAGGGAACGCCACTGCCGTGTTTGACCAGGATCGAGCGATCATCCGCCGACCAGCGAATCGGCGCATCGTCTTCGTTGAGACCTGCAACGGTCTTCGGTTCCCCGCCAGAGAGGGGATAGATGGCGTAGGTCTTCCCCGAGACGCTCACTAGCAAGTTCTTACCGTCGGCGGACAAAAATCCACCCAAAGTGCCCGGCGGAGTCACGGGTGTGAGGGTATCCCCGTTCAAATCCACGACGAAAAACTGAGGTGCTTGGCTTGGCAGGTTGCCTCCAAGGACGACTCTCTTCTCATCGGGGAGCCAACGCGCGTTGAAACAGTTTTCGAGTTTTCCCGGTGTGAGCTTCTGGATCTCACCCACACCGAGAGGGTAGATCACCAATTTCGTGGGGGTGGAGGGAATGATCGACAGAACTCGCGTTCCATCACGAGTGATGTCGGCGACCATGCCCTCGCCCAGACGAACGACCGGAGAACCGTCGATCTTCCTCAGGCATGTGGCGTAGTTGGTGCCCATGGCGCCGCTCATCTCGGTGAACACGAGTGTATTGCCATCCGGTGTCAGTCCTCCGATTGCTGACAAGTCGAGCCAGGAGAGATTGCGGTCTTGCTTCCACTGGGGCCTGTGGACCATGAGCTCGGTGCGCTGATCGTCCCGCGTGGTGAGCCACCGTCCGTCCTTGGCCGCGTCCTGGATCGTGAGGCCTCCTGCGCTCTGAAGGGCTACACGTCGTTTACCCGTCACGGTGATGCCGTAGACGGTCAAATCGTATCCGCCGTAACTCGCCGAGAAGAGAATCTCCCTCCCGTCCGCGGTCCAGGCAAGTCCCTCTTCTCCCCAGTATCCATCGGAGAGAACCGTCACCTGCCCTTCGAGATCAACTACGTTCACAGAACCACGATCATCGTAACGAGCGGGATGTTGGAAGTAGGCGATGCGATCTCCCCGAGGAGAGACGCGCAGATCACTCATATAACCGGCGGACTTGCAGAGCACGTGTCCCATGGGATACTCGAGCTGGTCTCGACCGTCCACGTCGCGAATCACTGCGAGTTGCGTGCCGTCAGGGGACCAGTCCGCCTCGCGCACGTTCTGCGACAACTCGCGGGGTGCGCCACCTCCCAGAGACACGCGCGCGAGTGTTCCTGAAAATAGCCGATGACTGATGAATTTCGCGTCGGTGAGGATTGCGAGTTCTCCCTCTGACGAGATCGAGAGCAGATGTGCTCTTTTCAGTCCGAGCGCTTGGGGCTCGGGATACTCGGGACGGATGGTGAAGATCTCGGGTACGTTTCCCTCAGGGGCTGCGCTGTAGACGACGGTGGCACCGTCTGGCGCAAAGAGGGCGTGAAAGATGGCGCCGGTCCGATACGCCAGCTGATGGAATTCGTGGGGGCCGCGGATGTTCTCTTTCTTGTGGAGAGAACTGAGGAGGAGCAGGCCCGAAAGGGCTGTTAACAGAGCCACGAGTGCCCACGGCAACCATGGCCGTGTCCTCTTGAGCTTCACAGATGGCGTGTCTGTCGTTGCTCGCGACTCTGCCCCGCCAATCCAAGCCAATTCCACGGCGAGGTCGCGCGAACTTTGCCAGCGATCTTCGGGATCCTTGGCGAGACAGCGGGTGACGACACGGTCGAGGGAAACGGGCGCGAGCGGAACGAGACTGGCGATGGCGGGTGGCTGATGCTCCAAGACGGAAGCGATCAGAGAGGCCTGACTTCTGCCCTCGAACGCGCTCTTACCCGTGGCCATCTCGTAGAGAACACACCCTAGGGCCCATATGTCACTCCGAGCATCAGCCTCACGGCCTTCCAATTGCTCGGGGGACATGTATTGAAAGGTGCCGACGAGAGTGCCTTCGGCGGTCAGCGGCGCCGCAATGGTGGGGGAGTGGGCCAGCTCGGTGGACGAGGCCTCACTCTCTGAGCCACCCTTCAATCCGCTCGAGCGAGCCAGTCCAAAGTCCATTAGCTTCGCGCCGCTGCGCGTGAGCATGATGTTGCCCGGCTTCAGATCGCGATGCACCACGCCGGCCCGATGGGCTCGATCCAGAGCGTCGGCGATCTGCGCGCCGAGGCGAAGGACCTCTGACACGGGGAGCGCGCCGCGGGCAAGGCGTTGCGCCAGCGTCTCGCCCTCGATGAGTTCCATCACCAGGTAATCGGTGTCGCCTTCTCGCCCGACGTCGAAGAGGGTGCAGATGTGAGGGTGGTTGAGCCCCGACACCGTCTTCGCTTCGCGTTCGAAGCGCGCGCGAATCTCGGCTGTCGAGGAGAGATGCTGGGGCAGTACCTTGACCGCGACCTCGCGACCCAGGCGGGTATCGCGTGCGCGATAGACCTCGCCCATGCCGCCCGAGCCGAGCGGCGCGAGGATCTCGTAAGGGCCGAGTTTGGTGCCGGGATGGATACTCATTTGCTGGCATCTTAGCAGCAAGAGCCCGGATCGGCCTTATTTCTCTTCGAGCCCAAAAGAAGAGCTGAACCTCCGATCCAGTAACGGAAACTCTCCGTGCTCGAGCCTCAGTGGACGTCGCTCCATTGCACGCTAAAAGAAAACGTATCGCCGCCGCCGGTGGTTCCCTCGATGCTGAGGCCTCCACTGCCGGTGGCGGTTACCGTAAAATGGGCTCCACTCGAATCGACCCCTCCGGACGGAATTCCAAGCGCTGAACACGGGGTCGCAAATGACTCGCCCCAGAACTCGACCTGCCCGGAGATCGGTACCCCTTCGCCATCGAAAACCAGCATGGGCAAACCATAGGCGCCCAGACTCATCACACCCTGTCCCGGTACGTCGAACACTACAAGTGGCTCACTCAAGCGGAAGGAGCTATAGCTGGGATCAACGATGTAATAGAGGTTGAAGCACCCGATGGTGAAGAGATGAACCCCATCTCTAACCACACTCAACTGGGAGGCGGTATCGGTTTGCTCTGCGACCATGTCCTGAACCACGAATTGCGAGACGGGATTCCCCTCGGCAGTGATAGCGCAGGCATAGTGGCCGGTAACGTGCGTCGTGTGCGTTTGCTGTCCTTCGATCTCGCTGATGGTGAGATCGAGAGTGACATCCAGAAGAACGCTGGACCCAGTGAGTGAAAGCACGATGAGTGTCAGATTTCCCTGGGAAATGTCGTCGCAATTTGTGGCCGTCAATTCGATTTCATCAGCGACGGACAGTTGGCCATCGTTGTCGTTGTCGTTCCACACGCCATGCGATTGCCCCGTTTCGCAGAGGCCCATATCGCCCAGATCGACTGGAGAGAGCACAGCGGATGTCTTCTGGTTGCTCGCAGCTTCGACCGCCGCGAGCAGGGCACCTTTGGCTCGATTGACGGAGATGGTGAGATCGAGTACAGATGCGAAGTAGCCCAGTGCATAGGGCGCGTTGTTGCTCGTGAAGTAGACGCCGTGCATGCCATCCCCTCCGCCCGTGACGTCATCTTCACCACCGCAGCCCGCACCGAGAAAGAGGGAGGACATCGCTAGAGCTAAGGACAAGACGAGCGCCAGGACAGTCTTCATCTCCATCCTCCTGAATTTGTCGCAGTCTCACCGGTTCGTGGCGTGAATGTCGGTGAGCGCGAAGAGTCTAGCACAAGGGCGAAATCCAGAGCGCGGAGAAACTCCTCATTGGGACGAACGTCGGTTCAGTTCCGGGGTACCCAGAGTCCGAAACTACAGGGGGACTTGGGCCCTGGAACGAAATTTCGCGGACGGGTAGGAGTAGATTGACGATGTGCCGGCAAATGACCCATTCTAAGCAGATGAATGAGTTTCAAGCTGCGCCAGCAAATCTCGCGGGGGGGAAGCCCGCCGATGACGAGGATTTCATTCTCGCTCGAAGATTGCGTACGGCCCTGGCTTGGGCCGCGCCCGTCGGCAGCGTTCTACTGGATTTTGGCTGTGGCAGCGGAGCACAGGCTCTTCTCTTTGCCGAGCATTTTCACACCATTCTCGGGGCCGATGTCAGCGAGGGATACTTGCGCGAATTCCATCGCAAGGCAGTGGCTCGTGGTCTGACAGGACATTTCCAAGGACTTTACTATGACGGGTTTCGGCTCCCCCTCGCCAGCGCAAGCGTCGATTATGCGATTTCCTTTGAGGTTCTCGAGCATGTCGAAAGCGAGACGGAGGCCCTGACGGAACTGCATCGAGTGTTGAAACCCGGATCCCCACTCGTCATGTCCGTTCCAAATCGCTGGTGGATCTTCGAGACGCATGGGGCGAGTCTGCCCCTTCTGCCATGGAATCGCGTTCCATTTTTCAGTTGGCTTCCCAAGAAGATCCACGACCGCTATGCGAGGGCGCGTATTTACCGACGCCGCGAGATCGTCGACAAGCTACAGAATCATGGCTTCGAGGTCACCCAAAGCGCTTATGTCACGGCTCCCATGGATGTGCTGAATTGGCGGCCTCTGCGAGATGCTTTGCGGTCGACCATCTTCCGTGAAGATGTGACGCGCATTCCATTTCTGGCGACCGCAGTGATTGTGTGTGCGCGTAAGGTATAGCGCCCCCCGACTCAACGATATCCGAAGAGCACCGAGTAGAGAATGAGGCCGATGAGAATCGTGCCCAGGGTGAGCGCCGTGAACCCCAGGATCTTTACCGCCAGCATGCGCCGGTGCGATATGCTGGTGGTTTCCACGTAACGTTTCAAGCCGCCCAGATCCTTCAGATCTGATACTGCCCGCGGGCGATCCTTCTTGTACTCCTCGTAGGGTACGACACCGGTGAAGATCACGGTGTCCATGGGGAAGGCCTCGGGCCGCAGATGGGTGTTGAAGAAGTGGATGGTGAAAATGAAGCCCACCGCCAGCAGAGCTTCGTCGCTGTGGATGATCGTTGCGACGTTGATGAGCCAGCCGGGCAAGAACTTGGTGAAGACTTCGGGCAACCAGAGCATCAGCCCGGAGAGACCGATCACCGCGATTCCCCAGAAGACGGCCAGGTAGTCGAACTTCTCCCAGTAGGTCCAGCGTCCGTACTCGGGCCTCGGCCCCTTGCCCCAGAACCACTTGATCGAGGCGATGAACTCACGGAAGTCGCGCAGGTTGAACATGAGCGAGTTGGGCCCGAAGATGAGGTCCTTCAGCGAGACCTTGCGCTTCTTCTTGAAGCGTACCAGCGAACCGAGGTGGAAGAGGAAATAGCCGAAGGTGACGATTGCCGCGGTACGGTGGATCAGTCCTGCGTTGCGTACTCCGCCGAGCAAGTCGGCGAGTTTGGCGGCCCATGGCATCCCCGAGAACTTCAGCATCATTCCCGTAAGCGCCAGGGTCAAAAAGCTCAGGATCACGAAGATGTGCGTGTACTGCTGCGGCTTGGTAAAGCGGCGTACGTAGTGGCGAGTCCGGCCCTCTTCAGCCGCCCTTCGCTTGCGCTCACGGAGATTCTTGAACGAGCGAGGTAGCCACATCAGGGTGTGAATGCCGAAGAAAGTGAATACGCCCACCAGCAGCAGGGTCATGGCCCAGTAGGTGTAGTATAGCACCGGATAGCGGACAGGATCGTGGTGGGTGGCGTGCGTCAGATAACCCGTGAAGCGCCGGTTGGCGTCTTCGTGACACTTTTTGCAAGTGGTGACGATGTTGCGGAATGCCACAGAAGATGCGGGATCGTTGACGGACAGAATCAGGTGCGCGCCGTGACAGTCAGAGCATTTTGCCGACTTCAGAAAGCCCAGCTGGTAGGCTTTCCCATGCATCGTCTCAAGATAGGTTTTGGCTAGCTTCTTGTGACAGGACCCGCACTGTTCGGTCACCTGCTTCATGAAGTCATCCTGCTCGGTCGGCTCGATTCGATGGGAAGAGTGACAGCGCGCACAGGTTGGCACCTTGTTCTCGTCCTTGGGATCGTTGGAGTAGTGGATGCTCTTGATGAAGTCCTTGTAGATGCCACGGTGACAATTCGCGCAGGTAGCGGGCAGGTTCCGCGGATACACTTTCGAGCGATTGTCCGAGGCGGGGAGAATCAAATGGGAGCCGTGGCAATCGATGCAGATCGCGCTGGGTAAGAGTCCTTTTTCGGTCAGCGCGCGCCCGTGGACGCTTTTGGAATAATCGTTATAGGCGCTCTTTTCCTTGAGATCGGCTGCGAGGTTGGCTGCGCCGCCCTTGGTGTGGCACCTTCCGCAGAGGCTGGGGACGTTGGAACGGAAGGTCAGCGAGCGCTCGTCGTTGTGACGGAACGCATTGTGAGTTCCGTGGCAGTCCGTGCAGTATGGCGCCTCGGAGACGCCCTTCATCCAGTCCTTGCCGTGACCACTCTCGAAGTACTCCTCGGAGATCTTGGAGTGACAGGCCGAGCAGTCCACTCTGCCGGATGGTTCACAGGGCCGATGGAGACGCGGATCGATGTCGGAGTGGCACTTCACACAGGGAATCGTGGTGTGCGCCGAGTCCTTCAGCACGCTCTCATCCACGTACATCGAGAGCGTATCTCCCTCCGCTGAGACGGAATGGAGTTTGGAATCCGAATGACACTTCATGCACTCGCGGTCGGAGACCGTCATGGCCACGGTCTCCTTGCGCGTGCGATGGGGACGGTGGCAGTCGGTACAGGAGGGGATCGCGCCCGGTTTCTCCTCCCACAACTCACCCCGGATGACCTTCGCGTGCACCTGCTCGATCTGCGCATGACACTTCATGCATGTCTTGGCGATGTTTCGCGGCGAGATGCTCGCCCGTGGATCGGTGTGCGGAAGAATCTTGTGGCTGCCATGGCAGTCGTTACAGGTCGCGGCAACGATGAGTCCCTTCTTGAACAGACCCTCGCCGTGGATGCTTTGGCTGTAATTCTCCAGGATGTTCTTCTGGCCGATCCTGTAAGTGCTCGCTACTGGCGCGCCTTCTCTGTGGCAGCGACCGCAGGTGACGGGAATGTTGGTCTTGTAGACCTTGGACTTGGGGTCGTTGGGGCGTCGAATGTCGTGGATGCCGTGACAATCGGGACAATCGGGCGCGTAGGGCAGGCCTCCGGTGAGGGCTTGTCCGTGGATGCTGGAATCGAAGTCGAGCTGTTCGTCGTCGTGGCAGTTTCCGCAGCGAACTTTGGCAAGGCGCTCTGGGTGATCTTCGCTGGCATCCTCGTGACAATCCGTGCAGGAGAGCTCGCCGTGGACCGAGGCGCCAAAGACCTTCGGATTCACGTAGAGCGAGAAGTTGGCGCCCTGCCTTTCCGTCGAAAAGTCGGGATCGTCGTGGCACATGAAGCAGGTCTCATTATCCGTCTGGGCAGACGCGATCCGCGGAAGCCCGAGGGCCCCAAGCGCGAGACACCCGAGGAGGAGGATTCGTGCAAATCCTCGGTTCATGTGACCACTCCGGCGGAAGGAGGAATCCGAACGAAAGCTCGATAACTGGGTCGAAAACTTGTGATTTACGGGGCCCTGTCAAGGCGAAGTGGACAGATGCCCCCCCGGGAGAGACACTTCAAGGACGGTTCAAAAAGGCTGTAATTTAGCCCCTCAGGGAGGGAACCATGCGGAATTTCGCGAAATTCGGGCTATGCTTCGGCCTGTTTCTGCTGAGCTCGGTGGGATGCTCTCAGAAGAGACCACCCGCACAAGACCTGATGCACTACTCCCTGGACAGTCTGGACGGAGTGATCAGCCGCACGGGGGTCAGTTTCGACTCCGGCATTTCCAGTGACGGCAACGGTTCTTTGCATCTTGTGACGAGCGATTCCACGACGATTCGTCTCTTCGAGACCGGGGATCTGGACGTGGAGAACGCGGTTCTTAGATATCAGGCCATGGTCCGTACGAAGGACGTGCAGGGACGAGTCTACCTGGAGATGTGGTGTGGCTTTCCCGGGATGGGCGAGTATTTCTCTCGCGGGCTCAACAGCCAGCTCACCGGAAGCCAGGAGTGGAATCCCCAGGAGACCTCGTTCTTTTTGAAAAAGGGCGAGAATCCCAAGCGGGTGAAGTTGAATCTGGTGGTGACGGGGCCAGGTGAGGTCTGGGTCGACGACATCCATCTGACGGCGGCTCCGCTGGAGTGAGCGAGGGCGGCTGTGGCAGGCCGCGTCGCGGATTCTGAGAGGCGGTTTCCTAGGAACCCAGCATGTCCGCCGGCATCTCCACGCATACCACTTTCCCGGTGGCGCACACCACGCCCTCGGCGGATAGCTCGGCTTCCACTACCACCTTGCGCCCCTTGACCTCTTGGATGGTGCCGCGGATCAATAGCTCAGGACCCATCGGAGTTGGCTTCAGATAATTCACATGCAGGGCAGCCGTCACGAAGCGGGGAATCTGTTCGCCTTCTTTTCCTCCGCGATGGCGGTGCATGGCGGCGGCGGCGGAGCCAGTACCGTGACAGTCGATGAGAGACGCGATGAGTCCGCCGTATACGTATCCTAGGATGGCCGTGTGGTAGGGTTTGGGCTGGAAGGCGCAGACGGTCTGCTCGCCGTCCCAGTAGCTCTTGATCTGGTGCCCGTGCTCGTTCAGAGCTCCACATCCGTAGCAGTGCTGGACGTCCTCGGGATAGAGATCTTGGAATGCGAGGCTACTCATGCTTCTCCTCTTCTGATTGTGGGCCTGAGGCCTTCAGATACTCTTGCAGTTTTTCCTGCTGCTCGATCTTCATCTTGCCTTCGGACACTGCTATGGCGCGCATCTCGGCGAGAGCGGCGCCGACCAGATCCCCGCGGGCAGCGAGCACGCTCGCCAGACCATCGAGATGCCCGGGGGCTTCGAATCGCGTGGCGCTGACTGCCAGCTGAGCCGCCTGCACTGCGAGATCGAAGAGCGGGGTGGGGACCTCCCCCTCCGCCTTGGTGAGCTTGAGGGCGAGTCCCGTAAAGAGCTTGGGGTCGGCCACGTCGGCGTAGTCCGTCAGGAGGCGGCGGGCCAGTGCAGCCGCCTCGTCCCACTGCTGCGCCTCCACGGCCTGGTCGAAACGGCTGCGCAGATCCTTGGCCACGCGGCTCTCTTGGAATTCACGGCGCGCCTGTGCCATGTCGAAATTGCCCGCGAGAAGGGCTTGAATCCTGGGCTCCACGCGATGTGGATTTCCGACCCACAACAGGCGGCCTCGCCCATCCACGAGGAAGGCCTTGGGCAGACTCATCGTGCCCAAGCGTTGCATCCACTCGTGGACAAAGATCCCCTGCAGCTTCTTGTCGCTCGAGATGCTGGCAGGGAGCCACGCCAGCCGGTACTTGATCCTATTCTTGCGGCTCGCGACGAACTTCTTCACCGCGCTGAGTTCGTTACCCCATTTGTCCTCGGACGTGACGCCGATCACCACGAGTCCGTCCCCCCGATATCGGTCCTGGAGGGATTGGAGCAAGGGCATGCTCGCCAGGCAGGGCGTGCACCAGGTGGCCCAGAGATCGATCAGGTAATAGTGACCCTCTTGCCAGTTCTCGATGGGATCGCCCTGCAGCCACTCCTGCACTTTCAGGAAGGGCAGGGTGTCCCCTACCGCCAGAGATTGGTTTGCGGTCTGCGCCCGAGAACTCCCAACTCCCAAGAGTAGACCGACCAGGACCAGGAAGAGACCATGGCGAACCGTGGCGTGAAGCTGGCTCATCGAGGGCGCTCCTTGTTGGGCCGACAGCTGGACGGGGGAATTGGCGATTCCGTAAGCGGATAGCAATAAACTAAAAGACGAGGGCATTTGCGTCGAGGAGGAACTCTCCCACGGAACGAGACGGGGAGGGCGGGGCCTGTTAGAGTAGAGAAGGATGGCAGGACGAACGCCATGAGGGGGTCTGCATTGCTGGGCAAGTTCCTGGGTGACTACGAGATCATTGCTTCTCTCGGTCGTGGAGGAATGGGAGAGGTCTATCGTGCTCGGGACCGCCAGCTGGGGCGCGAGGTCGCCCTCAAACTGCTGCGAGAGGATCTCGGCGCCGACCGCAGACTGCTCAGCCGATTGGGGCAGGAAGCGCGCACCCTCGCCAGTCTCAACCATCCCAACATCGCAACTCTCTTCGCGTTCACCCAAGCCGAAGGGCGCTGGTTCCTGGTGATGGAATTGGTGGAGGGCACCGACCTCCAGGAGCGCCTGCACGAAGGGCCTCTCCACACCGCGCAGGCGATCCACGTGGCCGCGCAGATCGCCGAGGGCCTGAGCGTCGCGCACGCACACGGCGTGGTGCATCGCGATCTCAAACCGGCCAATGTCAAGCTCACGGAAGATGGGCGGGTGAAGATTCTCGATTTCGGTTTGGCCAAATCGGAAGTGCTAACTCAAGACCTAGGGCAGACGGTCCAGTTGGAACTCACCATGGATGGGGCCATCGTGGGCACCCCTGCCTATCTCGCTCCCGAGCGAATCCGCGGTGAGTCCGGAGATGCCAGAAGCGATATCTTTGCCTTGGGTCTTCTGCTGTATGAAATGCTCAGCGGGACTCATCCTTTTCTCAAGTCCAGCCTGTTTGAGACCACCAGTGCCATCTTGAAGGACGAACCCGCTCCCCTCCAGGGACAACCCGAGTGGCTGTCGCGCGTCATCGCAGATGCCCTCGAGAAATCAGCCGAAGAGCGCCTGCCCTCGGCCCGGGAGTTTCTCGCGCGGTTGCGATCCGGGGCCAGCCCGGCTTCAGATCAGCGGACGATGCAGAGCAGTTCTCCCATCGATTCTCTGGCCGTGCTCCCTTTCCACAACGAGTCTGGCGACGAGGAGGCAAATTACCTCATCGACGGGATCTGCGACTCTCTCATCGACAATCTCTCCCAGCTGCCGCGCCTGAAAGTGATGGCGCAGAGCACGGTATTTCGCTGCCGCGATCTCTACGAACGCCCCGACGAGGTGGGCCGAGAACTGAAGGTGCGCGCGGTGCTCGCCGGGCGCATGCAGAAGCGGGGGGACAAGCTGGTCATCCGCGCCGAGCTCGTGGATGCCCGCGACGGGACTCGGTTGTGGGGAGGGCGCTTCGACCGCGCCCTCACCGACGTGCTCGCGATCGAGGGAGAAATCTGTCGGGAGATCACCGACAAGCTGCGCTTCCGACTGACCCACGAGGAAAGGAACCGCATCGCGAAGCGTCAGGAGCGGGATCCCCGTGCTCACGACGCCTACATGCAGGGCCGCTTCTTCTGGAAGCGTTGGAAAACGGTTGACGCCATGTACACGGCAATCCGTTATTTCGAGGAAGCGCTCTCGATCGATCCCCGCTACGCCCTAGCTCATGGTGGACTGGCCGATTGTTACAACATCCTGGGGAACATCAAAGCCCTACCGCCCGACGAAGCCTATCCGCGCGCAAAGGACGAAGTACACAAAGGTCTGGCCATCGATGAGAGCCTGGCCGAACTGCACGCTTCCCTGGGCTTCATCCACCGCCACTGGGACTGGGATTGGGATGCGTCCAATCGTGAACTCCTGCGCGCGATTGAACTCAACCCGGGCTATTCTTCTGCACACCGATTCTACGGGCATCTTTTGTGCGGACTGGGTCGTCACGAGGAGGCGATCGCGCGGGTCAAACGAGCTCTCGAGTTGGATCCCCTCTCGATCCTCCTGCATACCTCGGTGGGTGATACCTATTTTTATGCGCGTCGCTACGAGGAATCAATGCTGTGGTATCGCAAAGCGATGGAATTGGACGAGGCCTTCATTCCCGCGCACACCGACTTGGCCCGGGCACTGGAACTAGCCGGTCGCTACGAGGAGGCCGAGGCCGAGTTCCTCAAGGCCCAGACTCTCATGCCGAAGGGTCCTCCGGAACCCTCTTCCGGTCTGGCCCACGTGTATGCGCGGATGGGGCGGCGGAAGGATGCCCTGGCGATCGTGGACCAACTGCTGGAGAAGTCCAAGACTCGCTACGTGTCGCCCTACGGCATCGCGTCCATCTACGCTTGCATGAACGATGTGGATACCGCCCTGGACTGGCTCGAACGAGCGCATGCACAGCACGACCAAACCCTGGTGTGGATCAAGGTGCATCCCCGCCTCGATCCGCTGCGGGGGCACCCTCGTTATGAAGCTCTGCTCGAGAAGATGTCGCTGGACTGAGCCATACTCGGTCGCGCTGCGGCTAGGGGGCTCAGTCGCGCCACTAACAGAACACTCAGGGGCGCAGGTAGTGGCAGGTGTAGCCCCCGGGGTGCTTCACCAGATAGTCCTGATGGTATTCCTCGGCGCGATAGAAGACCGAGGCTGGCACGATCTCGGTGACCACGGGGTTCTTCCACTTTCCTGACGCGTCTACCTCGGCTTTGACTTTCTCGGCGATCTCGCGCTGCTTCTCGCCGTGATAGAAGATCGCCGAACGGTACGAGGTGCCGACGTCGTTTCCCTGCCGGTTCTTGGTGGTGGGATCGTGCATGCGGAAGAAATATCCGAGGAGTTCCTCGAAGCTGATCTTCGAAGGATCGAAGGTGATCTCAACCGCTTCCGCATGACCGGTCTTGCCGCTGTGCACTTCCTCGTAGGTGGGATTCTTGGTGGTTCCACCGGTGTAGCCAACGACCGTGTCCACCACTCCGGGGATCTTGCGGAGGATATCCTCCATGCCCCAGAAGCAACCGCCGGCCAGGGTGGCAATCTCGGTCTTCTGCTTGTCCATGGGGCCTTTCTCCTCGGCAGACTGAAACAGAATCAGGTAGTTTCCGTAGCCTTCGCTCTTCAACTGCGAGACGGGGATGAAGCGCAGCGCGGCCGAGTTGATGCAATAGCGCAGGCCGTCGGGACCGGGACCGTCGGGAAAGACGTGGCCCAGGTGCGAATCGCCGTACTTGGAACGCACTTCGGTGCGCGTCATTCCCAGACTCTTGTCGACATCCTCCGTCACCGCGTCGGACTTCACGGGACGGGTGAAGCTGGGCCAACCGCAGCCGGAATCGTATTTGTCCATGGAGGTGAATAGGGGCTCGCCGGAGACCACGTCCACGTAGAGTCCCGCTTCGTGATTGTCCCAGTACTCGTTCTGGAAGGCCCTCTCGGTGGCGGATTTCTGGGTCACCTCGTATTGCAGGGGCTTCAGCTCCTTGCGCAGCTTGGCATCGTCAGGCTTCTGGTAGTGCTTCCAGGAACTATCGGAATTTTCTTTCACCATGGGTCGCTTCGCCGTCTTCTCGGGTTTCTTCGCGCAGGCCGGTGCACTCGCCAGCATTGCTGCCACGGCCACACCAGCCACTAGGGTCCAGATGGACTGGGATTTCTTGGCTCGGATTTTCACGGCATCCTCCTGAGGGAAATGACGGGGCGCTCGACTTCTTTGGCTCCGTCTGCTGAACCTACGAAGGAAAGCGCAAGTCGTGACCGCTTATCCCGCCTTCGCGCACTCAGCTCAAGCGCTTCTGGAAGCGTTGCGCCGCCGAACCAAAGACAAACAAACCCATGCCGGTGAGAATGGCCAGGTCCCGCCACAGATCGAGGAATCCGGCCCCTTTGAGGAAGATCCCGCGTACGATGTTCATGATGTAGCGCACCGGATCGGCGGCCGAGATCCACTGGGCCCACTGGGGCATGTTTTCGATGGGATAGAAGAAGCCGCTCATGAGGATTCCGAAGACCAGAAAGAACCAGACCGTGAGCATTGCCTGCTGCTGGGTCTGCGAGAGGGTCGAAGCTAGAAGTCCCACGCCGAGGGTCACCAGCAGGTAGGCCATGCCGGACAGGGCGAGCAGCGGGAGCGATCCCTCCAGGGGCAAATGGAACCAGAGGACGGCCACCACGCCCGCGAAGCAGAACTCGAAGAAGGCCACCACCACGAAGGGGATCGTCTTGCCTGCCACGAGCTCGAAGGGGCGCAGCGGACTCACCAGGAGTTGTTCGAGGGTCCCGATTTCCTTCTCCCGCACCACCGCCATCCCCGTAAGGAGGGAGGAGATGACCGTGATCAAGAGGACGAGGATTCCCGGCACCATGAAGAAGCGGCTCTCGAGCTGGGGATTGTAAAAGAAGCGCGTGATCCCGGTGACCTGAGCCATACCTTCGGATCCACTCGCGGGCCCAAAGCCTCTCTCGCGCAGCATGCGCTGCGTCTCGCGCGCCACGATGATCTGGGCATAGCCGCTGGCGCGTCCCGCCACGCTGCTATTCTGTCCGTCCACCGTGATTCCTACCTGCGGCCTCTGCCCTCCGGCAAGATCCTCCGCGAATCCCTTGGGGATCCAGAGCGTCACCCGCGCGCTTTCGTTGGAAAGGAGGTTCTGCAGTTCCCTCGGGTCGCGAGCCGTGGGACCGGGCACGAAAACGTCACAGTGAAAGAAGGCCTCCACCAAGCGGCGTGACGCGACGCTCTGGTCCTGGTCGAGCGCAGAGATTGGCACCTTGTGCAAATCGGTATTGGCGGCGTAGGAAAACACGAGCAGCTGAACCAGCGGCACCGCGAAGATGATTCGCAACATCCCGGGATCGCGGAAGATTTGCCGGAATTCCTTACGGACGAGGGTTTGCAGTGCACGCATGGTACTACTCCAAGGTGGCACGGAAACGGCGCGTGGCCGCTCCGGTGAAAACCAGCAAGAGGACGAGCATCACCGCAAGATCGCGTCCGAACCAGAATTCGCCCTTCAGGAGAATTCCGTGGACGATGCGGATGTAATGCGTCGCGGGGATTATCTCTCCCACCAACCGCAAGGGGAGGGGCATGCCGCGAAGTTCGAAGATGAAGCCAGAGAGGATGAGGCTTGGCAGATAGGTCGTGACCAATGCGATCATCATCGCATTGCGCTGCGAGCCTGCGAGTGCGGAGATCAAGAGCCCCAGAGAGAGCGCGATCATGATGTAAACGAGACTGTAGGCGGCCAGTACCCACCACGAACCGTGCATGGGGACGCCGAAGACCAGCCGACCCACTGCCAGCACCAGGGAGGCGTCGATGGCACCAAGCCCCACGTAGGGAAGCAGCTTGCCCACGATGACTTGCAGGGGCGTTACCGGAGTGGTCAGTACTTGCTCCAGCGTGCCCGTCTCCTTCTCGCGGGCGAGGGCGATGCTGGTGAGCAAGGCGCAGATCATCATGAGGATGACGGCCACCAGGCCGGGCACCACGAAGTAGGCGCTCTCCAGCTCGGGATTGAAGTCGATGCGCAAACGAGGATCGACGGGGATGAGCGATGCCCGCAGCGCGGTAGAAGATCCGCCATTCAATAGCTCTCGATTGAATTGCTGTAGAACCGTGTTCAGGTAATTGTCCACGGTGGCCGCAGTGGTACCGTCCGCTCCATCGATCAGAATCTGTACGGGAGAGTTTTGGCCCTCATCGAGCCGGCGCGCGAAGTGACGGGGGATGACCACAGCTGCGCGAAAGCGACTGGAACGGAAGCCCGCGCCAATCTCCGCCCGCGTTCTCAGCCGCGCGGCGTCCACGATGAACCCGCTGGAGGTCATGTTGCGGATGAGCGCGCGGCTGGCGGGGCTGTGGTCTTGATCCAAGAAAGCGACAGGGAGGTGCTTGAGCTCCATGTCGATGGCGAATCCGAAGACGAGGACCATCGCCAGGGGCATCAAAATCGCGACACCGAGACTGCGACGATCGCGCAGTATGTGATAAATCTCTTTGCGGGCCATGGCGAAGATACGGTTCATGATCCCACCAACTCCAGAAAGACGTCCTGCATGCTCGAGCTTCCGGTGCGTTCCTTGAGTTTCTGCGGGGTGTCCAGAGCCTCGATTTTGCCGCGAACCATGATCGACACGCGGCCGCAGTACTCGGCTTCGTCCATGTAGTGTGTGGTCACGAAGACCGTGGTGCCTCCATCGGCCAGCTCGTAGATGAGATCCCAGAACTGCCGGCGCGCTACGGGATCGACCCCGCCGGTGGGTTCGTCGAGAAATACGATCTTGGGCTCGTGCAAGACCGCGCAGCCCAGGGCCAGGCGCTGCTTGTAGCCCAGAGGAAGCGAGGACGTCATTCTCTCCTGCATCTTGCTCAGATCCAGGCGCGAAACCAACTCGTGCGAGCGTTCGCGAATCTTGCCGGCATCCATGCCGTAGATCCCTCCGTAAAATTCGAGGTTCTCATGGACGCGCAGATCGTCGTAAAGACTGAAGCGCTGGCTCATGTAGCCGATCTTGCGTTTGATTCGTTCGCCGTGCTGGTTGACGGAAAGTCCGCCAACCCAGGCTTCGCCCTCGCTCGGAGCGAGAAGTCCACAGAACATGCGGATGGCGGTGGTCTTGCCCGCGCCGTTGGCTCCCAGAAAACCGAAGATCTCGCCCGGTCTCACGGCCAACGAAATTTCGTCGACGGCGGTGAACTCGCCGAATCGTCGAGTGAGACCCTCCGCGTAGACTGCGTATTCGTCGTGCGTCACCTCGTCACCTCCTGCTGGTGCAGAGTGAGTTCAACGAAGACGTCCTCGATGGAGGGGCGCATGGGAGAGAGAGTCACGTCGAGCTCGGTGAGGCGCTCGCGGATGGCCTGAAGTTGTTGGTCCTCGTCGTAGACGACGTGCAAGCGGTCGCCAAAGCGATGCACGGAGAGACGATCGAATCCCAGGAGGTTCTCTCGCGCTTCCCTGAGGTTCTTGCCCGTGAGCTCGAGCAGTCGGCGCGGAAATGCGTCGGGTATTGTCTCGGGTGCGCCCTGCACGAGCACGCGCCCCCGGTGCATCAAAACGACACGGTCGCAGAGATCGGCCTCATCCATGTAGGGAGTGCTTACCAAGAGCGCGAGACCCTCCCCGGCGAGTTCGCGCAAAATGCGCCAGAACTCGCGCCGACTGACGGGGTCGACCCCGGTAGTGGGCTCGTCCAGAATCAGAACTTCCGGGGTATGAATCAGAGTGCAGCTCAGAGCGAGTTTCTGTTTCATTCCTCCGGAGAGTTGACCGGCGCGACGCGAGCGGAAATCACCGAGTTGGCTGAATTCCATCAGGCGCGCCTCCCGGTCCTGGCGGGCTTGGCCGGTGACGCCGAACATGTCTGCGAAGAAGCGTAGGTTTTCGGCCACGCTCAAGTCCGGGTACAAGCTGAAGCGCTGAGGCATGTAGCCGAGGTGATGCTTGAGTTCACGTGTCTGGCGTTGGCTGTCGAAACTCAGGACCTGTGTGCTGCCCCCGTCGGGCCGAAGCAGACCACAGACGATGCGCATGGAAGTGGTTTTGCCGGCCCCGTCGGGGCCGATGAGTCCCACGATCTCACCGCGACCTACCTGCAGGCTGAGCTCATTGACTGCAAGAGTCGCTCCGTAGCTCTTGCGAAGCTCTGCGATCTGAATCGCGGAGCCAGTTTCGTCGATTAGTGTGCGCTCTGCCTTCATGTGCGACCTCAATCGCCAGCGGCCACGCTGAGACGGACCGCTGCGGGCATGCCGATGTGCAGGCGCCCGTCCGGATTGTCCACCGTCAGCTTCACCGCGTACACGAGCTGCGCTCGCGCCTTGGCTGTCTGTGCATTCTTGGGAGTGAATTCGGCCTGCGAACTGATCCAGCTCACTCTGCCGCGGAGCTCCTTGCCACCCAGGGCGTCCACCAGCACCGGGAGCGTCTGTCCCAATTTCACGCGGTCCAATTCTGGCTCTTCCAAGTAGATGCGCAGCTCCAGCTGACGCAGGTCAGCCATGCGCAAAGCCAAAGCTCCGGTCCTTCCGAGCTCACCGGGTTCGGCTGTGCGCACGAGGATGGTGCCGTCGGCCGGCGCGAGAAGGATCCCGTCCGCGATCTGACGATCCATCACGGCCAGGGAGGCCTCGAGTTCCTTGCGCTGGGCATCCAGTTGAGTCAACCGATCGTGGGCCGCCTCTACCTGGCTAGCAGCGACGTCGCGTTGCGCGCTCAGGTCATCCACCTGTTGCTGGGTGACCGAGCCTTGCTCGTGCAGAGTTTTGCTGCGCTTCAGTGTGGTCGAAGCCAGCTCGAGCCTGCGTTCGCTCTGCCGCAAGGCCTGCTGAGCCTCGCGGGATTGGGCCTCAAGTACCTCGTCCTGGGCCGCCCTCTGCGCGCGCCTTTTCTGGAGCAAACCAGTGTCGAGCACGAGCAGAGTGTCGCCCTTGGACACCGTGTCGCCTTCATCTGCTCTCACTTCGAGCACCTGGGCAGTGAGGAGGGGGGATAGGTCCACTTCGGTGGCCTCGAGAGTTCCACTCGGATTGGCGAACTCGGCGTTGTTTCCACAGGCGCTGAGTACGGCGCAGAGACAGAAGCTGGCTAAAATCCCCGACGCGCCACGCAGCCGTAACCAAGCAAAGGGTAAAATGAAGCGAAGAGTCTGCATCATGGTCTTTCCTTCCGAAGACGGGATCCCGAGTTTGGCTGCGATCATCATTGGGCCACCGCGTAGAGGAGCTTCACTTCCGCGAGCCGCAGGCGCGAGCGCTGAGCTGCAACTGCGATTTCCGCGTCGGAGAGATCGTCCTGGGCGTCCAACAATTCGGTTTCCGTACCCAGACCTTGTTGATAGCGTCCTTGCACCAACTTGAGCCGTTTGCTTTCCAGCTCGGCGCGTTGCTGCGCCTTGCTTACTTGCTCGTGCTGAGCGCGCACCTGGGCTCGCGAAATTTCCAAGGCGTTCGTCAACTCCCGGTGAAGCTCCTCTTGTCGGTGGGAGAGGGCCCGTGCCATGGCCGCGCGCTGTTCGACGCGCGCCGAACGCCCCCCCTTGTCAAACAGAGTCCATTGCAGTCGAAGACCTACCGTGGCCCAGTCCATCCATTCGTTGTCGACAACCCGAATTCCCGGGCGTGCATAATGGAGTTGCGCGGTGGCGTTGAGCGAGGGCATTAGGCTTCCCTTGGCGGCACGACTTGCTTCTCGATTGGCGGACTGGCGTGAATTCAGAGCGTGCAGCTCTGGCCTGGCGTCCACCGAACCCACCTTGCCGAGAATTCCATCGTCGGAGAGAAGGCTCTGGTCCAGCTGGCCTGCGGGGACCACTTCCCGGTCGGGGAAACCGAGCGCGCGCCCCAATTGCAGGCGTCGCACGGAAAGTTGCTCCTGCGCGTTCAACGAGCGCTGTTCGGCACTGCGTAGTCTGGCTTCCACCTGCAGCTGAGCTTCAGTGGACGCCGCGCCGGCGCGAAGCTGCTGCTCCAGGTCTTTCAGGTGGCGGCGCAGGCGCTGCACGGCCAAGTTTGCCGCATCGACTTCAGCTTGCGCGCCGAGGGCCAGATAGAAGCTGGTCCGCACTTGCTGGATCACGCGCAGGCTGTCCGCCGCTAGGTCGAAGCCGCTCGCTCTCGCCGCATCCCGCTGCGACCGTTCCTGTGCCTCGAGGCGTCCCCCGGTGTACAGGGGAAGTTCCAGGTCAGCGAGAACTCCGTAGCTCTCATTGTCGCCGAAGCGAACGGTGCGCGAGATGGGAGCCGGAAGATCGAACTCGTTTACCTCGCTCTGATAATGGAAGTCGGCACCCACCGAGAGAGTGGGCCAGCGTCGCGCGCTGGCTTCGTTCACTCCGGCTTGGGCCGCGCGTTGGCTCTCTTCAAAGGCGCGCAGGGTCGACGAGTTGGAGAGGGCAGCATGGATGCAATGACCCAAGTCCATGGCGGTCGAGTTTTCTTCGGCTCGGCTCGCCCGCGCGGCAAAGGACATCAAGCCCACTGCCAAAGCAAAGGCGAGAGAGCGGCAGCGAGCTCGAGAAACGCTAGAGACAGAGCTCATGACTCGGACTCCTTTGAAGTACGAGGAAGAAGTGCGCGCTGCAGCAATTCACTTTGGCCCTTCAGGAGCTGTTCCCAATGCTCATCGTCGAGTGTGGGAGCATCGAAGAGCACGCGCACGATCGGTTCGAGGAAGAGGGGGCCGTAGGCGCACATGAGCAGCAGGTTGGCGATGGCTCTGGGTTCGATCGCCGCCAGTTGCCCTGCTTGTTGCGCCTGGGTCATCGCGGCGAAGAGCAGCTGACGAAAGCCCTTTGGTCCGGAATCACCGAGTTCGCGAACGACCTCCAAGGCGTGAGGCGCGCCTTGGCCCATCTCGTGTCGAATGATGGCGAGGCGCACCGGGTCATCACGGAACGCGCCGTTGATGCGCCGCACCAAGCTGAGAAGGCGTTCGATGGGACTGGCTTCCTCCTCCGAGAGAACGCCGACGAGCTTGCCGAAGACTTGCAGCATTTCCATGCCCAGGACCCGGCGGTAGAGCTGGACTTTCGAACCGAAGTAGTAGTGAACCATCGCCAAATTCACTTCAGCACGCTCAGCGATGGTGCGGGTCGTGGTCGCATCGAGTCCCTTCTCGGCGAAGGCATCGCGAGCGGCCTCGAGGATACGCGCCCGCGGACTGCCCGCCTCCGGGGCTTGAAATTCCGGCGGAATGGCCGCCAGACCGTGCTCGGCAGATTCGGATGAAGGCTCTTGGGAGGGTGTCAATGGGCTTCCTTCCACTCGGGGAGATCGTGGATTGGTCATATGATTAAGTCATACGATTGATCATGGCAAGAGGGAATCCTCAAATTGCTCCTTCCCGTGGGCGACTTGCCGCCAGCCGGAGTGCTATAGTGCTGCCGTCACACAAGTTCCAAGAAGCTCCGGAGATCTGATGCGCCTTCGTTCCAGCGTTCTTTGCCTGGTGATCCTAGTTCTGGTCGGGCTGCCGAGCCTGGGTCAGGCGGCGCCCCCGCGCCAACGCTTGCGGGGACGCGTGCTCGACGAGAAGGGGGTGGGACTGGCCGGAGTCGAGGTCTTGGCGAGCGGGTTTTATCGGGAGACCCTGACGGCCAGTGACGGCAGCTTCGAGCTGAGCGGACTTCCCGAAGGTAGCGTGACGCTTCTCTTTCATCGCCTCGGCTACGCCACGCTCACCCGCGAGGTGGTGCTGCCGGCGCAGGGAGCTTTGGAAGTTTCGTTGCAGGAGACGCCCTTCACGCTGCCCGCTTTCGAGGTCACCGCAGCGCGTACCCCGCGACCCCTATTGGACTCTCCATTGCCCAGCGCGTTTTTGGGTCAAGCCACTTTGGCGCGAGAGTCGAGCATCTCCCTTGCCCATGCGTTGGAGAAATTGTCTGGAGTGCGTACGGTTTCCACCGGTGCTCAAATCGGAAAACCCATGGTGCGTGGACTCACTGGCTCGCGAGTGCTGGTGCTCTCCAATGGCCACCGGGTGGAGGATTACTCGTGGAGCGACGAGGATGGCCCCTCCGTCGATCCAGCCCTCGTAGGCCGGGTGGAGGTGATTCGAGGCCCCGCTTCACTGCTCTATGGTTCGGATGCAATCAGTGGCGTCGTGAACGCGATCGCGCCGGAATTGCCGCGCGCCGAAAGAAAGGAGTCCTTCGTCCGCGGAAAATTGGGCGGCTACTTTTCCTCGAATAGCCGTGGCGGCGGCGGCTGGCTGCGCCTGGAAGGAGCACGTGGGAACTTGGGCTGGAGAGTGGCGGGCACGGGTCGCTTCGCGGAAGCCCTGCACACCCCGGACGGGGAACTGGAGAACACCGGATTTGGCGCAGTGACTGGCGATGCCGCTGCCTTGATCCGCGGGGAGGATAGAGAGCTTTCCCTGCAGATTTCTCACTACGGTGGCGAGTTCAAACTCTTGGAGGCGGGCGGCCCGCCCCCCGGAGTGCAGGAAGGGGAGGAGGAGGGACCGGAACGTAAAAGTTCGGATTGGCGCGTTCAGCTGGACGGGAAGCGGCAGCTCGGTGCCCTGCATCTCGAGACGAAGGCACAATGGGAGCGGCACTCGCTCATCGAATTGTCCGACGAGGCACTTGCAGACAGCACGGCCATTGCGCCCGCGACTTCCAGCGGCGGCAAGGAGCAGGAGGCATTTCACCTGCTGCTCGACAGCTTTTCGCTGGACTTGCTGGCACACCATCGAATCGGCGGGAAGCTCAACGGGACGGTGGGAGTCAGCGGCCTCTTGCAGTTCAACGATACGCAGGGTCCCATTCCGCTCGTACCCGATGCCTCGACCTCCTCGGCGGGAGCGTTTGTCTTCGAAGAGGCGCGTCTGGGGCGTTGGAGCGTATTGGGTGGAGCGCGGGCGGACGTGCGCAAGCTGAAGGCCGATGCGAATCCCGGTCTTGCGCTCGTAGCGGACGACGAGCGCGACTGGAGCGCCTTCTCCTCCGATATGGGAGCGGTCTTTCGCCCGCAGCGGCATCTGGCCCTCTCCGTGAATGCGGGACTGGCATGGCGCGCTCCCACCCTCTTCGAGCTCTATGCCGACGGACCACAAATTGCCGAGGCGCGTTACCTGCGTGGCCGTGCTGATCTAAAGGCGGAGCACGCGCTGGATCTCGACGCGGGGGTGCGCTACGAAACCGAGCGGGTGAGAGCCGAGCTGTCGGTATACCGCAATCGCATCGACGATTTCGTCGCTCTTTCTCCCACTGCAGGCATGATCGATGGGCTACGTCTGTGGGAATACGGACGGACCGACGCCATCCTCTCCGGCATGGAGGCGGGGCTGTCAGGGCCGGTCGGAGGACCCTTCCGGCTCTCCGGTCGTTTCGACACTGTGCGCGGCGAAGTCCGTGGAAGCGGAGATCCCTTGCCCTTGATTCCCCCGCCGCGCGGCGTGTTGGGCGCGGAAGCGGCGTGGCAAGAACTGAGTTGGGCTGAACAGTTTCAGGTGGGAGTCGAGATCGAGCTCGTGTCGCGAAAGCACCGTCTGGCGAGCGAGGAATTCTCGACCGCCGGATATGTGTTGCTCGCATGTGGGGCCGAGGTGAATCGGATGCTCAGGGGGCGCGAATGGGAGGTCTCCTTGCGAGTGAACAATCTTCTCGACAAGCGGTATCGAGACTTCTTGAGCCGTTACAAGGAATTTGCCGACAATCCTGGAAGGGACGTGCGATTGAAATTAGGCACTTCGTTCTGAGGGAGCTTTTTCCTCGGGCCGGATAACTATCCACCCACTTGCTGCGTACCTACTAGACAGATCCTGCGCTGTCCCCTTCCCCAAAGGAGGCCATCCTGGCGCATGCGACCTCTTCCTACATGCCGTCTTCTCCTTGTGTTGCTCGTCCTTCCCCTCTTTTCACTTTGCTCTGCTTGCGCCAAGTCCTCGCACCAGCCGTCGCAGGGGATGCGCAAGGAAGTACGGATCGTATCACACGGCGACACTCTAGCCGCCTCGCTCATCCTACCCGCGGGAAAGGGCCCGTTTCCGGCCGCCGTCATTGTCCACGGATCGGGAAGCAGTCCGCGGGCAAACCCGTGGACCAAAGCCTATGTGGAGGCTCTGGTAGAGCGTGGGGTTGCCGTGCTCTATCCGGACAAGCGCGGCTCGGGAGGTTCCCAGGGCGACTGGCAGATGGCCAGCTTCGCGATCTTGGCCGACGACGCTCTCTTTGAAGGTGAAGTTCGTGGTCGACGTCTCGGGGTCAGTGGTTCCTCTACGCGAGCAGATCGGCGATGAAATCAGGCAGACCGCGCTGGCCGAGGGGCGCAGCGAGGAGGAGCTGAAAACTCTGCGAGAACTCAACGAGTTGGGCATGCGCTACGCCCTGCAGGATGAGGGCTGGCAAGAGTACTCCGGCGCACTAATTGCGGCCAAGCACACGAGTCTGAAGGACAGCGAAGTGCTCGGCGGGTTCCCCGAAACCCGGGATCACCCCATCTGGGGCTTTTTACGGACGGTGGGAGATTTCGATCCCTTGCCCTACTGGGAGAAAGTGAAGGTTCCGGCGCTCTTTCTCTACGGCGGTAGAGATCGGAACGTCGACACCCGCAAGAGCGCGGCCATCGTGGAGAACACCCTCTTCTCCCCCGAGAAGAGCCTCTCGCTCCTCTTCTTCGGGAAGAACGGCCACGGACTCTTCCGGGACGATGCGATGGACTTTCTCGTGCGCTGGATCGGGGACAAAGGTATCGACTGAGTTTCGCCGGGCGGGAACTCGCTACTCTGTGCTATGTTCCAAAGAACGGAAGGACACTGCTCGCGCCCCTCACTCCGACACACGCCGGCCATGGACGACAAGACCCTCGATCTCAATCAAGGCGACGACGAGCCCATCAAACCGCAAAGGATAGATGCGGCCTCCGAACTCTCGCGGAAGATCGGTCATTACCGCCTCATTCGCCTGATCGGCGAAGGTGGAATGGGACAGGTCTACGAGGCAGAACAGGTCGAGCCGCTCAAGCGCAAAGTCGCGCTCAAGATCGTCAAGCGAGGTATGGACACGAACGAATTCGTGGCTCGCTTCGATTCCGAACGACAGGCCCTGGCGCTCATGGACCATCCCGCGATCGCCACCGTCTACGACGCCGGAACGACCGAGGGGGGCCGTCCCTACTTCGTCATGGAGTATGTGGAAGGCGAGCCGCTCATCGACTACTGCGACCGCAAACGTCTCACGATTCGGCAAAGGCTAGAACTCTTCGTTCACGTCTGCGAAGGCGTTCAGCACGCTCACCAGAAGATCATCATTCATCGCGACCTCAAGCCGTCCAACGTACTGGTCACGGAGATCGACGGGAATCCCATTCCCAAGATCATCGACTTCGGAGTGGCCAAGGTCACCGATAGCTCGGTGTTCGATAACACGATGTCGACGTTCGCGGGGCAACTTATCGGGACGCCCCAATACATGAGTCCCGAACAAGCGGACGCGACCGGCCAGGGCATCGACATCCGTGTCGACGTCTACGCGCTCGGAGTGATTCTCTACGAGCTCCTGGTGGGACAGCTTCCGTTCCCCGCCGAACGCTGGGAGAACATCGGCCTCAGCGAGATGCTGCGGATCATCCGGGAGGAAGAGCCACCCCCGCCGAGCTTCCGGGCCAAGGAGTTGCTCGCCTCCGGTGAGCTCTTCGATGCCATTGCCGCTGGGCGTAGACTCGATCCCAGTGCTCTCGCCAAGAGCCTGCGTGGTGACCTGGACTGGATCACCATGCGGGCGCTGGAGAAGGACCGTACCCGCCGCTATGAAACGGTCATGGGGCTTTCCGTCGACGTCCAGCGCCATTTGAAAGACATTCCGATCAGTGCGCGTCCACCAAGCAAGGTGTACACGACGAAGAAGTTCATTCGGCGGCACCGTACCGGCGTCATGGCCGGTGGCTTCGTGGTGCTCGCGGTTCTTCTGGGAATCGTTGGTACCACGACGGGGATGATCCGCGCCGTGCGCGCGGAACGCGCCGCCAACCAAGAGGCGGAAACGGCGACCAAGGTGACTGACTTTCTGGTCAACCTCTTCGAGGTTTCCGATCCCGATCACACGCGCGGCAACACCATCACCGCGCGCGAGATTCTCGATCAGGGTTCCGAGCGCATCTCGAAAGAACTGGCGGGTCAGCCCGAAACGGGCGCGCGCCTGATGAACACTATCGGCAAGGTGTACATGAACCTCGGCCTGTACGACGAGGCGGAGCCCAAGCTGAGCAAGGCGGTGGACTTGCGCCGCTCGGTGACCGGTGCGAACGATCCCCGGGTGGCTGGTTTCCAAGCCGACCTCGCCGACTTGTACATCGATCAGGGACGCTATCCCGAAGCACAGAAGATGCTGGAGCAGGCTCTCACCAAGATGGAGAGCAGCGGCAAGGTGAGCGAGCTCAAGATCGCCGACAGCATGAACGAATTGGCGGGGGCACTACGCCGCCAGGGCGAGTACGATGCCGCGCAACCACTCTATGAGCGGGCCCGGGAAATTCGGGTCAAGGAGCTGGGGAAGGATGACCCCGCCGTCGCGAGTAGCGACAACAGCCTGGCCATCCTGAATTGGAACAAGGGCCAGTTCGACCAAGCGGAGCGGCTGTACAAGCAGGCGCTCTCCATTTGGGAGAATGCCTACGGCGAAAACCACTCGGATGTCGCCAAGGGGCTGAACAATCTGGCTCTCCTTTACCATCACCTCGAGCGCTACGACGAGGCTATTCCGCTCTACCTGCGGGCGATCAAGATTTACGAGAAGATCCTCGGACCCGAACATCCACGACTCGCGTTGGCTCTGAACAATCTCGCATTGGCGTACTCCGAACAGAAGAATTACCCGCTCGCGAGAAAATATTATGAGCGTGCACTGGCCATTCGCGAGAAAGTGCTGGGGTCAGATCATCCGGACGTGGCCCAGACTCTCAATAATTTGGCCAACCTCGACCGGGACCAGGGTCAATACGCGACTGCAGAGTCTCTATACCATCGTGCGCTAGCCATCCGTACCTCCGCCCTGGGCGCGGACCACCCCGATGTCGCCTGGAGCTTGCGCGATCTCGGCGGTTCTCGCGGCCGACCGGGGGCGGTTCGCGGTCGCCGACAGCATTTTCACCAAAGCTACCGGCATTCTTACCGCCGCCTTGGGACCCAAGCATCCTGATCTGGCCGAAGTGCTCGACGAACACGCGGCGACTCTGGCCAAGCTCGGGGAAAGAACGGCTGCGGACAGCCTTCGTTCTCGGGCGGCCGCAATCCGGGCGGACAATCCATGAACGTTGCAATGCGCCTCCGAAACTGCTAGCCTCATAAAGTCTTACGGCTTGCACACGCCCGCGACTGCCAGTCTCAGAAATACCGTTTTGCTTCACACGGTACCTTCCGTGGCCAGCGGTACGGCGATCCAACGCACGACACGATCATCTGGGGGCACCATGAAGTCCGCGCGTATCACCTTCGTACTTTTGACCTTCGTTCTGTTGAATCTCGTCGCATGCTCGGGACAACAGACGCCGACCGAAGTTCCCACTGCGGTTCAGGTAAGTTCCTTGAATCACGCGGTGATGTCGACGAGTTCCACGTTTCCCGCGATCCTTATCAACAACGTGTGGGTTCAATTCGACGGGCGAACTGTCGATTCCAGAGGAACCACATTCAGTTACACGCTCACTGCTACTGGGATTGGATCCGACCCGACCCACTTCACGGTACAGATTCCCGAGTGTACGGACGATCCGGTCGCGTATTCACCCACCAATTCGGTGAGCATCAACTACGACCCCACCACAGAGCTCTACGGGATCGACTGGCATCTGAACTTCGATTCAAGCAATCCGACCCCGCTTCAATACTCGGTCACCTTCCCCGGCGAGGTTCCCCTGGGCGAGGTGAGTGGGGCCATTCGGAGTGGCGACGAACGAACGGTCGGAACCATTCCCGGACCCTGTGCTGGTTACGATATCTCCGGAACGGTGTTCACCGACGCCAACCAGAACGCGCTGCTTGGATCTCGACGAGTCGGGGATCGGCAACGTAGTCGTGGAATTGGTCGACTCGGAAGGGTCACGTGCAGACCACCACGACCGACTACAGCGGTAGCCTACGTCTTCCGGAAAGCGGCGGGTAGCTACACGGTTCGGATTCCCACCGACGGGAGCGCCTATCCGGGGTCGTTCAACGGTCAACTGGCCGATTCTTTCGATCCCACGACCCCACTCAGCGTCGATGTGACGGTGCCGCCCGAGTCGACGGGCAACGACTTCGGCTTCCATCCTCAAACGCAGGAACTCATTTTCAACTTGGAGTCCGGAGACGCTGCTGAGCGATGGTGAGTCGGTGAAGTACTGGAAGAAGACCCTGCAGGGCGCGCTGAACAACAGTCATCCGCCGGGAGGCTACGATCCCCAGACGGTCGTGGGCTTCGTTGAAGAGGTTCGCGGGCTCTTCCTGCAGGATCCCTACGACTTCGCGGACGGTTACGAGGGCGTGCAGCAGGCCTTCGAGATCCTGAAGGATCATTACAAGGACGAGGTCGACATTCTGTGGCAGGAACTCTTAGCCACCGAGCTCAACCAGGTCTCGGGTCGGGGACTGGTCAGTCAGCCCGGGCTACAGCTGGCGCTCATATCCTGGGGTGAGTCGCTCATCGTCCAAGCGTGGCAGCAGCGCTCAGACCGCTCAGAGCGATGCGATCGTTCCCTACGGCTTATCCTCGGGAGGTCTCAGCGACGCCATCTCCCTGTTCCAGCTGATGAATACCGGTGGAGGCGGCAGCGTAGACGAGTAGGGGTCGAGTTTGGCGCGAATCTTCGGCTTTCGTTCCACGAGCCCGCCCGCGATTCTGCTTTGGATCGCGAGCGGGCTTCTTCTCATTCTCACCAGTGGGGCGTGTGGCCGAAGTTCTCATTCGAGCGCGTCGCAAGATTCCCTCAGCGTATGGGCGCACGCTGGTCGCGCCGATGAGCGCGAGATTCTCGAGCGTCAAGTCCGCCGCTTCAACTCCGAGAATCCAAAATTCCAAGTTCTGCTCACATTTTTGCCCGAAGGATCCTACAACGGTCAGGTACAGGCCGCGGCGATCGCGGGCGAGCTGCCCGCCCTGCTCGAGCTCGATGGTCCCTATGTCGCAAACTACGCCTGGCAGGGAAAGCTCCGCGCATTGGATGCCCTGCTGAGTCAGAAGCTGCGGGGCGACTTGCTTCCCTCGCTCATCGCGCAGGGGACCTATCGCGACAGTCTCTACGCGATCGGGACTTTTGATTCGGGGCTGGGTCTCTACGCGCACCGCAATGCTCTTGAAGCGGTGGGGGCGAGGATCCCTCACTCTGCCGCCGAGGCCTGGACTGTGCAGGAATTCGAAGAGACTCTGGCTGCGCTCGCAGGAAACGACCCTGACGGCATGGTGCTCGATCTCGGTCTGAACAACATCGGGGAATGGTACAGCTACGGCTTTTCGCCGATCCTCAAATCGGCCGGCGGAGATCTCGTCACGCGCGGGGACTCGTTGCGAGCCGAGGGAATCTTGGATGGTCCCCAGTCGATCGCGGCCCTGCAGCATCTCCAAGATTGGATCGTGCACGGATACGTCGATCCCAATCTCGACGATGCGGCGTTTTCCGAAGGGAGAGTTGCGCTGTCCTGGAGTGGACACTGGAAGTTCAGCAGCTACTGTCCCAAGGGAGATTGCGGAGACGTGATACTATTGCCTTTGCCTGATTTCGGGCGTGGCTCGCGTACCGGCCAAGGTTCCTGGTGCTGGACCATCACGAGGGATTGTAAAGTTCCGGCCCGGGCCATGGCTTTTCTTCAGTTTCTGCTGCGCACGCCGGAGATTTTGGCCATGACGAACGCCAATCATGCCGTGCCCGGTACGAAGAGCGCGGTGGCCGCGTCCGCCGACTACGGTGCAACTGGCCCCCTGCATCTCTTTGCCGCGCAGTTGAACGGGGGATACGCCTTGCCACGCCCACGGACTCCGGCTTATCCCATCATCAGCTCCGCATTTCAAAAGGCGGTTTTGGATATTCGGGCCGGCGGACCGGTGCGGGAAACGCTTCATCGCGCAGCGCGGGTAATCGATCAGGACCTCGCCGACAACCAAGGGTATCGGGATCCGAGAGCCGTATCCAAGGCCAAGGGGGAAGGTGAACGGTGAGTCCCGGGTCCTTCTCGCTCGCGGGGAATCGTGCCGATGCGCGGGTCGCTTGGCTCTTGGTGACGCCGGCGCTGTTGGGACTGTTTCTCTTCGTCGCGGTTCCCTTTGCTCTGGCTGTGGTCATTTCCCTGACCAATCTCCGCCTCGGCGCGCCCCTGGCTCTGGAGTTCGTGGGGCTCCGCCAGTACTTCCGCATCTTCGGTGATCCCGCATTCTTGCGGGCCCTTTGGAACAACTCGCTCTTCGCTCTCATCGTGGTTCCGGTTCAGACCTCGCTCGCTTTGGCTCTCGCGCTTTTCCTGAACCGCAAGCTGCGGGGCATGGTCGTGTTTCGCACGCTGTTCTTCATGCCCGTCGTGTTTCCGCTCTCTTTGGTTGCGGTGGTGTGGATTCTGATCTTTGCTCCAGGAGCGAACGGCATGATGAACGCGTTTCTCAGCCGCATCAGCTTTGGAGCTTGGTCAGCGCACGACTTTCTGCGCGATCCCCACTTCGCGCTGCCGGCCATCATGCTCACCTCCATTTGGCAGGGCACCGGCTTCCAGATGGTCATTTTGTTGGCCGGTCTGCAGTCCATTCCGCAGCAGCTCTACGATGCCGCACAGATCGACGGGGCAAATGCCTGGCGCCGTTTTTGGTACATTACTCTGCCCCAGCTGCGCAATCCGCTGACCTTCGTGGTGATCGTCACCTCCATTCTCTCCTTTCGCGTCTTCGATCAGGTGCGGGTAATGACGCAAGGCGGGCCCGCTGACGCTTCGACGACCGTCATTTTCGAAGCAGTCCGTAGCGCCTTCGATCGTGCCGAAGTGGCCCGGGGTGCTGCCATGACCGTGGTGTTCTTCGTTCTGGTTCTGACTCTCACGCTTTTCTTGCGAAGGGTATTCAAGCAGGAGGGGGAGCTTTCGTGAGCGGTGGACCGGGTAAAAGCAGTGGCGCATCAGCTCGTGGAGTCGTGCGCCGACTCTTAGTGTGGCTGGCCCTTTCGATTGCGGCCCTACTCTGGATCTCTCCGCTGCTTTTCATGGTGGTGGGGAGCCTGAAGCCCGATGCGCGAGTTTTGCCCGAGGCCGGCAGCCGCTGGGCCTTCATTCCCCGCGTAGCCTCACTGGACAACTATCGGGACGTCTTCGCGCGCGTACCCTTCCTCATCTACCTGCGCAACTCGGCATGGATCAACGGACTCATCGTTGGTCTCGGTCTCATCGTGAATTCGCTGGCGGGATATGCCTTGGCCCGCCTGCGCTGGCCGGGACGGCGAGTAGTCTTGACGCTAGTGCTCGCTCTGCTCGTGGTGCCTTTCGAGGCGATCGCCGTACCGCTCTTCTACCAATTCTCCAGCCTGGGGATGCGCGATTCCTTCACCGTGCAGGTACTGCCATTCGTGGCGTTTCCACTCTCGATCTATCTGTTCTACAGCTTTTTCTTGGGCCTGCCCAAGGAGCTGGAAGAGTCCGCCCGGGTGGATGGTGCCGGTGTGTTGCGCACTTTCTGGTTGATCATCGTTCCCAATTCCAAACCAGCATTCGCCAGCGTGGCGATCATCAGTTTCTTATCGTTCTGGGGTCTGTACCTGTGGCCACTCTTGATGACCACCGGTCCTCAAGTGCGCCCCTTGCCGCTGGCGATTGCCACCTTCCAAACGCTTCCCCCACTGCAATGGGGTGACATTCTAGCCTTCGGAGTGATGATGGTCGCACCGGTACTCGTGGTGTTCTTGGCATTTCAGAGATGGTTCGTCCGTGGGGTAGCAAGCAGTGGAATCAAAGGGTAGTTATGGCCGAAGTGATCCTGCAAAACTTGGAGAAGCAATTTCCCGATGGAACTGTCGCCCTGCAGGCGCTCGATTTGGACGTTCACGACGGGGAACTCCTGGTCGTACTGGGCCCCTCTGGTTCGGGAAAATCCACTCTGCTGAAACTTTTGGCCGGACTGGAACAGCCCAGCTCGGGAGAGATTCTTCTCGACGGCCGTTCGGTGGTGGGAACCACGCCGCGCGAACGGAACATCGCCATGGTATTCCAGAACTATGCGCTCTATCCCCACATGTCGGTGCAGGAGAACTTGGAGTTTCCCCTGAAGATGGGGAATCTGCCGCGTGAGGAACGAAGATCGCAGGTCGAGGAGACGGCGCGCCGCCTGGGACTTCTCCCGCTGCTAAAGAAGAAGCCGCGCCAGCTCAGTGGAGGACAGGCCCAACGGGTGGCCATGGGGCGGGCCATCGTACGCGACCCCGCGCTGT
>CAVVUY010000031.1:0-45171 GCA_963751375.1 uncultured Gammaproteobacteria bacterium
TGAGCGATACGCCGCTGCTGGAACTCGCGGGCGTCGGCATCCGCTTCGGCGGGCTGAAGGCCGTCGACGGCCTGGACCTGCGCATCTACGCCGGACAGATCATCGGTTTGATCAGTCCGAACGGAGCCGGCAAGACTACCGTGTTCAATATCATTACCGGCGTCTACAAGCCGACCGAGGGCGATATCCACTGGAAGGGAGAGTCCATCGCCGGACAGCAGCCGTTCCGCATTGCGCAGAAAGGCGTGGCGCGCACCTTCCAGACCATCCGCCTGTTTCCCGGCATGACCGTGCTCGAAAACGTTCTGGCAGGTCGCCATCGGCATATACGCCAGTCCTGGTTCTCCGCGCTACTCGGGACGCCGGGGCAGCGCCGCGAGGAGCGCGCCCAGCGCGAGCGTTGCGTGGAGATACTGGATGAGCTCGACCTGCTGCCGCAGATCAATGAAGATGCCACCTCGTTGCCCTATGGGCTGCAGCGCCGTGTGGAACTGGCGCGCACCCTGGCGGCGGAGCCGGAATTGCTGATTCTCGACGAGCCGGCCGCGGGCCTCAACGACCAGGAATCGGCGGCACTCAACGACACCATCCTCGGCATCCGCGACCGCGGCGTGACCGTGCTGCTGGTCGAACACGACATGAACGTCGTCATGCGCGTGACCGACCATATCGCAGTGATCAACTTTGGGCGCAAGATCGCCGAAGGCACGCCGGAGATCGTGCGCAACGATCCGCAGGTGATCGAAGCCTACCTGGGACGCGACGAGGACGAGGAGGGCGACGCGGCATGAGCCTGCTCGAAGTTGTCGATCTGCGCGTCGCCTACGGCCAGATCGAAGCGCTGAAAGGCGTGTCCCTGAGCGTGGACGAAGGTGAAGTGGTCGCCATCCTCGGCGCCAACGGCGCCGGCAAGACCACGCTGATGCGCACCCTGAGCGGCTTGCTGCGTGCGCGTTCCGGCAGCATCCACTATCGCGACAAGGACATCAGCCGGGTGGGTACCGATGCGATCGTGAGCATGGGTATCGCGCAGTCGCCGGAAGGGCGTCGCGTGTTCGGCACGCTGAGCGTGGAGGAAAACCTCCACCTCGGCGCCTATACGCGGCCGCGCAGCGAGCTGGCTTCCTCGCGCGAGGAGGTCTACGCGCTGTTCCCGCGCCTGGAGGAACGCCGCGCACAACTGGCCGGCACGCTCTCCGGAGGCGAGCAGCAGATGCTGGCGATCGGTCGGGCGCTGATGGCCAAGCCTAGGCTGCTGCTGCTCGACGAGCCGAGCCTGGGCTTGGCGCCGATCATCGTGCAGGGCATCTTCAAGGCGCTGCGCGAAATCCGCGAAGCCGGCGTAACCGTGCTGCTGGTGGAGCAGAATGCGCGTATGGCGCTCAAGCTCGCCGACCGGGGTTATGTGCTGGAGGTGGGAAAGATGGTGCATGCCGACAGCGCGGCAAACCTGCTGGCTTCGCCTGAAGTTCAGGCTGCGTATTTGGGCCGCGACTGACCGTCTATTCGTCGACGCGCTGTTCTCGTGGCTCGTTTCCCTCCGGGTGTTCCAGTCGGTCGAAGCCGCCTGCTCATGGTAGGATGCCCGTCCTGCTGACGAAGACGGTCTATTCCAACTACGCTTGATGAAACGGTTTCTGTTCGTGCTTCTCGGCGCAGCGGTCGCCGCTGTCGCTGGCTATGGCGGATATCGCTACGCTTTGCCGCCTTCCCCCGAATCCGCGAAAATCGCCCCGCCCGCCGCGGTGGGTGCGCTATGTCCGTTAAACCAAGCTAAGCTGCGCGACGCATCCGGCCGGGCTCCTGATATGTCGGCCTGGCGCGGGCAGCCCGTGCTGATCAATTTTTGGGCCAGTTGGTGCGGACCGTGCCGCCACGAAATGCCGGCGTTGCAGGCGGTGGCCAAAGGCTATGCGGCGCAGGGGCTGCACGTCGTTGGCGTAGCGGTCGACGATCCGGCTGCCGCGCAGCGGCTGGCGCACGAGCTTGGCGTGGGGTATCCGCTGCTGTACGGGCGCTCGGCCGCCGACGAACTATTGCAGGCTTGCAGCGCCGGCGGGCAGGGATTGCCGTTGAGTGTCGTGTTGGATCGTCGCGGTCGGGTCTGCGCGAGTCACGCAGGTGCGCTTGACGAAGCGGGGTTCGCGCAGCTGTTGCGCCCCTGTCTGAAACATTGAACCAGCCGCGCGTCCGGGGGGCTTCGGAAAGGCGCGGGAAAAGATCGGATTCTTACAAAATGGGCAACGTATCATGAGCAAACCATTGCGCAGGCTTCTCATCCTGGCGGGGGTGGCCGTTGTGGCCGCAGGCGTCGGCATTCTCACCGCTTACATCAGCCGGCTCAACGCGCCGTCGCAGACGGGCCAGACGCTCTATCTGGGCGCCGCCAATCCGCGCGGCACAGCGATGCCTGTGTTCCGGCTCGATACCGCGAATGGCAGTTTCGGCAACGCCGATCTGAAGAAGCATTGGACCTTCATGTTCTTCGGCTATACGCATTGTCCGGACGTGTGTCCGCTGGCGCTGGGGCGCCTGGCCGTGGTCATGGGCGACCTGGAGAAGGCGCAGCGTGCCAAAGACCTGCAGGTGGTGTTCGTATCGGTCGATCCGCAACGCGACACGCCGGAGAAGCTGAGCACTTATGCTCACTACTTCAATCCGCGTTTCATCGGCGCCACCTCCGACATCGCCGCGATCAAAAAGCTCACCGGTCAGCTGGGCATCTACTTCAAGCGCGAACCGGATCCCTACGATTCGGAGAATTACCTAGTCCAGCACAGCGCCAGCATTCTGGTGATCGCCCCGAACGGGCGGCTTGCGGCGCGACTCGAGCCGCCGAACTATCCCAAGCTGATCGAGTCCCAGTTGCGCGAAATACAGAAACAGTACGGCATGTGAGCGCACAAGCGCCCGCGCAAAACCAGTCGCGGATGCTGTGCTAACATCCGGCGCGATTCGGCCGGTTCGGTTCCGGCCGTGTCGACCGAATCAATGGAAGCAGGCGGTTCGCTCTGCCCTGGGACACACCGCGTTGGGCTGCGCGGTACGGCACGGCAGGCGACCGTAGGCACGTTGGCAACGTCAGCGATGTCCGACGTATGCGGGCGTGCATCTGAGAAGTCGATTCAAACATCACACATCAATAGGGGGCTGCATGCATTTCAGCAAACGATTTTTCCTGTTCTCGGTTCTTGCCTTGCTGGCGTCGCCGGCTTTTGCCGCAGGCGGAATTGCGATCGACGGTGCCTGGATACGCCAGGCGCCGCCCGGCATGATGATGCTCGCGGGCTACATGACGATAAGCAACGAAGGCGCCTCCGACCGCAAACTGGTGGCCGCTTCGAGCCCCGCATTCGGGCACATCGAGCTGCACCGGTCGGTGATTTCGAACGGCGTGGCGACGATGATCCCGCAGAAGAATATGCCGGTTCCCGCGCACGGCAAGCTGCGCTTGGCGCCCGGCGGCTACCACCTCATGCTGATGAAACCGAAACAGGCGTTCAAGCTCGGCGAAATGGTGCCGCTGACCCTGCGTTTCGCCAATGGTCAAACGATCACGGTGAAGGCGGTCGTCAAGCGCGGGACGATGTAGAGCTGGTTCTCCGCCGCACTGCCTGTTCTTGGCAGTGCGGCGTCCTTTCTCATCGCCGTGCGCCCCTGCCCGGTGTCCGTCTCTTCCTTTTGACACCTCTTCGCCGCTGTCGTTCGGCGCGTGCCGGTGGCTGCGGCTTTGCGAGGACGTAAGTCTTACGCGGTGCGAGGCGGTTTTCTTGACGTACATCACCTGCCTGGAGATGCAACGCGGGTAAAGTTTGGTTGAACAACCAAGTGATGCCGCCATGTCGTCTGCATATCCAATACGCGCCTCTATTCCGGACGATCCGTCGGCCGATTCAAGAAGCGTTCCGGAGCGCCTGCTGGCCGCCGCAATGGCACTGATCCAGCGCGACGGCCTGCAGAACCTGAGCCAGGCGCGCGTCGCATCGGCAGCCGGTTTGCGGCAGAGCCATCTGACCTATTACTTTCCGACCCGCAAGGATCTCATCAAGGCCCTCGTTCGCAACATTCAAGAGGAACTGAAAGTCGCGATGGATTCGGGAATGCCTCCTGGAGACGGCGGCAGAGTGTCCGCGGGCGAGGTTCGCGACTTCTTCGTGCGACGGCTCAGCGATCCGTATATGGCGCGGCTGATGCTCGCGCTCATGAACGCAGCCGACGAAACGCCGTCGCTGCGTCGCTGGCTGGAGGAGTTCGATGCGAATTTGATCGAGCATCTGCGCAACACATTGATCTGCACGGACCTGAATCCGTCGGAAGACGAACTCGCGCTGCTGCATGCGAGTTTCGTTGGTGCAGCCATCCTCGGTGCGCAGGCAACGCGCGACCCTGAAGCGGGATGCCGGCGGGTGAAAAGGCTGGTGCGGCTGGCGTTCGATCGCCTCGTTGAAAGGGCCGTGCCTGAGGTAGATGATCGGGTCAGGGCAACCGGCGGAGGGCATGAATCGTGATGGGCTCGATACGCCAGTTGCGTTCGCATCCACTCATACGGCGGGGCTGGTTCCTCATGGCCTGTGCGTTCGCCTTAGCCGGCTGCGCTGTTGTGGGACCGAATTACCGAGCGCCGCAGCCTGACGTGCCTGCACACTGGTCGATGGCTGCAGATAGCCGCTCGCCGCAGTCAGCCGAACTCGCGCAGTGGTGGAAGCAGTTTCACGATCCGGTACTCGACGGCCTGGTCGCCGATGCGCTTGCGGCCAATCTTGATCTCGCCACAGCAAAGGCTCAGCTGCGCGAGGCGCGGGCACAGCGTGAGCTGGCCGGGGCGCAGCTGGGGCCAGCGGTGAACGCGTCGGTATCCGCCTCTCGCAGCAAATCGAGCGCTGAAGCCGGTTCGGGTAGTACACGCAACCTGTACAGCGCCGGTTTCGATGCGAGCTGGGAAGCGGACGTTTTCGGAGGGACGCGGCGCGGGGTGGAGGCAGCGCAAGCAGATTTGGAGGCGAGCGCGGAAAGTCTGCACGAAACGCAGGTGTCGATGATTGCGGAAGTGGTGCTCAACTACGTCGATCTGCGCACCGCTCAGCGTCGCCTGGCGCTTGCGACGAGCAATCTCACCTCGCTGAGCGAGACCTACGATCTCACCCGCTGGCGCACGCAGGCGGGGTTGGCCTCCGAACTGGATACGGCACAGGCACGTACCGAGCTGGAGAGAGCGCGGGCAGCTTTGCCGGCGCTGCGCACGTCGGTGTCGGAGGCGCGCCATCGGCTGGCTGTGCTGTTGGGCCTCAGTCCCGGCGCGTTGAGTTCGAGGCTGGGAAGTGCCGAGGCGGTTCCCGTTCTCGGCCATGCGGTGGCGGTCGGCATCCCGGCCGATACGCTGCGCCAGCGTCCAGATGTGCGTGGCGCCGAGCGCAAGCTGGCGGCGCAGACCGCACGTCTGGGCGAGGCGGAAGCGGCGCGCTATCCGAGCTTCAAACTGTCGGGTTCGATCGGCTTGGATGCGCTGACATTGTCGGGACTCGGCAGTGGTGACGCCGGAACGCGTTCGTTGCTCGGCTCCATCGCGGCACCGATTTTCGACGCCGGACGCATCTCCGCGAACATCGGCATTCAGGATGCAAAGCTCGAGCAGGCCCGCCTGAACTACCGGATGACGGTGCTGAACGCGCTCGAAGAGGTCGAGAACGCGCTCGCGAACGTTGCCAACACGAGTGAGCGGCGGATGCGCTTGGAACAGGCGACCAACTCGGCGCGTAATACGCTGCAAATCGCCCAGCAGCGTTACTCCAGCGGGTTGACGGATTTTCTCAGCGTGCTCGACAGCCAGCGCACGCTGCTCAAACTCGAGGACGAACTGGCCAGCAGTGCCGGCGCACTCGCCACTGCCCAGATCCAGCTCTATAAGGCCCTTGGCGGTGGCTGGTCGCCGGCGACCGCGCCGGATGTTGCGAGGAAGACGCCATGAACGACTCATCGAAACAAGGTGCCGGCAAGGCCGATCCAGGGCTCGAGGCTCTGTTGAGCACCCAGCGACGAAGCGGTTGGCGACGTCACTGGCGCGCTCTCGCGGCCTTCGCATTGGTGCTGCTGGCAGGGGGCGGATATTTGCTGTTCGGCAGCAACGGGAGTTCGAGCGTGACGCAGTATGTTGCCGAGAAGGCGGTGCGGGGCACGCTGGTGGTCAAGGTGACCGCGACCGGCAATCTGGAACCGACCAACCAGGTGGATGTTGGCAGCGAGCTTTCCGGGACGATTGCCGCGGTCTACGTCAATGACGACGACCGCGTGAGCAAGGGGCAGGTCCTGGCCGTGCTCGATCTGTCGAAGTTCGAGGATGCGGTCGCAGAGGCGAGGGCCAAGGTCGGCGTCGCCGATGCCGGTTTGCAGGAGGCGAAGGCCACGGTAGAGGAGGCCAAAGCCAAACTCGCGCGGTATCGCGAAGTCTCGCGTTTGTCCGGAGGCAAGGTGCCGTCGAAGACCGAAATGGAGGCGGCTGTGGCCGGGATGGCGCGTGCCGAGGCCGGAATTGCCAGCGCCCGGGCGAACATCACACAGGCTAAGGCCACGTTGCGCACTGCCGAGACCAACCTGGGCAAAGCCCATATCCGCTCGCCGATTTCCGGTGTGGTGTTGCAGCGTTCGGTCGACCCGGGCCAAGCCGTGGCCGCTTCGTTGCAGGCCGTGACCTTGTTCAAGTTGGCCGAAGACCTCTCCAAGATGGAGCTCAAGGTGGATGTCGACGAGGCCGACGTCGGTCAGGTGAAAGCGGGGCAGAAGGCGAGTTTTACGGTCGATGCCTGGCCCAACCGGAGCTTCGATGCGGTGATCGCCCGGGTCGGTTACAACGCCACCGATAATGGCGGCGTCATATCGTATCCGGCCGTACTGAATGTGGCGAACGACGATCTGAGCCTACGCCCGGGCATGACGGCTACGGCACAGATCGTCACCGTCAGACGCGAAAACGCGCTGCTGGTGCCGAATGCCGCCCTGCGTTTCACCCCGCCTACTACCACTGCGACCCAGTCCTCGGGTGGCAGTGTGCTCGGGTCGCTGTTCAGGCGGCCGCCGCGCAGCCCCAGAAAACAAACTTCGGCCGCGGTCACAAACGGTACTCACCGTATCTGGGTGCTGCGCAACGGCGAGGCCGTGCCGCTGCAGGTGAAGACGGGCGTCAGTAATGGGCGCTTCACTGAGATCCTCGGTGGCGACCTTCAGTCGGGGATGGAGGTCATCACGGAAACCGCGAGCGCGAAGCCATGACCGAGTCCGCTCCATTGATCCGCTTGGTCGGCATCACCAAGACCTACGGTCGTGGGCAGGCGGCGCTTCAGGCCCTCAAGGACATCGATCTGGAGATCGCAAAAGGGGAGTTCGTGGCGGTGATGGGCCCCAGTGGGTCGGGCAAATCCACGGCCATGAATATCCTCGGCTGTCTCGATACGCCCACAGGAGGCAGCTACGAGTTCCAAGGCGTGCACGTGGAACGCCTTTCCCGCGACCAGCGGGCCTTGCTGCGGCGGCATTACCTCGGTTTCGTGTTCCAGGGTTTCAACCTCCTGGCTCGCACCAGTGCGCTGGAAAACGTCGAACTTCCTTTGATCTATCGCGGAGAGCCGGCTGCAGCGCGCCGTGCCGCCGCGCGGGCCGCGTTGCGGCAGGTCGGGCTGGATGGCTGGGAGCATCACACGCCGGGCGAGCTTTCCGGTGGCCAGCAGCAACGCGTCGCCATCGCCCGCGCCATCGTCACGCGACCCCATGTGTTGCTGGCCGACGAGCCGACCGGCAACCTCGACACCCGTACCAGTCAGGAAATCATGCAACTGATCAGCGCATTCAACGCAGAGCAGGGCATCACCGTGCTGATGGTGACGCACGAGCCGGACATGGCCGAATACGCGAAACGCATCGTGCATTTCGTCGATGGCCGGGTGGACAGCGACCGGCTTAATGGGGGGAAGGCCTGATGCTATGGAATACCTTGCTGTTGGCGCTGCGTGCAATCAGACGCAACGTGCTGCGTGCTTTCCTCACGGTTCTCGGCATCGTCATCGGCGTCGCCGCCGTCATCACCATGGTCACGCTGGGCAACGGCGCTACCCGCTCCGTGTCCGACCAGATCTCCAGCATGGGCAGCAATCTGGTCATGCTGATGCCGGGGCAGCGCCACGGCCCAGGCTCCGAAAGCGCGCCTAATTTCAAGAGCGCGGACGTGGACGCCATCCGCAACCAGATCGCTTCGGCCAAACTGGTCGCGCCGGTGGTGACGAAGTCGGCCACGGCGGTCTATCAGGCGAACAACTGGTCCACCACGGTCGTCGGCAGCAATCAGGATTATTTTCAGGTGGGCAACTGGACGCTGGCCGCCGGACGTGTTTTCAACGAAACCGAGGAACGTTCGGGCAAGGCCGTGTGCGTGATCGGTGCGACCGTGCGCGACAAGCTGTTCGGTCAGCAGAATCCTATCGGCGCCGATATCCGCATCAAACAGTTCTCCTGCGAAGTGATCGGCCTGCTCAAGGCCAAAGGTCAATCCGCTTTCGGCTCGGATCAGGACGACACCGTGGTGATGCCGCTGCGTACGGTGCAGCGGCGCCTGGCGGGCAGCACCGACATCACTCGCTTGATGGTGTCCGTGAGTCCGGGTGCATCCATCGATGCAGTCAAGGCGCAACTGACCCTGTTGATGCGCGAGCGGCGCAAGATCTCGGCGGCCGAAGACGACAACTTCCGGGTCATGGATACCCGGCAGATCGCCGAGACGCTTACCGGCACTACCAAAATACTGACCATGTTGCTCGGTGCGGTTGCCGGGGTGAGCCTGCTGGTCGGCGGCATCGGCATCATGAACATCATGCTGGTGTCGGTGACCGAACGCACGCGTGAGATCGGTATCCGGCTGGCGATCGGCGCGTTGGAGCGGGAGGTGCTGCTGCAGTTCCTGATCGAAGCCGTGGTGCTGTCGAGTATCGGCGGGCTGATCGGCATCGCGCTGGCGGCCATGGCCTCCATCGTGCTGGCGGGCGTCATGCAGGTGCCTTATGTCGCCGATCCGGCGATCAACCTGTTGGCTTTCCTGTTCTCGGCGGCGATCGGCGTGATCTTCGGCTATTTCCCCGCCCGACGTGCGGCGCGGCTCGATCCGATAGAAGCCTTGCGACACGAGTAGGGCAGCACTTGATCCAGCGGCCGGCTCGGGAAGCGAAACCGGGGGAGGGGGTGCGTCGACGGCCGAGTTGCCGTGAGCGAGCGGGCATGAGCCGCGGGCGTGACCACCGACGGTCGCCGCGTGATCTTCCGGCCTGACGCATAAGGCAAGGAGCAGGAATGTGACCGAATCGACTTGATTAAAATAAACGATCGGTCTAATTTATTTCCCATGGAATCGACAATTACCGCCAAACGGCGACGCGGGCGACCGCCCAAGGATGCGGACGGCTATAACGAGACGCGCGAATCCTTGATTCGCGCCGGCTTGGAGATCTTGACCGAAAAAGGGTTTTCGGCCTCCGGTCTCGACGAGATTCTACGGCGTGCCGCCGTACCGAAGGGTTCCTTCTATCACTATTTCGGCAGCAAGGAAGCGTTTGGTATCGAGTTGATCGATCGCTACGCCGCCTATTTTGCGGCCAAGCTCGACCGTTTCCTGACCGACGAATCCGTGTCGCCCCTGCAGCGTTTTCGTGCCTTCATTGCCGATGCGCGCGACGGCATGGCGCGTCACGCATACACGCGAGGATGTCTGGTCGGCAATTTAGGCCAGGAAATGGGGGCATTGCCGGAGCTCTTCCGGGCACGACTCATGGCGGTCTTCAACGATTGGCAAACACGTGTTGAAAACTGTCTTTTGGCCGCGAAGGCGGTAGGTGAGATTTCCAGGGACGCCGATTGCAGGCAATTGGCCTCGGTGTTCTGGATCGGTTGGGAAGGCGCCGTCCTGAGAGCAAAGCTCGAGCGTGATGCCGCCCCCCTGGAGGCGTTTGCCGAGTTTTTCCTGGCGGGAATCGCGCGGTGAATTTTTTGTGCAAACAAACTAGACGATCGGTCTATTTAATGAGGGAGTGCGATATGTTCAGAGGCCTTCTGATTGAAAAGGATGGAGACAATTACAGCGCCACGCTGCAGGACTTGGAAGACGTGCGCCTGCCCGAGGGCGATGTAACGGTCAAAGTGGACTATTCGACGCTCAACTACAAGGACGCTCTCGCGATCACGGGACAGTCTCCCGTCGTTCGGCAGTTCCCGATGATTCCAGGGGTCGATCTGGCGGGTACCGTCGAAGCGTCGAGCGATCCGGACTACCCCGTGGGAGCCGCGGTGCTGGTAAACGGCTGGGGTTTGGGAGAAGTCCATTGGGGCGGTTTGGCACAGAAGGCGCGTTTGAAGGGCGAGTGGTTGGTGCCCCTGCCGTCGGTGTTTTCTCCTCAGCAGGCCATGGCCATCGGTACGGCCGGTTATACCGCCATGTTATGCGTGCTGGCGCTCGAGCGGCACGGCATTACCCCGGATAAGGGCGATGTACTGGTCACCGGCGCGGCCGGCGGCGTAGGCAGCGTCGCAGTTGCCGTGCTGTCGAAACTGGGTTACCGGGTGGTGGCGGCCAGCGGCAGGATGCAGGAGGCCGATTACCTTAAGGGATTGGGTGCGGCGGAAGTCATCGACCGTGCGGAATTCGCCAAACCCGGGAAACCACTCGGGAAACAAAGGTGGGCGGGTGCCGTCGACGTGGTCGGTAGCCATGTGCTTGCCAACGTGTGCGCCTCTACCCAGTACGGCGGGGTGGTGACCGCCTGCGGCCTGGCGGGGGGCATGGACTTTCCGGCAACCGTCGCGCCTTTCATCCTGCGAGGGGTGACGCTCGCGGGTATCGATAGTGTGATGTGCCCGCGGCCGCTCCGGCTCGAAGCATGGGAGCGTTTGGCCCGCGACCTCGATGTTTCCAAGCTCGATGCGATTTCCCACGTCATCGGACTGAGCGAAGCCAAGTCCTGGGCGCAATCGCTCATGGCCGGGCAGGTTCGTGGGCGGGTGGTGGTCGATGTTCAACGATGATCCTCAGCCTTCCTTCGTCCTGCAAGCATTCTGCTTGTCCTGCTAGAATGCTGCATTTTTCACGCGCTCGCCCGAGCGGCGGCGGACGCGTCAGCGCACGAGACCGGAACCAGTATGGAACTCAACCCGATTTACACGCAGATTCAAGACCTTAAAGGGCGTTTGGACGCCCTGAGGGGGTATCTTTGACGTCGACAATAAACGCGAACGTCTGGAAGAGGTAAACCGCGAGCTGGAGGACGCCGGGGTCTGGAACGATCCGGAGCGGGCGCAGGCGCTGGGCAAGGAGCGCGCTCAGCTCGACGGCGTGGTCAAAACCTACGACGAATTGTCCGGCGGCCTGACCGACGCGCACGAGCTGCTCGAACTGGCCGAGATGGAGGACGATGCGGATACCGTCGCGTCGGTCGAACGCGATGTGGAGCGCTACGAGTCGAAGGTCGGCGATCTGGAGTTCCGCCGCATGTTCTCCGGCGAGATGGACGCTTCCGACGCGTTTCTCGACATCCAGTCGGGTTCCGGCGGCACCGAGGCGCAGGACTGGGCCGAAATGCTGCTGCGCATGTATTTGCGCTGGGGCGAGCAGCGGGGGTTCAAGACCGAGCTGATCGAAGTTTCGCCGGGCGAAGTCGCCGGCATCAAGAGCGCCACGATCCGTTTCGAGGGCGAGTACGCCTACGGCTGGCTGCGCACCGAGACCGGCGTGCATCGCCTGGTGCGCAAGTCGCCGTTCGATTCCGGCAACCGCCGCCACACGTCGTTCGCGGCGGTGTTCGTATCGCCGGAAATCGACGACGACATCGACATCGAGATCAACCCGGCCGATTTGCGCGTCGACGTCTACCGCGCCAGCGGCGCCGGTGGGCAGCACGTCAACCGTACCGAGTCCGCGGTGCGTATCACGCACCTGCCGACCGGTGTCGTGACGCAGTGCCAGAACGATCGTTCGCAACACAAGAATCGCGCTACCGCGATGAAGCAGCTCAAGGCCAAACTCTACGAGCTGGAAGTGCAGAAGCGCTCGGCCGAACAGCAGGTCCAGGAGGAAGCCAAGTCCGACATCGGTTGGGGCAGCCAGATCCGTTCCTACGTGCTGGATCAGTCGCGCATCAAGGATCTGCGTACCGGCGTCGAGATCGGCAATACCCAGGCGGTGCTCGACGGCGGCCTAGATCCCTTCATCGAAGCCGCGCTGAAGAGCGGGCTGTGATATCTCTCAGGACTTGACAAGCGACATGAGCAATTCAGAACAACTCGATGAAAACAAGCTGATTTCACAGCGACGCGAAAAGCTGAACAAGCTGCGCGAGACGGGTGAGGCCTTCCCCAATGACTTCCGCCGCGACGCGTTGGCCGGCGAACTGCATGCGGAGTACGACGAGGTCGAGGCCGATGAGCTGGAAGCACGCGGCCTGCGGGTGTGCGTCGCCGGGCGCATGATGCTCAAGCGGGTCATGGGCAAGGCCAGCTTCGCGCAGTTGCTGGACATGTCGGGGCGCATCCAGCTCTATCTGCAGCGCGACCTGCTGGGTGAGGCCTACCAGGACTTCAAGGGCTGGGATATCGGCGATATCCTCGGCGCCGAAGGCCAGCTGATCAAGACCAAGACGGGCGAACTCAGCTTGCGTGTCGACAGCATCAGGCTGCTGACCAAGGCGCTGCGGCCGTTGCCGGAGAAGTTCCACGGCCTGACCGATCAGGAGGCGCGCTACCGCCAGCGCTACCTCGATCTGATCATGAACGAGCCGTCGCGAGCGACTTTCCGCTTGCGTTCGCAGATCGTGCAGTTCATCCGCAATTTCATGAGCGGACGCGACTTTTTGGAAGTCGAGACGCCGATGATGCAGGCCATACCGGGCGGCGCCACGGCGCGGCCGTTCGTGACGCATCACAATGCGTTGGATATGCCGCTGTTTCTGCGCATGGCGCCCGAGCTGTATCTCAAGCGTCTGGTAGTGGGCGGTTTCGAGCGGGTGTTCGAGATCAACCGCAACTTCCGCAACGAGGGCGTGTCGACCCGGCACAATCCCGAGTTCACCATGCTGGAGTTCTACCAGGCTTACGCCACCTACGAGGATCTCATCGACCTGACCGAGGAGATGCTGCGCGAGATGGCCAGCCAGCTGCTGGGCAGCACCAAGCTGACCTACCAGGGCGAGGAGTACGACTTCGGCAAGCCGTTCGCGCGCTTCACCATGCGCGAGGCCGTTCTGCACTACAACCCGGACATCCAGGCCGAACAGCTTGAAGACGAGAACCGTCTGCGCGAACTGGCGGAGAGCCTGAAGATAGCGCTCAAGCCGACGTATGGGCCGGGCAAGGTGCTGACGGAGGTCTTCGAGGCGACGGTCGAACATCGTCTGACGGAGCCGACTTTCATCACCGAGTATCCGACCGAGGTGTCTCCCCTGGCACGACGCAACACGCAGAACCCCGAGGTGACGGATCGTTTCGAGTTCTTCGTCGGCGGACGCGAACTGGCCAACGGCTTCTCCGAGCTCAACGATTACGAGGACCAGGCCGAGCGCTTCCGTCGACAGGTGGCGGAAAAGGAGGCCGGTGACGACGAAGCGATGCATTTCGACGCCGATTACGTCCGCGCCCTGGAGCACGGCATGCCGCCGACCGCCGGCGAGGGCATCGGTATCGATCGTCTAGTCATGCTGTTCGCCGATGCGCCTTCGATACGAGACGTGCTGCTGTTTCCGCACATGCGGCCCGAGTGATCGCCACGTAAAAATAATGGAGTAGCGTCGATGCGCTTCGTCTGGCGAGCGCCGTTGTTCTGTCTATTGTTCGTTTGCGCCGCTGTCGCGGCGCCGGCGGCTGCGGGCACGACCTATGCCGATGCGCTGCTGTAGCAGCAGTTGCACTGGACGCCCGGCAGCTATCGGATCGGCATCAGCGGCGGTGTTCTGCGGGTGACGCCGCCGCCGGGCTGGAAGGGCCGAGCGGCGGAAGTTCAGAGGACGCTCGAGTCGGTGCCCGGCGTGCAGGCCGTGGAGGTGGTGCGGCGTGCCGAGGCGGCCGGGACGGGCTCGATCGACCTGCCGTGGCTGCATCTTGCGGACGGTTCCTTTTTCCCGCGCGGCGACTTGTTCCGCCCGCTCATAGCCGACCCCAAGGAGCCGCGGTTTTTCACCAGCTACCGCGTCTACTGGACTCCATACGGGGCGTATCATTTGGGCGCCGTCGGCTACGGCGGCACCCTGGGCCTGTACCGTTGGGCGCAGGGGCCTGCAGGCGGTCAGGTGCAGGTGGATTTCGCGGCCGGCGCGTTTTCGCAATTCAACCTCGACGTGGCTTCGCCCCAGCTTCTGAATACGGATTTCACGGTCGGCATGCCGGTGACTTGGCGGCATGGCCCCGATTCACTGCGCGTGTCCTTCTACCACCAGAGTTCGCATCTCGGGCCGCGCTTCTTCGCACAGTACCGGCCGACCGACTATGCGCTGAGCTATGAGGCCTTGAGTGCGCTGTGGTCGCACGGATGGGGCTGTTGGCGTGTGTACGGCGGCGGCGCGTATCTGTTGTGGCCGACGCCTAGCGACCTGAAACCGGTACAACTCCAGGGCGGCATCGAGTTTCGCGGGCAACGCATCCTATGGGGCTTCGCCAGGGTGATTGCAGGCCTGGACGTGAAAAGCTGGTCCGAGACCGACTGGAATCCCGACGCCAGCCTCAAGTTCGGATTGGAATACGCCGGCTTCAATCCCGCGCAGCGCACGCTAAGCGTCATGCTCGAGGCTTACAGTGGGCGCATGCCTCACGGGCAGTTCTACAAGTTCACCACGGGTTATGTCGGTATAGGGGCGTACCTCGGTTTCTAGCGGCGGTTGAAATGCCACTCGCGAGGCATAGCGAAGTCGTCAAAATCGATTCCTTGCGCTTGTTTTCGCCGTGCAAACCGCGCTTCCGGCCGTTTTCCCTATATGCGCTCGCCGTCCCCTGGGCGAGTTCCAACCGTTTGCCGCCAGATCCGTTCTCGCCGGCCCGCTAGACGCCGCCCTCCACGGCGAGCGGGTAGGGCGGTGGGCTGACGCGTAGGCGAGGGCCTTTGGCGGCACCGAGGCGCAGGTCGGCGGAGTCCTCGACGCTCTGGATCTGGAGCACGGCAAGCCCTTCCACGCCGCCGTCCGGATGCCGATAGCCTTCGACCAGGCGCCCGACCATGCCGGAGTCGCCCTTGGCGGCGTCGAGGATCTCCTGTCCAGGTGCAACCTCGTCGAGGTCGACGTGGACGCGATACATGCGGCGCTTGAGGTTGCCGAGATACTGAGTGCGGGCGACGATCTCCTGTCCCGGGTAGCAGCCTTTCTTGAAGCTGACGCCGCCGATCAGTTCCATGTTGGCCATCTGCGGCACGAAGGCTTCGCTGGTTTCCGGATATATCGTCGGAATTCCGGCCAGCACGTCGAGCAGTCCCCAGCAGGCAGCGCCGACGGGCGCTCCATGCACGTTTAGCCTGGTCCACAGGCGCTGTACGGCCTCAAGTTGGCCGTAGATCTCGAAACGAGGATGGATGCCGGGTACGCGCAGCACGCTGAGCGCAGGGAGGCTGAGCGCCTCGTCGGGCGTCTGCGGTATGGCAGCTCCGTCGAGCGCGGCGCTCAGTTCGGCAACTGCGTTCGGTCCCGACCAACCGATGCGGGTGAGGGCGTCGTCGGCGTTTTCGAGCGTGACTCGCGAACGCATGACGAACATGCGCAGGCGCTTGAGGGTGGGCTCGACCAGCGTTTGCGGCAGGCGCAGGTAAAAGGTGTCGCCGGTCTTGAACAGGCGAAAACTGGTGAGCATGCGCCCCTTGGGCGTGCAGTAGCTGTTCAACTGGCTATGCCGGCGTCTACCTGAGATACGTCGTTGCTGAACTGTCCTTGCAGGAAGTCGGCGACGTCCTCGCCATAGGCTGAGATCAGGCCAAAATGAGAGAGGTCGCACAATATCTCGCCCGTAGTGGTGACGCGACGCTCGCGTTCGGGATTGCCGAAACTCGCTACGGCGAGATCGTCGAACTCCGCTCCGGCGTGCGCAAGAAAATTCTTCCAGTCGGGTTTCATCGATGTCTCTCCGGGTGTGGGTCTTCAGCGACGCAAGGACGCGCTCGTGCATGCGCGCTGCGCTGTGGTGAATATTGAGGTGTCTCTATGTTAGAGCAGGGCCGCCGGGCTGTCAGCGGAGGCCTACCAGATTTTCCTGGATTAGGTGCTATACTCGCTTCCACAAAAAGGACACCTCGGAAAAATTGTGGTGATCGAGCGGAGGGCAGGAAGCCCCGCTAAGCACCCCCGTAACCAGCCTGAAGTGGTGGCGGAGGGAGTGCGAGGACGCGATGCGACAGCTATCCGTTCGAGCAGCAATGTTTCGAAGCGTCCGCAATCTGTAGGTTCACAACGAGCACTTATTGCTCAACGGCCAAGGACGAGCCGATGCCCGCAACGCAGCGCCCAGTCTATCTGGATCTGTTCAAGATCAAGTTGCCCCTGCCCGGCGTGATTTCATTCGCCCACCGGGTATCCGGAGCTCTCATGTTCCTGGGGATCCCCTTCGTTCTCTACCTGCTGGATTTGTCCCTGAGCGGCTCCGCCGGCTTCATGCATGCGCGGGCGGTCGCTACCAGCTGGTGGCTCGTACCCGCGGTGGTGCTGGTCACCTGGAGTCTCTGCCATCACCTGCTCGCCGGTGTGCGCTATCTGCTCATGGACCTGGAGATCGGCATCGCTAAACGGCCGAGCTTCCGGAGTGCCGCATGGGTCGGCGTTTCGGCGCTGGTTCTGACGGTCATCCTGCTGTTGGAGATCTATCTATGAGTTCCGGTCTGAGCGGTATGCGCGCCTGGATCGTGCAGCGAATCAGCGCCGTCTACCTCGGCCTGTTTTTCGTGTTCGCGGTCGGCGCGATGGCCTTCCATCCGCACATGAGCTACGAACACTGGCGGGCGTGGTTGAGCAGCCCTGTGGTGCTTCTGGCGACGGCCGTATTCGTAGTCATGCTGTTGCTGCACGCCTGGATCGGCGTGCGCGACATCCTTATCGACTACGTACATCCCCTCTGGCTGCGCGTGACCGCGTACAGCCTAGTCATCATCTTCCTGCTCGGCTGCGGCCTGTGGGCAGGCCGGATACTGCTGCAAGCGAGTGGTCTATGAAACTGGTGAGAAGACGCTTTGATGCGCTGATTATCGGCGCCGGCGGGGCCGGTCTGCGCGCCGCCCTGCAACTGGCACGGGCAGATGCCAACGTGGCCGTGGTTTCCAAGGTGTTCCCGACCCGTTCCCACACCGTGGCCGCTCAAGGCGGCGTGAACGCGGCGCTGGCCAACGTGGTGGAGGACAACTGGCACTGGCACATGTTCGACACCGTCAAGGGTAGCGATTACCTTGGCGACCAGGACGCGATCGAGTACATGTGCCGAGCTGCGCCCCAGGTGGTCTACGAACTGGATCACTTCGGCGTGCCGTTCTCGCGCCTGGAAGACGGCAACATCTACCAGCGCGCCTTCGGCGGACAGAGCCGCAATTTCGGCGGTGAGCAGGCGGTGCGCACCTGCGCCGCGGCGGACCGTACCGGCCACGCCATCCTGCACAGCCTGTACCAGCAGAACATCCGCGCCAAGACGCATTTCTTCGACGAGTATTTCGCGGTCGACCTGATCAAGGATGCCGATGGCTATGTGCTCGGCGCGCTGGCGTTCTCCATCGAGACCGGCGAACCGATCCTGATCGAAGCCAAGGCCACGCTGCTGGCCACCGGCGGCGCCGGTCAGATGTACCGCACCAATACCAACGCTTTGATCAATACCGGCGACGGTCTGGCCATGGCGCTGCGTGCCGGCGTTCCGGCGCAGGACATGGAATTCATCCAGTTCCATCCGACCGGCATTGCCGGCCGCGGCATGCTGATCACCGAGGGCGCGCGCGGCGAGGGCGGATATCTGCTCAACAAAGACGGTGAGCGCTTCATGGAGCGCTACGCGCCTCACGCCAAGGACCTGGCCTCGCGCGACGTGGTCAGCCGCGCCATCTACACCGAGGTCAAGGAAGGGCGCGGCTGCGGTCCGAACAAGGACCATGTGCTGCTCAAGCTGGACCACCTCGGTGCCGACGTCATCAAGAGCCGCCTGCCGGGCATCCGCGATTCCAGCATGACCTTCGTGCACGTGGACCCGATCGAACAGCCGATACCGATCTATCCGACCTGCCATTACATGATGGGCGGCATCCCGACAAACCGTCACGGACAGGTGGTGGCGCCGGTGCGCGAGACGCCCGAAGAACCGGTGGCTGGGTTGTACGCCGCTGGCGAGTGTGCTTGCGTGTCGGTGCACGGTGCCAACCGCCTGGGCGGCAACTCGCTGCTCGATATCCTGGTGTTCGGCCGTGCGGCAGCCAATCACATGATCGAATATCTCGCCGAGCATCCGCACAATCGTCCGATGGACGAGAGCGCGTTGGACTCGGCCATGGCCCGCTTGCAGCGCTGGGACAAGAAGGGCGACGGCGAGCGGCCCGAGCAGCTGCGCGCCGAACTGAAGAAGGCGATGGAGGATCACGCCGGCGTGTTCCGCGAGGAGTCCCTGCTGGCCGAAGGCGTGAAGAAGGTGCGCGAGATCGCCGAGCGATTCAAGCATGCCACGCTGAGCGATCAGAGCCGCGTGTTCAACACGGCCCGGGTCGAAGCGATGGAAACGGAGAACCTCATCGACTGTGCTATGGCGGCGTCGATGTCGGCCCATGCGCGCCAGGAGAGCCGCGGCGCCCATTCGCGTGTCGACCATGAGAAGCGCGACGACGAGCGCTGGATGAAGCACACGTTGTACTTTTTGGAATCGGATTCGCTGGATTACAAGCCGGTGCGCACCCGCCCGCTGACGGTTGAGTCCTTCCCGCCCAAGGAGAGGGTCTACTGATGCGCTTTTCTATCTATCGCTACGATCCGGAGAGCGGCGACAAGCCCTATATGCAGGACTACGATCTGCCCGAAAAGGACATCGAGCCCGGCATGATGCTGCTCGGTGCCCTGCTCAAGCTCAAGGAGCAGGATCCGACTCTGAGCTTCCGCCGTTCCTGTCAGGAAGGCGTGTGCGGTTCGGACGGCATGAACATCAACGGCAAGAATGGCTTGGCCTGCGTCACGCCGCTGACCGAACTCAAGGAGCCGATCGAGCTGCGGCCGTTTCCCGGCATGCCGGTGATCCGAGATCTGGTTGTGGATATGGAGAACTTCTACGGCCAGTACCGCAAGGCCGAACCTTATCTGCAGCTCAAGGATCCCGAACCCGAGGTCGAAATCAAGCAGTCGCCGGAAGAGCGCGAGAAGCTCGACGGTCTGTATGAATGCATCCTGTGCGGTTGCTGCTCGGCATCCTGCCCCTCGTACTGGTGGAATCCGGACAAGTTCCTGGGCCCAGCCGCGTTGCTACAGGCCTCGCGTTTCGTGCTCGACAGCCGCGATCAGGCTACCGACGAACGTCTGGAGCAGCTCGACGACGCCTACAAGCTTTACCGCTGCCATAGCATCATGAACTGCGTGCAGGTGTGTCCGAAGGGGCTCAATCCGACCAAGGCGATCGGGCAGATCAAGCACGCCATGCTGAAGAAGTCAGTCTAAAGACCATGGCCGAGTCCGATAGGCTGCGCTGGCGCTGCCGGCGCGGCATGCGCGAGCTGGACGAACTGCTGATCCCGTTCTTCGATCGTCGCTACGGCGAGTTGGACGATGGCGAGCGCATCGCCTTCGAACGTTTGCTGGAGTATCCTGATCAGGTACTCTTGGAAGTCTTGATGGAACGCATGTCCCCGTCGGACCCGAGCATTGCCCATGTCGTCACAGAGATCCGTAGAGCCGTTATACCTGCAACTTAAGCCTTCGCGCCTGTTGGCCGGCTTTCTCGTGCTCGCGCATGCCACGGCCGCCGTGGCCTTGGCCTATATCGACCTGCAGGCGCCGGTACGCGTTCTGCTCGGCCTGATGCTTGCCGCGAGCCTGTACAGGAACCTGCGGGTGTACGTGTTGCTCAACGCCCCTCGCAGCCTGCTGCGGTTGGTGTGGGAGGTTTCCGGCAAATGGCGCGTTTGGGATGCTTTCGGGCGCGAGCACGAAGCAACCCTGGCGCCCGACTGCTTCGTGAATCCCAAGCTGGTGATCCTCAGCCTGAAGCTCGAAGGCCTGGGGCGGCGCGCGGTGCTCTTGCTGCCCGATTCCCTGGATACCGAAGTGCTGAGACGCTTGCGCGTGCGGCTGCGCGCCGCACGACACGATCATTCGGAAGATCATGACGACTGAACACAGTTTGAATTACCAGAGTCTTGCAGTCGTGCAGGACGAATTGGAGCGCCTTCTCAATCCCGATCCCGCGCACGTCTACAGTGAGGACGAGTTGGATGCGATCGAGGAGCTTGATCCCGAGCTGGCGCTGCGTCTCGACCGCGCGCAGACCATGGCGGCGCGTGACGGTGAACGCGTGGTAGCCGAGGGGCCGATCGATCTCGACGAAGTACTCGGAGCGATAGAGGAGGCCCGCCGGATCCTCATGCAGGACGGTGGCGACATTGAGTTCGTCGAGCTCGACGACCGCGTCGTGCGAGTGCGTTTCAAGGGCGCCTGCGTAGGTTGTCCGCGTTCCGCCTTGGATCTGAAGAATGTGGTCGAACGCCTGGTCCGCAGCCGTGTGCCCGGTGTATCGGAAGTCGCGAATACGTTCTGATACGTATTCTTCAGTGCCCCGCGTTCGAGTGAGTCAGTCGGTTGGCGCTGTGCAGTTCGCTGATCGCTCTGGTGATGACGCGGTACGCCGAACGCACCAGCAACAGGACCAAGGCAGACGCGACCACGATGTCCGGCCAGCCCGCCCCGGTCAGCCATATCGCCCCAGCGGCCACGAACACAGAAAGGTTCGACGCAATATCGTTGCGCGAACATTCCCACACCGAACTCATGTTGACGTCCTCGTGTCGGTGGCGCCATAGCAGGAACAGGCAGAGTCCGTTTGCCGCAAGGCCGAGCAGGCTGAACAGACCCATGACTTCGAACAGCGGCACCGACGGTTCGAACAGCCGGACGACGATTTGTATCGCCACCGCACAGGCCGCGAGCAGGATCAGCAGGCCTTTGAAAAGCGCCACGCCGGCCTTGGTGCGGACGCTTCGGCTCAAGGCGTAGAGGCTCAAACCGTAGGTCAGTGCGTCGCCCAGGTTGTCCAGACTGTCCGAGAGCAGGGCGGTGGAACCGGCATACATCGCCGCACCGGCGATGAGCACGAACATAACCGCATTGATGGCCAGCACGGCGCGCAGCGTGCCACGCTGGCGCGACTGAGCGCTGTCCAGAGTGCAGCCGTCACCGCAGCAGCCGCTCATGATTCTTCGCAACTCATGTGATGACGTCAGGGCATTCGCGCCCGGTGTGCGTACGGATGCCGGCGATGACGTCGGCGGCTTCGATCAGGCTGCGCAGAAGCACCTGGGCGTCGGTGTCTATGTGCGTTTCGCGAGTTTCGCGGCGTTCTATGTAGACACGCAGCGTGGCGCCTTGGGTGCCGGTACCCGATAGCCGGTAGATAATGCGTGCTTCGTCGCCGAACAGGATGCGCAATCCCTGGCGCTCCGTATGACTGCCGTCTATGGGGTCATCATAGGCGAAGTCGTCGGCATGCGTGATGCTCAGCCCAGCGTAGGCTTGACCGACCAGCGCATCCAGCTTGCCGCGCAGCGTGTCCATCAGGAGGCTTGCGTTCTGCGCGTCGACGTCTTCGTAGTCGTGGCGTGTGTACACGTCACGGCCGTATTGGCGCCAGTGTTCGCGGACGATATCGGCGATGGACTGGCGGCGTACGGCGAGTAGGTTGAGCCAGAACAAGATGGCCCACAAGCCGTCTTTTTCCCGCACGTGATCGGAACCGGTGCCGAAGCTTTCTTCGCCGCAGAGCGTGATGCGGTCGGCATCGAGCAGATTGCCGAAGAACTTCCAGCCAGTCGGGGTTTCGAAACATGGGATACCGAGCGCCGCGGCGACGCGGTCGGCTGCGCGACTGGTGGGCATGGAGCGGGCGATGCCGGTGAGGCCGTCGCGGTAACCGGGCACCAGCGTGGCATTGGCCGCGAGCACGGCCAGGCTGTCGCTGGGCGTGACGAAAAAATCGCGGCCGAGGATCATGTTGCGGTCGCCGTCACCGTCCGAGGCGGCACCGAAATCGGGCCCGTCATCGGCCTCCATTTCATGCACCAGATCGGCGGCGTAGGTGAGGTTGGGATCGGGGTGGCCACCGCCGAAGTCGGCCAGGGGAACGCCATTGTGCACGCTGCCTTTGGTGGCGCCGAGCAGTTCCTCGAAGATCACTTTCGCATATGGACCGGTAACCGCATGCATGGCATCGAAGCTCAGCCGCAGGCCGCCGTGGATCAGCTCGCGGATGCGTTCGAAGTCGAACAGGCGCTGCATCAGCTGAGCGTATTCGGTGACGGGGTCGACGACTTCGACTTCCATCTGTTCCAGGTGGTAGAGCCCGAGCGTGTCGATGTCGATGTGCTCGGGCGGCGCGATGCGGTAGCGTTCGATGATCTGGCTGCGCGCGTATATGCGCTCGGTCAACGATTCGGAGGCGGGGCCGCCGTTGCGGGCGTTGAACTTGATGCCGAAATCACCCTCGGGGCCGCCGGGATTGTGGCTGGCGGACAGGATGATGCCGCCGGCGGCATGATGGCCGCGGATTGCGGCGGATACCGCGGGCGTGGAGAAGATACCGCCGCGGCCGACCAGTACGCGCTGGACTTTGTTGGCCGCGGCCATGCGCAGAATGGTCTGGATCGCTTCGCGGTTGTGGTAGCGGCCGTCGCCGCCTAGCACCAAGGTCGCGCCGGCCAGTTCATCTGCGATGCAGTCGAATAACGACTGCACGAAGTTCTCCAGGTAGTTCGGCTGTTGAAAGACGCTGACGGATTTGCGCAAGCCGGAAGTGCCCGGGCGTTGATCCTCGAAAGGGCGGGTGGAGACAGTTTGACTCATCGACTCGTCCTTAGGCTGTTCGCCTGATGTTTCCTAGGACGTTAGCAAATCCGTGTCGAGTTGTCCCTATGCTATGCTTCGCGCCATGATTTCAGCGCCTCGCATACCTGCTCATCTGGCTTCGCAGCCCCGCAGTTTTGCGGCGTTGATGGAGTTGTATGAGGACAACTACATCGCGTTGCGCCGGTTGTGCCCGCCGCTCGGCGAGTTGGACGGTTTGCACGTTTCCTGCCCCGATGGTGTGCCGCCGTTGTATCTGCGAGTGCTCGAGCGCACTCGCTATACCACGACCATTGAATTGAGCCAGCCTATAGGCGATGTCGGCCGTACTCCAACGCTGTCGGTACGTGTCTATCAGGATGCGCGTCAGGCCGAAGTGCTGATTTCAGGGGTTCATCCCGACGGTCTCAACTGCGAACCGTTTGCGGGCGGCCGCCAGCGTGAACTCACGATCTGCTGGCAGGCCAATGCGTTCCTTCACGACTGGCTGACTCACTGTTTGCGGCAGGGCCACCGTTTCGGACAAGCACCTGTTTCGGCCTGATTGACGGGTGTCCGAGCCGCCAGGCTGGAAATGCCGGGTTCCACCGGTTGTGAGTGCGGCAATATGCGGCACATGTTCTATGTCCCATCCGCCGCTCCGACATCCGGCTTGATTGAGCCATGACTGGCGGATTAGAATAGTTTACGAAAACACTCGGAAATTAAGCCGACTGTCGTTGTCGCGCCAAAGTAGGTGGATGTCTATGAAACTCTCAACCAAGGGTCGTTACGCTGTTACCGCAATGATGGATCTTGCGATCCACGACAAGTCGGGTCCTGTGACGCTGGCCGATATTTCGGTCTGCCAGGGGATTTCGCTGTCCTATCTGGAGCAACTGTTCGCCAAGTTGCGCAAGTCGGGATTGGTCGAGGGTGTGCGCGGCCCCGGCGGCGGCTACCGCCTGGCGCGCCCGGCGGATCAGATCACGGTGGCAGCGATCGTCACTGCGGTCGATGAATCCGTCGACGCCACGCGGTGCCACGGCCATGAGGATTGCCAAGATGGCGAGCGCTGCTTGACCCATCAGCTGTGGGACGAACTCAGCGATCGTCTCTATTCGTTCCTCGACGGCATTACGCTGGACCAGTTCACCAGCCGCCCGGATATACGCGAGGTGGCCGAACGGCAGGACCATTTGCACCACCGTCCGACTGACAACGGTATCCGCCGCACTGCTGCCTGAACGCACGGCGATCAGCTATCACGGAATTTGGAGGTTACGCATGGCATACAGCGACAAAGTGATTGATCACTACGAAAACCCGCGCAACGTCGGGAGTCTGGACAAGGATTCGCTGGATGTTGGTACGGGGATGGTCGGCGCGCCGGCCTGCGGCGACGTGATGAAGCTGCAGATCAAGGTGAACGGTCAGGGGGTGATCGAAGACGCGAAGTTCAAGACCTACGGCTGCGGATCGGCGATTGCGAGTTCTAGCCTGCTGACGGAGTGGGTGAAGGGCAAGACGCTGAGCGAGGCGGGTGAGATCAAGAACACGCAGATTGCCGAGGAGCTGGCGCTGCCGCCGGTGAAGATCCATTGTTCGGTGTTGGCCGAGGATGCGATCAAGGCGGCGATCGCCGACTACCAGGGCAAGCGCGAACCTGCCGAGGAAAAGCGCAGCGCCTGACGCTTCGGAATCAAATGGGGATGTGCTACGCCGGCGTCTTCCCCAGCCGGCAACTAGGCCCGCCCAGTGCGGGCCTCTTTGTGGGCGGCGTCCGTGGGGTCAGTGCTCCTGCCGGGGTTGCTTGCCAAGCGCTTCGGCGAGTTTGCGCAGGCGCTGTTCGCGCTGCGGTTTGCTGCCGCCTGCATAACGGGCTTCGGTATACAGCGTGGCGATTCGCTTGGCCTGAGCCGCCTGCTGGGGTAGGCGCTGAGCGACGCGTTCCGCGAAGTCGAGCGCGCCTTCGCCCGGCGCGGGGCGTAGCCCGAGGCGTGCAAGCCGGCGCAGATGACGGTGGTAAAGACGCGTAGCCGTATCGGCGCGTGGCGTACGCCGGCGCAGGAGGTCGGCGCCGAACCACAATAGCGCCAGCAGTCCGGCACCGCTTCCGATGTACAGACCGAGGTGGTACCAATCGGCCTGCAGCCCCAGACGATGGAGGAATGCGCGCTGTTGTTGCGGACCGAAGGCCACGATCCAGCTGTTCCAGAAGTATTCCACGCTATCCCAGCCCAGACGCAGATTACCGATCCAGCGCTGCAGCGCATCCGACGCGCCGGTGCCGGAGGCGGTCGCGCGCGCGCTGCCGGTTGCGATGCCCTGCTGTACCCGACTGGCGGCGATGGCTGAGGTTGGGTCGACACGCACCCAGCCGCGTTCGGCGAGCCAGACTTCGACCCAGGCATGTGCGTCGGACTGACGTACCAGCAGATAGTGCAGCACGGGGTTCCATTCGCCGCCCGCATATCCGGTCACGACGCGGGCGGGAATGCCCGCGGCGCGCATCAGCACGGCGAACGCGCTGGCGTAGTGCTCACAGAATCCGCGCCGGGTGCCGAACAGGAAGTCGTCGGTGACGTCGCCGCGCAAGGGCGGCGGTTGCAGCGTGTAGTAGAAGGGCTGATCGTGGATGTAGCGTAGCGCGCGGTCGACGATGGCTTGCGGCGAGGGATCCTGCAGGCGCCATTGCTGCGCCAACGCGCGGGCACGTGGTGCGCTGCCGGGCGGCAGTCGGAGGTCGGTACGGCGCGCGACTGCCGACAGCGACGGGGCGAGTACATAGCGGGTGGCGGCGCTGAGGGAGAATTCGCGGGTACGGTCGATCGGCTGCCGCATGCTGAGCGTATGTCCGACACCTAGGCGGGCCTGCTGCGGCACACTGTCGGGCATGTCCAGCGCGGGTATCCAGCGCCGGCCGCTGGGCTGCAGCAGCAGGGTGTAGTGCAGACTCGCGCCTTCGGGGTGCAGTCTTCCGGGGCGGTTAGCCGCATGCGATGTAACGCTCCAGCGGGAGCCGTCGAATTCGTCCATGACGCGAACGCGCCAATAACGCACAGCGACCGGCGGAGGAGAGGCGGCGAAGGTCGCTCGGAAGGCGACGGCCTGGGACTGCACCAGCTGTGTGATGCTGCCGGGGGCCAGATCGCTGCCCAGGCCTGTAATGGCGGTCTGCTCCTGCGACGGGCGACCCCACAGGGGGCCTTCGATGCGTGGGAACAAGGCGAATAGCAGCAGCATGAGCGGTACTGCCGCAAGCAGTTTCAACGCGCCGCCGAGACCGAGCGTCAGCCAGCTTGGCGGCTGCGGTCCGGCGTGTAGGCGTGTCATCAGAGTGGTGAGCGCCACGACCAGCAGCAGCGCGTAGAGCACCCACGGAATCGACTGGTCGAACAGGAAGTGCGCCAAGGTGAGCAGATAGCCGAGATAAAGCAGCACGATGAGGTCGCGCCGTGTGCGCACCTCGTAGGACTTGAGGGTTGTGCCGAACAGCAGCAGGGAGATGCCCGCCTCGCGTCCGTTCAGCGACTGGAACTGGGCGAACACGATGATGCCGCCGGCGAGTCCGACGAGTGCGAGCAGCCAGCCCGGAGGCATCGGTCGATGGCGCCACAGCGCCAGTGCGCGCAGTGCGAGCAGGCCGAGTGCGATTGCAGGAATCCATGGAGGCAGCGATGCCAGCAGGGGAGCGGCGGCGAGCGCCAGCGATGCCAGCAACAGTCCGAACACGGGGCGCTGTTCGGCAGGTAAAGTGACCATTGCTCGGCGCCGTTTCACTCGGCGTCTCCGTACAGCGCTAGCAGACGCAGGCATTCGCGCCGGTGGGCCGTGCCGCGGTCGGGATCGAGCGTGCGCCGCGGTAGACGCAGGCCGTAGCGCAGTCCCAGTCTTTCGGCGTCGAGTATCCAGCGGCACAGGATCGAAAGGCGTTCTTCAGGATCATGGCTCTGCAGGGTATGCCAGTCCAGCCAGATACGCGGTGCGGCACCGGCGTGCATGGACTTGCTGAGCAGGCTGTCGCTGCGGGCGGATGCGCGCCAGGCGATGCGGCGCGGAGGGTCGGTCGGGTGGTAGGCCCTGAGCCCATCGAAGTCTTCTTCGTTGCTGCCGCTGCGGGCCTGAGCGCCGCCGGTGTCGGGGGCGCTGGGCAATGTCGGAGCGTGGTCGGCTGGTTGCGGGTAGACCAGCACACGGGTGGAAAATGGCAGCAGCGACCAGGCCCGGAACAGGCCGAGTGGATAGCGTGTGGCGATACGCACGACTGGCAGCGGTTGCAGGCCGCGCCGCATGGCGGGTAGTTGCAGGGAAGTCTGCGTGTTACCTGAGGCTGTCACCAGGGTGGCGGGAGTATGGGGTATGCGTGGTTCGAACTCGATTTCGAGCGCACGGCGTGCCTTGTCGCCGCCTTCGAGTTGCAGCCGCAGCGCAGTAGGCTGTTGGGCGAAGACTTCGTCCGGTGGGCGTAGGGCGACGCACAGGCCGAGCAGGTTGCGATGGGTTTGCCACATGGCGTTGGCGCCGATGGCGGCCAGCAGGAAGGTGAAGGCGAACACCATACTGTTGTTGTAGTTCATGGCGACCAGCAGCAGAACCAGCAACAACGCGCCATAGGCCACACCGGCGCCGGTCGGCAGGATGAACAGGCGGCGGCGGTCGAAACAGGTCTGTTCGCCGTGGATGGCGAGACGTGGGCCGGCCCAGCGTAGCAGCCAGTTCATAGTCTGCGTTGGCAATGGTCAGGGTAACGGCACACGGTCGAGCAGTTGTTGCAGCATGTTGTCCGGAAGCGCTGCATCGGTGTCGATCGCCTGCAGGCGGTGTCCGGCCACGGCCGGGAACACGGCTTGCACGTCTTCGGGCACTAGGTAGTCGCGCCCGCGCAGCAAGGCCAGACCGCGCGCCGCGCGTAGCAGCCCCAGACCGGCCCGTGGCGACAGGCCGAGGCGCAGTTGCGGATGGTTGCGCGTCACCGCGAGCAGAGCCTGCACGTAGTCCAGTAGCGGCCCTGCGGCATGCACGCTGTCTGCCGCCGTCTGCAGCTCGCGCAGCCTTTCGCCGTTGAACTGGGGTTCCAGGCGGGCTAGCAGAGCGCGCCGGTCGCTGCCGGCGAGCAGGGCGCGTTCGGCGGCGGCATCCGGGTAGCCCAGGCTGATACGCATCAGGAAGCGGTCGAGCTGGGATTCAGGCAGCGGATAGGTGCCGAGCTGCTGGGCCGGGTTCTGCGTCGCGATGACGAAAAAGGGTTCGGGCAGAAGGTGGGTCTGGCCGTCGATGCTGATCTGCTGCTCTTCCATGGCTTCGAGCAGTGCGCTCTGCGCCTTGGGCGTGGCGCGGTTGATTTCGTCGGCGAGCAGTACCTGGGTGAACACAGGGCCTGGATGGAAGCGAAAGCTGCCGGCCTCGCGATCGTAGATGGAAACGCCGATGACGTCCGCCGGGAGCAGATCGCTGGTGAACTGCACACGCTGGAACTCGAGCCCGAGGATGCGTGCCAGGGCGTGGGCGAGGGTGGTTTTGCCGACTCCGGGCAGATCTTCGATCAGCAGATGTCCGCGTGCCAGCAGGCAGGCGAGTGCCAGTTGTATCTGCGATTCCTTGCCGAGAATGACCTGACCGATCTGGCTGGAGACCTCGTGCAACGTGTCCAGAGGTTGGCGTAGTGTGGCCATTCGTCTTGTGCGCGCATGGTGTGGGTCGCGACAGGATATGAAATTTGCGTCGCTCGGACGAGCGCAAGAGGTGAGAGGTTGGGTATACGGTCGATTTGTCGCGACGAATGGTGCCCGGCAGGTCGTATCAGATCGGTCGGATCAGATAGAACACGCCGACGATGACCACGGCGATGATCAGCAGCGAAAGGCCGAAGTGTTTGCCGATGAAATCGACGATCTCGGCTTCCGTACGGTGCAATTCGGCCCGCCAGTTGAAGTAGCGCCGCACGATCAGGATCAGCGCGATGACGCCCACCGCCACCAGGGCGGCGGCTGGGGCATAGTTCTGCATCCAGGCAAGGATCGTGTTGATGTGGTTGCCGAAGAAGTAGCCGATGATGACGAATTCGCTGATGCCGATGACGACGGCCGGTGTGTTGAAACGCAGGAAAGTGAGATAGTTCAGGCGGAAGATGCCGGCCATGGCCGGCGTGACCCAGGACAGCGGGCCGCTGAGCCGGGCGGTGAAGACGGCAAGCGCGCCGCGCTTGCGGAAGAACTCGACACCTTTGTCGTAGTTCTCGGGATGCACCAGGCGTCCGATCAAGGGCCAGTGGGCGAGGCGTTCGAACAAGCCCGCACCGTAGTAGTAGCCCATCCAGTAGCTGGCGTTGTCGCCGAGAATGCCGCCGATGTAGAGCACGGCCATGACGCCCCATAGGTCAAGAACGCCCATGCCGGCCAACAGTGAACCTGAAAGGAAGAATATCTCGCCCAGAACGATCAGGGAAAACGGGATGACGGTTTCCAGGAAGGCGCCGAGGAACAGGACCGCATAGGCCCAATGACGATGTTGGCCGAGGAAGGCCAGGAGCTGATCGAGCGAGCTGAAGTCAGCGAATGACATCGTATTTTCGATGTGCCTTGAGCCCGAGCGGCATCAGCGCCTCTACCAGCCAGCGTAGGCTCTGGCGCAGATAGCCGCGGGCTTCGAAGCGCCGCGTCGAGGTGGCGACCTGGTCGGTGGGGACAAAGAAGAAACGTCCGTAGCGCCGGCATTCGCGAATGAAAATCAGATCTTCGGCGAAATTGAGATCCTCGCGGAAACCGATGCCGCGCGCGACCGAGGTGCGGGCCAGCTGGATCGCATAGGAGCTCTTGGTCATCCGGTGGATGAGGTCGTAGGCGCCGAACCAGGCGCGTGCATACAGCCGATCGCTGGGCTGTGGGCGTACCGAGGTGGTGCCGACGCTCAGGCCCTGTTCGCTGTGGCGGTTCAGCCAGGTGTTCAGATGATGCAGGAAGTTCGGGCCGAGGCGGGTGTCGGCGTCGCAGAATACGATCCATTCGGATTCGCGCGAGATGGCGGCGAGGCCGGCGTTCTTGGCGCAGGACACGCCCTTTTCGCTTTGCAGCACGCGAATGCGCCCATCGTTGGATGCTTCGGCGGCGATGCGCGTGGCGATGTCCAGGGTGGCGTCGGTGGAACCGTTCTCGACGACGACGATTTCCATCTGTTCGGCCGGATAGCGTTGCGCCAGCAGACAGCGCAGCGTGACCGCCAGTTCGTCCTGTTCGTTGTGCGCGGGAACGATGATGGAAATGAAATGTTTGTGCAGCAAGCCGGACATGCCGTCCGCGATCTGCCGGATCGACTCCTCCGTGCGCCAGGGCGGTTCGAACAGATGGGTGTCCTTGCAGGCGTCGAGCGCTTCGACCAAGTCGTCTGCCTCGTCTTGGTTGCGGGTGACGTAGTGCTCCATGCTGCTCAGATAGTAGGCGAGGTACTCCTGCTCGGTCTGATTCGGCGTGGGGATCAGCAGGGCGCGCTTGTCGTGTTCGACCAGATCCATGACGGTCGTGTAGCCGGCGCGCGAGATGACGCAGTGGGCGCGGCTGAACAGTTCCTGGCGAAGTTTTCCGCTGGCCACGGCATGAATCTCGAGCTCGTCGCTGCGGTAGGCGTCGTATAGGTCGGCGTTGCCCTGGGCGTTGCCGAGCACGAAGACCTTGCGCCCCGGGAGTTTGCCGGCCTGTTCGAGCAGGCTATGGACGAATGAACCCTTGTGTTCGAGCAGGTAGCCGCTGATGACGAACAGGTAGTCGATGTCCTGCGCCAGCTCGAGATGTGGGTATGACGAGAGGATGCCGACATATTGATGCTTGCAGCGGTGCAGGTTCGGGGTATGCGCGAGGTTGCCTGCCAGGTTGACGCTGGGCCCGGGATAATCGGGAATGAACAGGCAGTCGAATTGGCACAGCGCGGCGATGTTGACGTGCTCAGTGAGCCAGGAGGTTTCGCGCAGCCCTTTGGGCGGCATGAAGGCGATCTGGTGCGAGAGGATGAACGATGGTGTCCAGCGGCTGTGGAAACCGTAGCGCCCGTCGCTGAATATGAAGTCGTAATCGGCGGCCATGGCCTGCACCGCGCGATGCTCGCTGCGGATCAGCCGCCAAGTCTGGAACAGATCGACCGCGAGGTAGTAATACAGGCGCCAGCCGGTACCGCGTTCCAGCGGTGGATAGTCGGGCATTTCCCGCAGCTCAACATCAGGCTTCGCCTTCCAGTTCCATGCGCAGAAACGAGAGTGCGTTGCCGGCGGATACGATGGTTACGCTATAGCCGCGATGCAGGTACTCGCGGATGACGACGAGGCTGCGGGTGGCGTGACCGAGTCCGAGTGAACTGATCGCGAACAGTGCGCGGGGCGTATGCGATGACACGAGTCGGGAACCGTTTAAGCCGCGTACCGGGCAGTGGGCGCGGCATCCGGAACTTGGATTGGGGCGATGGCGTGTGCTGTTCTGGGGGCGTGTCGCTGGAAAAACATGATCTGCATGGGTCCGCAGCAGCAGGTTGGTCGGGGCACGGACGGGGCCGAATACTCGGCTCGCTCCTTAAGACGACCCATGGCAAGCCTGCAGGACCGTCGAGTTCTATTTGCTTGTTCGGGTAATCGAGGCGATGTGCCCTGATTTCAATGCGCGAAGCATACCAGGATGCGCAGGGTCATGGCGACGATTGGGTGAGAGCGGGCGCGGAGACGGAGGTATGCTCGACTCGGGTCGAGCCTCGAATGGTGCGCAACATCAGACGGCTGTTTTCCCGCTGGATCAGTGGAATAGCGTTGCAGTGCCGGTTCTGGTTTGCCTATGCCGTTTCTGCGTCAGCGATCCGAGAGCGGACTTGGAGATGGGGATATGGTAATTCGAGAGAGTCCAGGCCATGGCACAGAGGCGTTCTTGCGCGGTACCGGGCCAGCTGAATCGCGGGCGCTGGTGAAGATGAGGTCGACTACAAGTGAGGCGAGGATTGATCCGGCGCCCACTGCCAGAAGGTGCTGCCGAAGTTGCTGCTCTCGATGACGAGGAACACATCCATCGGCGTCGGAGGCATTACCCGCATGTGGGTTTGCGGCGTTGCCCTGAGCTGTCCATAGCCGCACATCCTCGCCGAGGCTCATGAGGCCCCCGCCGAGCGGCACGCCTTCCAGACGAGCGACGCCCTGCGCATCCGGCGTGCCGCTGCGTGAAGTGCCGTTCTGGAAGGTGACCTTTAAGGGGGCGCCCTGAATCGCCTAGGTGCCGTCGTACTTGGCGATGATCTCAGTATGACCCTGTATCTCTCCCATGCGACCGCTCGGCAACGCCTCCAGCGCAGCCGGTTTGCTGACTGGTCCCATGAACGCATGCGAGGCGCTCTTGACCGTGAAGCTGCCGGGGCAGGACAGGGTGACGCCGCCGCCTTCGAGGCTCACCGTGCACTGACCGGCCTTGAGCACGACGGCCTCCTTGGCCAGCACCTTGATCTGCCCGCCGGCGGAGGCGACCGTGACGCTCTTGTCGGCCAGCACCTGCAGTGCGTCGGCGTGGGCCTCGATGCTGAGCGGGCCGTGGTTGGCGATGGTCTTGAGGCCGCCGGCGACGGCGTAGAGGCCGACGCCGGCGCCGGCCGCAGCGCCAAGCGTGGCGCCGGCGGCCAGGTGCGCGTCGCGCTGGGTGGTCAGGTGCAGGTGGCGCCCGGCGAAGACCGCGGCGCTCTCGGGCGTGGTGGGGGTAGTGCGATCAAACAGCAATTTGGTCTGACTGGGTTCGAGCATGAGGGAGCGTATCGCAACTCTACGGCGCAGATCGTAACGCTCTATGCGTTGCAGAAAATCGTGGTTAAGGCGAGAGCGCCGTCTTGATGGACCAGGCATGTTCCGTCGATCTCACTTCCTGGCATCTCTTTTGCTCTTTCTCATAGAGCTTCGTCAGTCATTTTGCTTTGTGGGGCCGGAATTTAGTCCGTATCCATGGCTGGCGTAGATGCATCAATACCCGGGATATTCCCTCGGCATGACATAAGGCGACATGGATGTGTCGCGTCCTGGAGGATGAAATGATGAATCGGCGTTCGGAAGTTTCCCTCTGCTCTACAACTGCGAGGCCTGGTAACGTTTTTCGGCCATTCGTTCTGGCGGGTATTGCCCTGTTTTGCACGCCAGGTGTTTCCCCGGCTGCTGCCAATGGCGTCGCGGTGAACTTCGATACCACGGGTTTCAGCGCGATGAATGTCCAGTTGGTGAAAGGTTCGAGCCTGCGATTCGCAAACCCAACGGCGCACGCGCTGCCGCTGCGGATCGTCACCTGGCGTGGAAGGGCGGTTAAGAGTTTTACCGTTCCTGCCCACGGCACCGTCTCCTGGAAACCCTCGGCTTACGGCGTGTACGACTACTACGACGCCGGCGACTCGGGCTTCGGGAGTGTTGCGATTCAAGGGGCTGCTGGTGAAAAAGTCTATCAGGTGGTCGCGCGCAAGAGCTCGCACGACTTTCCGGCGCCAGCCTATGGAGTGGTGGCCGTGACGGATGCCAAGGGCGGCGGTATTCCGCTGAGCACCAGCTATGGACCCATGGAGGTCCCCGGCAAGAGCACCCTGCTCGGCAAGCATCGGCGTTCGTTCATGGCTGGCGGCGCGCCATGGATGGAGGTGCCGGGCGGGACGATGACTTTCAAACCGTGGGTGTTGGTAGTCAAGGCCGGGCAGCCGATCCAGATCTACAATGAGGACGGCATGAATCATGGGTTTTTCCCAGGGTCTTATCCGGTCTTGTATGACGATGATGGCAAGGTGAAAACGTATCGCAGAAACTTTCAGGGCTTTGTCCTGAGCAAGAACGGTGGACATCGGTCGATCGACTTCAGTAAGCCTGGTATCTATCACATTCTCTGTACGCTGCACGCATATGAATGGCGGCACTCCTACAAGCCTCGCCGCGTCTATGGTGGATATCCTTACGTCATGGACGCGGTAATCGTGGTGGAGCCTGCGCATAGCGCGTGAGTGAGTCGAATATCGAACAGCCGGCGCTTTGCGTGCCGCCCGCAGATCACTCATCGACGGCAGTGTTCAGGACTGCTGGCCGCGTACGGCGATGCCGACATTCTTGATCCCCGCTGAGCGGATGGCCGACATGACGTGTACCAGATCACGCAGGGGCAGTGAGCGGTCGCCGGCCAGGATCACCTTCAGTCGCCGCGAGTCTTGTTGTGAGCGCAAATAAGCGGGCAGGCGCTTGATGGTCATCTCGTGCCCCTGAACGCTGGCCATGTCGCGCGAATTCACGTTTATGACAATGCTTTGCAGGGGCAGCGGGTCCGTATGAGCGGCTTGGGGAAGGTTGACGTTGATGCCGGAGTCGGGGATCGAGTGGAACACGATGAGTACGAAGAAGACGAGCAGGAACATCATCACATCGATCATTGGGATGATGTTCAGACGCGGCTGGCTGCGCTGCAGGTATCGTCGCTCGGTCATGAGAGCGCCTCCTTGACTCCCACGACAGGCCGATGGGTGTGTTCGGACCGAATCTCGGTGGCAGTTGGCGAGCCGTGCGCAACAGCCAGTCCAGCGAGTTTTATGGCATCGAGCTGACGAACCGTTTCACGCAGCCGATTATTGAACACGCTCAAGCCGATAACGGCAACGATCGCTACGAACAGGCCGCCACCGGTCGCCACCAAGGCGTCGGCGATGCCGCCTGTCGCATGCCCTGACACCATCCCAGGTCCGTTTCCCAACAGGTTGAACGTCTGCACCATGCCGACGATCGTGCCCAGCAATCCGAATAGCGGGGCGAGTGTTGCCGTGGCGTCCAGCAGCCATAGGTTGCGGTCCAGGGTCGGCAGTATCTCGGTGATTCGGTGCTCGAGCGCTGCTTCGAGTGTTGCCGGGCCGGTGTCCAGGTAATCGAGCGCAGTCGATGCGACAAGGCCTTGGGGCATGTCTCTGAATCCATCCCTGATGCCGATCAGGGATGCTCTGCTGGCTCCTGAAGTGATCTGCGCGGTCGTCATCGCGCCGCTACGCATGACATGAAAATAGAACCAGCCACGCTCGATCACGACAGCTAGCGATAGCAGCAGCAGCAGTGCGAGCACGGCCAGTAGGCCGCCGGACAGGCTGAGCAGGTGCGCGACTAAAGACATGCGTGATTTCCTCAATTGACCCAACATGCCGAATCACGAGCAATATGCGCGCCGATCACAAAGTTAGAGGGCGTTTCCAGTCGGGTGAGGTGTTGGCCATAGTTCGGCCAAAGCTCACTGACGACGCCGCCGTGTTTGAGTCGAAATTCCGAGTCACATAAGTGTCTATTTATATTAGAAATAGACCATCAAGGTGGTCCATTGTGAGCCGTTGTTTTTGGTTCATAACGGATCACTGGTTTGATGTTGACCAGATAAAAACCACTTATTAACTAAATAATTAACAACGAATTATGAAACCAGCTCCCTGCATTAATGCGTGGTTAATGAGTGTGTGCGTCGATGGCATGACCATTGCTTAAAGGCCTGTGGCAGAGGGAATCTGAATTGCGCCACGAACGACGCAACGCATGAGGAGAGTGTTGGATGGCAATCAAAGCCGGAGTTAAACAGGTCGGTATATCGACGATTGTGCTGATCGCGGTGATAGCCGGAGCGGTGACTTGGAACAAATCCGTTTCGCCGCGCGCAAGCGTCGACGCACAAGGTGTTCACCACATTACGGTGTGGATGCGTAACTGGTATTTCGTTCCGGATCATATTGTTTTGTATCCGGGTGAGAAGGTTGCATTGACATTGGTAAACGAGTCGCAACTCGTGCCGCGGATCAACGAACAGTTCACCGTTGGCAAAAAGCTGCTGAGAGCGCCGCCCGGCAACGTGCTCGGTTACGGCAATCCACTGGGGTGGGGAGAAGACCTCTTTACCGGCGTATCGATGAAAACCGCCGGCGGTGACTTTACGCCGCACGGTGCGTTTGCCTTGACGCTGTCGCCCGGGAAAAGCAGCACGATCGCGTTCACTGTTCCGGATAAGCCTGGCCCTTGGTGCTACACCTCGTTTCTGCAGGCCGGTTTTCAGTACATGAACGACATGGTCGGCGAGATCGTCATCAAGTCCTCAAAGAATTCACCAACGCCTCACTACCAGATGATCGGGGCGCACGGAGTCTGCGGGCAGCCGGCACAAAGTCCCATCCCATATCCAGTCAAAGCGGGCCCCAGTGGAGTCGGTGCTGCCGGCCTTGGTCAAAGCTGACGCCAAATTATTAGGGAGTTGTAACGATGAGTAATTTACGGCGACGTCTGTGGATGGATTTTGCGGCTGTGATTGCGATTTCTGTCGCGATCATTGTGCCGATGCAGTTTTGGCTGTTCAACGTCGTGGTGGGCAAGTTGTGGCCGATCAAGTTCACCGCGCAGGGTCTGATCACTCGAGACGCATCGACGTTTCTCGTTCACGTAACCGGAACGGTGTTCGTGCTCGTGATGGTGGCGATCGTCTACGCCTCTGTGCGAGGGAAAATCAACCGAGGTCCTTACCGTTCGGCCGATTTCCTGCGCAAGAACTGGGGTGTCTGGACGCTAGGGTGGTTCATGATTACGCTGGCCGTTAACGGAGTTTTCTTCGTTTATCCGGGTATGGCTGGGCTCATGGCGATGTGGGATTACCATGTCGGCGTGGAAGGAAAGTCGCCACTGATTGTCGATGTCGTCGCGCATCAGTGGGGCTGGAGCGTTAGCTATCCCCAGTTCGGTGTTTACGGCGTTGGTCAGCTTGAGCTGCCGATCCATAAGACCGCCAAAATCATTGTCACCTCGCAGGATGTTTTCCACTCGTTCTGGGTGCCGGCCTTCGGCTACAAGCTATCTGCCATTCCTGGCGAAAACCGCGTGATGTTCGCTACCCCCATCCGTCTGGGTAATGGCACTGCGCTGACAATGGCCAATTTCAAGGACAACGGCGCGGCACTCAATGCCAAGGCCTCGGCCAACAACTACCAGACAGGCGATCCACTGCTTCGCGTGCAGTGTTCGTGGGATTGCGGCATGGGACATCCGGTGATGCGTTTCCCCGTCAATATCGTGAACTGGAAGGATTTCAAGAGCTGGGCTAAAGGTGCCCAGATAGTCAATAAAGCGATCGGTGACGGTACGCATTACTTCTAAACCGGAGCGCAGAGGAGTTTTCCATGACAGCGTTGACTAAAAAGTGGGCCGGTCTCGAAGTCGAGCAAGCGCCGCCCTTCGACAGTAGCCCCTGGTTCCGGCTCGAAACCTATTGGCCGATGATTCGGGCCATTATGTGGGCATGGATCGGGTTTTTTCTCGGTGCCTGGATCGAAGCCGGGCTGACCTGGATGTTCGATGCGGGAAACCCCATCGGCAATACGATCGACGCCCCGCGGGCTCTCGCAGTCGGCTACGTATTCGCGGTGGTCGGGTGGTTCCTCGGTGGCGGCGTCCTGGAGGGCTGGCTCATCCCCTCGATCACCGGCGACGAGTCCTGGCACAGCGTAAAGGAGGGGCCGGCTCGCTATTTCCGTTTCAGCACCGACTACAAGTCCTCTTCGGTGCGCTACACGGTGTGGGTGATGTTCAGCTTCTTGTGCGCGGGCCTGTTCGCCATGGCGATCCGCGTTAATTTGCTGTTCCCGCAACTGTTCCTCTTTAAGGACTTTGCGGCGTACAACGAGTTCTTCAGCGCACACGGCATCATGATGCTTCTCGGCGTCGCCGCAGTCGGTCTGGTCGCCGGCGTTGGCTACTGGGCCGTGCCGTTGATGCTCGGCAGCCGCACTACGGTGTATCCGAAGCTGGCGGGCTTGAGCTGGTGGTTCCAGCCGGTCGGTTTCATGGCGATCCTGCTGTCGCCGCTGGTTGGCGGTTTCCAGTCCGGCTGGATGGGCTTTGAGCCTTTGGGCGACTGGTCCGGCTCGGGTATGGTGCTCTACAACCTCGGCGTTGCGACGATGCTGCTGTCGTCCTGGGTGAACGGGCTAGTCTTCGTGACCTCCTTGGTGCATATGCGTGCCAAGGGCCTGTCGCTTTCCCGTGTGCCGATCTTCGTCTGGGGTATCTTCGCGGCTTCGCTGTTGCTGCTGGTTTTCGTACCCTACAGCGCTGTTCCAGTGTTCATGAATCTGTTCGACGAAGTGGTGGGAACCAACTTCTTTGGACCCTTGGGCGCGTTGCCGATGGCCTACCAGAATATGTTCTGGTGGCTGTTCCATCCGGAGGTCTACGTCTTCGTTCTGCCCGCCTGGGCCTTCTGGTTGGAAGTCTCTTCGGTGTTCTCGGGACGTCCTATCTTCGCCAAGAACTGGGCCATCGCCGGTCTCATGGCCGTCGCGATCATCTCCATCGGCGTGGGCGTGCACCATTACTTCACTCAGGTTAAGCCCGCCGAACAGGCTCTGTTCATGGGCATCACCGAGACGGTTTCCGTGCCGACCGGCTTCCTGTACTTGTCGCTGATAGGCACATTGTGGGGCGGTAGGACACGGTTCTTCGCGCCGATGCTGGTGGTGTTGATGTCCGCCGTGACGTTCCTCATCGGTGGTTTCACGGGCGTGTTCCTGTCGGACGTGCCCGCGAACTTCATGCTCCATAACACCTACTTCGTTATCGGGCATTTCCACTACACGATCCTCGGCGGCTTCCTGTTCACCTTTGTCGCCGCGCTGTACTACTACTTCCCGAAAGTTACGGGCAGGCTCTACAGCGAGTTCTGGGCACACGTTCAGGCCTGGATCATGTTCATCTCTTTCCAGCTCACGTTCTTCCCCATGTTCATCCTTGGGTATATGGGTATGAACCGTCGTATCGCGGTCTACCTGCCATACCTGCAGCACATCAACGATCTGGTCTCGATCGCCGCGTTCTTCCTCGGCGGTAGCTTCGTGATCGTGCTGGTGAACCTGCTGTGGAGTGCTGTCTACGGACCCAAGGCTCCCGACAACCCATGGGGCGCGAAGACCCTGGACTGGCAGCTCGCCACACCGGTTACCTCCGAGAACTTCAAGAAGATTCCGGTGGTCACGGGAGATTTCTACGACCCGACCAACAAGCCCGAAGATGTTGTGCGCTGGGTCGATTCGCCGTGGGCTGAGGAACAGGCTAAATCGTGATTTGAGCACGACGACAACGCGCTCGGTATGAGATGACGATGCGCCGGTCAGCCAAGAATGATGACGGCCGGCGCTTCGATCCGAAACGGACACGGGTAGAAATACTGAAGGAGATTTCACATGCTCGGCAGCAATCAAACAGACACAGCTGCAGATTGGGGCAACGGATATCGGCAGGAGTCGCCGTACATCATCGACGACGCTCCACCTAGAGCTAAACGCTCGGCTTTCTTCACCATCACACTGGCCTCGATCATGTGGTGGATGCCGATAATCTGGGTGCGTTTCCTCTTTGCGCCTGGAGTGCCGGCGCACGGCCTCAACGTTTTTTCATGGACAGTAACGACCGTGCTTGCCTTGGTTGGGGTGATTCCGGCGGTGCAGTTGATCAAGGCGGTTCGACAAGGGCGTTTCGAGAACCTGGCTGGAAAGCTCGTAGGAATGGTGTCCATCGCGTTGCTGGTGTGCGTCGGCATACTCGTCGGCTGGGCCACCTCCAGCTTGCCGATCAGCACCCCGTTGGGGAGTTCGTTCTATTTCTTCTCGTCGGCTTTGGGCGTGTTTTTCCTGATTTCGGCCTTCGTCGAGACGATCCATGCTCTGCGGGCGGGTTCCTCCTGGGGCGCTGGATACGACGCGGTTTCGAGCTGGCGCGTGGAAAACAGTGCCTACATGTGGCTATGGAACTGCTTCTGGTTCCTCGTCTTCTACGTCATTTTCTTCTTGTTCTGATAGAGCTCGAACGTACCGGTAGGTACCTAATGGCAATCACTTAAGAGGATCACCGACATGTTGTTTTATATCCCGACTGGAGCTGGTTACCCCGGACTGCCTTCCTGGTTCTGGACCTTGGGCTACGTTGCTTTTCCGTGGGCCGCATATACGGCGCTGGCATTCTGGTTCAAGCGTTCCACCGAAATCGAGGACAACGAACACGTGCTCAGCGCGGATCATCCCAGCAAGGGTTGGCGCGCGCCCTACAAGAAGTCCGGAAAAGACTGAGGTCGCCGGGGGCAATGTCCCTGCGTTGAACCCCGGTTTCACCGGATCCGCAGTTCCTGGATGAGGTGTTTCATGGCCCAGTTCGAGTTTGACGAACGAAAACAATCCGCGACTCTGGTCGCAGCCGATCCCGGCTTCGATTTCCAGGGGCTTGTACGGGATCTTCTGGTCCTGTCCAAGGCGCGGGTGGTTTCGCTGCTGGTATTCACAGCCGCAGTCGGCGAGCTGTTGGCGCCGTCCTTCCGCGAGCACTGGCTCAACGGAATGGCCGGTCTGCTCGGGATCGCCCTGGCCGGAGGAGCGGGTGGGGTCCTCAATCAGATCGTCGAGCCCGCGCTTGACGAACGCATGCGTCGTACGCGGCGTCGACCGCTGGTCGACGGTCGGGTGGGCGTGCGCGGAGCACTGCTGTTCGGGGTTGCACTGCTGTTCGGGGCGATCCTGGTTTTGGCCTACGGCACCAATATGCTAACCCTGGGGCTGACCCTGATCGGCACGGTCGGATACGGCGTCGTGTACACGCTTTATCTCAAGCCCAGAACACCTTGGAACATCGTCTGGGGCGGGTTGGCAGGCTCGCTGCCGCCACTGATCGGCTGGGCCGCGGTGGGTGATCCTGTGAGTGCGATGCCGCTGGTGCTGGTGGGGCTGATATTCGTCTGGACACCGGCGCATTTCTGGCCGTTGGCGCTGTGCTGTCGCGAGGATTACGCCAAGGCATGCATCCCGATGCTGCCGGTGACTCACGGAGTCAAGCGCACCTGCCGGGAAATCGTCAACTATGCGGCGGCGACGCTCGCATTGAGTCTGGCTCCCGCGGCCCTGGGCGCGGGTCCCTTGTACGGCGTGGTTGCGGCAGTGGCGGGCGCTGGGTTATCTGCTCATGACCCTGCGGCTGAAGCGCATGCCTGAGGGCGAGGCGATGGACCGTTATGCGAGAAAGGTCTTCAACGCGTCGATTACGTATTTGTTCGTTCTCTATGCGGCATTGATCGGCGGACACCTGCTGACGATGTCGGGTTATTTCTGATTATGCTGCGGGAGCAGTTATGCATCCCCTTGTTCGAGGAGGTTTGTCGATGAACTATCGAGGCCGCTGTGCCATGCCGGTGCTGGGTCTGCTCGGGTCTCTCGCGATGAGCGGAGCGGCGTTGGCAGGCACCACATCTTCCAATACCGCAGGTTCCGCGATGGCGCCTGAAATCAGTGCGCAGATGAAAGCGGACAATCCGCAAGCCGTGATGTTCAAGGACAATGGCGCGGTGACCCATATCTCGGAAAATTCCCAGGTCACGTCGGATGGCACGCTTAAAATGCGCGGATCGCTGCCTTCCTGGATGGCCGAGTCCGGTGTGGTGCTCAATAAGGGTCGCAAAGACGGTCTGTACAAGCCTGGCGAGATCAGTTACCTGAAGGATGCGGCGCCGTATGTCGTGCTGACCATTGTGATGCCGGGTGCGAGCGTGTTCCAGACGCCCAAGCAGGCGATCAACAGCCCCACTATCGTCCTGCCTGCCGGCAAGCCGGTGACGTTCAACGTCATGAACTTCAGCAACGGCTATCCGGGGACCTTCACGGTGGTCCGCAAGGCGCCGCCTTATCCGACCTGGGTGGTGCCCAAGGACGAAGGCGTCGTGTTCGACAGCGGGTGGATAGCAAGAACTCCGATGTCCGGCGCCTATTCGCCTTACCGAACGATCACTTACACGTTCGACAAACCCGGCAAGTATTACTATCTGAGCATGCAGCCGGGCAATGCTGCGGGCGGCGAATGGGGTGAAATCTTGGTCAAGTCTGCAAGCGGAGGTGCATGATGGTTCTCGAGTCGATTCACGGGTTTCAGCACATCACGGACGTACTCACTGGCAACGCTATCGCAACGACGATTTATTTTGTGTTGGCGCTCATGGCTATCAAGCTGCTCATAACCCTCACCGCGACAATGGTGCGCGACAACGCGCAAAAGATGGAGTGGTATCGCCAGAACGTGGAAGGCAAGACCCTCCCCCCTCCCCAGGACGAGATCTCTTCCTAGGGCAACGCCCCCGGCCCGGCACGGACTGCCGGGGGCGCTTGCGTGAGGGGCAGCCCTCGACATTAGAAGTTTTGTTTGTAGAGAGGACTCGATGGAACGCTTTTTTGGCCTCCAGGTCACCGGCCTGACGCTGCTCACGTTGTTGATAGTTGGTGTCTCGGGCATGTACTCGTACCAGCACGGCGCTTCGTTGATGAACGGCAGCGATCGTACCTCGCCGGCAAACGCACCTAAACCTCCCGCGGTGTTGGCAGGAATCCCTGCCAATTTCGCCCCTTCCGACAAGGTTGGGGCGTTTGTACATGCCGTGACCAAGGGCGATGGTGCCGTTTTTATCGGCAATCGACAGGCGCCGACAATCTACGTGATGTTTGATGCGAATTGTACGGCCTGCCACTTTGAATGGATGTCGTTGCAGAAGTACATCGAGGCTGGACAGCTACGGGTCGGTTTCGTTCCGGTGCAGGTGATCAATCACGGCAGCCTGGTGCAGGGCGCGCGCATTCTTGCGGCGAAGGACCGCGCCGCGGAATTCCGCCAGGTCGAGGCAGCTTTCAAACCAGCCGACGAGGCCGGCGGCGGACCTAACTACCAGTCGGTTCCGCTGACCGGCAAGCTAGGTCACTGGAGCCAGCAGGTCAAGGCGAATACGGATTGGGTAAAAAAGCTGGCGTATTACGGCGTGCCGATCACGGTCATCCCCGGCAAGGGCAAGATGGGCTATACGCACGAGGGCTTGCTGAGCCCCGGCGATTTCGCGCGCATGGTCGAACGCGGCGACCGCTTGGCCATGCAGCACGGGGCGACGTCGATCGGGGCCGGACCTACGCAAGCCAGCGAAGTGGCCAGACTGTCCGCCGCTCACTACATGAAACTGGCTTCCGAGAAGGCCTATCTCGCGGCCCGGGCAGGCGCGACCGAGCATCCGAACGGCGCCCGCCACGATTACGAAATGGCGTATTCCTACTACCAGAGGGCGGCCATGATGGGCAGCGCACAGGCCGCTTATAAACTCGGTCTGTATTGGGGGTCCGGCAAGGCCAACAACAAAGGCATGAATAATCCAGAGGGCGTCAAGATGGCGACCTACTGGTTCACGCAGGCTGCTCAGTTGGGGGACGCCAAAGCCGCCCAGGGTCTGGGGCTCATGTATATGACCAGCGAAGGCAGGAAAAAGTCTCCGCAGGACATGAAGCTGGCGGCTAAATGGCTGGGGCTGGCGGCCCAGCAGGGTAAGCCCATCGCCGAGAACGATCTCGGCATGCTGTATTACTACGGTCGCGGCGTGAAGCGTGATCTCAACAAGGCCCGCCATTGGTTCAAGATGGCGGCCGATCAGGGTTATCGGCGCGCCCGGGTCAACCTGGCGTATCTCGACAGCCTGTCGAGTCATCCCCAGTCGGGTCAGGGAAGTTCCACCGAATACGTGGTCCCCGCGGTGAGCGGGAAGTGATGCCATGATGAATCGAGTCGATTATCCAGTGAGGCCTGCAACTTTGACTTCCGCACGAGCAAAGGACATTGCCACGCCGGCCAGGAGTCCTGTGCGTATGGCGTTGGCCGCGGTCGTATCCGTGACCGTCTGCGCCTTCGCCTCGCAGGCCTATGCGCAAACAACGGCGGCGGGGCAGGGAGGACAGTGCCCAGGTGTAATCAACTGGGTACATGCCTCCAAGGTGGCGACGCTGCTGAACGAGGACACGGGCCTGCCGGACTTCAACCCCAAAAAGCATCTCAACCAGGTGACCTATGTCGGACGGTTTGTCCTGGTCCCGCAGGTCGGGGTGGTGGCGGGGCTTCCGAACCGTCCGCCCGTGTTGATTTCAGGTCTCGACGCGCCGAATGTTCGCGTCGCGTCACGGGTACATGAGGTGGAGTGGCGCATGATCAATACCGCGCATACACCACTGCGGTTGAAGATAGTCTCGCATGCGGCGTCCGGCGCGACACACAATGTGATCGATTGCCAGTTGCCGCCACCGCGCACGAAAAGTGGAAGCCCGAAACGCTTCGCTTATCTGAATCTCTTCTGGAAGCCCGAGCCGAAAGGCCGGTATCAGTATCAGGTGAGCATTCTCCAAACAGGACGTCAAGGGCCGGATAGATCGGGTCGATGTCGGTTTGCGGTATGGTCAGTGATGAGCTTCGGCGAGCGGACGTTCTCCATTCGCCGCAGTCGGGTGTGCACGACGCGTGAGCGCGCAGGTATTCCAGGATTCGCCATCGGTTGACTGGCGGGAGGTTATCGCCGGGCAGGACGCTGTCTTCCTGCCCGGTAACCAAGTGGTGCGCCCTGGCGGTCGTCGCGAACTCGGCTTGGGCAAGGCCATCGTCATTGCGGCCTGTATCGAAATCCTCTTCGGTATCGTGGTGTCACTGATACTGTCCTGGCCTCATCCGCATCATCAAGAGCATTCGCAGTCCAAGTCCCTGCAGGTTCATCTGGTCGCGGCGCCTCCTCATGCCCCGCGACTAACCGCAAAGGGCGCAAAGTATAGAAATCCGTCTGCCGGCCGTCCCGGGGCGCAATCGAAATCAGACAAGACGCATACCCCTGGTGGATCCGCCGGCGCCGCCGCTGCGGTCAGGAGCGGTACGGGTATCGAGATCGCGCGTGCCGTACCCGGCAAGCGTAAGGATGCCGGGCACATTCGCCTCAACGCCGATTGCGCCGCCGCGCAGCACGGATGCCTGAACGTGCATGCGCTGCACCGTTATCTCGACCGTTTGCACGGCATTCTGCAGCAGCGTCTTGCGGCCTTGATCAAGCGCGACATGCCGCTCGGATCAGGGCCGGTCGTTCTGCGTTTCGTGGGCAATCCGCGAGGCGGCGAACCGGGGCGGGTGGACGTGATCGACGCACCTGCAGACAGCAACGCCGGGCGGCGGTTGCGCTTGGCGCTGCAGGGCGCATCTTTGCCACCTTATCCAAGCGGGCTTGGTAGCCGTGCGCTTTCGTTCAAGGTCGCGCTGCGCCCCGGCGGTGGATGAAATGGCTGGGTCGCG
>CAVVUY010000032.1:0-8138 GCA_963751375.1 uncultured Gammaproteobacteria bacterium
GATGAACGAATCCGCCCTGATCGCCCTGGCCTCCATCGGCTTGCTCGGCATAGCCTGCCAGTGGCTCGCCTGGCGGGTGAAACTCCCGGCGATCCTGTTCCTGCTGCTGGCCGGCATCCTGGTCGGTCCGGTGACCGGCTGGCTGCATCCGGACCGCTTATTCGGCGATCTGCTCTTCCCGATGGTGTCGCTGGCGGTAGCCGTGGTGTTGTTCGAGGGCAGTCTGACCCTGAAGCTGGATGAAATCCGCGGCCTGGAGCGCGTCGTGCGCAACCTGGTCAGCTTCGGCCTGCTGATCAGCGGGACGGTGACCGCACTGGCGGCGCACTGGCTGTTCGGGCTCGCCTGGCAGTTGGCTGCGCTGTTCGGCGCGCTGATGACGGTGACCGGCCCGACCGTGGTCGTGCCACTGCTGCGCACCGTGCGTCCCACCGCCTCGGTTGCCAAGGCCTTGCGCTGGGAAGGCATCGTCATCGATCCGCTCGGCGCTTTACTGGCGGTGCTGGTCTTCGAATTCATCGTTTCCAGCCACAGCGGCGCGGCGTTCGGACACATCGCGCTGGTGTTCGGCCTGATCTTCATCACCGGCACATTTTTCGGCGTCGTAGCCGGCCATCTGCTGGGCATGCTGCTGCGCAACTACCTCATTCCCGAATACCTGCACAACGTCACCACGCTCGGACTGGTGTTCGCCGTTTTCGCCGGCGCCAACGCCGTCGAGGCGGAATCCGGCCTGCTGGCGGTCACGGTCATGGGCATGTGGCTGACCAACATGAAACGCGTGCCCGTCGATGCCATCATCGACTTCAAGGAAAGCCTCAGCATTTTCTTCATCTCCGGTCTGTTCATCATCCTCGCCGCGCGCCTGCAGCTCAGTCAAATGGTGTTGATGGGCTGGGGCGCACTCGGCGTGCTCGCCATCATCCAGTTCGTGGCCCGGCCGTTGAAAGTGGCGCTGTCCACCATCGGTTCGACCCTGAGCTGGCGCGAACGCATCCTGCTCGCCTGGATCGGTCCCCGCGGCATCGTCGCCGCGGCCATCTCGGCGCTGTTCGCCCTGCGCCTGGAGGAACTCGGCTACGCACAGGCGCGACTACTGGTGCCGCTGACCTTCCTGATCATCATCGGCACCGTGGTGCTGCAAAGCCTGAGCGCACGTCCGCTGGCGCGACTGCTCGGCGCAGCCGAGCCCGAACCGCGCGGCGTGCTGATCGTCGGCGCCAACCCGGTCGCGCGCGCCGTAGGCAGGGCACTGTTCAAACAGGGCCTGCCGGTCATCCTGGCGGACAGTCACTGGGACCATGTCAGCGCCGCACGCATGGACGGCCTGAGCACCTACCACGGCAACCCGGTCTCCGAGCATGCCGACCGTCACCTCGACCTGGTCGGCATCGGCCATCTGTTCGGCCTGTCGCCACAGACCGAACTCAACGTGCTCGCAGCACGCTACTACCGCCGCGAATTCGGCGACCGCGGGATATTCACGCTATCCGTCGCTATCGAAGACGACGCACGCGAGATCAAACACGGCGCTTCCGCGGAATTTCGCGGACGGCCGCTGTTCGACAAGGGCGTGTCCTATCGGAAAATAGCCAGCCTGCTCAAGCAGGGTGCCGAAATCCGTGCCACCACGCTGAGCGAGCAATTCGACTTCACCGCCTGGCGCGAATCCCAGGGAAAGCGCAGCATTCCGCTGTTCGCGATCACCCCGCGCGGCGACTTGCGAATATTCACCACGGACACGGAGATCAAGCCGGGCGCAGGCTTCATACTGCTGGCGCTCACCTCGCCCGAGGTGGAGGACGCGGACAAACCCGCCGCCCCGGACGAACCGTCCGCGCCGGCGCAGCGTTGAAGATTGCCGGACGAACGTTCCCCCCGGCCTCAGTAGACGCCCCGACGGCCTGTTAGACTTCAGCGTTTTCCCACCGGAGGCGCGCATGCGCATCATCACCTTCAACGCCAACGGCATTCGTTCCGCCGAGCGCAAGGGCTTCTTCGACTGGCTGCACGGGCAGCAGGCCGACGTCGTCTGCATTCAGGAAACCAAGGCGCAGGCGGCCCAGCTCACCGATTCCGCCTTCTGGCCCGAGGGCTGGGACTGCTACTACTCGGACGCCGAGAAGAAAGGCTACAGCGGCGTGGCGATCTACTCGCGCCACAAGCCGGACGCGGTCGAGGCCGTACTCGGCTGCCCCGACTGCCCCGAGTTCGAAACCGAAGGCCGCTGGCTGGAAGCCCAGTACGGCAAGCTCAGCGTGATCTCGCTATACATGCCGTCGGGTTCCTCCGGCGAGGAGCGGCAGGCCATCAAATACCGCCTGATGGACTGCCTGTACGCGCGCCTGGACGAATTGCGCGGCGACGGGCGCGAATACGTGATCTGCGCCGACTGGAACATCGTCCACACCGAGGCCGACATCAAGAACTGGCGCGGCAACCAGAAGAACTCCGGCTGCCTGCCCGAGGAACGTGCCTGGCTGGACCGGCTGTTCGGCGAACTCGGCTACCTCGACGCCTTCCGCCAGCTTGAGCAAGCGCCCGAACAGTACACCTGGTGGTCGAACCGCGGCCAGGCCTGGGCCAAGAACGTCGGCTGGCGCCTCGACTATCAGGTCGTCAGCCCGTCGCTGGCGGACAAGGTGCGCGCAACGCACATTTACCGCGAGCAACGATTCTCCGATCACGCGCCGCTGACGATCGATTACGATCGGTCGATCTGACGCCGGCGGCGCCCTGCGGGAACCGCAACGATGGCACTGCACACTTGGCTGATCTATCTCGTCGCCGTCATCGGGCTGTCGCTCACGCCGGGGCCCAACAGCCTGCTCGCGCTCACCCACGGCGTACTCGACGGGCACCGCAAAACGCTGTTCGCCATCGGCGGCGGCACGCTCGGCTTCATCGCGCTGATCGCCCTGTCCATGCTGGGCATCGGCACCTTGCTGCGGACCTCGGCCCATGCGCTCACCGTCCTCAAGGTCGCCGGGGGGCTGTATCTCATATGGCTCGGCATCCAGCTGTGGCGCGCCCCGCCGCTGCGGCTGGACGGCGACGAGCTCGCATCAACCCGCCGTAGCCTGTTCCGCCGCGGCCTGCTCACCGCCGTATCCAACCCCAAGGTGCTGCTGTTCTTCGGTGCCTTTCTGCCGCAGTTCATCGACCCCGCCCGCCCACTGGCGCAGCAGTTCCTACTCATGGCCCTGAGCTTCGCCACAGTCGAGTTCGTGGTCGAATACCTGATCGCCCGCCTGGCGCACGTCATCCGGCCGTGGCTGGAACGCGCCGGCCGGCGCTTCAACCGCGCCTGCGGCGGACTGTTCATCGCATTGGGCTCGGCGCTGCCGCTAACGCGTTGAGTGCCGGAAGCCCGCATCGCGGGCTGCTAGACTGTGTGATACAGGGCCGATATCGAAAGCGTCCCGTCCGTCACCGACCTCCGCGAGCCCAGTCATGCCAGAAATACAGTGGACCAACGATCTGGATACCGGCATCCCGGTCATCGACAAGCAGCATCGGCGGCTCGTGGAGTACATCAACCAACTCGACCATGCCCGCACCCATCACAGCCGCGACGAAGTGAACAGCGTCCTCGACCAGCTGGTCGACTACACGCTGTCGCATTTCGCATTCGAGGAAAGCCTGATGGAGGACGCCGGCTATCCGTTCCTCAACGCGCACAAACGCGTGCACGCACTGTTCGTGAAACGCGTCGCCGACTACCAGCAGCGCTTCAAGGTCGGCGAGGACATCGGCGCCGAACTCCAGGTCTCGCTGACCACTTGGCTGCTCAATCACATCAAGAACGATGACGACGACTACGCCGACGACGTCAAACGTGCACTGGGCGGCGCAACCGAAGAAACGGGCGGTTGGGTAACCCGCTCGCTCAAGAAATTTTTCGGCTGAACGAACGGCACGCAGGGACTTCGGATGGCCTATCTAGACTGGAAGGACGAACTGAACACCGGCATTCGCGTGATCGACGGCCAGCACCGGCGCATCGTGGACTACATCAACCAACTCCACGACATCGCGCAGGGCAACGGCGGCACCGGCACCGTCGAAGTCCTCACCGCCCTCGTCGACTACACCCTCTCGCACTTCGCCTTCGAGGAAAGCCTGCTGGAGGAAGCCGGCTACCCGCAGCATGCCAGCCACGTGCGCACCCACGACGCCTTCCGCAACCGTATCTTCGATTTCCGCGAACGCGCCCGGCAGGGCGAAAACGTGGCCGAACCGCTGCTCGAACTGCTCAAGGACTGGCTGTTCGAACACATCGCGCACGAAGATGCGCGCTACGTTCCCCTGGTCAGCGCCCAGATGGGGCGCCTGGAGCAGCGCGACCAAGGCGGCTGGATGCGCAGCCAGCTCAAGCGCTGGTTCCCGTAGCGCCAAGCCTTCGTCAGCAGTCTCGCAACACTCCCCGCGCCGCGCAGAGTCCCGACGCAGCGTAGCGGCGCGCGTGTATCATAGCCGCATCCACGCGCCCCCAGAGCTCATCGTGACGCCACCAAGCTACTCCAGTGTCCTGCGCGAATTCCTCACCGGCCGCATGCTCGTCGCCGCCCTCATGGGCTTCGCCTCCGGTCTGCCGCTGCTGCTCACCATCACCCTGCTGCAGGCCTGGCTGACCGAAGCCGGCGTGTCGCTCGGCGAGATCGGCCTGTTCGCACTCATCGGCATCCCCTATACGATCAAGTTCCTGTGGGCGCCGTTCATGGACCGCTACGTGCCGCCGCTGCTCGGCCGCCGGCGCGGCTGGCTGTTCATCCTGCAATTGCTGCTGGCGGCTTCGATCATTGGCCTGGGGCAGACAGACCCGCACCGCAACCTCATGCTGGTCGCTGTATTGGCCCTGCTGGTCGCCCTGTTCTCGGCCATGCAGGACACGGTGATCGACGCCTACCGGCGTGAATCTCTGGCCGACGACGAACAGGGCCTCGGCGCCTCGCTCTATGTCTGGGGCTATCGCGTCGGCATGCTGATCGCTTCCGGCGGCGGCCTGATCCTGGCGCAATACACCGGCTTCGCGATGACCTACGCCATCATGGCGCTACTCATGCTGCCGGCGCTCGCCACCACACTGTTCGCACCGGAACCCACCAACCATCATCCGGTGCCGCCGAACCTGCGTGTCGCCGTGGTCGGCCCCTTCGTCGACTTCTTCATCCATCGGCACAACGCCGTGCTCATCCTGCTGTTCATCCTGCTCTACAAGCTCGGCGACACCCTCGCCACCACCATGACCACGCCCTTTTATCTCGAACTGGGTTATTCCAAGGCCGACATCGGCGCCGTGGTCAAACTGTTCGGTTTCTGGGCCACGGTGCTGGGCGGCGTCATCGGCGGCATCGGCATCATGCGCATCGGCCAATACCGCGCGCTGTGGCTGTTCGGACTGCTGCAGGCGCTGTCCACGGCAGGTTTTGCCTGGCTGGTGCACACCGGCCCCGTGCTCGGCTGGCTGGCCGTGGTCATCGCTTTCGAGAACTTCACCGGCGGTATGGGCACGGCAGCCTTCATCGGTTTCATGGCCAATCTCACCAACAAGGAGTTCACCGCCACCCAGTACGCCCTGCTCACCAGCCTGATGGGCGTACCTCGCACGCTGCTCGCCGCCAGCACCGGCTTCATGGCCACCTCGCTCGGCTGGGTCGGCTTCTTCGTCACCTGCGCGCTGCTCGCCATCCCCGGACTCTGGCTGCTCACCCGCTTTCGTGACTGGCTGAGCGAACCGGCCGCGGCAGCGACGACACCGGCCGAGCAGGAAACATGACGCGCTCCGCGCTCATGCAGCGCCGTACGGCAGGCATTACCGCATGTCCCTGAATCAAATACTGGACAGCCTGCCGCCAAACGAATGGTGGCAGATAGCAGCGATCGCCCTGGCGCTGATCGCCGGCCTGATCGCCCATCGCTGGGCCGCGCATAAAGCCGCGCGGATCATGGGCGACGCAACACCGCGCAGCCTGCGCCGCATCCTACTGCGCGGCTCGGAACGCCTAGCCTTTCCCGCCGTCGCCATAGGGATCGCCCTGCTCGCCCGCATCGCACTGGATGCCGCCCAACTCCCCAGTGCCTGGCTCGCCCTACTCACGCCGCTGCTGCTGTCGCTCGCCAGCATCCGGCTGATCGCCTACATGCTGCGCCTCAGCCTGCGCCCCGGCCCGACGCTACGCGCCTGGGAACAGCTTGTCAGCCTCGGCGTCTGGGCCTTCGTCGCGCTCTATCTGCTCGGCTGGCTCAAGCCGCTCGCCGACGCGCTGGACGGCATCCGGCTGGTGCCCGGCGCCCACCCGCTGACCCTGCTCACGCTGCTCAAGGCCGCCGTGTCTCTCGGCGCCATGCTGCTGCTCACCTGGTGGCTGGGAGCCGCCCTGGAACGGCGCATCATGAGCGCCGGCGGCGTCAGCGCCGGCGTGCGCGTGGGCATCGCCAAAGTCACCAAATTCCTGCTCATCACCGTCGGGCTGCTGCTCGGACTGGGCGCCGTGGGCATCGACCTGACCGCCTTCGCCGTGTTCAGCGGCGCGCTCGGCGTCGGCCTCGGCCTTGGCCTGCAGCGCATCGCCAGCAACCTGGTCAGCGGCTTCATCCTGCTGTTCGACCGCTCCATCCGTCCCGGCGACGTCATCACCATCGACGACCGCTTCGGCTGGGTCCAGGAACTGCACGCGCGTTACATCGTGGTGCGCGACCGCGACGGCGTGGAAACCCTGATCCCAAACGAAAACCTGGTTACATCGCAGGTCATCAACTGGAGCTACAGCGACCGCAAGGTACGCCTCAAGACCCCCGTGGCCATCAGCTACCGAGACGACCCGGAACTGGCGCTGCGTCTGCTCGAAGAGGTCGCGCACGAGCATCCGCGCATCCTCGCCGACCCGGAGCCCGGCGCGCGTCTGCTGAGCTTCGGGGACAACGGCATGCACCTCGAGCTGCGTGCCTGGATCGAAGATCCCGAAGCCGGCGTGAACAACATCCGCTCCGAGCTCAATCTCGCCATCTGGCGTGCCTTCAAAGCTCACGGCATCACCATCCCCTACCCGCAGCGCGACGTGCACATCATCTCCAACCCCGAGTCCGAGTCATGACGCCGCACCTCCCCTTCCGCGACTGCCTGGCGCACCTCGATGCGCATTGCGGTGGCGATCTTCTGGACGGCCGGTCTCCGGACGAGATATTGGCGATGCTCGAACGCGACGAACAGCCCGGCCCCTACGACGAGGCCCTGCGCATGCTGGTCGAGTGGCTCCCCCTGCGCGACGCCGGACAAACCGTCACACGCATCGAACTGATACAGGCGCTCGGCCCGCTGCGGCTGCGCTACCAAACGCAGGACGGCGACACCGAATCCTATCGCGCCCTGGTGCGTTTGATCTGCGCCATCGACGCCGCCTACGATGAACTCGCCGACGCCGCTACATGCGACTTCGACGGCCACTGAAATCCGACCGACAACGCACCCACACGACATGAGCCAAATCCTGCTCGCCGGCACCGCCACCCTCGACATCGTCAACACCGTCGACCGCTATCCGCAGGAAGACGCAGAGGTACGCGCCAGCGCCAGTCGAACGGCGAGCGGCGGTAACGCCGCCAACACCGCCGCCGTCCTCGCCTCGCTGGGCCATCGCGCCCACTTGTGCGCCGTACTCGCCGACGATCCTTCGGCCGGGCGCGTGCGCGACTCGCTGCAACAAGCGGGGGTCGACCTGCGTCACTGCCCGCAGCGCCACGGCGCTACGCCGACCTCCTACATCACCATCAGCGCCGCCAACGGCAGCCGCACCATCGTCCACCATCGCGACCTGCCGGAGCTGGACAGCGAGGATCTCGCCAGCGTCGCGCTGGAAGACTACGACTGGCTGCACTTCGAAGGCCGCAACGTCGCCACCACCGCTCATCAAATCCGCCTCGCCCGTCGCCGCCTGCGCGACCAGCCCATCTCGGTGGAAATCGAAAAACCCCGCCCCGGCATCCAGCGCCTGCTCGCCTATGCTGATCTGTTGCTGTTCTCGCGCGGCTTCGCACATGCCAGCGGCTTCACCACCGCCGACGCGCTGCTCACCGCGATACGACCGCAGGCGCCCCAGGCCATCCTCGTCTGTGCCTGGGGCGACGAAGGCGCCTGG
>CAVVUY010000033.1:0-39600 GCA_963751375.1 uncultured Gammaproteobacteria bacterium
TCATGCTCGGCGAAACCCTCGGTCAACGCACCGGCGTGATCAATACTGGGCACCGAAGGCCAGATGCTGGTGGGTGCGGCGGCCGGTTTCGCCGTCACCCTCTACACCGGCAACCCCATGCTTGGCCTGCTCGGCGGTGCTGCGGCGGGTGCGCTGCTGTCGCTGGTGCACGCGCTGCTGTGCCTCGGGGTCGGCGCCAGCCAGGTCGCCAGCGGCCTGGCCGTGCTGTTTCTCGGCAGCGGCCTGTCGGCCTATTACGGCACCGGTTTGGTGGACAAGCAGATCAACGGCTTTTCCACCGGCTGGCAGCAATGGCTCGGGCACACCCCTCTGATCGGCGAGCTGCTCGGACGCCTGACGCCGACGGTCTACCTCGTGCTGGTGATCACGCCGCTGATCGGGCTGTGGCTGTACCACACGCGCAGCGGCCTGCAGTGGCGTGCGGTGGGCGAATCGGCCGAAGCGGCCCGCATGCTGGGCGTGACGCCCTGGGTCATCCGCCTGCAGGCGATCATCGTCGGCGGCCTGCTCTCCGGCCTGGGCGGTGCCGCGCTGTCGGTCGACTACACGCAGACCTGGATCGAGGACATGACCGCCGGACGCGGCCTGCTGGCTGTCGGCCTGGTCATCGTCGCGCGCTGGAATCCGTATTGGGCCTTGCCCGCCGCGCTGCTCTACGGCGGCGCCGAAGCGCTGGCGCTGAACCTGCAGTCGCAGGGCGTCGACGTTTCACCCTATCTGCTTGCTCTGTTGCCCTACGTGGTGCCGATGTTCGTGCTCGCCGCCAGCTACAAGGCCGGCCGGGAGGGGCGCGGCATGCCGCGTGAACTCAGCGCGGTGTTCAAGGGCATGGATTAGGTCGGTGAAGGAAATCCGAAGCAGCAACACAACAATCGTTCGTCCACTCGAAGGAAGGGGATCAGCACCATGAAGCGTTACGTATCGGGAATCGCGGCTCTGATGTTGGCGGTCGCCAGCGCCACAGCCGCAGCGGAAACCAAGATCGGCTACCTCTACGTCGGCTCCAAGGCCGACGGTGGCTACAACCAGGCGCAGGACTACGCGCGCGAGTACGTACAGAAGCACATGCAGGGCGTGCAGACCAACTATCTGGAGAACATCCCCGAGAACGCCCAGGTCGCGCAGGCCATGGAGCGCATGATCCAGGGCGGCGACAAGATCATTTTCGCCACCAGCTACGGCTATCTCAGCTATGCGCTGGAAGTGGCCAAGAAGTATCCCGACGTGAAGTTCATGCACTGCGCCGGCGGCAAGACCGGCCCCACGCTCGGCACCTACTACGCCGACATGTTCCAGGCCATGTACCTGTCCGGCATCGCGGCGGCCAAGGCCAGCAAGACCGGCAAGATCGGCTTCGTCGGCGCGCATCCGATTCCCACCGTGCTGCAGGACATCAATGCCCTGACCCTGGGCGCCCAGTCGGTCAACCCCGACATCAAGATGTACGTGGTCTACACCGGGGCCTGGAACGACCCGAGCAAGGACGTCGCTGCGGTCAACAGCCTGGTCAACCAGGGCGTCGACGTGGTCGGCATGCACGTCGATTCGCCGATTCCGGTGATCGAGGCAGCCAAGAAGCGCGGCATCTACGTGGTCGGCTACCACTTCGACGACCAGAGCTTCTATCCCAAGGGCTGGCTGACCGGCGGCTACTGGGATTGGGGCCCGATGGAGGTCAAGCTGATCAAGTCGATGGAAGACGGCACCTGGAAGCCCAAGCAGTATTTCGGCGATCTGCGCACCGGCGCGGTCAAGATGGCGCCGTACGGGCCGGGCGTGAACGCGTCCACGCGCAAGGACATTGAAGCGATCAAGGCCAAGATCATGGATGGTTCGTTCAATACCTGGAGCGGCCCGATCTACGATCAGTCCGGCAAGCAGATCGTCGCCAAGGGCGCGGTGCTGCCGCGTCCGCAGGTCGATTCGATGAACTTCCTGGTCAAGGGCGTGATCGGCAGCAAGTAGTCTCGGTCCGTCGTTCCGGAGCGCAGGAACGGTCCTGCGCTCCGGGAGATTGCGAACGACTTCGCTACCCGGCAGCTTTGCCTGGAGAACGTACATGACCGGATTTAGTGTTGAGGCCGCGCCCTACCGATGGCCTTACGACGGCGAGGCTTATCGCGAACGCACCGCCCTGATCGTGATCGACATGCAGCACGACTTCTGCGGCGTCGGCGGCTACGTTGACACCATGGGTTACGACATCGGGCTGAGCCGCGCGGTGATCGCGCCTCTGCAGGCCACGCTGGACTGCGTGCGCCGCCAGCCCGGCATGATGGTCATCCATACCCGCGAAGGCCACCGCCCGGAGCTGGTCGACCTGCCGGCCAACAAGCGCTGGCGCAGCCGCGGCATCGGCGCCGGCATTGGCGATCCAGGACCCTGCGGGCGCGTGCTGGTGCGCGGCGAGCCCGGCTGGGAGATCATCCCCGAACTGGCGCCCATAGACGGCGAGATCGTCGTCGACAAGCCCGGCAAGGGCAGCTTCTACGCCACCGACCTGGAGCTTGTGCTGCACACCTGCGGCATCACTCATCTGATCCTGGCCGGCATCACCACCGACGTATGCGTGCACACCACCATGCGCGAGGCCAACGACCGCGGTTTCGAATGCCTGATGCTGACCGACTGCACGGCGGCGACGCTGGAGAGCAACAAGCTCGCCGCCATCGACATGATTCACATGCAGGGCGGCGTGTTCGGTGCCACCGCCGGTTCGGCCGACCTGCGTGCGGCGCTGGACGCCGGCGCCTGAAACCTGGAGACCGTCCGTCATGATGATCGAGATCGATGCGCAGCCCTTCGTCTACCGTCTGCCCCGCGACGGCACTGCGCTGATGCTGATCGACATGCAACGCGATTTCCTTGAGCCCGGAGGTTTCGGCGCGTGCCTGGGCAACGACGTCAGCCTGCTGCGCCCGGCGGTGGAGGCCAGCACGCGGTTATTGGCGCTTTTCCGTGGCCTCGGCCTGCCGATCCTGCACACCCGCGAGGCGCACCGTCCCGACCTCGGCGACTGTCCGCCCGCCAAGCGCCTGCGCGGCAGTCCCAGGCTGCGCATCGGTGACGAAGGCCCGATGGGCCGTATTCTCATTGCCGGCGAGGAGGGCACCGAGATCGTGTCCGAGTGCTATCCGCGGCCCGGCGAGATCGTCATCGACAAGCCGGGCAAGGGCGCGTTCTACAAAACCGATCTGGCCGAGCATCTACAGCGCCTCGGCATCAGCAACCTCATCGTCGGCGGAGTGACTACCGAAGTGTGTGTGCAGACCACCATGCGCGAAGCCAACGACCGTGGCTACGACTGCCTGCTGGTGGAGGAAGCGACCGAGAGCTATTTCCCCGAATTCAAGCGCTCGACCCTGGAGATGATCCGGGCGCAAGGCGCGATCGTAGGCTGGACTGCGGCTTTGGAATCCGTGGAAATGGCTTTCGAAGCGGCATACTGAATCAGGTTCAACCCAGTCGCCTTCGCGGGCGTGGAGCAGGCGCGTCTGGCGGCGCAGTTGCAGGGCCTGGTCGCACAGTTCAAGGTGTGGTTGAGCGAACCAGCGTTGCTTCGGTGCCGCATTCGCGCGGCGCCGAGGCAACTGCATTTCCGGGGAAAGCTGGGCTGTTCGCGCCGCGCTCTAGGTTTGAGCAACCCGCCGATAGCGGCGCGCTGGTCGGCCAACCGTGCCGTAGTCCACGTCCGCCAGAATCTCTCCGCAACTGACCAGATATTCGAGATAGCGTCGTGTGGTGGTGCGGCTCGCACCGATTTTCTCTCCCATTTCGTCGGCACTGTAGGTCGCCTCGGGATGCGCCATGACCTCGCGAACCTTGTCCAGGGTCAGGGCGTCGATGCCTTTGGGCAGTGGCTCTGTCGGCTTGGCGCCGGTTCTGGGAGCGGCGCGCGGCAGCAGTCCGTCCACATCCTGCTGCTCGAGGGAGCGCAGGGCGCGCAGTTTGCTCAGGTGGCTCGCGTAGTTCCTCAGCGATTCCTGCATGCGGTCGAAGACCAGGGGTTTGAGGATGTAGTCGAAGACGCCGCCGCGCAAAGCCTCCTGCAGCGTGTTCACTTCCGTGGCCGCGGTGATCAGGATGACGTCGGTGCTGCAGTTTCCGGCGCGCAGTTCGCGCAGCAGTTCCAGGCCGCTGCCGCCTGGGAATTGCACGTCCAGCAGGAGCAGTTCGGGCGTGAGCACTTCGACCAGATCGCGCGCCTCGTCCAGGGCGTGCGCGATCCCGACCACCTCGAAACCGTCCATGCGTTCCACGAAGCGGCGCTGGATTTCGGCAATTTGCGCGTCGTCTTCGGCAATGACCAGGCGAATGCTCATGGACTTGTGATTCACTCTGCGGCGGAGGACGAGTCGACGGCGGCGTGCGGCGTCTTGGGGATGTAGACGATGAACCGGCTGCCGCCGGTGTCGGCGCTTTCGATGTCGATGCTGCCTCCCAGGTAGCGAAGCTGGGTCTGGACCAAGTGTAGACCAAGGCCGTGGCCGGGAACCTCCTTGGACGTGAAGCCTTTTTCGAAGATGCGGGCCTGCTGTTCGGAGGGGATGCCGGGGCCCTGGTCCTCGATCTCGAAGATCAGGTCGTGGCCGAGATCGGTCATGGTGAGGCGTATCTGTCCGCTTCCGCCGTCGCGGCGCAGGGTGGCTTCCATGGCATTGTCCAGCAGGTTGCCGACGATGCTGACCAGCCGTTCGCGCGGCAGGCGCTGCGGCAGATCGGCCATGTGGCTTTCGGGGTCGATCCACAGGGTGAGTCCCAGTTCGCGTGCACGGTTGTATTTACCCAGCAGACAGCCTGCCAGTACCGGGTCGGGAACGGCTTCCACCAGTAGTTGGATCAGCGTCTGATGGCCGATCACTTCCTGGCCGATGAGCGCCAGGGCCTCGTCCTGGGCGCCGATCTGGATCAGGCCGGAAATGGTCTGGAGTTTGTTGGAATACTCATGGGACTGGCTGCGCAGGGTCTCGGCGTATTCCTGAATGCGGGTCAGGCGGCGGCTGACCTGGTCCAGCTCGTCCTTGCGGCGGAAGCTGGATACGGCGCCGATGATGCGTTCGCCGATGCGCAGCGGGATGCGGTTGGCGATCAGGCAACGCTCGCCGATCCATACCTCCCGGTCCAGTTCAACTGCGCCGCTTTCCACCACGCCCATGAGGCCGCTCTGCGGCAGCACCTGTTGGATGTTCTGGCCGGTCAGCGGCATCCGCTGCGTGACCTCCAGAGTATCGGTGGCGGCGCGGTTGAAGGCGATGATGCGCCCATCCACGTCCACCGCGATGATGCCTTCGCGTACCGCCTCGAGAATGGCGTTGCGCTGTTCGTAGAGCTGCGCGATCTGTTCGGGTTCCAGCCCAAAAATGGCTTTCTTGAAGTGGCGCGTGAACCACGACACGGTCAACAGACTGAGCAGGAGAGAGCCGATGATCACGCCCAGAACGTTGGTCTGGTAGCCCGCGATGATGCTGTCGACGCTGTCGAGCATGTAGCCGACCGACACGACGCCGATGATGTGTTCTCCGGTCGGATCGTAGACCGGGGCCTTGCCGCGCATGGACCAGCCCAGGCTGCCCTTCGCCTTGGATACGTAGGACAGGCCCTGCTCCAGAGCGGGAGGATTGTCGCCACCCACCATGGGCTTGCCGATGCGCTGGGGAATGGGGTGCGTCAGGCGAATGCCGAGTTTGTCGCCGATGACCACGAAGCGTGCCCCTGCGTTGTGGGCGATCACCAGACTCAGCGGTTGCAGCAGGGCGCTGTCGTGCTTTTGCACGGCGCGTTGGATCTGCGGGATGTCGGCCACGGTCTTGGCGACTTCCAGCGCGCGTTCGCCGACCTGGTCTTCCAGCGCGTTGGCGATCATGTGCAGCGAGAACCCGCCCATGATGCCCGTCTGGAGCAGGGCAAGCAGGCCGAAGGTCAGCAGCATGCGGGTCTGCAGCTTGATGGGGCCGGCGGCGATCGAGGGTGGCTTCATGGCCGATGCTCCTGTGCGGATGGTCGCGGCGAGGGAAAATCCGCAGGCATGAACAATATGCGCAAAATGCGCAAAAAACTTATTAAAACATTTAGTTATAAAACACGTCCGGAAAGCGAAAGCACAGCTAGGCTCAAATCACCGCGAACGATGGCCATGTGTTTCCCGGCTACGGGCAATGGCTGGAGCCATGGGGCGGTGACGTAGTCAATTAAAGAATATTTTCGCGGAGGACGACCCATGAACAAGCTGCTTCATATCGCTGCTGCCGCCGTATTGGCTCTGGGAGCAAGCGCCGCCCACGCCTTCGAACCGCAGACGCCCGAGTGCATTGCTCCGGCCAATCCCGGCGGGGGCTGGGATTTTACCTGCCGCCAGGCCGGCAAGGTTCTGTTTGACCTGAAAAAGACCGACGCCCCGATACAGGTCGTCAACAAGGCGGGCGGTGGTGGAGGCGTTGCCTTCGCCGAGGTGGTGACCAAGCGCAAGCATGACAACAACCTCATCGTCGCGGCGTCCACTGCGACGACCACGCGGCTGGCTCAGGGTCTGTATGCCGGCTTCAAGGCCGACCAGGTGCGTTGGATAGGTACGATCGGGGCCGATTACGGCGTCATCGCCGTGGCCAAGAACAGCCCCTACCACACCCTGGGCGAACTGATGGCTGCGGTCAAAGCCGATCCGCGCTCGGTCGGCTTCGCCGGCGGCAGTGCGGTGGGTGGATGGGATCATCTCAAGGTGTTGATGGTGGCCAAGGCCGCGGGGATTTCCGACGTGCGCAAGATCAAGTACGTGGCGTTCCAGGGCGGCGGCGAAGCCGTGACCCAGCTCATCGGAGGGCATGTGAAGGCCTTCACGGGGGATATTTCCGAGGCGCTCGGTTTCATGAAGTCGGGCGATCTGCGCGTATTGGCCGTGCTCGCGCCGGAACGTCTGCCGGGAGAGTTGGGCAATATTCCGACGGCGCGTGAGCAGGGCATAGACGCCCTGGGCGCCAACTGGCGCGGCTTCTATGCGCCGGGCGGCATGTCCGACGAGGCCTACGCCTACTGGTCGAAGGCAGTTCGGGAAATGTACGCCTCGGACCAGTGGAAACAGGTCATGGCGAAGAACGGCCTGATGCCGTTCGGGCTTTCCGGTGCCGAGCTGACCAAGTTCGTGAACAAGCAGGTCGCCGACATCCAGACCATCTCCAAGGATATCGGGCTGATCAGATGAGAATCGCCGACCGCATCCTCGGGGCGGTCGGTTTGGCTCTGGGCGTGGCGTTCATCTGGGGCGCCACGCACATCCAGACGGGCTTCATCGTCGATCCGCTGGGGCCCAAGACCTTCCCCTTCATCATCGGAGGCCTGCTGGCTATCGGTTCCGTGTTCGTGTTGCTTGTTCCGGATCCCGAGCCCACCTGGCCGAGGCTGACGCGCGCGCTGGAAGTGGTGGCCGCGGCAGCGGTGCTCATCGGCTACGCACAGGCATTGGACCCCGCCGGCTTCGTCGTTTCCACGGCGCTGGCGGGCGCATTGCTGAGCTGGCGTCTGGGAAGCCGTTTGCTCGGCGCAGCGCTCACGGGTATCGGTATCTCGGTCGGCATCTACGTGCTGTTTCACCTCGTGCTTGGCCTGTCACTGGCCAAGGGTCCGTGGGGGTTTTGAGTCATGGATATTCTGATGTCGCTCGCTCAGGGGTTCGACGTGGCCCTGACCTGGCAAAACATGGGTCTCGCATTCCTGGGCTGCCTGCTCGGCACCATGATAGGCGCCATGCCGGGGCTGGGGCCGTCCAACGGGGTGGCCATCCTCATTCCGCTGGCGTTCACCCTGGGCCTGCCCGCGACGCCGGCGATGATCCTGCTGACCAGCGTTTACTTCGGTGCCATGTACGGCGGGCGCATTTCCAGCATCCTGATCAACATCCCCGGCGACGAACCCGCCCTGATGTCCACGCTCGACGGTCATCCCATGGCCAAACAGGGCAGGGCGGGCGAGGCTCTGGCACTGTCCGGGCTCGCCTCCTTCGTGGGCAGTTTCATCGCCATCATCGGCGTCGCACTGTTTGCGCCGCTGCTGGTCAGGCTCGCCCTGTTGTTCGGGCCGGCCGAGTACTTCGCTCTGTTCGTCCTGGCGTTCGCCACCATCGGCGGCGTATCGAGCCGGAATCAGGCGAAGTCGGTGATCGCCGCCGCGCTCGGCCTCGGCATCGCCATGATCGGGATCGACGGTTCCACCGGCGCGCAGCGCTTCACCTTCGGCGAAGTCCACCTGCTCGATGGCATCGATTTCCTGGTGGCCATCGTCGGCTTGTTCGCCATCTCCGAAGTCTTGCTGTTCATGGAACACAAGGGGGAGAACTCGGCGGTCGGCACCAAGCTGGACCGCGTCACGATCCCGCTGGCCACGCTGAAGCGCTGCATCGTGCCCATGCTGCGCGGCAGCGGCATCGGTTTCATCGCCGGCGTGTTGCCGGGGGCCGGGGCGTCGCTGGGCAGCTTCCTGGCGTACACCGCGGAGAAGCGCAGCTCGGACTCCGCCAATACCTTCGGCAAGGGAGACCCGCGCGGGCTGGCTGCACCCGAGGCGGGCAACAATGCCTCTGCCGGCGGCGCGTTGATTCCGATGCTGGCGCTGGGCGTGCCCGGTTCGGGTACCACTGCGGTGCTGCTCGCGATGCTGCTGACGCTGAACATCACGCCCGGTCCTCTGCTGTTCACGCAGAACCCGGACGTGGTCTGGGGACTGATCGCCGCTCTGTTCATCGCCAACGTCATGTTGTTGCTGATGAACATGCCGCTGGTAGGTCTGTTCGTGCGTGTACTGCAGGTCCCCGAGCGGATACTGATGCCTACGGTGGCGATGATCAGCTGCGTCGGCATCTACGGTATTTCCGGCAGTTCCTTCGACCTCATGATGATGATCGGTTTCGGGGTGTTCGGCTATCTGCTGCGCAAGATGGACGTACCGCTGGTGCCGGTGATTCTCGGCATCCTGCTCGGCAACCAGATGGAAGACAATCTGCGCCGCGCGCTCACGATCTCCGATGGTGATTGGAGCATTCTCTGGGGCAGCCCGCTGGCCATCGGGCTGTGGACCTTTGCGGTCGCCGGTTTCGTGGCGCCGATGCTCCTGGGCCGCTTCGCGCGCCCCAAGGCCGGGATCGAGAGTCCGTAGAACCTGCTGTGAGATATCGCACTAGCTGCGCTGTCTCGTCAGCACGCGTGTCCGGGGTGTGCGACTCCCTGATGGTTTGGGCGCGCCACTTGCTCAGTACCCGAGCATTTCCCGATATATGTCGAGAGGGTCACGATGAAGCGCGGCTACGATTGTCTCCTGGTTGAGGAAGCGACCGAGAGCTATTTCCCCGAGTTCAAGCGCTCGACCCTGGAGATGATCCGCGCGCAAGGCGCGATCGTCGGATGGACCGCCACGCTGGCAGCGGTAGAAAACGCGATGAAGGCAAGTAGCGACTGAGTCTTCGGCCTGCTCCCATTTCCGCACGACGTGGACGGGCAGGAAAACCGCCGCATGCGCTGTTGTCATGCTCATGGGCGACGGCTGGCACGACGTAGATAGTCGAGGTCGACAAGGCGCAGGAATCGTCGGATTTCCCCCTTTTTCCATACCAGGACAACCTTGAAAAACCGGTTATCCATGCAAAGTGTGCGTGTATAAGTTGTTCATAACAGATTGATTATAAATATAAATAACGACATTCCTGAGGTCGTCGGTTGCGGTCTTTCTTGATCCACTTGATTCATCGGATGAATGAGTCTACTTTTATTCATCCGATGAATACCGTCAGACATGGACGGTAGGAGACCTGTACGTGACGCGAGCCCCGCAATCCGATTTTCCGTCAGTTCCAGCTTCTCTCGCCGACGCGCAGAGGCCGGTGAAGGTTGCCGATGCGCTTGAAAAACTGGGACGTCGAATCGCTTCGGGTTCGATTGCCGAGGGCGAGACATTGCCGATCGAACCGGAACTGGCGACCGAGTTGAACGTCAGCCGTTCTACCGTGCGAGAGGTGGTGCGTACGCTGATCGCGTTGGGCATGGTCGAGGCCAGGCCCCGGATCGGTACACGGGTGCGTCCGCGCGGCGAGTGGAATCTGCTCAACCGGGATGTGCTGCGCTGGATGAGTCCCGAGGACGCACCGAACCCCGTGATCCTTGCCGCCATAGGCGAGGCACGCCATGTGTTCGAACCTTCGGCGGCGGCGCTGGCTGCCGAGCGCGCGACCGATTCCGAGATCGTACGCATCCGGGTGGCCTTCGATGCGATGCAGGTCGCTGCCGATCGCGCATCGATCGTCGAGGCGATTCAGGCCGACCGCGCGTTTCATCTGGCGGTGCTGGAGGCTACTCACAACCCCATTCTGCGCGCATTCGACAGCGCCATCGACGCGATCCTCGGCGTGCTGTTTCGCGTCACGACCAACCATTTGGAAGATTTTCGCGACAACCTCGGCAATCACCGCCGTGTGTTGGATGCGATTGCGGCGCACGACCCTGAGGCCGCGCGCCAAGCCATGGCCGACACGATCGGCCATACCGAAGACCACCTGAGGCAGAGCGACATAGGCCCGGGGACTCGTACATAACAGGAGGAGATCTCATGCTTAAGAAGTTTTTCACCACGGCGGCGGCCGGCATCGTATTGGCAGGGGCGGCCGGTGCGGCGGCGGCGCAGTATCCGGACCGTCCGATCACGCTGATCGTGCCGTGGGCCGCAGGCGGCGGCACGGACGCCATCGCACGCGAGCTCGCGCAGGGCATGCAGAAGCGCCTGGGCGTGCGCGTTTCCGTGATCAACCGTGCGGGCGGCGGTGGGGTGATCGGCCATAACGCCATTGCCACGGCATCCAAGGACGGCTACACGATCGGTCTGGGGACGGCCGAACTGGTCACCTACTACTGGACCGGCAACGCCAAATTCACGCAGAAGAATTTCACCCCGATCGGGCTGATCAACTTCGACGCGGGAGCCTTGCAGGTTTCGGCCAAGGGCCCCTGGAAGACTGCCGACGAGGCGCTGGCGGCGATCAGGAAAGCCCCGAAGGGAACCTACAAAATGTCGGGCACGGCGGTGGGCGCTGCCTACCATCTGGCTTTCGCGGGGTTCCTGCAACAGCACGGAATCGACCCCTTGAAAGTGACGATGGTGCCGAGCCAGGGCGCCGCGCCGGGTCTGCAGGAGTTGGCCGCGGGCGCGGTTCAGATCATCCCGTCGTCGCTGCCCGAGGGCAAGACGATGATTCAGGCCGGACTCGTGCGCGCCTTGGCCGTGTTCTCGGACAAGCGCAATCCCGTCTTTCCCGGAGTGCCGACGGCCAAGCAGGCTACCGGCAAGGCCTATGATGGCGGCACTTGGCGCGGCGTGGTCGGTCCGGCAGACATGAATCCGGCCGCCGCCAAGAGGCTCGCTGCGGCGGTCAAGGCCGTCTACGACAGCGCCGCCTTCCAGGCGTTCATGCATAAGCACGGCTACGGCATGCGCTATCTCGGCCCGGCGGCGTTCCGCAAGTTCCTCGAAACCCAGCAGGTGCAGGTCGGCGGCGTGCTCAAGTCGCTCGGTCTGGCCAAGCGCGGCTAGGGTGCAGCAATGCGTTTGCCCGACATCTGGACCGGGCTGGTCATTGCGGTGTTGGGCGGCTTCATAGCCGCCCACGCCCAGACCTTTCCCGTACCTGCCGGGGCGGCATCGCCCCGGCTCTTCCCCGAGATCCTGGGCGGTGCCCTGTTGCTGGGCGGCCTGCTGGTGGCGGGTCGTGCACTGGCTGCTGGCCGTGGGGCCGGGTGGGCCGCCATGTTGCCGCGGGTCGAAAACTGGATGCGTGATCCGCGCCGAGTGGCGGCAATCCTGTTCATTCCTGTGGCGATCGTCGCCTATTCCCTTGTCGCGCCGGCGATCGGCTCGCTGCCCGTGGCGGTGGCGATCGTGGCGATTTTCGCGCTGCTCAGCGGCGGGCGGCCGCTGGCCTCGGCCTTGATCGCGCTGGTCGTGTCGGCTGCGGTCATCGCGTTCTTCGTGCAGATCATGGGCGTGCCGCTGCCATTGGGTCCGCTGGGAGGATGGTTGTGATGGATGCGTTGCTCGCGGCGCTGCATATGGTGTTCACCTGGCAGGTAATCGGAGTGATCCTGCTGTCTTCCGCCTTCGGGTTGTTCGTCGGCGCCACACCGGGATTGAGCGCGACGATGGCGGTGGCGCTTCTGGTGCCGGTGACGTTCTCGCTCTCGCCGGTGGCGGCGATCGGGGCGATCGTCTCCTGCGCGGCGATGTCGATCTTCGCCGGCGACATTCCCAGCACCCTGCTGCGCATCCCCGGCACGCCGGCCTCTGCCGCTTACATGAACGAGCTCTACGAGCTCAATCGGCAGGGGAAGCTGGAAGTCGGTCTGGGAACGTCCATGCTGTCCTCCGTCATCGGCGGCGTGATTGGGACGACGATACTGATACTCGCGGCACCGGAACTGGCCAAGTTCGCGCTCAATTTCTCGTCCTTCGAATACTTCTGGCTGGCGCTGCTGGGGCTGTCATGCGCCACGCTGGTAGCCGGCGACGATCCGCTGAAAGGGGCGGTTTCACTCCTGCTCGGCATGTTCCTGACGACCATCGGGCTGGACGTGACCACCGGCCAACCGCGGTTCACATTCGGCCTGATCGACCTGCAGGCGGGCGTTTCGCTGATTGCGGTAATGATCGGCGCCTTTGCCGTGGCCGAAATCCTGCGCCGTGCCGCCGAGGGGCCGCAGCCGACCGAGGCGCCGCCGCCGCTCAAGGGGCGTTTCCTGCGCGGGCAGGCGAGCCTGATGTGGCGCCACCGCATACCGATTCTGCGCGGCAGTCTGTTGGGGACGCTGATCGGCGCGTTGCCCGGTGCGGGTGCGGATATCGCGGCATGGATCGCCTATGCCGTCAGCCGCCGCTTTTCGCGCCGGCCCGAGACCTATGGCAGCGGCGAACCCGAGGGCGTGGCGGGGGCTGCTTCGGCCAACAACGCGGCGCTGTCCGGATCGTATGTGCCGACGCTGGTGTTCGGCATTCCGGGCGATTCGGTCACGGCAATCGTCGTCGGCGTGCTGCTGCTGAAAGGCATCCAGCCCGGGCCGATGGTGTTTCTCACCTCGCCCAATCTGGTAAACGCGATCTACGTCGTCTTCATGCTCGCCAATCTGTTGATCCTGCCGCTCGGCTTTCTCGCCATCCTCATGGGCCGGCGCATCCTGATGGTGCCGCGCGCCTATCTGTACCCGGCCATACTGCTGCTCTGCGTGCTCGGCACCTTCGCCACCAACAACTCGCTGTTCGACCTGTGGACCATGGCGGCGGCGGGCGTGCTGGTGTGGATTCTCGAAGCGAACGGCTATCCGGCCGCGCCTCTCGTGCTGGGACTGGTGCTCGGCCATGTGGTCGAACAGAATTTCATGTCGAGCATGATCATCGCCAACGGCCAACTCGCCGTCTTCTTCGAGCGTCCGATCGCCGGCGTGCTGGGGGTGGCGACGCTGCTGATCTGGGCGATTCTTATCTGGCAGGGGATTCGTCGCTCGTTGACGCGAAGCCGGCCCGGTACGGCCGATGGCTGAGTACGCTGGAGCGGAAACGTGCGATATCGCCCGCGCGGTCGCTTGGGTCGCTGCGGACTGGGGCACCAGTTGTCTGCGGGTCTGGGCGATCGCCGCCGATGGCGGAGTGCTGGCCGCGCGCGCCACCGGCCAGGGTATGGGTGTGCTATCGCCCGAGGACTTCGAGCCCGCGCTCGAAGCCAGCCTGGAAGGATGGTTGCTGCCGGGCCGGACGCTGCCAATACTGGCCTGCGGCATGGTCGGCAGCCGCCAGGGTTGGGTCGAGGCGCCGTATCTCGATCTGCCCAGTCCGCCGCTGGTGCCCGGCAGGCTCGTCGAGGCTCCCACGCGCAGCGGACGCTTCGCGGTGCGGATCATGCCGGGGCTGCGGCAGTTCGCGCCGCCTGACGTGCTGCGCGGAGAGGAGACCCAGGTGGCGGGGCTGCTGGCTGCGGAGCCGGATTTCGAGGGTGTGGTGTGCATGCCGGGCACCCATTCCAAATGGCTCCGGCTGCGTGGCGGCCGGATCGAGGCGTTCCGCACCTGCCTGACCGGCGAGATGTTCGCGCTGCTCGCCGAGCACTCGGTACTGCGCCACTCGGTCGGTCAGCCCGAGGGAGTGGCGCAGACGTCTTGGGACGCGCCCGCCTTTGCCGCGGCGGTGGCCGAGATGCTCTCCGATCCCGGGTCGTTGATGGCGAGGCTGTTTTCGGTGCGCGCCGAAGGACTGGTGGCAGGGCAGGCTCCGGAGGCGGCGCGAGCCCGGTTGTCCGGTCTGCTGATCGGCGCGGAATTGGCGGCGATGCGCGATTGGTGGCAGGGAAATTCAACCGTATCAGTGATTGCCGCGCAGCCGCTGGGCACCGCTTACGGCACGGCGCTCTCGCTGGCCGGCGTTACGGCGAAGTTGCACGACGGCGCGGCCATGACGCTTGCCGGTCTTGCCGCCGCTCGTGCCGCAACTGGAGATGAAACATTATGAGTAGACCGCTTATCGCCATCCTGCGCGGACTTCGCCCGGACGAGGCCTCATCCGTTGCCGCCGAGTTGCTGGAAGCCGGGATCGAGCGGATCGAGGTACCCATGAATTCGCCAGAGCCGCTGGCCAGCGTCGCCATCATGGCTTCGCTTTTCGGCGATCGTGCGCTGATCGGTGCGGGCACGGTCCTCAGTGCGGACGAGGTGCGCCGTGTGGCCGATGCGGGAGGGCGGTTGATCGTTTCGCCCAATACCGACGTCGAGGTGATCGCCGAGACCAAGGCCTTGGGGCTGCAGAGCTTTCCAGGGGCCTTCACGGCTACCGAGTGCTTTGCCGCATTGCACGCCGGAGCCGACGGGCTGAAGCTGTTTCCGGCCGCCCAACTGGGTGTGAGTGGAGTGAAGGCCTTGCGTGCGGTGCTGCCCGCCGACTGTCCCGTGTATGCCGTAGGCGGAGCTGGTGCCGATAATTTCCGCGCATGGCTCGAGGCCGGTGCGGACGGGTTCGGTATTGGAACCGCGCTCTACCGCCCCGGCATGGCGCCGGCCGAAGTCGGCGCCCGTGCCCGCGATTTGGTGGCCGCCTACGATGCGGCATTGCCGCACGACTAGGGGGAATCAGCGGGAGCGTTGCTTCGCACCGGTTCCGAGGAGGCGTGCCTTAAAGTTGCCGGAGTGGTGTGCAGGCACGGCTTCGCTGATTCCGTCGTTGTATGTCTCTGACGGATCATGCTTATACTGCCGTACACAACAATACCAAACGCCACCATCCTCCCTTGCGCATGAACAACTCTTCCACGGCATCGTCGTTGCACGATCTGTTCATCGGTCGTCAGACCATTTGCAATGCGCGACTCGGCGTGCATTCCTATGAGCTTCTTTTTCGCGCGGCCGGCCGGACCTCTGCGAACGACGAAAAACAAACGGACAGCGCTACTTCAAGCGTTATCTTGACCGCATTTCAGGATATAGGGATCGAGCGGCTGGTGGGGGATCGCCCGGTCACCATCAACCTCAGCCCGGGACTGCTGGGGCAGGCCGCCAATTTGCCTGTGCCGCCGCAGCGCGTGATCTTCGACCTGCCGCTGGAGCTGATGCATCTCAAGGCGGTTCCGGCATTGCGCGAACTCAAGTCGCTCGGTTTCACGCTCGCGCTGGACGACTTCAAACTGGACAAGCGCCTGGCGCCTATCTACGAACTCGCCGACCTGATCAAGATCGACGTGCGCGCCACCGATGCTTCGCGCCTCGCGCGGCTGCCCGAACTGATCGCCAGACTGGGTGCGCTCAGCGTGGCGAAAAAGGTCGAAAGCCTGGATGAATACGAACGGCTTCGCGATCAGGGATTCGAGCTGTTTCAAGGCTTTTTCCTGAGCCGCCCGCGCTTGCTGCGAACCAAGAATCTGGCGCCGAGCAAGCAGACCGTGCTCACCCTGCTGGCAAAACTCTACGATCCGCACAGCGAAACCGGCGATATCGAGGTCGCGCTCGGCAGCGATCCGACTCTCAGCTACAAGCTGATCAGACTTATCAATTCGGCTTTTTTCAGCCCGCCGCGAAATATCGAATCGCTGCATGACGCCATCGTCATGCTGGGCCGCAACAAACTGGCCACATGGGCTTCCCTGATCGCCCTCGGCCAAATCGAGAACCGTCCGTCCGAGGTTCTCCGCATCGTATTGGCGCGCGCCAAAATGTGCGAACTCCTGGCGGAGCGCGCCGGGCTCCGCGGAGGCGACGGATTCGTCGTCGGCCTGTTCTCATCGCTGGACTTGCTGCTCGATCAGCCGCTGGAAGCCCTGCTCAAGCCGCTACCGCTCGCGCAATCGCTCAGAGACGCGATCCTGATGCATAGCGGAGCACTGGGAGCCATTCTGAAAGTCGCGCTCGGCTATGAGCAAAATCTCTGGTCGGACATCACGGCGTCGTCGCTGCCCATGGACGCACTACGGGAAGCCAGCATCGAAGCACTCGACTGGGCCAGCTCGCTGAGCGGATTGCTGGGCGACAGTTAAGTCGAAGGAACGCCTGCCCGAAAACGGCATTCTGCCGCTGAACCGTTGCGGCCGCAGGCTTCACACCGGTCGTCGGCACGTCACTTGCACCGCAATCGGTCACTATCCGACATGACCGAGGTTGACGATGAAACAAGGCCTGCGCCCCCTGGGCCATCCGGGCAATCGCTGGTGGGTGGACGAACACGAGGCGGATCTGTCGCGCGCACCGGCCGAGCCGCGGCCGGCGAGCGTTCGTGCCGAGCCGCAGCGCATTACGGTGGATCTGAACCGCACCGCGGTGGTCGTGATCGACATGCAGAACGACTTCTGTGCGCCGGGCGGCTGGTTGGACCACATCGGCGTCGACGTGACGCCCGCGCGCGGGCCGATCGAGCCGCTGCAAGCGCTGCTGCCCGCGCTGCGCGCGGCCGGTGTGCCGGTGATCTGGGTGAACTGGGGCAACCGCCCCGACCGCCTCAATCTCAGCCCCTCCGTGCAACACGTCTACAAACCCAGCGGCAAGGGCATCGGGCTGGGTGATGCGCTGCCCGGCAACGGAGCGCCGGTGTTGCAGAAAGACAGTTGGTCCGCTGCGGTGGTCGACGAACTGGTGCAGGAGCCCGGCGACGTACGCGTGGACAAATACCGCATGAGCGGATTCTGGGACACGCCGCTGGACAGCATCCTGCGCAACCTCGGCGTCAGCAGCGTGCTGTTCGCCGGGGTCAACCTGGACCAGTGCGTGATGACCACGCTGCAGGATGCGAACTGCCTGGGCTACGACTGCATTCTGCTGGAGGATTGTGCCACCACCACTTCGCCCGACTACTGCCGGTTGGCGACGCTGTACAACGTCAAGCAGTGCTTCGGTTTCGTGACCTGTTCGCCGGACTGGATCGAAGCCGTGCGGCCGTACGCGGAGTGAGCGCGTAGGCAGGCGGACGCACCGATTCGGTGCGTCCTACGGAGCTGCCGTCCGCGGCCATGCGCCGCGCGCGGCGTGGAATGCATCTTGCTCCGCATGCGCGTATCGAACGTATCGTCAGGGAAGGGGGGCACGATGGTTGTTGAGCGCTGCCATGCGGTGGCCGGTTCGGTCATGCGGGGCTGAGGCGGGTCGCATGCGCATTCATCTGGTGTATTCACATCCCTGCGAGGAGAGCTTCGGCAGCGCGGTGCACCGTGCCGCGCTGGAAGCCCTGCGCGGCGCCGGGCACGAGGTCGACGATCTGGACCTTTACGCCGAGGGCTTCCAGGCGGTGATGTCGGCCGACGAGCGCCGCGGCTACCACGAACCCGCGGCCCAGCCGGCCGAGCTCGATGGCTGGGTGCGCCGCGTGCAGCGGACCGAGGGGCTGGTGTTCGTCTACCCGACCTGGTGGTACGGGCTGCCGGCCATGCTCAAGGGCTATCTGGACCGGGTCTACCGACCGGGACTGGCTTTCCACATGGGCGGCGAGGGTGCCGGCATCCAGCCCGGCCTGCGCCATGTGCGCGTTTTCGCCGGGGTGTCCACCTACGGCGCGTCGTGGCTGTGGACGCGCTACGTCGGAGATCCCGGCCGGCGCACGCTGATGCGCGGCATCGGCGCCCTGTGCGCGCCGAACGCGCGCAAGCGCTGGCTGGCGCTGCACCGGATGGACGACAGCACGCCGCAGCAGCGCGAGCGCTTCCTGCAACGCGTGCACGCGGAACTGTCCACCTTGGCGCCGGCGGCGCCGAAAAGCTAACGAAAACAAATGGAGACACTGGGATGAGTTTTGCCACCGTACCCATGCTCAAGGCGCCTTCCGATTATCAGGCCTTCCGTATCAGCTCCGACGATAGCAACCGGCTGGTCATCGTCTACGACGAAATCGGCGACGGCGTGCCCTTCATCACCTGCGTCGAGATATTCGACGTCGGTGGCCGCACGCCGCCCAATGCACACCGCGAAGCCTTCGAGCAGTTCTTCGTGCTCGCCGGCGAGGGCGTGGCCATTTGCGGCGATCGACGCCTGGCGTTGCGCCCCGGTGGCTGCCTGGTGGTGCCGCCGGGAGTGACCCACGTGGTCGAGAACACCGGCCAGACCCGTCTTTACACCCTGACCACCATGATCCCCGACGAGGCTTTCGGCCGCCTGATCCGCAACGGTACGCCGGACTCGCTGGACGAGGAGGATCTTGCGGTGCTGGCCGGATTGTCCTCCGGTCCGGTGCGGGCGGTTTCGTGAGCGCCTCGCGCGTCGCCGTGGTGGTCGACAGCCGCTACGGCAGCACCCTGGCGCTGGCCGAGGCGGTCGCCGCCGGTGCGGCGGGCGAGGGTGCGCAGGTGCGCCTGCGTCGCGCCGCACTGGGCGAACCGGAGTACAGCGTGGACATCGGGCGCGACTCCTACGTCAGCGCCCGCGCCAGGCTCGAGGCCATGCCGCAGGCAGGCATCGACGACCTGCGTTGGGCCGACGGCATCGTATTCGGCTCGCCCACACGCTACGGCCTGATGTCCACGCCGCTGCGGGCGTTTATCGACGAGGTCGCGCCGCTGTGGCGCGAAGGCGCGCTGATCGGCAAGGTCGGCGCGGCCTTCACCAGCTCCGGCGGCATGCATTCCGGTCACGAAATGACCTTGATCACTACGCTGCTACCGTTCCTGCAGCATGGCATGATCATCCTCGGCGTGCCGCACAGCGTTCCCGAGCTGGTGCGCACGAAGAAGGGCGGTTCGCCCTACGGCGCCAGTGTCGTGACCGGTTTCGACGGTCACGACGGCGCGAGCGCCGAAGAATTGGCCATTGCCGCTGCGCTGGGCGCCCGCGTGGCGCGCGTGGCGGCGCAGGTCGAGCCCGAGCCTGCGCCGGTGCAGCTGGTCGCTACCGCGGCTGACCCGGATTGAGCGGAAAACGGTGTTGGCGGCTATAACTTCAGAGGAAGGCCTGAACAGGTGGCGGACGGCCTCGAATCGGCGTATTTGATCTCGCCGACGTATCATCCCATGCTCATTCGGACCGTTTCCGTTCTGGCAGCGCCCCCGTGCTTGCCTCGGACAATGGAGCAATCGCATGAACATGACAGCGCAAATCGATCTCGACAAGGTGACCGGCTGGCGCCGTTACCTGCATAGACATCCCGAAACCGCCTACGAGGAATTCCAGACCGCTGCCTTCGTCGCCGAACGCCTGCGCGAGATGGGCCTGGAGCCGATCACCGAGATCGGCGGCACGGGCATCATGGCGCGCATCGAAGGGCGAGCGCCGGGGCCGGTGATCGGCCTGCGGGCCGACATGGACGCACTGCCGCTGGACGAGTGCGAGGCACGCCCGCATCGCTCGCTGAACGACGGCCGCATGCACGCCTGCGGCCACGACGGCCATACCGCGATCCTGCTCGGCGCAGCCGAGGCGCTGGCCACGGAGCCGGATTTTTCCGGCACCGTAGTGCTGGTGTTCCAGCCGGCCGAAGAAGGCTACGCCGGCGCCCGTGCCATGCTCGACGACCCCTGCTGGCCGGCCTTCGGCATCGAACGCATCTACGGCCTGCACAACTGGCCGGAGCTGCCGCTGGGAGAGTTCTACGTGCACGAAGGCGCCTGCATGGCTTCCTCGGACACCTTCGAGTTCACGCTGCGAGGCTCCGGCGGCCATGCCGCTTTTCCGCACCTCGCGCCTGACGTGCCCGGCGCGGCGGCCAGTCTGGCGCAGCTGTTGTCGGGGCTGACACGACGTTTGGCCGCTCCCACCGAGCCGCTGGTGGTCACCGTCACGCAGATCCACACCGGCACCGCCAGCAACATCATTCCGGCCGGAGCCATGGTCGGCGGCACGGTGCGCTGCCTGAGTGAGGACACCCGCAAACGGGTGGAGCAGGAACTCGCCGCGCTGGCCCGGCACATCGGCGAAACCTACGCCATCGAGGCGACGCTGGCCTACAAGCGTCAGTATCCCGTGACCTACAATCACGCCGAGCAGGCCGGCGAGTTGCGCCGCGCGGCGGCGGCCGTGCCCGGCCTGAGCGAGGCGCGCGACATCGCACCAAGCATGGGCGCCGAGGACTTCTCCTTTTTCACCGAGCGCCTGCCGGGGGCGTATCTGTGGCTGGGCGGCCGGGACGAGGCGCACCAGGCGCCGCTGCACAGCTGCCGCTTCGACTTCAACGATCATTCGCTGCCGCTGGGCGTAGCCTTGTGGCTGCGCCTGGTGCGGGACCTGTTGCCTCTGCCTTCCGCCAACTCCTGAGGAAGCCTGTATGAGCGTTCGTTACGTTTTTCCGCGGTGCTGCGTGCTGCGTGCTGCGTTGGCGTGGCCTTGAGCTGTGTGGAGGGAGTGATCTTGCGTGAGTTAAGGCGGCGTGTTTTCTTGCCGTCGTTGCTCGTTTCGGACGCGAATCAGCGTTTGCAGTTTTGATCCTACTTGGGTGACGCGCCCGAGCCGATTTCTTTGAATGCGCAAAGAAACCGGCGAAAGAAACGCACCCCCAGGATCGCTTGTCCCTGACGGGCAACCTCGCGAACGTACCCCTGAACGGGGCCCGCAGCCATTCGCGTCCGGCGAAGGGCTGCTTGGCCGGCGTCCTGCCGGCCATCCCCGCCCAGGCGCACGTTCGCGAGGCAAGCGATCAGGGGGGACTAACGTCAAAACAGGGCGAGTCCGACAGCGAAGTCATTCCGAACAAGCTGATTCGGAGCTCAGCGTCTTGGGGTACGTTCTGTTTTGACGTGTGCTTCCCGTTAGGCCTTGCCTCGAGCGTGCGCCCCGGCACGGGGTCGGGCGGCAGGGAGGCCGACCGAGCAGGCTTTGCCAGGAGGGCAAGTGCCTGCGGTGCCCCGTGACGGGGTGCGCGCTCGAGGTTTGCCCGTAGGGACAAGGCCTTTCGGGTGCCTTTCTTTCGCCTCTTTCTTTGGGCATGCAAAGAAAGGGGCTCGGGCGCGTCACCGATTCAGAGCGAATCCCCACACCTCAAATCGCGCCCGAAACAAGCCTCAGCGCGAATAATTGGGAACAGCTCTCACCGTGTCACCAACAGAAATCACATACTTCAAATCGCATCCGAAACACCCGCCCACAGCTAGAAAGTACGCCACCTTCACCCAGCCAATACCTTTGGATTTCGTGCTGGAAGCTTCCCCGCCGGTGTTCCAACGCGAAGCATAACGGTTTCCATCTGGCGACGACTCAGACTCGGACAACACAAATCCGCACCAACATGGTGCGTGCGAGCGTCTTCCCGCGTTTGCACCGTGCGCTGCGCGGGTGCGCAGATGAAAGCACAGCCATGGCGCGCCCGGTGGCCCGCAGCCCAAGAGGATTGAACAAGCGTTTGGCATGTTTTCTGCCTTTACAGCCTGAGGTGCGGCACGGAGCGCGACGCTTTCGCCGCCACGGTCCGATCACACAACGCGAGAGGAAGCATCTCTATGGATAGGGCAGACAAAGGCGTCTTGGCTTCGGGTTCCGCATCGTTGCGCAAATGGGTGACGGCCGGTGCCACGGCCTGTGTGTTGGGATTCGCGGCTGGCGGGGCGCAGGCGGCGACCAAGGTGACTTTCTGCACCAACTGGTTCGCGGAGGCCGAACACGGCGGCTTCTACCAGGCCAAGGCGACGGGGCTATACGAAAAGGCCGGACTGGACGTGACCATCAAGATGGGCGGTCCGCAGGTCAACGGCATCCAGCTGCTGGCGGCCGGGCAGTGCGATTTTTACATGGGCTACCCGATGCAGACCATCATGGCGGCCTACCGCGGCCTGCCGGTGGTGAGCGTCGGCGCCAGCTTCCAGAAGGACCCGCAGGCGATCATCGCGCACCAGGGCGTGAAGACGTTGGCCGACCTCAAGGGCAAGCCGATCCTGGTCTCGCAGAGTGCGAACACCACCTGGTGGCCATGGCTGGAGAAGACCTTCGGCTTCACCAAGTCGCAGCAGCGCCCGTACACCTTCAGCGTCGCTCCGTTCCTGCATGACAAGAGCATGTCGCAGCAGGGCTACATCGGTTCCGAGCCGTTCCAGATCGAGAAGGGCGGCGAGAAACCGGTCATCTTCCTGCTCGCCGACTATGGCTGGCCGGCCTATGCCGAGACCATCGTTGCCCGCACCAGCATGGTGAAGGACGAACCCAAGGTCGTGGCGGCCTTCGTCAAGGCCTCGATGGAGGGCTGGAAGTCGTACCTGGCAGACCCGGCGCCGGGCAACAAGCTGATCAAGGCCGACGACGAGAAGCAGACGCCCGCGCAGCTCGCCTTCTCGCTGAAGATGATGAAGGACTACAAGCTGGTCACCGGCGGCGATGCAGGCAAGATGGGCATCGGCACCATGACGGATGCGCGCTGGAAGAAGATGTTCGACTTCATGGTGTCGAACAAGATGCTGCCGGCCAGTTTCGACTACAAGAAGGCCTACGACCTGCAGTTCATCAAAGGCTTGGACATCATGCCGGCCGGTGAGTGACATGGACATGCGTAGCGGGTCCGGTCACGTGTGCACGCCGTCCGAGGCGCGGCACGAATATCTGCGCCAGGGCGTGAGCAAGTCGGCGCGCGGTCGGCCGGTGTTCGAGGCCGTCGGCGTGGGCAAGACCTACGCCAACGGTACGGTCGCGCTCACCGACGTCGAGCTCGGCATCCGCGAAGGCGAATTCGTCAGCCTGGTCGGCCCGTCCGGCTGCGGCAAGAGCACGCTGCTGCGTATGATCGCCGGGCTCGGCCAGGGTACTGCGGGCGCGATGCGCTGGTGGGAGCAGGACTTCGGCGCCGTCGGCCAGCCCGGCCGGCGGTTGGCCTTCGTGTTCCAGGAGGCGGCGCTGATGCCCTGGGCCACGGTCGAGCGCAACGTCGAACTGCCGCTGCGCCTGGCCGGCCAGCGCAAGACGGCCGAGCAGGTCGAGGAAGTGCTGGAGATGGTCGGACTGCAGGATTTCCGCAAGGCCTATCCGCGCGAACTCTCCGGTGGCATGCAGATGCGCGTCTCCATCGCCCGGGCGCTGATCACCAAGCCCAATCTGCTGCTGATGGACGAGCCCTTCGGCGCGCTCGACGAGATGACCCGCGCCAAGCTCAACCAGGACCTGCTCGAGTTGTGGGAACGCCACCGCTGGACCGTGGTGTTCGTCACCCACAGCGTGTACGAATCGGTGTTCCTGTCTACGCGGGTGGTGGTCATGGCGGCGCGGCCGGGCCGCGTGCTGGAGGACATCCCGATCGACGCGCCGTCGCCGCGCGGCCAGACCTTCCGCACCAGTAGCGAGTACCACGGCTGGTGCGACCGGGTCAGCGAATCGTTGGCGCGCGCGGCCTCGGCCTGAGCCGGTGGTCAATATGAAGCTCCGGACGGTTGCCCGTCCGGATTTCCCTGTCACATCGTCCGCAACGAGGTGTCGTCGACTATGTCAGCCCGCCCCCTGATCGAGAACGAACGGTTCCTGCGCATCGCCGCCCCGCTGGGCGTCGGTCTGCTGTTTCTCGCCATCTGGCAGTTGATCGTCACCGAAGCCCATATCCCGGCCTATCTGCTGCCGGGGCCGCTGGCCATTTTCGAGGCACTGCTGGCGAACTGGCAGACGCTCGGCCTGGCCTTGCTGATGACGCTCAAGGTGACTTTTCTCGCTTTCTTTGTCGCGCTGGTGCTGGGCACCGCCGCCGCGCTGCTGTTCGCGCAGAGCAAGTGGCTGGAAATGAGCCTGTTCCCCTATGCGGTGATGCTGCAGGTCACGCCCATCGTGGCCATCGCGCCGCTGGTCATCATCTGGTTCAAGGACCTGCAGGTCGCGCTGGTCGTCTGCGCGGTGATCATCGCCATCTTCCCGATCATCTCCAACACCACGCTCGGGCTGAACAGCGTCAACCACAACCTCAACAACCTGTTCGACATGTACCGCGCCTCGCGCTGGCAGAAGCTGCTTCATCTGCGCATTCCCAGCGCGCTGCCGTATTTCTTCGGCGGCCTGCGCATCAGCAGCGGCCTGGCGCTGATCGGCGCGGTGGTGGCCGAGTTCGTCGCCGGCACGGGCGGGCAGGGCGCAGGGCTGGCGTATCAGATCCTGCAGGCCGGCTACAACCTGCAGATTCCCGAGATGTTCGCCGCGCTGATGCTGCTCACGCTGGCCGGCATCGCGCTGTTCGGCTTGATGGTGGCGCTGTCCAACTGGCGCTGAAGAACTGGCACGAAAGCGCTCTCAAGCAGGAGAACTGAGCCACGCCGGACATCGCGGGCAGAACCGCGAAGCGGGCCTGCCGCTCCCAGCGTTCCGCATTCTTCCGAAGTCTGGCGCGTGCACGCTTGCGCCGTCATCGCCGGTTTTCACCTACAAGGATTTCCATGCACGGCTTCATCCCCCCCGAACGCTATATTCCCTACCTCACCTGGCCCGCGGTGCAGACACTCGCCGAACGCGGCGATGCCGTGCTGGTGCAGCCGATCGGCGCCATCGAGCAGCACGGCCCGCACCTGCCGCTGGCGACCGACGCGGCCATCGCCACCGGCGTGCTCGGCGCGGCTCTGTCGCGCCTCGCGCCCGACGTGCCGGTCTACGCGCTGCCGCCGCTGTACTACGGCAAGTCCAACGAGCACGTAGGCTTTCCCGGCACGATCATGCTCAGCGCCGCCACGCTGCTCGACACGCTGATGGAGATCGGCGAGAGCGTGTATTCCTGGGGCGTGCGCCGGCTGGTGCTGTTCAATGCGCACGGTGGCCAGCCGCAGGTGATCGACATCGCCGCGCGCGACCTGCGTGCGCGCCATCGCGACTTCATGACCTTCCCGTTCTTCGCCTGGAGCGCCGCGCGCGGCGACGAGGATCTGCTCACGCCGCGCGAGCGCGCCGAGGGCATGCATGCCGGCGACGCCGAAACCAGTGTGCTGCTGGCGCTGCTTGGCGATTACGTGCTGGCCGAGCGCGCGGTGGCCGAATACCCGCCGGCGCGCAGCGCGCGCCTGACGCCGGAGGGTGCGTTACCCTATGCTTGGCTGACGGCCGATCTGACCCGCTCGGGTGTGATCGGCGACCCCACCACGGCGACCTCTGAAAAGGGGCGACGCTGGCTCGAACTGCTCGGCGAGAGCTGGGCCGAGGTGTTCACCGAGCTTACGGTTTTTGATATGGGCATGCCGACCGAAGGTGGTCCGCCTGCCTGAACGAGGATTTCATGGACAACGTATTGATTCGTAACGCCCGCGTTCCCGGGCATGGGCCGGAGCCCTGCGACGTGGCGCTGGCCGGCGGGCGCATCGTGGTCATCGGCGAGAACCTCTCCGCCACCGGTCAGACCGTGATCGACGCCGCCGGCGGCATGCTCACGCCGAGCTTCGTCGAACTGCACTGCCATCTCGACGCAACGCTCACCGCCGGCAGTCCGCGTCCCAACCGCAGCGGTACGCTGTGGGAAGGCATCGCGCTGTGGTCCGAGATCAAGCCCTCGCTGGACGAGGAATCGGTGTACCGGCGCGCGCGCAAGACGCTGCTGTGGATGCTCTCGCACGGCGTCACCCACGTGCGCAGCCACGTCGACATCTGCGATCCCTCGCTGGTCGCGCTACGCGCGCTGCTGCGCCTGCGCGAGGAGATGCGCGGCACCATCGAGCTACAGCTCGTGGCCTTCCCGCAGGAGGGGCTGTACGCCTATGCGGACGGCGAAGCGCTGATGCAGGAGTCCATCCACCTGGGCGTGGACTGCCTGGGCGGCATTCCTCACTACGAGATGACGCGCGAAGATGGCGTACGCTCGGTGGAGCGCGTGATGGCGCTGGCGCAGGAATACGACCGCATGGTCGACATCCACTGCGACGAGATCGACGACGAGCAGTCGCGCTTCGTCGAGGTGATGGCCGCGCAGACCGTGCGCCTGGGCATGACTGGGCGGGTGACCGCCAGCCACCTGACCGCCTCGCATGGCTACAACGGCGCCTACGCCAACAAACTGCTCGGCCTGATGAAGCGGGCAGGGCTGCACGTGGTCACCAACCCGCTGGACAACTCCGTGCTGCAGGGACGCTTCGACGGCTACCCCACGCGCCGTGGCCACGCACGCATCAAGGAGATGCTGCAGGCCGGACTCAAGGTCGCCTGCGGCCACGATTCCGTGATGGACCCCTGGTATCCCATGGGTGACGGCGACCCGCTCAAGGCCGCCTTCGTGCTCATGCACTACGCGCAGATCATCGGCGCCGACGAGCGGCCCTGGCTGTTCCGCATGCTCACCGACATGCCGGCCGCGGCCTTCGGCCTGGAGCAGCACGCCGTGGCGGAGGGCGCACCGGCCGACCTCATCCTGTGGGACGTACCCAGCGAGGACGAGGCCCTGCGCCGACTGCCGCCGCGCCGCGCGGTGATCCGCAATGGCGCGGTCGTGGCCGAACGCGACGGTACCGGCATGCGAGTGCTTGGCGAGATGCTGGACGTCTCGCCGCCGGCTTGAGCGGCGACGCAGATAGGACGAGTAGGGGAGCCGTCATGGCGGACATCCATCGGCGCTCGGGACCGGCCGGGACAGCGGCACTCTGTCCCCCAGCCTTTCCCGTTCCGGGAAGTGGCGGTCGCGAAAGGATCTGCCGCGTGCGGCCGGCAATCAACGATGATTTGGAGGCAATGTTCCGTTGCTTCCGTACCACCTTGCGCAAACATGTCGAGCCTGCATTCGGTTGGAATGAAGAGCGCGAGCGCGCGGGATTCGCGTTGAAATTCAACCCCGAGGAATGGGCCGTGTTGACCGTCGACGGCGTCTTCGGCGGCTTGGCGTGGATGGAATGCGGCGATGAATGGGCCTTGCGCCTTATCAGCATTCAGCCGGAGTACCAGAGCCTCGGCATCGGACAGTCATGGCTGCAATACATTCAGGCGCGTGCCCGTGAGGAGAAGCGCCGCGTGCGTCTTAAAGTATTCCAGACCAACCATGGCGCCAGGAGGCTATACGAGCGTTTGGGGTTTCGTGCGGCTGCCGAGCATGAGCACATGCACGAATTGGTCTTCGAACAGGAGTGCGTCTAGAGCATCTCCGGGATGTCTTGAGCGGTCAGGTTCTGCCCAAACACTCTCGGTATTGCGGATGTTCTAGATGGACTGTTGATGAATTGGCTGCGTTCGGCCGATACTGTTGAAAAACTCCGTCTTGCACAGGGATCGATTTCATAACGGCGCTGTACGCGAAATCTGAGGCTGTTGTCACCTGAAACCATCTCAGAATGTGGCTCTCGCGCGCATTTTTTAAGCTCAAATTGCCCATCTACTGACGGCTTTTTTTAGACTTCGAGTTTTTCAACAGTATCGGCCAATTGCGGTCGCTCAAGTTAATTTTGATGCAGTCATTCAAATGACTGTTGCGATCGATGAACAGACAGCGTCATCGGTTCACACAGCAAGCATTTTTTCGAATTCGCTCGCAGGAAGAGGTTTCGAATAGAAATATCCCTGCACATAATCGCAGCCGAAGGATGCCAGAAGGTCTCGCTGCTCTTCCGTCTCGACACCTTCTGCGATCGTCCTGATGCCAAGCTTGTGCGCCATCATTATAATAGCCTCCACCAATGCCTTGCTGCTTTCGTTGGTCGTCAGGCTGCGTACGAATGTCTGGTCGATCTTCAGGTAGTCAATGTCGAACTGTTTCAGATACGACAATGCCGAATAACCCGTGCCGAAATCGTCGATTGAAACTTCGATCCCGTAGTTTCTGCACTCGAGCAGTCTTGCCTGAACCAGGTCCGATTGCTTCAGCAGCAGGCCCTCCGTGATCTCCATGGTGATCACGCCTCCCGGCAATCCTGTCGCCTCCAGCAATTCAATCCATTTGAAATCGTTTCTGTCGAATTCGATCGGAGAGCGGTTGACGCTCACTTGCACCTCATGACCGAGCCGGGTTCGCCAGTCCGCAACAAAAGCGAGCACCTGGAGAAATACCCAGTTTCCCAGATCATGGATGAGCCCGAACTCTTCCGCCAAGGGAATGAACTGCGAGGGGCTCACGGACCCGCGCTTCGGATGATGCCAGCGCAGCAGAGCTTCCGCCTTCAGGATCCGTCCGGTCGAAAGCTCAATGATCGGCTGGAAATACACCTCCATCTCGCCCCGCGTCAATGCATGCCTCAGGTTATCCTTGAGTTCCAGCTTCTGTTGCGCTTCTTGTTGCATCGAGGAAGTAAAATAAATGAACCTGTTTCGTCCTGTATCCTTCGCCGCATACATTGCCTGATCGGAATGCTTCACGAGATCCTGACTGCTTCCCGCATCCTGTGGATAAAGCGCAATGCCGATGCTGCAGGAGATAAGGCCTACTGAGCCATCGTCGAAGTCAAAAGGTTTGCTCATCTCGCTGAGAACGCTTTCCACCACTCTTTCTATGCTCGTTACATCTCCGTATTCGGGCAGGATGATGGCGAATTCGTCTCCGCCCAGACGTGCGAAAGTATCCGTTTCCCGCAGATGCTGTTGAACACGTCTGGCCGCCTCGATGAGCAACAGATCCCCTTTGGAGTGCCCGAGCGTGTCGTTCACTTCCTTGAATCTGTCCAGATCAATGAACAGCAGCGCCAGAGGCGAATTGTTGCGAGTAACTCGCCTGACGTATTGGTCCAGCCTGTCCAGAAACAGTTGACGATTCGGAAGTCCTGTCAGCTGATCGTAATAGGCCAGTTGCTGAATTTGGTCTTCGGAAAGCTTCCGTTCTGTTATATCCACCAGTGAGCCGACATAATTTGTGACCTGACCATCGGAATCCTTCACTGCCGTAATCGTCAATTTCTCAAAAAAACTCTCGCCGTTCCTCTTTTTGTCCCATACTTCACCCGACCACTGTCCCGTTTCTTTCAGGCTCGTCCACATAGCGTCATGGAATTGCGCATCCTGGTGCCTAGAGTTCAGTGCATTCGGCTTATGGCCAATCACTTCCTCGGACGAATAACCCGTAATTTCGGTGAATGCCTTATTGACTCTCATTATCCTCGCATCAGCATCGGCTATGATCATGCCCTCTTGAGATTCGAAGGCAATGGCTGCAATTCTTAGCGCTGACTCGTCCTTGCTTCGCTCCATCACGATTCCGATGATCGATGAACCGATATCGAGCAATTTGCGATGAAAGGACGTTGGCGAGCGATGTTCGAAACTTGATAGGGCAAATGTGCCGATGATTTGATGCTTGCCGGAGTAAATGGGGACTGACCAGCAAGAGCAGAGGTTGAAGTTGTAGGCCAGTTGGCGCAGGCTGCACCAGCGCTCATCTTCAAATGTATTACTGACAAACTGGGCTTCCTGTCTGTAGATGACGTTCCCGCAGGATCCTCCCCCGGGACCAGGCCTGAGGCCATTGAGCTGTGCTATTCCTTCTTGAGGAAGGCTGGGCGCGGTATAGACGTTCAGGCATTCGTGATTGTCATCCAGCAGCATGACGGATGCTGCCGAATTCGGCAGAAGCTCTTCCTCGAGTTTGCAAATCTGGTTGATGACTTCCAAATGATCGCCACCTCGTGCAACGGACATAAGGATGTCCTGCTGCAAATTCATCAGCCTTTCCTGCTCTTCGCGTGAAAGGGCGGCAAGTCCGGCGTCGAGCGCTGCAACGTTATTGTTCATTTGATTCGTCGTACACTACATTAACCACACATATGCTGATGCTATTTAAAAACTGACTTAAATGCCAGAACCATCATGTTGCCCCATCCTATCAACCAGCGCATCACCATCGATGGCACCGGCAACGCCCCCTCATCATCAGCAGCACTTGCTGTTTGCTAAGCCCCCCTGACCTTCATCTTGCGCACCACCTCGCAACGTGCCGATGCGCTTACCACTTTGTCCCAGCACGGGCTTGGTGACCGTTCGCCCAGTAGTAGCGCGTCGGCTAGCAGTTTCTTCAAATGATCGTTCTCGGCCTCTAGCACCTTGAGGCACTTGGCGTGCGCGACCTCCACTCCACCGTTCTTGTTGCGCCAGAGTTAGACGCTGGCCTCTGACAAGCCATGCCGGCAGCACAGCTTCTCGACCCGCAATCCAGAATCGGCTTTCTTCAAAAATCCGATGATCTGTTCTTCGTTGTAGCGCTTCTTCACGGCCGAACTCCTTGGCTTCGTTGAATCGGACTCCAAATGACCGTTCTATTCAATTTCGAGGGAATGTCTGCATTTCTTTAGATCGTATAACCGGGGCTTGCTACTACAGTCATGTGCTAAATGCGTGATTTAAATCACTACTCGCCAGTCTTTTAATCTTTAAGTCATGTTTGTCGTCTATTACCTGTTTGAAGAATGTGCGAGAAGATAAAGACGACAGGCGTGTAGTTTGTGTCGTGACCTTGGATATCTGAAGAAACTTGTGAAGTTTGGCAGGTAAATAGACAACCTAATAATTATCGGTGGAGCGCATTACCCGTGGTATTAGTAGATTTGTTTATGGGTAACAAGAAGGCTCGCTATTCTAATCAATGCGATTCATGTCTCTTGCGATTGAGTTGTTTTATGGCGCGGCTTTCACAGAACAACGAGAGCGCAAAAGAACAAATATCCAGAAACACACGAAATATTCAGAAAGGCGAGTTTCTGTTTAAGGCCGGGCACAGTGCCGGGGAATTTTATATCGTCAAGGTTGGTGCAATTCAAACGCTCTCGCTCTTTCCGCGTGGCGAGAATACTGTGCTTGCTCTCCATCTTCCTGGGGATATTGTTGGCGCGACTTCTCTTCCATATGGTCGGCATGCTGTAAGTGCGAAGGCGCTTGTCGATTCACGTGTCTGCGAGTTGCCCTGGAACCAACTGACCCAATTAACGCCGGAGGGGCTGGGATTTGCATTAAGTATTTCCGACCTCATCAGCCGGGAGGTCGAGCACGGTTACGAACGCATTATAACCATGTCTATGAAGCAACCTATCGCCCGGGTGGCTAATTTTATTCTTTCGTACGCACGACGCATGGAGAGGCTTGGCTTGTCCCAGTCGGCGTTTGTTTTGCCGATCGGAGTTTCCGATCTTGCTAAATATTTGAGCTTGGCACGGGAAACGGTGTCTCGGCAGATTGGGGCGCTGAAAAAATACGATATCATCGAATCCGACGGGAGGCTGTTTAAGATTATAGACGCCGAAGGATTACGAGATATTGTGGAAGATGTTTACCACTTGAGCTCGGAAAACTGATCTATGAATGGCCAACACACGGCCTTGGAAAAATCGACAAACACCGATCATCCAATCGGTCGAAGGGTGCGTGACTATAGCCAGTTTCTCGGGATTATGCGGGAAGATATCGATCTTGTAAAACAAAGATTTCCAATTTTCAAAAATGAGGCTCATCAAGTTCTCGAAGCATTTTTACAAATATTTGATGGGGCACGAAGAAACCAGGAATGCCCTAGAAGGCTACGAAAAGAGGGGAGGAACAATAAGTGTCCTCATCGAAAAGCAGATTGATAAATTTCTCGACCTTGTAGAGAACCCAGAAATGGAGACATCCGCGATCCGGCGTGTAGAAGCAGTCGCACGGACCCATGCGGAACACGCCATACATCCCATATGGATCATTGGTGGATGCCTGCTCTATCTGGAGTTTCTATATCGGCTGACGAAAACAACAATCAAAATTCCTGAAGAACTCCGTGATCCGCTGTACCTAGCGCTCAACAAATTGGTTTTTCGAGAACTTGGGTTGATGGTAAATACCTACTGGGAGGACGTGCGCGATCGGCTATTCGAGGAAAAAACTGACGCCGAGGTACTACGTAACGAAATCCAATCAATTCTCGGAAATATCCCTCAGATCCTGTGGTCTGTAGATATTTCTAGCGATTCTCTGACCTATATAAGTCCAGCATTTAAGTCGCTGTGTGTCACTGATACACCACATAAGATTCCGTGTTTCGAATCAACCCTCGAGAACGATCGGTCCAAGGTGACGGCTGCTTGGGATAGGGCGCTGTGTGGCGAAACCGTCGTTGTGGACAGCAGGATCCGCTTGCACGATGGGGGCCTAGCTTGGTTCCGCCGCAAGTTCATACCAGCGCTAGATCAGGAGGGCGCACGAGTGATCCGCATCGACGGGATCATGGAGGACATCACAAGCGAGCGGAACACTCTGGAGCACCTGCACCGACTCGCTACCACCGATCCGCTGACAGGGCTGCTCAACAGGCTTGAGTTTCAGGATCGGGCTCGAGCGGCAATGAGCGCTAGTGAACGTAGCGGCAGGCCCGTTGTTATGTTGCTATTCGATCTGGACCGATTCAAGGTCATCAACGACAGCTTAGGCCATCCCATCGGTGATGAAGTCCTTCGACAAGCCGCTGGTCGTACTAGTGCTCTTCTCCGACCTTCCGACGGCTTAGCTCGATTGGGCGGCGACGAGTTTTGTTTGCTGATTCCCGAGGCCGACGATTGGTATAGCACCGGTAAAGCGGTCGCCGAGCGTGTCGCCGGATGCTTCGACCAACCCATCGAGATAAATGGCCATCGGGTGCGCGTCCAGGTCAGCATTGGGATCGCAACGTCAGTGAGCGCGAAATTCGATATCGACGAGCTGTTCCGGCAGTGCGACGTCGCCATGTATGCGGCCAAGCGCAGCGGCGAAGTGTACTCGTTGTATCAGGAGTCAATGGATTCCTATGGGCGCGAACGAATCCGGTTCGAGGAGCAACTACGCAGCGCTTTCGATGAGGGACACTTCACACTCTACTACCAGCCGCAGGTCTCAGTTGCGACCCGTGACGTCTCTAGTGTGGAAGCTCTGATCAGGTGGAAACGCCCGGGCCACGGAACAGTGCTTCCTCGTAGCTTTCTCGGCGAGGTCGAAACACTCAGGCTTATGCCCAGGCTGACCGAGTACGTCTTCAGAAACTCCTTCGCGCAATCAGTAGCGTGGCGAAAAATCGGGCATCACATCAAGATTTTTATCAATGTTAATGCCGAGTCGCTTTATGAACGTGACTTTCTCGAGTCGGTGCTGTCCTTGTGTGGAGAATACGGTGTCAACCCGGACTGGTTCGGCATAGAGATCACTGAAGCGGTCGTGCTGCATGACATGTCCCAGACGATCGAAATTTTAAGTCGCTTTAAAGACGTCGGTTTCGACCTCGCCCTTGACGATTACGGCTCAGGTTACTCCTCGCTTGCCTGCCTAAAAAACCTCCCTGTCCGAGCCATCAAGATCGACAAGAGCTTCGTACTGGAAATGTGCAGAAGCGAACAGGACAGGATCATCGTCTCATCAACGATCGACCTGGCCCATAACTTAGGCTTCGAAGTCATCGCCGAAGGCGTGGAAGACGAGGATACGGTGCGCGCACTCCAAAGTATCGGGTGCGACCAATTTCAGGGGTATTACTTGAGCAAACCGCTCGATCCCGTGGCATTCGCCGTCTGGATGAGAAACCCACCGCTGAGCGAGCTTCTTCCCAACTAGGTATCGGATTGGAGATATGTCATGTTCGGATTACGTTACTTCGTTAATGGCAATGGCGCGGCTGCTCAAAACGATAGTGAACTGGGTAAGCTACAACTCGTGCTTGATGCGATCGACAACATTGTGATGCTCGCGGATACAAGCAATGAGAACCGAATTATTTACATGAACAAAAAGGCGAAGGACACTTTTTCCGAACTCGGCGCCAGGCTCAATGCAAATCTGAGGGGAGGGGATGTCAACCAAGCTATGGGTCATCCCATCCATCAGTTCCATCGCGATCCGGATCGTGTAAAGGAGTACCTCGCCCAGCTGGCGAATCGAAACTGTACTATGCATACGGCCGACATTCCCATCGGCGATATTTGCTTTAGGACAAAAACATACCCCCTATGGGACCCGAAAGACCCTGCGCGTTTGCTGTGTTTCATGGCCTGCTGGTCGGACATCACTGCGGAAAAGCAGTTGGAGGCCAATGAGCGCAATTCGCTCGAGCGCCGAGATGATCTCGCGCATAAGGTCAATGATCTGACGCAATCGATTCAGCAGATGAGTCTGGCGATCCAGGATGTTGCCCGAAATGCATCCGAGGCTGCCGGAGCTTCATCATCTGTCGCAAGCGGGGCGAAGGATGGTGCGGGTAGAGTCACCGAGCTAGCACAAGCGCTCGAAGAGGTCGCCGGTAGTGTGGTACAAGTGTCAACGGTCATCGATCATCTCGCCGAGCAATCCAAGCAGATCGGAAACATCATAGACACCATCTCGTCGCTAGCCGATCAGACAAATCTACTTGCGCTCAATGCCGCCATCGAGGCCGCCCGTGCCGGCGAGCATGGTCGGGGATTTGCCGTGGTTGCCGAAGAAGTTCGTAATCTTGCGCAACGCTCCCGCGACGCAACGGAAGAAATCAGCAACATGCTCGGTGGCGTTACTCATGATACTAATGACGCGCTTGGTGCGATGCAGCAAACCCGGCATAAGGTCAGTCAGGCTGGGGAGGTTTCAGACGATGCTACCGCAGCCCTGGCGACCGTTACCCACGACATCGAAAATGTCGATGGCATGATAGGTCGAATTGCCACGGCTAGCGAGCAGCAATCAATCATCGCTGCGGAAATCACCGCGCGTCTGGAAGAGATCAGGGACAGCCAGTAGGCTGCTCCAAAGTTGGCGTTGGTTTTCAGCCAATGCGATTTTCTTTACCTACCATCCACGCTGGATCTGAATCGCCACCAGCTTGCTAGCTATTTCATAGTTGTGCTGTAACTCTGGGTGTCCGTAAGGCCCATGCGGATTCAACCGATCGACGCAACGAATTGGTTAAATCGTTCGGCAGGTGTTTCATGGTTTAGGGTTTTTCTCGGCCGGGTATTTAATTGCCTGGTCACTCAAGAGTCGGCATTGTCCCTGGTGCCTCGGCGCTGAGCCGTGCCGGAACTTGCTATGATTCGCCGATGGGAAATGTGATCGAGATCGCCGCGCCGTTACGGGCGCTTTGGGATGAGATGGCCGATTTCGACGTGGCCAGTTCCGACGAAGCCCTCGAACATCTCCTGAAGTTCCTGCATACCCAGTTCGATGCCGTAAACGTGTCCTGGCTGGCGGCGATCCGCGTGCAGGACGGCGAAGCCGGCAACGCCGCACAGGCCTGGCGGCAGCGCGCCTTCGGCTATCTGTTCCCCTCCACCGATCTGTCGGCGCGCGTGGACGCGGAAACCCGGCGCACCGAAGCCGATCAGGTCGATATCACCACCGTTCGCAACATTGCCCTGGCAGGTCGCTGGCGTACCAACCGGCTGGTCGACTTGGCCGGTGCCGACTGGTTCGAATCCGAGTTCTACCGCCGGCACTACCTCGATCACGGCCATGCCGATGTCATCTGGGCCGGCTGCCCCGTCAATGCCGATGCCGAACTCTACTTCGGCCTTTTCCGCTCCCCTGAACAACCGCGTTTCACCCGTGAAGAACGCGACGGGGTGGGCGCCGTATTGCGCGCCTTCAGATGGTTTTATCGCCACGTGTTCCTCAGTCGCGGCCTGGGTATTGCCGATGCGCCGTTGACGACGGCCGAACGCGGCGTGCTGCGCGGCCTGTTGGCCGGACACACCGAGAAGGACATCGCTCGGGACCAAGGGCATAGCCCGCATACGACCCACCACCACGTCAAAGCCCTCTATCGCAAGTTCGGGATCACCTCACGGGCGGCCCTGATGGGCATTTGGCTCGGCCGTTAGCTGTAGAGCGCATTGTGCCTGCGAATTTACCTAATTAGGGGATTGGCGTGACGCCAGTCGACGCCTAAGGTTGTTCGCCGCCACAGATAACCACCTTGAACTCCCAAAACGACTGTGGCGCTCGCGAGGGCGCTGGCCGACATCTTGCTGTCAGCGCAAGCGAATGGCGCTGCCATCGATGAGCTTCCCGGCGAACGGCCGTTTACGCCGAAAGGCCTGACGGGAAGCATCAGCAGCCATCTCTACGACCTGCGACGGCACACACCGCCGCTCGGTTCACTCGCGTGCACAATTCGGGAGTAAAGGAGCACTCAGTGAACCGCCGTACCCGACCGGTAATCAACCGCTTTTGCGATACGACCCAGGGGCTTCCCGAGCACGATAACCCGCAAAACTCCGACTGCTGCCAAGCCACCAATAGACGAAGGCTACATGCCTTTCCGACAAGTCCGGTGGTTGCGGCTGTGGCTCTGGCGCTGGGGTTAGTGCTGGGATCACTGCCGCTCGCCTCTGCGGCAACAATGGTGAGTGGGGTGGGTGGTGCTTCTGGTAGTTTACCCGGAGGAGGAAACGGCAGCATGCCAGGCACTAACGATGGCGGCAGTGGCGGTAGTGGGAGTACTGGTGGTACTGGTTCAGGGCTTGGTACCAACGGGCAGGGACCATATGGCAGCGGTAGTGGAGGAGGGGCCGGCCAACTTTCGTATCCCGGCAGCGGCGGTAGTGGCGGTGTTGGCGGTGGCAACGGCGGTAACGGAGCCCCAACGAGTTGGGGTGGTGGCGGCGGTGGCGGTGGGGGCAGTCTCGCTAGCAAAGGCCTTGGCGGCGGAGGCGGGGGCGGCAGCGGCGGAGCGCTGAACCCTGGCTACGGCGGCGGTGGCGGTGGCGGCGGCGGTCTGGCAGCAACGTACAGCAGCGATAAGACGCTGGCCGTTGGCAGCTCAATCACCGGCGGTGTCGGCGGCGATGGCCATTATGGTGGATGGGGCGGCGGCGGCGGCGGTGGCGGTGGTGCCGGCATCCTGATGGCCGGAGGCACCCTGACCAACAACGGCAGCATTATCGGTGGGGTCGGTGGTTTCGGTGCGGTCGGCGTCGAGGGCTCCGCCGGTAGCGGCGGCGGCGGAGGTGGTGTGTTGCTCGAGAGCGGCAGCACGCTGATCAATGCCGGCACGATCCAGGGAGGTAATGGCGGCAACGCTGGTGCGTCCTATGTTCCTGGTGTTAATGGTTCGGGCGGTGTCGGAGTAGCCTCCGCCGGCAACACAACCGTCACCAACAGCGGCACCATTGCGGGCGGCCAGGTTGGTGCCGGCACGACGTACGCTGATGCGGTGCAGTTCACCGGGGGCGGCAACACGCTGATCATCGAGTCAGGCGCCGTCTTTACCGGCAACGTGGTCAGCACCAGTGGCACCACCAACGGCGGCGATACCCTCTCGCTGGGCGGCAGCAGCAACGGTACATTCGACGTCAGCCAGATCGGCTCGAGTGCGAAGTTCCAGGGCTTTGCCCACTTCACCAAGACCGGCACCAGCACCTGGACACTGAGCAACAGCACGAGCGTCGCCCCGACCCAAAAGTGGACCATCAGTGCAGGCACCCTCGTAGGCAGCTCCGGTACGTTGGGTGGCAACATCACGAACGACGCGGCCCTGGTGTTCAGCCAGAGCACTAGCGGCACCTACTCGGGTGTTATCTCAGGCACCGGGGCTGTAACCAAGACCGGCGCGGGTACGTTGATACTGGACGGTTCAAACACCTACGCCGGTGCCACCACGATCAGCGCTGGCACGCTCATTGGCACCACCACCAGCTTGCAGGGCAACATCACAAACAACGCGGCCCTGGTGTTCAACCAGAGCACCGGCGGCACCTACTCGGGTGTTATCTCAGGCACCGGGACTGTAACCAAGACCGGCGCGGGTACGTTGATACTGGATGCTTCAAACACCTTCACCGGCGTCACCACGGTCAGTGGCGGCACCCTGGAGATCGGCGACGCCTCTCACGCCGGGGCCAGCATCGCCAGCAATGTCACGGTGAACAGCGTCGGCACGCTGCGCGGACATGGCACCATCACCGGCAACGTCACCAATGGCGGCACCGTTTATCCCGGTGGCTCGATCGGCATCCTGCACGTCAGTGGCAACTACACCCAGAGCGCTAGCGGCACCCTGAACATCGAGGTCACGCCCAACGTAAGTGCAGGTGCCGGCGTCGGCTACGATCAGCTCAATGTAACGGGTACGGTTGCGTTGGCCGGCACCCTGAACGTGCAGGCCGACACGGGCACCTACACCGTCGGCTCCAAGTACGACATCGTGCACTCGGGCACCGCGAACGGCTTGAGCGGCACCTTTGCCACCACGACGCTCGGCGGCGGCTACGGTACCTATCTGAACTTACCCACGTTTGATGGACGGTGCGGAAAAGGCATACTGACTCAGAGAGAGGTATGTCATGGAACGGAAAGTACGCAGGCACCACACGCGGGAATTTAAACTTGAGGCTGTACGGCTGGCGAGTTTGGGCGAAAAGACCAAGGCCCAGGTCGCGCGCGAACTCGGGATACGGGTCAACCAGTTGCGCCAGTGGCGTCTGGAATTTGAGGAAGAGGAACGCAACGGCACGATACGCCCAGAACTGGCGACTGCCGAGCATGATGTCGAGAAGCTCCGCAAAGAGAACGCCCGGCTGCGCGAGGAAATTCAGGTTTTAAAAAAAGCGGCCATCTACTTCGCGAAGGCATCGACGTGAAGTACGCCTTTATCGAAGCCCAGCGTCACGATCATGGTGTCCGTACCTTGTGTAGAGCCCTGCGGGTCTCGCCGAGTGGCTACTATGCGGCCCGAGGCCGGCCACCCAGCGCGAGAGCCCAACGTCAGTCGGCGTTGGTGCTCAAGATACGGGAAGTCCACGATGCCAGCCGCCAGTCCTATGGGGCTCCAAGGGTTCATGCCGAGTTGGCTGCCCAGGGCGTGGTCTGTTGCCGCAATACTGTGGCCAGGCTGATGCGACGAGAGCAGATCGTGCCTCGGGCGACCCGGCAGTTCAAAGTCACGACCGACTCGCGTCATACGAAAGCGATCTCGCCCAACCTGGTCCGGCGTCGCTTCAAGGCCAAAAGTCCGAATGCCAGCTGGCTGAGCGACATCACGTACATTCCGACGCGTGAGGGTTGGCTCTATCTGGCGGCCGTGATGGACGTGTATTCCCGGGCCATCGTGGGCTGGGGCATGAGTGCATCACTGGATGGCAAGCTGGCTACCGACGCTTTGCAGATGGCGATTACCCGACGAGGCGCACCGGAAATCGTCCACTCTGATCGCGGCTCAACCTACGCGACCTGGATCTATCGGGATCTGATCCGCAAGTATCAAATCCGGCAGAGCATGAGTCGAAAAGGTAATTGCTGGGATAACGCACCGATGGAAAGTTTCTTCCATTCTCTGAAGACGGATTTGGTCATGCACTGTGACTACCAAACCCGGGAT
>CAVVUY010000034.1:0-89600 GCA_963751375.1 uncultured Gammaproteobacteria bacterium
ACGCAGTTTGTTAACGTGTCTGCCAAGAGTGGCGAAGGCATCGACGACCTGCTGGAAGGTATCCTGTTGCAGGCCGAAGTGCTCGAACTCAAAGCACCGAACGAAGGACCTGCGTCGGGCGTGGTCGTCGAGTCGACTCTAGACAAGGGGCGCGGCCCGGTAGCCACGGTGCTGGTGCAGAAAGGCAAGCTGCGTCGCGGCGATATGTTGCTCACGGGGCAGGAATTCGGTCGCGTGCGCGCCATGTTCGATGAGAACGGCAAGGAAGTTCAGGAAGCCGGGCCGTCGATTCCGGTGGTGGTGCTCGGCCTGTCCGGCACGCCCAATGCCGGAGACGATGTCCTGGGTGTTGCCGACGAACGCAAGGCGCGTGAAGTGGCCGATTTCCGCCGCGGCAAGTTCCGCGAGAGCAAGCTGGCTTCGCAACAGGCTGCCAAGCTGGAAAATCTGTTCTCGCAAATGCAGGAGGGTGAGGTCCAGACGGTCAACGTGCTGGTCAAGGCGGATGTGCAGGGTAGTGCGGAAGCACTGCGCGACTCGCTGCAGAAACTCTCGACCGATGAGGTCAAGGTCAAGATCGTGTCCTCCGGCGTGGGCGGCATCGCCGAGTCCGATGTCAACCTGGCGCTGGCTTCCGATGCGATCATCATCGGCTTCAATGTGCGCGCGGACGCCGCTGCGCGCCGCCTGAGTGCGGACAAGGAAGTCGACCTGCGCTATTACAGCGTGATCTACGAAGTCATCGACGACGTCAAGCAGGCGCTGTCCGGACTGCTGTCGCCGGAAATGCGCGAGCAGATCATCGGCCTGGCCGAGGTGCGCGACGTGTTCCGTTCCTCGCAACTCGGCGCGGTGGCCGGCTGTCTGGTGGTCGAGGGCGTGATGCGTCGAGGCAACCCTATCCGCGTGCTGCGCGACAACGTCGTGGTGTTCGAGGGCGGATTGGAGTCGCTGCGCCGCTTCAAGGACGACGTCAACGAGGTTCGTGTCGGCACCGAGTGCGGCATCGCGGTCAAGAATTACAACGACGTGCGCCCCGGCGATCAGATCGAGGTTTACGAAAAGGTCGAGGTTGCCCGCACGCTGTAAGGCGGTCGGCTAAAGAACCGGGTACAAACAATGCCGCGTGAGTATTCCAGAACGTTACGAGTCGGTCAGCAGATCCACCGTGAGCTGGCTGAACTGATCCGTACCGAACTCAAGGATCCGGGGATCGGCATGATCACGCTGGGCGATGTCGAGGTCTCCAAGGACCTTGCCTACGCCCGCGTGTATTACACGGTGCTCGGTGAAGGCGAGGCGATCGAGGCGACCGGGGCTGCTCTGCGACGAGCGTCCGGTTTCCTGCGGCGCGAATTGGGCCGACGCATGCGTTTGCGCATAGTGCCCGAACTGAAGTTCGTGTACGACGACAGCCAGGTGCGCGGCGCCCGGCTCGACGCGTTGATCGCCGAGGCTGTACGCGAAGACCGCGAACGCCATTCCGAGGACTGATTCCCGATGCGTGGACCAAACCGCAGGCCGCGGCGACGCGACGTGCACGGTGTGCTGTTGCTCGACAAACCGCAGGGCATGAGTTCCAACCAGGCGCTGCAGGTCGCCAAGCGGCTGTTCAATGCCAACAAGGCCGGCCATACCGGCAGCCTCGATCCGCTAGCCACCGGCCTGTTGCCGCTGTGCTTCGGCGAGGCGACCAAGGTGTCCTCCTTCCTGCTCGAAGCCGACAAACGATATCGCGCGCGTTGCCGTCTGGGTGTACGCACCGACAGCGGCGACGCTGAAGGACAAGTGATCGCGGAGAAACCTGTCTCCGCAGATATCGATCGAGAGGCTATCGAACGCGCGTTGGAGCCTCTGCGCGGCGATATAGAGCAGATTCCGCCGATGTATTCGGCGCTCAAGCATCAGGGCAAACGTCTGTACGAACTCGCCCGCCAGGGTGTCGAGGTAGAACGCAAGCCTCGCCGCGTACACATCACAAGGTATGAACTGCTCGAACGTGCCGGCGACGAGCTCGAGTTCGAGATCGAGTGTTCGAGCGGTACCTACGTGCGCACGCTGATCGATGACCTGGGGCAGGCCTTGGGCTGCGGCGCACACGTGACGATGCTTCGCCGACTCGGCGTCCAACCTTTCGACGATCCGGACATGCATACGCTGACCGAACTCGAAAGCATGACGCCCGAGGAACGCGACGCGGTGCTGATTCCGGTCGACGCGGCGTTGATTCGCTGGCCGGCGGTCGAACTCCCCTCCGAGTCGGCTCGGTACGTGCGTCAAGGGCAAGCGGTTTGGGTCTCGAATGCCCCGGTTTCCGGACACGTCCGTCTGTACGGTCCGGAGCATTTTATGGGTATCGGCGAGATTCTCGACGATGGACGCGTTGCGCCGCGTCGTCTGATGTCCTGGGCCGTGGAATCGGTGAAAACCGGGGTTTGAAGATTTACACGGGGGGGCAAGTCAGGTACTCTTTGCGCCCTCGCTCGCAGGCGATTTTGAAGCGCTTGAGCGTGAAGCAGCAGTTCCGGAGAGGTGTCCGAGTGGTTGAAGGAGCACGCCTGGAAAGTGTGTATACGGTAACCCCGTATCGAGGGTTCGAATCCCTCCCTCTCCGCCACATATGAAGCCTATGCTATTGAATGGCATGGGCTTTTTATTTCTGATGATCTGTTGACCTGCCCCCGAAAGTAGTGCCGCGCGTTTCTTGGTCGAGTCCGTCGTTGAATGTAGCCTCTTGGCCGTGGTTTGTCCGGTTCTGTTCCTGCCGATAGTACGTGGCGAATTCCAGGGGCGTCAGATCATCCAGAGTGCTGTGAGGTCGGTTTTCGTTGTAGTCGCGACGCCAGCTAGCGATGCGCACTCGCGCTTCGGCCAAGCTCAGGAACCAGTGCTCGTTCAGGCATTCATCCCTGAACTTGCCGTTGAACGATTCGATAAACGCATTTTGCGTAGGCTTGCCCGGCTGGATCAGCTTCAGGCGCACGCCGTGACGGTACGCCCACTGATCCAGCGCCTTGCCTGTGAACTCCGGTCCCTGATCGGTGCGTACCGCCTTCGGATACCCCCGGAACCGGGCTACCTCGTCCAACGCACGCGCAACCCGGTAACCGCTGATGCCGTGGTCGACGAGGATCTCCACACACTCCTTGGTGAAGTCATCGACCGCCGTCAGGCACTTGATCCGGTGGCCATGGCCGATGACGTCGAACACAAAGTCCATGGACCAGACCTCGTTGGGACCCGAGGGTAACGACAACGGTTCGCGTTCGACCATCACGCCCTTGCGCCGCTTGCGCACCATGAGGCCAGCCTCACGATACAGCCGGTGCACGCGCTTGTGGTTGGCCTTGATACCCTCTCGGCGCAGCAGCACCTGTAAGCGCCGATAGCCGAAGCGGCGTCGCTCCTGTGCCAACTCGATCAGGCGCGCCTGAAGCACCTCGTTGGCTGGCTGCACGCGCGGCGCATAGTGCGGCACCGATCGGGACAGGCCGATCAGGGTGCAGGCCCGGCGCTCGGAAATGGCGGTGGATGTCTGCATCAGGGAAACAGCCGCCCGGCGTGCCGCCGCGCTTACGGCTTTCCCCGCGCCACCACCTTCAATGCTTCAATATCCAGGTGCGCTTCGGCCAGTAGCTTCTTCAAGCGGTTGTTCTCAGACTCCAGATCCCGCAGGCGGCGCGCATCCGGCACCGTCATGCCGGCGTACTTCGATCGCCAGGTGTAGAAACTGGCATCGCTAAAACCATGCTGGCGGCACAGCTCCTTGACCGGCACACCGGCTTCGGCCTGCTTGAGAAAGTCGAGAATCTGCTCCTCGTTGGATACGGACTCTACTAGGTTAGCGATGGACCTAAAATCGGGGAGCAGGTCAGATCGGGCTGATCGTTAAGCGAAACCGGTATTTCGAATTCCTGCTGCTGTATCGACAGAATCAGGTCGATGACGCCCTGCTGGTGCGGACTCGAGAAGGGGTGGATGTCGATCATTGCGAGCTTCTGTCGATTGTGAAGAAAAGGCTGTTCTGTGTTGTGCTCTGGCGGCTGCGACTGCCTGTTAAGCGGTGATTAGGCGCAGACGGGTGATTTCCGAGGGGGCGCCGAAGCGTTTGGGCGGGCCCCAGTAGCCGGTGCCGCGACTGGTGTAGACCCACAGGTTGCCGAGCCGGTGCAGGCCGGCGGTGTAGGGCTGCTGCAGGCGGACGAAATGGTTCCAGGGCCAGAACTGTCCGCCGTGCGTGTGGCCGGACAGCTGCAGGTCGAAACCGGCTGCTGCGGCGGCCGGGGCACTGCGCGGCTGATGCGCGAGAAGCACGCGGGCACCGGCATCGTTCGGGGCGCCGGCCAATGCGGCGGCGGGATCGCTGCGCTCCTCCGGGACGAACTGGTGCGCGCTGTAGTCGGTGACGCCGGCCAGCACCAGCGTGGCGCCGCCGTGATCGAGCACGACGTGACGGTTCTTGAGCACGATGAGCCCCAGGCGCCGGAATTCCTCGCTCCAGGCGGCTTCGCCGGAGTAGTACTCGTGGTTGCCCGTGACGAAGTAGGCGCCATGGCGTGCACTGAGGCGCGACAGCGGCGCGGTGTGCGGGGCGAGATGCTCCACGCTGCCGTCGACCACGTCGCCGGTGACGGCTACCAGATCGGCGTCCAGCGCGTTGACCGCGTCGACGATGGCGTCGAGATAGTCCTTCTTGATGGTCGGGCCGACATGGATGTCGCTGATCTGCGCGATGGTGAAGCCCTGCAGGGCGGACGGCAGGCCGGGCAGCGGAATGTCTACGTCGACCACGCGGGCGCGGCGGCGTGCATTGAAGAAGCCGAGCAGGCTGATGAGCAAGGTAAGCAGCGGTACGGCGGCGGCGGACCAGATCGCGCTGCGACTTTCGACGACGCCGGGCAGCACCAGTGCGCCGAAACCCAGCAGGACGTCGCGCAGTACCGTCAGCACGAGCAGCGTCGAGAACACGCCCATCATCAACGAGCCGGCCCAGCCCAGCGCGTCGGCGAGTGTCTGGCGTTTCACGAAGCGGGACAGGATGGTTGTCGGCAGCAGCACCCAGGACAGCGCCAACCAGGCGACGCCGAGCGCTTTGCCCCATGCGGCGACGGGCAGGTCCGGCAGCAGGCGCAGGCCGACATAGATGTGCAGCGCAGCGAGGATAAGGCTGACGACAAGCAGAAAGCGGTAGGGCGGTTTTCGGGAATGAGCGGGCATGGGATAGTGGCGATGGCGGAGGATTGCAGCTATATGGTGGTCTTCGCTCGGTAACGCAAGGCCGGCATGTGAATTGTGACCAAGCGCTTGCGGCCGCATTCGGATACAGATGACAGACGTAAGGAGACGCAGATGAAGCTTGCAGGGAAGACGGCGATCGTGACGGGTGCGGCCAGCGGCATCGGCCGCGGCATCGCCGAACTGCTGGCGCGCGAGGGCGCGGCGGTTGCCGTGGCCGACATCAATGCCGACGCGGCGCGTGCGACGGCGCTGGCGATCGAAACCGCAGGTGGTCGAGCCATGGGCGTGGCCATGGACGTGACCAGCGAGGAGGCGGTCAATGCCGGCACCAGGCAGGTGGCCGAGGCCTTCGGCGGCATCGATATCCTGGTGTCCAACGCCGGTATCCAGATCGTCAACCCGATCGAGGAATACGCCTATGACGACTGGAAGCGCATGCTGGCGATCCACCTGGACGGTGCTTTCCTGACCACCAAGGCGGCGCTGCCGTACATGTACCGCGACAACCGCGGCGGTACGGTGATCTACATGGGCTCGGTGCATTCGCACGAGGCCTCGCCGCTCAAGTCCGCCTACGTCACGGCCAAACACGGCCTGCTCGGCTTGGCACGGGTGCTGGCCAAGGAGGGCGCGGCGCATAACGTACGCTCGCACGTCGTCTGCCCCGGCTTCGTGCGCACGCCGCTGGTCGAAAAGCAGATTCCGGAACAGGCCCGCGAGCTGGGCATTACCGAGGAGGAGGTGGTGCGGCGCGTGATGCTGGGCGGCACCGTCGACGGCATTTTCACCACCGTCGACGACGTGGCGCAGACCGTGCTGTTCCTCAGTGCCTTCCCGTCCGCCGCGCTCACCGGCCAGTCCGTGGTGGTGAGCCACGGCTGGTACATGCAGTAGTAGGGCCGTAGGGGCTCTAGAGCCGTTCCACGGCCACGGCGGTGGCCTCGCCGCCGCCGATGCACAGCGAGGCGATGCCGCGGCGCGCGTCGCGGGCGGCCATGGCGTGCAGCAGCGTGACCAGGATGCGCGCGCCGCTGGCGCCGATCGGATGGCCCAGCGCGCAGGCGCCGCCGTTGACGTTGACCTTGTCGTGCGCGATGCCGTGGTCGTGCATGGCCGCCATCGTGACCACCGCGAAAGCCTCGTTGATCTCGAACAGATCGACCTCGCCGACGCTCCAGCCGGTGCGCTGCAGCAGCTTGCCGATGGCGCCGACCGGGGCGGTGGTGAACCACTCGGGTTCCTGCGCGTGCGAGGCGTGGCCGACGATGCGCGCCAGCGGCGCGAGCCCGCGGCGTGCGGCCTCCTCGGCACTCATCAGCACCAGTGCGGCCGCACCGTCCGAGATGCTCGACGAGGTGGCGGCGGTGATGGTGCCGCCGTCCTTGCGAAAGGCCGGCCGCAGGCTGGAAATCTTGTCCAGGTTGCAGCGCCCGGGTTCCTCGTCCAGCTCGACGATGGTTTCGCCCTTGCGCGTGGCCACGCGCACCGGCGCGATCTCGGCAGCGAAGCCGCCTGCGGCCTGCGCTGCCAGGGCGCGGCGCACCGACTCGCCGGCGAAGGCGTCCTGCTGCTCGCGGGTGAAGCCGTAGCGGTCTGCGGTGGCCTCCCCGAACACGCCCATGGCCTGGCCGTCGTAGGGGTTGGTCAGCCCGTCCCAGGCCATGTGATCGACGGCGGCGAAATTGCCGAAACGGTTGCCGCCGCGCGAGTTGGGGATCATGTGCGGAGCGTTGCTCATCGACTCCATGCCGCCGGCGACGACCAGGTCGGCCGAGCCGGCCTTGATCAGGTCGTAGCCGAGCATCACCGTTTTCATACCCGAGCCGCAGACCTTGTTTACCGTCGTGCAACTGACCGACTCGGGCAGGCCGGCGCCGAGCGCGGCTTGGCGGGCGGGCGCTTGACCGAGGTTGGCCGGCAGCACGCAGCCCATCAGCACCTCGGAGACCTCGTCACCGGCTATCCCGGCTTGTTCGAGCGCCGCACGGATGGCGGTGGCGCCGAGGACGGGGGTCGGCACGCCGTTGAGGTTGCCGAGGAAGGAGCCGATGGGGGTGCGCTGGGCGGCGGCGATGACGATGTCGGTCATGGGGGTTCCGGAACTTGGATAAGGCGGCGATTATGGCAGCGCGCAATGCTGGGCAGCAAACGCACATGGCCACGGCGGGCCAGGTACGGTGCGGGATTTTACCGCCAGGTGAAACCAGCGCGCAGGGTCTGTCCTTTGCCCGCTGCGTCGGCCCGAGGTAGTATCCACGACCTCGGCTAATACGCGGATTACCGGTGGCCGCATGCTTGCCGCGGGCCGTCTACACTTGGTGGTCCGGCGCACACGTGCAACGCGAATGCGCCGGCTATTCATACGATAAGCACGACACAAAGGATAGGGGCGAGCAGTCCCCTGGCAGGAGCGAGAAGGTATGGAGCAACCCGTCTGGCAACCGGACAAAACCCGTAGCGAAAACTCCAATATGGCTCGCTTCGTACGTTTCGTACGCGAGCACACCGGCAATCCCGACATTCAGCGCTATGCGCCGCTGTGGGAGTTCTCCGTGCGTCAGCCGGAGCGGTTCTGGCCTCTGGTGTGGGAGTTCTGTGGCGTGCGTGCCTCGGGCGAGTTCGAGCCGGTGCTGGTCGATGGCGACCGCATGCCGGGCGCGCAATGGTATCCGGGCGTGCGTCTGAACTTCGCGGAAAACCTGCTACGCCACCGCAACGATCGTCCGGCGATCATGTTTCGCAACGAGTGGGGGCACGCGCGCGAACTGAGCCACGCGCAACTGTATGCGGAGGTGGCGCGTTTGTCCGCTGCCCTCAAGCAGGCCGGAGTCGGGCCTGGCGACCGGGTCGCGGGCTATCTGCCGAACATGCCGGAAACGGTCATCGCCATGCTCGCGGCCGCATCGCTCGGTGCGATCTGGTCGTCGACTTCACCCGATTTCGGCGTCAAGGGGGTAGTGGACCGCTTCGGTCAGATCGAGCCCAAGGTATTGTTCACGGTGGATGCCTATCCCTACGGCGGCAAGACGCACGACTGCCTGGGCAAGCTGCGCGAAGTGGTCGATGCCATCCCGACGCTCGAGCGCGTCGTGGTCATCCCGTATTCCGGTCAGACGCTGAATCTGTCCGGCCTGCCCAAGGCGATGGCTTGGCCCGAGTTCGTTGGCGAACAGGCGGCCGAACAGATCGAGTTCGCCCAGATGCCGTTCGCCCATCCGCTGTACATCATGTATTCGTCGGGCACTACCGGCGTACCCAAGTGTATCGTGCACGGTGCCGGTGGCACCCTGTTGCAGCATCTCAAGGAGCTGGTGCTGCATACGGATCTCAAGCACGACGACCGTATTTTCTACTACACGACCTGCGGCTGGATGATGTGGAATTGGCTGGTGTCGAGCCTCGCCACAGGCGCCTGTGTCGTGCTCTACGACGGTTCGCCCTTTCACCCCAAGGGCAGCGTACTGTGGAATCTCATCGACGAGCTGGACATCAGTATCTTCGGCACCAGCGCCAAATGGCTGGCGGCGGTGGAGAAGGTCGGCATCCGCCCGCGCGAGACGCATCAGCTGAAATCGTTGAAGACGATTCTGTCGACGGGATCGCCGCTGGCGCCCGAGAGCTTCGATTATGTCTATCGCGACGTAAAACCCAGTGTGATGCTCTCGTCCATATCGGGCGGCACGGACATCGTGTCCTGTTTCGCGCTGGGCAATCCGCTGCTGCCGGTTTATCGCGGCGAGTTGCAGTGCCGCGGCCTGGGTCTGAAAGTGGAGGCCTACGACTCGGAAGGTAGGCCGGTGCGCGGCGAGCCTGGCGAATTGGTCTGCGAGGCGCCGTTCCCGTCGATGCCGGTAGCGTTCTGGAATGACCCGGACGGCGCGAAGTACCGGGCCGCGTATTTCGAGCGCTATCCCAACGTGTGGGCACATGGCGACTTCATCGAGATCACACCGCGTGGCGGCGTGATCATCTACGGCCGCTCGGATGCGACGCTCAATCCAGGTGGCGTGCGCATCGGCACCGCGGAGATCTATCGTCAAGTCGAGCAGATCGACGATGTGCTCGAATCCATTGCGGTCGGCCAGGATTGGAAGGGCGACGAGCGCATCGTACTGTTTGTGCGTCTGCGCGAAGGGCTGGAGTTGGAGGACACGTTGCGCGATCGCATCTGTCAGGTGATCAGGGCCAATACGACGCCACGCCATGTGCCGGCGCGCATCGAGCAAGTGTCGGATATTCCGCGCACGATCTCAGGCAAGATTACAGAGGTGGCGGTACGCGAGGTGATCCATGGCCGGCCGGTCAATAACGTGGATGCGTTGGCCAACCCGGGTGCACTGGACGACTTCGACGCTTTGCGGGAGACGTTGGAGGCGCGCTGAAGGATGGGGAATGGGCGTTTTTGGTGGCCGTAGTTTTGATCTTGTGTGAGAAACATCGACTTAATTGCTAGCCATGGTGCCCTGTTTCGGGCGCGATTTAAGATGTGGGGATTCGGTCTGAATTGGTGACGCGCCCGAGCCGATTTCTTTGAAATGCGCAAAGAAACCGGCGAAAGAAACGCACCCCACGGATCGCTTGTCCCTGCGGGCAACCTCGCGAACGTACCCCTGAACGGGGCCCGCAGCCATTCGCCGTCCGGGCGAAGGGCTGCTTGGCCGGCGTCCTGCCGGCCATCCCCGCCCAGGCGCACGTCCGCGAGGCAAGCGATCAGGGGGGCTGAACGTCAAAACCAAGCGAGTCCGAAGCGAAATCGCTCTGAATTGGCTGATTCGTAGCGCAGCGTTTGGGTGCGTTCTGTTTTGACTCACCGCCTCCCGTTAGGCCTTGCCTCGAGCGTGCGCCCCGGCGCGGGGTCGGGCGGCATGGACGCCGCCCGAGCAGGCTCGCGTCTGGATGGCGCGTGGCTGCGGTGCCCCGTGGCGGGGTGTGCGCTCGAGGTTTGCCCGCCAGGGACAAGGCATAAGCACTCTGCGCCTGTGCCATTCGCGGCCGCAGTGGGCTTGTGTGCGTTCAGGGCAAGGCGTGTGCGAAGGCAATGGCCAAAGCCCTTGGCAAGCGCCGCAACGCCGCCCTGGGCGCACATAAGCCCACCCGAAGGGCGCCTCCAGGCTGTCCCGCCCCGGTGTTGCGCCGCTGGCGAAGGCAATGAGCCTTCTCTGCGCGACGCGCCTTGTGGCGAAACAGCTTGGAGTCGCTGCAGCCGTGAATGGCACAGGTGCAGAGTGCTCGGGGCGCCTTTCTTTCGTACCTTTCTTTGGGCGTACAAAGAAAGGTACTCGGGCGCGTCACCTCAGCAGACAAATACCCCAAACATCGAATCGCGCACGAAACAGGCCGCTATGGCCAGTCAGCATGGCTATTTCGTACGCAAACTCAATAACGTCTGCCGCTGATTTGCACCCACATCTGTTCCTCGAGTGGCGATTACCAGCATTGCCGCCGCGTAACCAAGGCTCGTCCGGCGTGCAGGCTGAGACGCACCAAACGAACACCGCCCGACCACTTCCGTGGCCGGGCGGCAGGGAACTTCCCGAAAGAAGAGCCCTAATCAGGCGGCCGCGCCGGCCAGCGCGCGCACGCGCTCGCGGTCGTCCAGGAGCTCCTGAGCGGGCCCCTCGTGCACGATCTTGCCGTTGTCGATGACATAGGCGCGGCTTGAGACTTCCAGCGCCATGAAGGCATTCTGCTCGGCGAGCAGGATCGAGGCGCCTTCGCTAGCCATTTCCCGTATCAGCGCGTAGATCTCCTGGACGATCTTCGGCGCGAGCCCTTGCGAGGGTTCGTCCATGATGAACAGGTCGGGGTTGGTGATCAGAGCACGTGCCACCGCGAGCATTTCCTGCTCGCCGCCTGAGAGTTGGCCGCCGGCGTGCCGACGTCGTTCATGCAGGCGTGGGAAGAACTTGTAGACCTCCTGCAGGTTCCAGCGCCCAGGTCGGGAGGCCGGGACGGCCAAGTTCTCCTCGACCGTCAGGTCGGGGAAGATGCGCCGGCCTTCCGGGACGTAGCCCACGCCGAGGCGGGCGACGCCGTGCGGCGGCAGTCGTTCGGCGCGTTTCCCGGCGATGCTGATGCTACCTTGCATGCGGTTCGCCAAGCCCATGATGCCCTTGATGGTGGTGGTCTTGCCGGCGCCGTTGCGCCCCAGCATGCACACCACTTCGCCCGGATTCACGGTCAGCGATACGCCGTGCAGGATGTGGCTCTTGCCGTAGTTCACGTGCAGTCCGTCGACTTGCAGCAGTGGTTGTTCGTTCATGCTGCGCTGCTCCCCAGATAGGCTGCTTGTACCCGTTCGTCCGCGGCGATCTCCTGAGGCGTGCCTTCGGCCAGCCAGCGACCGTTGTCCAGAATCGTGATGCGCTGCGCGAGGTTGAAGACGAGATGCATGTCATGTTCCACGAACAGCACCGTTAGATCGAATTCCTGGTGCAGTTCGCGGATCAATTGCACCATGTGCTCGGTTTCATGGTCGCTCATGCCGGCCGTTGGCTCATCCAGCAGAAGCAGGCGCGGGCTCATGGCCAGCGCCATGGCGACTTCCACCACACGCTGGTCGCCGTGCGCCAGTTCGCCCACTTCCCGGTAGGCCTTGCTGGTCAGCCGCGTGGCTTCGAGCAGTTCGTCCACACGGCGTCGTACGGCCTGTTTCTGAGTGGCGCCGAGCCATGGCCGCAGGCTGATGTCCATGTCCGCCTCGACGGCGATGCGCAGGTTCTCGTAGACGTTGAGTTCCTTGAAGATCTCGGTGATCTGGAAGGTGCGCACGATGCCGGTGCGTACGCGCTGCTCGACGCTCTGCTGAGTGATTTCATCGTCGTCGAAATGAATCGACCCCGTGGTCGGCGTGAACATGCCGCTGATGAGGTTGAACAGCGTGGTCTTGCCGGCGCCGTTCGGACCCAACAGGGCGCGAATTTCGCCTTTTTCGACCTTGAGATGGATATCCGACAGGGCCGCGAGCTGACCGAATTTCTTGGAAACGTTCTGGACGTTGAGCAGGCTCATGAGTTCACCTTCGAGCGGATCATGCCGAGCACGCCCTTCGGGAAGAACAGCACGATGAGAATGAACATGAGGCCGAGCAGGCTCATCCAGTTGTCGGTATACGAGCTCAGCATGTTTTCGGCCACGACGTAGATTGTGGCGCCAAGCAACGGTCCCCAGAAGCTGCGCATGCCGCCGAGTACGCACATCATCACGAAGTCGCCGGACAGGGTCCAGTGCAGGGCGGCCGGCGAGATGAAGTTGTTGAGCAGGGCGTACAATGCGCCGGCCAGCCCTGCGATGAAGCCCGAGATCGTGAACGCTATCCACAGCAGAGTTCCGGCCTTGACGCCGAAGAACTGCAGGCGTTTCTCGTTCTCGCGCACCGCGATGAAGGCATGTCCCAGCGGTGATTTGAGCAGCATGGCGATAAGCGCGACGACCACCGCGAAACACAGCAGGGCAAGGTAGTAATAGTTGACGTCGGTCAGCGCGATGTTGAGCGTATCGAAATGCAGTGGTTGCCGGCTGAATCCGAGCAGACCGTCTTCGCCGCCGGTGAAACTGTTCCAGTTGACGACGATGAAATAGAGGGCCTGGCCGAAGGCGATGGTGATCATCGAGAAATAGATGCCACGCAGACGCACCGCGATGGGACCCAGCAGCGCGGCAATGATGCCGCCGGTGAGCGTCCCCACGATCAGCGCCAGCGGCGTGCTCGGGCCGAGATGCATCAGGGCTTCACCCGCCGCATATCCGCCCAGGCCGAAAAACGCGGCCTGCCCGAAGGAGAGCGCTCCGGCATAGCCGAGCAGGAGATTCAAACCCATGGCCGCCATGCCCAGTACCAGCGCGCGGGTGGCCAGTAGCGTGTAGCCGCCGAGTAGGGACATCCAGGCCGGTGCGGTCAGCAGCACGAGCCACACGATCGCATGCGGCAAGTAAGCGCGCAGGTCTCGTTTCTGTGAGGCCTGCGGCAACGGTACGGGCGATGACGACGGCGTACTTGCGAATTCTTTGGTCGTCACTCGAAGACTCCTTTCTTGCCAAGCAGCCCGCGCGGGCGGATCGCCAGCACCAGGGCCATGATGAGGTAGATCACCAACTGGCTGGCCTGGGGGTAGAACGCACTGGTCACGCCCGAGGCTACGCCAATCAGCAGGCCGCCGAGGAGACTGCCTAGCAGGCTGCCCACGCCACCCACGATGATGGCGACGAAACTCGGCATAATCAGGGCATCGCCCATCTGCGGCGTCAGGCCCTGCCAACCTGCGGCGAGTACGCCCGCCACGCCGGCGAGGAAGATGCCGGTGGCGAAACTCACTGCGCGCAGTTGGTAGATGTTCACGCCCAGGGCCGAAATGGTGTCCAGATCGGATGCGCCGGCGAGAATCCGCAGCCCCACTTTCGTGTGACGCAGAAACAGCAGGAGGCCGATCGAGAACAGCACGGCGATGGCGAGAATCAGCACGCGATAACCGGTGATGAAGAAATAGGTCTGGCTGAGCGCGGTCTGCAGAATGGCAGGGGTCTGCAACGGCAGCCCCTGCGCACCCCATATCGTCCTGATCATGTCCTCTATGACGAGAACGAGCCCGAAGGTCAGCAACAGGCTGAACAACGGGTCTCGTCCGTAGAGGCGCCTGATCAGGAAGCGCTCGACCAGAACGCCGAGAACTGCCGTGAGCAACGGCGCGACGATCAATGCTCCGAAAAAGCCCAGATACGGTAGCAGCGTGTAGGCAAGATATCCGGCAAGCGCCAGGAAGCCGCCATGGGCGAAGTTGATGATGCGGTTCAGGCCGAGGATAAGGGACAACCCCATAGCCATCAGTGCATAAAACACGCCCAGCAGTAGACCGTTGAGCACATTGAACAACAGCAGTTCCATGCGTGAACCCTCTTAGCTCGGCATCTTCATGTGACAGCCCTTCTGGGCGGCACTCTGAGCGATGGACGCACCGGGTTCATAATTGATGACGTTGAACAGGTCCGGATAGGTGCCGCCGGACTTGACCTCGCCCGCAAAGATGCCGGCCATGAGCTGATGGTCGTCGGCGCGGAACTTGAGCGTTGCAGGTTCCAGGCCGACCTCCGGCGGTAGTTCCATCCCGCCCATGACGCGCGCGACCTTCTTGGCGTCCAGGCTCTTGGCTTCGCTCGCGGCCTGGGCAATAGCATGCGTCGCCACGTAGCCGAACCAGCTGCGCGCGGTCGGATACTCGCCGTTGTAGCGCTTGCGATAGCTGTCGACGAAGTTCTTGACGTGCGGCGTATTGGGCTGGTCCCACCACCACTCGAAGCTCCACGCGCCGACGCGTGCGGCTTCCGGCAGCGCCTTGAGCACTTCCAGTTCCATCATGCCACCGGCGACGCCGAACTTGTGCTGCAGGCCGAACTGGTTGACCTGGGTCAGGGCATGCACCAGATCGTCGCCCGCCTGGAGGATGACCAGGCAATCGGGCTTGGCGGCCTGGGCCTGGATGAGGTAGGACGAGAAGTCGGTCGTGCCGAGAGGGGCCAGCGCGGAGCCGAGCACGGTGCCGCCCGCGGCCTTGAGAATACTCTCGAAGGCAGCCTGTTCGGTCAGACCGAAGGCATAGTTGGGCGTCAGGAAGTACCAGCGCTTGCCGTACTTCTTCATCAGGGTGTCGGCGATACCGGCGGCGAGCATGTAGGTGGTGGTGCAGACGCGGAACGTGCTCCAGTTACAGTACTTGCCGGTCACGGGGGTGGCATGGCCGCCGGAGTCCACGAACAGCGTACCCATGTCCTTGCTGGCCTGTTCGATGGCTTCGGACACGGCGGAGGACACGGTGCCCTGCAGGAAGTGCACGCCGTGCTGGCTGACCAACTGGTGCGCCTTGGAGACGGCGAGGCCGGTCTTGGAGGCGGTGTCGGTGACGATCAGCTCCAGTTCGCGGCCCATCACACCGCCGGCGGAGTTGACCTCGGCTGCGGCCATTTGTGAGCCGCGGGTCTGGTTCTTGCCAAGTTCGGCATAGGTTCCGGTGGAAGGGTTGAGCACGCCGATGCGTACTTTGTCGCCGGCAGCCTGGGCGGCGCGTGCGCCGAGGCCCAGAGACGAAGCCGCAGTCACGGCCGCGCCAGCCTTCAGGAACGTGCGCCTGGAAATTGACGAGGATTGATTGTTTGAGTGGTTCTGGCCAGGAGAATGCTTCTTGTCGGTCATCGTGTTCGTCTCCTCGTAATAGTTATATCTGATTGTTGGCAGCATAAAGCTGACTTGCGGATTCTAGCCGGGCGTACTCAATTGGCAAGTCATGTTTTCTTTATATGATTTCACAATGCGGATCATTGGGGGTGTCGTGCCTTTGGGTGGCTGTGTCTGTAAGTTAATGAAATAAATAGGCAATTTCTTATATGCTTGGTTTGTTTTGCAGGCATTGTGCACGATTGTGGTGCGACAGCTTATATGGGTTGCGTATCTCGACATGAAACGTATCGATCTTTGCGGGCTATACGGTACGGTATTTTGGGGAGGCGTGTCGGCGCCACTGGAGTCCGATTGACGCCCTCCGATGCAGCCAGTAGGATGCGCTGCTCGGCTGGGCGCTCATGCCTTGATCGCATGCACGCCCGACGAAATGTGCGAGAATTCGTAGACGGGCGGCCGTTGCCTTCACGCCTTGCTGTGACGGATGTCGGTGGCTTCTGCGGCTGCAGAGGATTACTTGGGCTGCCGGCCTGTGAAGACGAACATCGCCACCTCAGTTTATGGTGGTCCGTATCGGTCCCCCGCGACGACAAGCTGTGAACCCCGCCAGGCCCGGAAGGGAGCAACGGTAACAGTGGACTCGGGCGCCGGGGTGTGCTGGTACGGGCCGCCTCCAATTCTGTATAGTCTCGGGCTTCCTTCCTCACCGATCTAAGGCATGACCTACCAAGCCCTGGCGCGTAAGTGGCGACCGCGGAACTTCGATCAGTTGGTCGGACAGGCGCACGTGCGTCGTGCGCTGGTCAATGCGCTGGAGACCGGGCGCATCCATCCCGCATACCTGTTCACCGGCACACGCGGCGTGGGCAAGACGACGCTTGCGCGCCTGCTGGCCAAATGCCTGAACTGCGAGCGCGGCGTCAGTGCGCAGCCCTGCGGTGAATGCGAGGCCTGCCGGGAGATCGAGGAGGGGAGGTTCATCGACCTGATCGAGGTCGACGCCGCCTCGCGCACCAAGGTCGAGGACACGCGCGAACTGCTGGAGAACGTGCAGTACGCCCCGGTCCGTGGGCGCTACAAGGTGTACCTCATCGATGAGGTGCACATGCTGTCGGGGCACAGCTTCAACGCGTTGCTCAAGACTCTGGAAGAGCCGCCGCCGCACGTTCAGTTCCTGTTGGCGACCACCGATCCGCAGAAAATCCCGCCGACCATACTCTCGCGCTGCGTGCAGTTCGGACTCAAGCGCATTCCGGAAGTCTCCATCGCCGAACACCTCGGCAGCATTCTCGAACGGGAGAATCTGCAGGGTGAGCCCCGTGCGCTGCAACTGCTGGCCGAGGCCGCGGACGGCAGTCTGCGTGATGCGCTCAGCCTGCTCGATCAGGCGGTCGCCTACGGCGGCGGCCAGGTCGGCGAAGCCGAGGTCCGCGAAATGCTCGGCACGATTCCGCGCGACGCTGTTTATGCGCTGCTACGGGCCTTGGCCGCGCAGGATGGTCCGGCGCTGCTGACTGCGGTGGATGGGTTGGCGGAGGCGGCTGCGGATTTCGGCTCGGTGTTGGTAGAACTGCTCGGCGTGCTGCATCGCCTGGCGGTTCAGCAAGTGGTGCCCGCAGCAGGTGCGGCCGACGAGCCCGAATTGAATGAGCTGGCGGCGGCGTTGGCGCCGGAAGACGTGCAGCTGTTCTATCAGATCGCGCTGCTGGGGCGTCGCGATTTGACTCTCGCCGGCGATCCCCGCAGCGGTTTCGAAATGATTGCGCTGCGCATGCTGGCTTTCCGTCCGCAGTCCACCGAGGCGCGGAGTGCGCCCGCGCCGGTCGCCGGTGGCAATGCCGCAGGCCGGCCTCAGGCTCCAGCCGCCACCGCGCGGCCGCAGCCCAAGCCCGATTCACCCCCCAAAGCTGAATCGAGCGCGCCGCGGGCAGCGCCCACCGACGCGGTGGCGGAAGAGCGAGGAACGTTAACATCTGCGCCCGTTGCCGCGTCGACCTCCGCCATCCCGGACGACTGGGCGGGCAAGGTCGCGCGCATGGGGCTGGGCGGGGTGGCAGGACAGCTTGCGAGCCACTGCACCCTGGACGATATCGAGGGCGATCGTTATCGCTTGTGCATCGCGCGCAGTTTCGAATATCTCCTGACCGAGCGCGCCAAACAGCGCTTGAGCGATGCGATCGAGAAACTGGAAGCGCGTCCTATGCGTATCGAGTTTCGTGTGGTCGATGCGGTCGGCGATACCCCAGCGGTGCAAAAACAGCGTGTTTCGGAGGCTCGGCAGGCCGACGCCGAGGCGTCGATCGAGGCCGACGAGGCGGTGCAGAATTTGTGTACGCAGTTCGACGCGCAGGTCGTGCCCGGTTCGGTGCGGCCCCGAACGGATATTGAAGACAACCAGTAGAGGATTTCAGCAATGAAGGGTGCGATCGGAAACCTGATGAAGCAGGCTCAGAAGATGCAGGCCGAGATGCAGAAGGCGCAGGAAGAGCTGGCCAGCCTGGAAGTCACCGGGCAGTCCGGCGGCGGCCTAGTGAGCGTGGTGATGACGGGCAAGCATGAAGCCCGCCGTGTCACCATAGATCCCAGCCTGCTGGGCGACGACAAAGACATGCTCGAGGATCTGGTGGCGGCGGCGATCAACGATGCCACGCACAAGATCGAGGCCGCGACGCAGGAGCGTTTTTCGAACATGGCTTCCGGCGTGAACCTGCCGCCGGGATTCAACCTGCCGTTCTGACGGATCGATGTCTGTTAGTCCGCTGCTCGACCAGCTGATCGAGGCGCTGCGTTGCCTGCCGGGAGTCGGCCCCCGCTCGGCGGCCCGCATCGCCTATCACCTCCTGGAGCGCGATCGCGAGGGTGCGCTGCACCTGGCCGATGCGCTGCGCGAGGCGGTCGAGAAGGTAGGGCATTGCGAGCGTTGCCGCAATTTCAGCGAGACGCCGTTGTGCGCGATCTGCAGCGACGCGAGGCGCAACGGCGAACTATTGTGCGTGGTGGAAAATCCGGCCCAGCTCGCGGCCATCGATCAGGCTACGCATTTTCGCGGTGTCTACCATGTGCTCATGGGACGCCTGTCGCCCCTCGATGGCATCGGGCCGGAGGATTTGGGGCTGGACCGGTTGGAAGAGCGTTTGCGCGAAGGCGAGGTGCGCGAGCTGATACTGGCGGTCAGCCCGACCGTGGAAGGCGAAGTCACCTCCCATTATCTGAGCGAGATGGCGCGCGGCTTGGATATCCGCGTCACCCGTCTGGCCCAGGGGGTGCCGATGGGGGGCGAGCTGGAGTCGCTGGACAGCGGCACGTTGACCCAGGCCTTCGAGCTACGGCGTGATTACTGACGCCACATGTAGTGTGCGTCCCTGTTGGAGGTTGGTTTCATGAGCGATTGCCTGTTCTGCAAGATTGCCGGCGGCGAGATTCCGGTCGAATTGGTGTACGAGGACGATGATGTGGTGGCATTCCGCGACATCAACCCGCAGGCCCCGCTACATACCTTGGTGGTGCCGCGCCGGCATATTCCGACACTGAACGATCTGCAGCCGGAAGATGCCGAGCTGGTCGGGCGCATGTACCTCGCGGCGCAGCGTGTCGCCGCCGATGCGGGCGTGGCCGAAGCCGGCTATCGCACCGTTTTCAACTGTAACGCACAGGCGGGGCAGACCGTTTTCCATCTCCATCTGCACGTGCTCGGTGGCCGTGCAATGCAGTGGCCGCCAGGCTGATTCGCTCGCTTGCCCAGGCGTTGTCCGGATATTTCGAAATCCATTGCGCCGGGTCGTGGGGTGTGATCTATTAGCAGACAAGAAGCGCCTTTCAGGCGTTTCGGGGCTCATTTAGAGTTTCTCACTCGTTTCCGAGGTCTGATTCAGCGCGTCGCAAGCGCTGTTTCGCTATCCGTCAGCCGCGTTCGCGGCACTTGCTCAAGTCCTTCCGTCCACGCCGTGCGCTTGCGTCAGCGTGGATGCGCTCATGTGCATGCCTGTCGTGTCCGGTTGCGGGTCGATGTCCTGGGACGTTTGCTTGCACATGGGGTCGAGATGTTGAACGAAACCAATCGGAGTTCCACGCTGGCCGGCGCTGCCCCGGCTTTGCGCATCGCGGAGCTCAGTCTGTGGCTGGCGTACGCCGTGTTGCTGGCGGTGGCGCTTGGCCTGCTGTATCGCACGGTGCTGGTGGATTTGGCGCATGCGCAGTCTCTGGCGCTGGAACGGCATGTCTGGCTCAGGCCGGTGCTGTTGGCCGCGTTATGCTGGTCGGTACCGGTCACGACTCTGTTGTTGTTCAAAACATGGCTATGGCTGCGCTACCGACCGTTGGCAGCGTTGGAAATGGCTGTCGCGCCGCCGCTGACGGTGGTGATTCCGGCCTACAACGAAGGCGCTATGGTCGAGAAGACCATCGATTCGGTCGCCGCGTCTCTGTACCCCCCGGAACGGCTGCAGATCGTAGTCGTCGATGATGGCAGTCGGGATGACACCTGGATCTACATCGAACGGGCGGTATCGCGTCATCGCGGACGGGTGGAGGCCGTGCGCTTCGAGCGCAACCAGGGCAAGCGTGAAGCCCTGATGGAAGGCTTCCGGCGTGCCGTCGGTGAGATCGTGGTGACCATCGATTCCGACAGCGTGATCGGTGCCACGACGTTGCTGGCCATGGCGGCTCCGTTCGATGATGCGAGAGTCGGAGCGGTGGCCGGGAAAGTGGCCGTGCACAATCTCGACGCAGGGCTGATTCCGCGCATGCTGCGGTTCGCCTATGCATTGTCGTTCGATTTCCAGCGGGCGGCGGAGTCGCAGTTCCGCACGGTCTACTGCAGTCCGGGGGCGTTGGCAGCGTATCGCACCACGGCCTTGCGCGAAGTACAGCAGAGTTGGATGGCGCAGACTTTCCTGGGCGCGCGGTGTACCTTCGGCGAGGACCGTGCGCTGACCAATTATTTGCTGGAAAGAGGTTTCGACTCCGTTTATCAGGGCAATGCGGAGGTGCGGACGCTGGTGCCCACCACCTATGCCCGGTTGTGTAGGATGTTCCTGCGCTGGAATCGTAGTTTCGTACGCGAGGAAATCCGCCTGGCGCGCATCGTGTGGCACCGGCCGCTGCGTTACCGCCTCATGGTGCTGTGGGACAAGCTGGCCACGAATCTGAGCTATCCGATCAAGTACGCGGGTCTGGCGGCGCTCGTGGTGCTGCTGGTGGAGGATTTGGCGCTGCTGCCGCTGACGCTGTTGGGCATCGCGCTGGGCACTCTGCCGTTCATGTTGTTCTATCTGCGCAGCGAGCGCTCATGGGCGGCGTTATACGGTTTGCCGTACGCGTTTTTCAGTATGTTTGCGCTGTCGTGGATATTGCCTTACGCCTTGCTGACGCCGCGGGCGCGTTCCTGGCTGACGCGTTGAATTCTCAGCTGCCCCGATGAGTCGCCGTGCCCGGCACCGCGCCCGCGCCGTGCGCGGCGAAACGCGTGTCATAGCCGCGCCTGTTGATGTCGCCAGCGCTGAGCGAGATGGCCATCAGCGCGTAACCGATCAGCGCGAGCGCGGCGTTGCGGCGCAGGCCGGCACGCCGGTTGCGCGCCAGGCCGAGACGCGGGTCGTATAGGCCGAGTAGCGTCAGCGCGCTGAAGGCGAGCGCTGCGGCCAGCAGAAGGGCGGTCAGGAGGTGCATGCTCATGCCCTATATAGAGGCTGTGTGCTAGGCGGAGTTCCCCTCGAGTTCCAGGAAGTTGCGCAGTCGGCTGGGTGGGATACGGCCGTTCTCGACGGCAGCTTTGACCGCGCAGCCGGGCTCGGCCCGGTGGCGGCAGTCGTGGAAGCGGCAGTCATGGGCGCAGTCGGCGATTTCCGGGAAGCCGGCGGCGAGGTCGTCCGGTGTCGGCTGATATGGGGCGAAATCGCGTACGCCGGGCGAATCGATGAGGTCGCCGCCGGAGGACAGCGCATAGAGATGGGCGACGGTGGTGGTGTGGCGGCCTTCGCCGCTGATGGCAGAGAGTTCGCCAATACGAATGTCGAGTGCCGAATCCAGCGCTCTGGTTAGCGAGGACTTGCCGACTCCGGACTGCCCGACCAGCAGGCTGGTGTGGTCGCGCAGATGTACCCGTAGCGATTCGATACCGGTGCCGTCCTGCACGCTGGTGCGCAACACGGTGTAGCCGAGGCCGGTATAAAGCGCCTCGGTAGCCGCAATCAGTGCGCTATCCGTCGTGCCCAGCAGATCGCATTTGTTGACGATCAGCAAGGGTTCGGCGGGCAGGGCGGCGATGGCGGTGAGATAGCGGTCGATAAGTCCCCAGTCCGGCGTGGGCAGCGGCGCGACGACGATCAGCACCTGGTCGATATTGGCGGCGCCGGCGTGTGGGCGGCCGCGGTGGTCGGGCCGTACCAGCACGTTGAGGCGCGGCTCCAGCGCGACCGCGACCGCTTTGTCGCCGTCGCCCGCCTCGTAGTGCACGTAATCGCCGCAGACCGGCACGCGCAAATGGGGTGGACCCTGTTTGACCAGATTGCGTCGCGAGAAGGCGCGCAGGAGTTCGCCGTTGTCGTTGCGCAGGATCAGTTCAGCGCCGAAGCGGGTGACGACGCGCGCGAGTTCACTCACGCTATGAGGCCGTCCATCTTGGCCGCACAGATGAAGTCGTTGTCGGACAGCCCGCCGATGGCGTGAGTGCTGTAATGCACGCGACAACGGTTATAGCCGACTTCGAGATCGGGGTGATGGTCCTCGCGGTGCGAAATCCAGGCGCCGGCGTTCACGAAGGCCATGGTCTCGTAATAGTTGGAGAAGCGGAACTCGCGGGCGATCTCCTTGCCGTCGGCAACTAGGGCCCAGTCGGGATGGAGCTGCGCCAGCAGGTGCTCGGCCTGTTCGCGGCTCAGCGGCGCGACGCCGCCTTCGCAGGGCGCGCAGTGGCGTTGGGTCAGATCCGACATGGTGGCCTCCTTTGATAACGCTACCGACTCGATGCATTCAAATGCTGGATGCGTATCGACGCCGGTGGATGTGAGTCGTAAAACGCCGAGTGCACCGGATCGGGCGTGAGCGTGCTGGCGTTGTCGCGATAGAGTTTGGTCAGTGCATGAATGAGCGGTGCAGGGCCGGTCTGAGCACTGGCATAGGCGTCCGCCTGAAATTCATGGTGTCGCGAACGCCATGAAAACAGCGGCGTGAGCAGGTAGGTGAACTGCGGCAGCGCGATCATGAACAGCAGTAGCGCCATCCAGGTCGAGGGCTGCTGTACGCCGAGTGCGCTGTAGAACCAGCTCTGCTGCATCAGCCACGCGAGCAGGGCGAGGCCGGCCAGGCTCAGGACGGTCATTACGAGCATGCCCTTGAGTACGTGGCGGTGGCGGAAATGGCCGAGTTCGTGGGCCAGCACGGCTTCGACCTCGTCGGGCTCAAGCGTGTCGAGCAGGGTGTCGAAGAACACGATGCGTTTGTTGCGCCCGAAGCCGGTGAAGTAGGCGTTACCGTGGCCGGAGCGGCGTGAACCGTCCATTACGAAGATGCCGCGCGAACGGAAGCCGGCACGGTCCAACAGGCGGGCGACGCGCTCGCGTAGTTCGCCGTCGTCCAGCGGCGTGAACTTGTTGAACAGCGGCGCGATGATGCGCGGGTAGGCCCAGGTCAGCCCCAGCGTGAACACCGTCCACACCGCCCAGACCCATAGCCACCAGAGCCCACCCATGCGTTGCATGAGCCACAATACCAGCAGCGCGAGTGGCAGGCCGAAGACAAGCATCAGCACAGTCTGCTTGAGCAGGTCGGCGATGAATACGCCGGGGGTGGTGCGGTTGAAGCCGTGGCGCGTTTCGATGACGAAAGTGCGCCAGAGTGCGAAGGGCAGGTCGATCAGGCCCATGACCAGAAATGCGCTGAGTAGGACGCCGGTGCCGGTCAGCAGTGGCGACAGCGACAGTGATCGCCAGGCGCCGTCGAGCGCGGCGAGCCCGCCGCCCAGCGTCCAGGCCAGCACTAGCAAAACCTCGAAGACGCTCTCCAGGCGGCCGAACCGGGCGCGTTCGACGGTGTAGTCGGCGGCGCGCTGATGGGCACTCAGCGGAATACTGTCGGTGAAGGCGGGCGGGACTGCATCACGATGCGCGCGGACGTGCCCGATCTGCCGGGAGCTGAGCCACAGGCGCAGACCCAGGCCCAGGAAAACGGCGAAAAGGAACAGAAGCGTGAATGCGTGCATCGTCGGGCATCAATGGTTGGCAACGGGTTGCACAGTGTAACGCCGTCGGTACCGACTGGGGGATGCATGCACTACAATCGGCGCCTCAGCATTCAACCCGAGGACTCTTTCATGCCAGCCAGCCCTGACAATTTGATCTGGATCGATCTCGAGATGACGGGGCTGGACCCTAGCAATGACGTAATCATCGAGATCGCGACCATTGTCACGGACAAGGAGCTCAACGTGTTGGCGGAAGGGCCGGTGCGCGCGATTCACCAGCCCGAAGCGGCGCTGGCGGCGATGGACGAGTGGAACCAGCGCCAGCACGGCGGTTCCGGCTTGCTGGAGCGGGTGCGCAACAGCGACTGCGACGTGGCGCAGGCAGAGGCGGAGACGCTGGCGTTCCTGCGCGAGTACGTGCCGGCACGGACCTCGCCGATGTGCGGTAATACCATTTGCCAGGATCGGCGTTTCATGGCTCGGCTAATGCCGGAGCTGGAGGCGTTCTTTCACTACCGCAATCTGGACGTGAGCACGCTCAAGGAACTCGCCAAGCGCTGGTATCCGAAGATTGCCGGCGGCTATCGGAAGGACTCGCGCCACCTGGCGCTGGATGATATCCGCGATTCGATCGAAGAATTGAGCTACTACCGCGAGAAGCTGTTCGTCCCCGCGGAGGCCTGATCGCGGCCTGACGCCGCCGGCGTCAGGGGAGAACCTGCTTGAAGGGCCGCACGTCGGCCTCGGCGTACACGCCGGCCGCCCAGTAGGGATCGGCCTCGGCCCAGGCGCGAGCGGCTTCGAGCGAATCGAATTCGGCGACCACCAGGCTGCCGGTGAAACCCGCCTCGCCGGGGTCGGGACTGTCGACCGCCGGCAGCGGTCCGGCCAGCACCAGACGGCCGGCGTCCTGCAGCGCTTGCAGGCGGGCAAGGTGGTCGGGGCGTGCCTGCAGGCGTGCCTGCAGTGTATGCGGGTGGTCGTGGGCGCTGATGGCGTAAAGCATCACTGTTTCTCTTCGCTGGGTGATTCCTGCATGAAGCGGGCGAGATAGAAGGCCTGGCCGATGATGAAGACGATGCTCAGGCCGAGCAGGCCGAACAGTTTGAAGTCGACCCAGACTTCCTGGCTGAACTGGTAGGCGACCCAGATGTTGAGCGCGCCGGAGATGAAGAAAAACCCGATCCAGCCGAGGTTGAGGCGGCGCCAGATGGCCGGCGGTACGGTGATGGCGTGCGACATCAGGCGTTCGACCAGCGGTTTGCGGCCGATGAAATGGCTGCCGAGGAAGGCGGCGGCGAACAGCCAGTTGATGGCGGTCGGCTTCCATTTGATGAAGTCGGGGTTGTGGAAGAATAGGGTGGCGCCGCCGAACAGGGTGATGAGCACCAGCGAAACCAGATGCATGGTTTCGAAGCGGCGGTGGCGCAGCCAGAACATCCCGACTTGTGCGAACGAGGCGACGATGGCCACGGCGGTGGCCAGGAATATGGCATCGTTGTGATCGCCCGCCGTCAGTGTGAGCGGCAGCAGCGGATTGATGGCATGGATGACGTCGGCAGGAATCGCGCCGTAGAACTTGTAGACGAGAAAGAACAGCAGGACGGGGAAAAAGTCGTAAAGCAGTTTCATGGCGCGGAACCGTGGCCCGATACTTGTATCAAAGGGGAGGATACCAGATGCGCTATCGGAAGGAGCACAGCCCGCTGCTTCGCGCTATCATCGAGCACTTTGCGTCTTCCCAGTCGGCAGCCATGAGCCAGTATTTCGAGATACACCCCGTCAACCCGCAAACCCGCCTGGTGCATCAAGCGGCGGAAATCCTGCGCGCCGGGGGTGTGGTGGTCTATCCCACCGACTCCTGCTATGCCATCGGTTGCACGATCGGCAACAAGGCGGCGCAGGAGCGCATGCGGCAGATCCGTCATCTGGACGATGTGCATCATTTCAGTCTGGTGTGCCGCGATTTGTCGGAGATCGCCACTTACGCCAAGGTGGACGACGTCTCCTATCGCCTGATGAAGGGGCTGACGCCGGGACCCTATACCTTCCTACTGCCCGCCACGCGCGAGGTTCCGCGGCGGTTGCAGAACCCCAAGCGCAAGTCCATCGGGCTGCGTGTGCCTGACAACCGCATCGTCCAGGCCCTGCTCGAAGAACTCGGCGAGCCGCTGATGAGCAGCACCTTGCTTCTGCCGGGCGAGGATCTTCCGCACACCGATGCGCAGGATATTCGCGAACGCCTCGAGCATCAGGTCGATCTCGTCATCGACGGGGGCAACTGCGGAGTCGAGCCTACCACCATCGTCGATCTGTACGGCAGCTCTCCGGAAATCCTGCGCCGCGGCAAGGGATCCACCGATTGGTTGGAAGCCTGATGGGCCGTATCGATTACCTCACCCTTCGTTCACGTATAATCCCCACGCTATGAACCTCGACCAGATCGTCCAAGCGATCAGCATCTGGATTCTGCCAGTGTTGTTCGCCGTCACCCTCCACGAGGCAGCCCACGGTTATGCGGCCAAACGCCTCGGCGATTCCACGGCGCAGATGCTCGGCCGGCTGAGTCTCAACCCCCTGCGCCATGTCGACCCGGTCGGTACCGTGCTCGTACCCGCCACGCTTCTGTTGTTGCATACCGGGTTTCTATTCGGTTGGGCCAAGCCGGTTCCGGTCAATTTCAACAATCTGCGCCATCCACGCCGCGACATGGCTCTGGTAGCCGCCGCTGGTCCGGGTGCCAATCTGCTGATGGCGCTGATTTGGGCGCTGGTGGCTAAGCTTGGGGTTATGCTCGCTGCCGGTGGTGTTGGCTTCGCTGTGCCGCTCGCGCTGATGGGGGAGGCCGGGATTGCCATCAACTTGGTTTTAATGGTGCTGAACCTGTTACCGATCCCGCCTCTCGACGGTGGGCGCGTCCTGTCCGGCTTGGTGCCGCCGGTTTGGGCGAATCGTCTCGATCGCATTGAACCGTATGGACTGATCATCCTGGTTGTTTTGCTGGTCAGCAATGTTCTGGGACAGATCATTTACCCGATCATCACTTGGCTTAGCGCCATTATTTATGGCGTGTTCGGTTTGCCCGGGTTCTAGGAGATTGCGTGAGTTCCGTTTCACCCGCCAATAACCGCGTGCTGTCGGGGATGCGTCCGACAGGCAGGCTGCACCTCGGTCACTACCACGGCGTGCTCAAGAACTGGGTGGAACTGCAGCACACCCACGAATGTCTGTTCTTCGTCGCCGATCTGCATGCGCTCACCACGCATTACGAGGATCCGCGCGACATTCCCGAGAATGCCTACGAAATGGCCATCGACTGGCTGGCAGCGGGCGTAAACCCGGGGTCGGCGACGCTGTTCGTGCAGTCGTGGGTCCCGCAGCACGCCGAACTGCATTTGTTGTTGTCGATGATCTCTCCGCTGGGCTGGCTGGAGCGGGTGCCCAGCTTCAAGGATCAGCAGGAGCAGCTCAAGGACCGGGACCTGGCCACATACGGCTTTCTTGGCTATCCGATATTGATGAGCGCCGATATCCTCATCTATCGGGCCGGGCAGGTGCCGGTCGGCGAGGACCAGGTGCCGCATCTGGAAGTCACTCGCGAACTGGCGCGCCGCTTCAACCACCTCTATGGGCGCGAGCCGGATTTCGTCGAACGGGCGGAGCAGGCGATAGGCAAGATGGGCAGGAAGAACGCCAAGCTCTACCGTGAGCAGCGCCGTCGCTACCAGGAGCAGGGCGAGGCCGAAGCGCTGGACGTGGCGCATGCCCTGCTGGAGTCGCAGCAGAACGTTTCGCTGGGGGACCGTGAGCGCCTATTCGGCTATCTCGAGGGCGACAGCCGCATCATTCTACCCGAGCCGCAGGCATTGCTGACGCAAGCCGCGAAAATGCCGGGCCTGGACGGACGCAAGATGTCCAAGTCCTACGGTAACGCCATCGCGTTGCGCGAGAAGCCGCAAGACGTACAACACAAAATCCGTACCATGCCGACCGATCCGGCTCGGGTCCGCCGCACCGATCCGGGCAACCCGGAAAAGTGTCCGGTGTGGCCGCTGCATCAAGTCTATTCCCCGGAAGAGGTCAGGGACTGGGTGCAAGAGGGGTGTCGTAGCGCCGGCATCGGTTGCCTCGACTGCAAGCAGCCGGTGATCGATGGCGTGCTCGCCGAGTTGCGTCCCTTCCAGGAACGGGCAGCGGAGTACGAAACCGATCCGTCGCTGGTGCGCAGCGTGCTCAACGAAGGCACGCAGGCGGCACGGGATCTGGCTGATGAGACCATGGATGAGGTGCGGCGCGCCATGGGGCTGGTCTACCGTTGATCGAGCAAGAGGCCAGCCGGCGCGACCACGCCCAGGGGGAAATGCCTTTCGCGCTGGTGCAGGGCGAACCCCTGACCAATCCGCCGCAGGATCTCTACATTCCACCGGACGCCCTCGAGGTTTTCCTGGAAGCCTTCGAGGGGCCGCTCGACCTGCTGCTTTACCTCATCAAGCGACAGAATCTGGACATTCTCGACATCCCGATCGCGGAGGTGACGCGGCAGTACATGGAATACATCGCACTGATGCACGAGCTGCGCCTGGAGCTGGCGGCCGAATATCTGGTGATGGCGGCTATGCTGGCCGAGATCAAGTCGCGCATGCTGCTGCCGCGGCCGCCAGCAGGCGAGGGCGAGGATGAAGACCCTCGAATGGAGCTTCTCCGGCGCCTGCAGGAATACGAACGGATCCGGCGTGCGGCGGAGGATATCGATGAACTGCCGCGTCTTGAGCGCGACATCGCCCTCGCCTCGGCGCAGGCGCCGGACCGCGAGGTTGTGCATCCGGAGCCGGACGTTGACCTGCGCGAGCTGCTGCTGGCCTTGCGCGAGGTGATGGCGCGTGCGCAAATGTTCACCCATCACCATATCCAGCGCGAACCGCTGTCCGTGCGTGAGCGCATGTCGCGCGTGCTGGAGGGGCTGGACGACGAGTTTCGCGACTTCACGTGTTTTTTCGACGCAGAGGAAGGCCGCCGCGGCGTGGTGGTGACCTTCATCGCGTTGCTCGAGTTGCTCAAGAGCCAGCTCATAGAATTGATGCAGAACGAACCTTTTGCGCCGATCTATGTGCGGCGCGCAGCAGGCTGAGGCGGATTCATGGACAACGCCAAACTCAAGCGCATTATCGAGGCGGCCTTGTTGGCGGCCGGCCAGCCACTGTCGGTGGATCGTCTGGAGAAGCTGTTCGAAGGCGAGGACGACGCACCGGACCGTCGCGCTCTGCGCGCCGCATTGGCCGAGTTGGCCGATGAATGCGCCGAACGCGGCTACGAACTCAAGGAAGTGGCCAGCGGCTACCGCTACCAGGTGCGCCAGGAGCTGTCGCGTTGGATCGGCCGCCTGTGGGAGGAACGTCCGCCGCGCTACTCGCGCGCCACGCTGGAGACGCTCGCCCTGATTGCCTATCGTCAGCCGGCGACGCGCGGCGAAATCGAGGAAGTGCGCGGCGTGGCCGTCAGCAGCAACATCATCAAGAGTCTGCTGGAGCGCGATTGGATTCGGGTGGTCGGCCATCGCGAGGTGCCCGGGCGGCCGGCGCTGTACGCCACGACGCGGACGTTTCTCGATTACTTCAACCTCAAGTCCTTGGATGAACTGCCGCCACTGGCCGAGCTCAAGGATCTGGACAAGCTGCATCCGGAACTGGATCTGAACGATCCGGACCGTGTCGCCGAGGAGTTGAGCGAGAAGCGGGAGACGGAGCCTGCAGAAGAGCAGGCGCCGCAGGATGCCTGAACGGCGCCGCATTCGCGTGGCGCTGCGTTACGCGTTTTTCGCCGCCATCGCCACACTCGCGAATCTGCTCGTGCAGAGCGTCAGCCTGCATGTCTATGGCGGGCCGTTTGCGCTGTATGCCGCCATGGCGGTCGGTACGCTCGTCGGCCTTTATGTGAAGTACCGCCTCGACAAGTTGTACATATTCGCCTACCACACGGTGGATCTCGCACACGATGCGCGCACTTTCGCGCTCTACGTCGTGATGGGCGGTTTCACCACCATCGTCTTCTGGGGTTCGGAACTCGGCTTCGAGTTCGTACTGGGCGGTCCGTTCTGGCGCAATTTCGGCGCGGTGCTCGGCCTGGCGATCGGCTACTGGGTCAAATATCGTCTGGACAAGCGTTTCGTGTTCACGCCGCAGCGCGTCCCGGCCGCCAGCCGTCCGGTCGCTTAAGCGGGTTTCGGTCCGGTCCGGGGCGAACGAGGCCGCCTCGGCGGCCGTTCGTGGAAAAGGCGGGATGCGTTCAGCGCTCGAGCAGCCTGGGCATGAGCATGACCAGATTGCAGGGGCGGGTGCGGTAGTCGAGCTGCGCCTCGATGAGCTTGTCCCAGCCGGTGCGACAGGCGCCGGAAGATCCTGGCAGGCAGAAGATGTACGTGGCGTTGGCAACCCCGGCCAAGGCGCGGGATTGCAGGCTGGAGGTCTTTATTTCTTCATAGGAAATTGAACGAAATAGTTCTCCGAAACCACTGATTTCCTTGTCTAAAAGAACTTGTATAGCTTCCGGCGTTCCGTCGCGTCCGGTAACGCCGGTGCCGCCTGTGGTGAGCACGGCGTTGATGTCCGGGTCGGCGATCCAGCGCGAGAGCACGGCGCGGATGTGGTAGATGTCATCGGGCACGATGCATTTTTCAGCGAGACGATGACCGGCGCTCTGTAGGCGTTCGGCAAGCAGTTTGCCTGAGGTGTCGTCGGCTTCCGTGCGACTGTCGGAGGCGGTCAGCACGGCGATGTTCAGGGGTATGAAGCGGGCTTCTTCGGCCATGTCATGTCTCCGCTATCCGTTGCGATTCTCAAAAACGCCGTGTGCTGACGCACGGGCGGGTCGCAGGCGCCCGAAAATCCGAATGCGGAAGTTGCGCGTCTGCACTTCAGCCAAGCAAGGTACAATGTGCGCATGACCGACATCAATCCCCCGGAACGCCTGCAGAAACTCCTGGCGCGAGCCGGCCTGGGCTCGCGACGCGAGATCGAGGCCTGGATCGCCGCCGGCGAAATCACCGTCAACGGAGAGCCGGCGACGCTGGGCACCCGCGCCGGCCTTGACGACCGCATCAAACGCAAAGGCCGGCTGTTGCAACTCGATCGTGCGCGACCTCAGGCGCCGCGCGTGTTGGCCTACCACAAGCCTGAGGGCGAGGTCAGCACGCGGCGCGACCCGGAGGGGCGGCCCAGCGTGTTCGGCGCGCTGCCGAAGGGACGCTGGATTAGTGTCGGGCGGCTCGACGTCAACACCCTCGGCCTGTTGTTGTTCACCAACGACGGAGAGCTCGCCCATCGTCTGATGCATCCTTCCAGCCAGCTCGAACGTGAATATGCGGTGCGCGTGCGCGGTGAGTTAAGCGCCGAGCAACGTGCCCAGCTGTTGGCCGGTGTGGCGCTGGACGACGGCGAAGCCCGATTCGAGCGGATCGATGCGGCGGCCGGCGGCGAAGGTTCGAACCACTGGTATCACGTTGTGTTGCGCGAGGGGCGAAAACGCGAGGTGCGCCGCTTGTGGGAGGCCGTCGGGCTGACCGTGAGCAGGCTGATCCGGGTGCGCTACGGTGCCGTCAAGCTGCCGCGCTGGTTGCGGGCCGGGCACTGGCAGGAACTGAACGAAGCCCAGTTGCGTGCACTGTATGCCGCGGCCAAGCTCGATTTTCCAGTCGTCGAATCGGAACAACGCCCGGAGAAAGCCCGGCGCAAGCCTGCGCCCGGCGGGCGGCAGGCACCACGCCGCAGGCACTGAACCTGCCGCCTCAGGCCGTCCGTCAGCCGCCGCTGTCTATACTTCCCGTTGCACATGTTGGACGGGGGGCGCCATGGGGAATCGTCATGGGAGCCGGCTGCAAGGTCTGTGCGGGCGGTTTTTGAATCGGGTGCTCATCGGCCTGATCTTGGGGGCATGTGCGGGTATGTCGGCACAGGCTTCGGATACCCCGGCCGGCGGCCAGACTCTGTCGCCGGGGATGCTCAATCCCGGGGCGCACGAGCAGCCTGACTGGTTCAAGCAGTCCTTTCTCGACCTGCGTGAAGATGTCGGCGAGGCACGTGCGGCCGACAAGCGTCTAATGGTGTACTTCTACCAGGACGGCTGCCCGTACTGCGCCCGTCTGCTGCGCGACAATTTCGGTCAGCAGCGCATCGCCGAGGCGACGCGACGTTATTTCGACGTGGTCGCCATCAACATGTGGGGCGATCGCGAAGTGACCGACCTGCAGGGGAAGGCGACCACCGAGAAGGCTTTTGCCCGTACGCAGAAGGTGATGTTCACTCCCACGCTGCTGCTGTTCGGCCAGACGGGCGAGGTGGTGCTGCGTATCGACGGCTACTTCCCGCCCCACCGTTTCCTGGCCGCGATCGAATATGTTGGCCAGGGTTTCGACGCCAAGGAGAGCTTTCGCGCCTACCTCGCGCGCCGCAATCCGGAGCCGGCCAGCGGTCGCCTGCATCATTCCAGCCGCTATCTCCATCCGCCCTATGACCTGCAGGCGGCGTTGCTGGCTGACCCAAGGCCACTGTTGGTGTTGTTCGAGCAACGTCAGTGCCGGGCCTGCGACGAGCTTCACGTGGATATATTCCGGCGTCCGATTACGCGCGGTCTGCTGCAGCGATTCCAGATCGTGCTGTTGGACCAATGGGCCGATACGGGCTTGATTACGCCGCAGGGCGAGCACACCACAGCGCGAGCCTGGGCAGCCGAGCTCGGCATCAGTTATGCGCCAAGCCTGGTTTTCTTTGAGCAATCCGGGCGGCGTGTGTTTGCCACTGGCGGCTATCTTCGCGCATTCCACGTGCAGTCGGCGCTGGATTACGTCGCCTCGGGAGCATATCGCGAACAGCCCGAATTCCAGCGCTATGTCGAAGCGCGTGCCGCCGCATTGCGGACACGAGGCCAGAAGGTAAATCTATGGTGATAATTGCGGAACTAATGGTCTATACTGCTGTCCACCGAATGACAGGGGGCGAATAAGCCCATCGCAAGCTTTGGCGCACGGGATGTGCGCGTTCACCGACCGAGGCCGCTGGAACGGCTTCGGTCGGCGAAACCGATAACCATTCGAACTGAAGTATCTTGCCGGATCGCAGGGAAGCGGTTAGGCAGATGCGGTGCAAGGATGCATCGCGGCCGCAGCTGCGACAGGATGTCGCCGACCGGCCGTCAGCCGCAGGAGTAGCGGCATACGCTATGCCGCAAGAGGCCGTTCAGGCCTTTTGCGGTATTCTTCCTGCTCCGTACTATCCCGATCTCCTTTTCAATGCCGAGCGGCGCGACAAGCCGTTTGCGATACAGACTGCGTCGGGTCAGGAATCCTGCAGGCGCAGGTTCAGCCCGCTCAGCTGTCCGGCATCCGGTCCAAGCAGGTAGAGATACGGTAAAATCACCGCTTCCGGTGCTGCCTGCCGGTCGGTCGCCGCCTCATCAGGATGGTGGGCCGAGTGTTCGTGCGTGGCGACCGGCCCGCTGTCGACGCCGTTGACGCGTATCGGGTGTTCGCTGCCGGGGCCGTGTTCCGAGGCCAGAATCTCGAGCATCGCTTCCTGTCCCGCCTTGGCGATGCCATAGGCGCCACCGCCGGCGCTCCGCATGTCGTGAGTCGAAAACACGATGGCCGGATCGGCGGCCTGTTCGAGCAGCGGCAGGCAGGAACGGGTGAGCAGGAAGGGCGCGTGCAGATTGACCATCAGCACCCGCGACCAGAGTTCGATGTCGTAGTTTATTAGCGTGTCGTTGGCGCCGATCCAGCCGGCATTGTTGACCAGGCCGTCGAGTCGGCCGAATTCGCGTCCGATGTTTTCCGCCAGATCGGCGTGATCCTTGGCCGTGGCGCCCTCCAGATTCATCGGATAGATCGCCGGCTGCGCGCCGCCGGCAGCCTCGATCGCATCGTAGACCGCTTCCATCTGTTTGACCGCCTTGTCGAGCAGGACCACGGTGGCGCCGTGTGCGGCACAGGCCAGCGAAAGCGCGCGTCCGATGCCTTCGCCCGCGCCGGTGATCAGAATGACTCTCCCGTCGAGCAGGGCTGTAGGTGGTTCGTAGCGTGTGATCGCGTCGAGTTCAGGCGACATGCGGGGACTCTCCGGTTGCGATGCTTACTGCACATTCTAGACCGCTACGCACGGCTCCTTCGAGGGTGGCAGGCAGTCCGGTGGCGAGATGGTCGCCGGCCAGCCACAGCCCGCGTAACGGCGTGCGCGTCGCTGGCCGCAGGCCCTCGGCGGCTGGTGTGGCGGCAAAGGTCGCGCGGCGTTCGCGCACGACCCATGCCGAGCGGACGTTGCCCCAGGCGGGAAACGTTCGGCGCAACTGCAGCGTCGCCGTCTCGATCAGTGCGGCATTGTCCAGCGTCATATGCTTGCCGGGGCCGCTGATCACGCCGGCGATGAGGCCGGACTCGCCGCAGAGGCTGCGGTCGAATACCCATTGCAGCGGTCCGTCCAGCAGTCCTTGCATCGGCGGGGCCAGTCGGGCGGGGCCGTCGAAGACCAGGTAGACGGTGACGATGGGCAGCAGATCGAAGCGCTGGAGGCGTTCCGCGATGTCGGTCAAAGCGTCGTGAGGGGCCAGCAGGCTGGCGCCCGCGTGCGGGCCGCAGGCGAGCACGACTTCGGCGGCATCGATGCGTTCGCCGCCGCGCAGTTCGACGCCGTGGGTCTGTTTGTCATCGACCACCAGCCGGTTTACGCGTGTGCCGAGGCGAACGTCGGCTCCATGACGGCGCAGGAAGTCCAGTGCCGGTTCGGGCAGGATCGCGCCCAGCGGGCGGCTGGGAATGTACAGAGCCGATTGTTCGGCGTTGGCGAGGGCTTCGCGCAGCACGCGATGGAACACTTCCGCCGAAGCCGTTTCCGGTGGTGTATTGAGCGCGGCCAGGCACAGCGGTTCCCAGACCTGCCGCCGCAGGCGTTGGGGTTGGGTCGTAGCGGCCAGCCATTGCGCGACGGTGAGCGTCGCCGCAGGCGGTCGTGACAGCCTGCCCGCGGCCATCAGCCAGCTCCAGCGTTCGCCGCGCGTCGGTCCGCGGGCGCCGAGCAGCGCCTGGGCGAGATGCAGGCGGGTGGGCATCCAGCCGGCGCGAAGATGCAGGTCGCCATGCGCCGCGTCGTGCATCAGCAGCTCCAGCGGCAGTCGCGCGAAGACCTGCGCTTCATCCACGCCGAGGCGCTGCAGCAGTGCGCGGGTATCGCGGTAGGCGCCTAGCAGCAGGTGCTGTCCATTGTCGAGCGTGCGTCCTTCGCGTTCCACGCTGCGGGCACGCCCGCCTGGCGTCGATGCGGCTTCCAGCAGGGTGACGGCGCGGCCGTGGCGGCAAAGTTCGACGGCGGCCGCCAACCCGGCCCAGCCGGCGCCGACCACGACGGTCGATGTCACGTGGCGTGTACCAGGCGCCTGCGGTGCCGGCGTTCCTCGCGCCGCGCGGTGCGCCAGGCGAGCCAGAGCTTGCGCAGGGGCGTCAGCCGAATGCGGTGCTCGAGCACGCGGTAGCCGTCGCGTTCGATTTCATCGAGCAGACGTTGGTATATCTCGGCCATGATCAATCCGCTACGTTGTGCGTAGCGATCGGTTTCGGGCAGGTGCTCGAATGCGCGGCGGTAGTAGTCGCGCGCTCTGGCGGCCTGGAATGCGAAGAGTTCGCGTATCGCATCGGTGGTGACGGGTTTGCGCAGCTCCTCGGCGGCCACGCCGAAACGCTGCAGCTCGTCGAGCGGCAGATAGACCCGGCCGCGCTCGGCGTCTTCGCGCACGTCACGCAGGATATTGGTGAGCTGAAAGGCCAGTCCGAGGTCGTTGGCGTAGCGGGTGGTGGCGGCGTCTTCATAGCCGAAGATCCCGGCGGTGAGCAGACCGACCACGCTGGCCGCGCGGTAGCAGTACAGCGAGAGCTCGGTGAAGCTGGGGTAGGCGTCGTAGTCGAGATCCATCTGCATGCCGTCGACGATCTCGAGAAAATGTTCCTGCTGCAGACCAAAGCGTTCGACCGCCGGAGCGAGGGCGCGGCTGACGGGGTGTTGCGGGGCGCCATCGTAGAGACGGGCGACCTCGTCGCGCCACCAGGCGAGTTTGGTGCGCGCCACGCCAACGTCGGCGTATTCGTCGACCACGTCGTCGACCTCGCGGCAGAAGGCGTACAGCGCGATGATGGCGCGCCGGCGCTCCTCAGGCAGGAAGAGGAAGCTGTAGTAGAAGCTGGAACCGCTGCGCGCCGTCTTCTGCTGACAGTACTCGTCGGGGGTCATGCTCTGTTCTACTGGGATACGGCCCGTCAGTGTAACGCCTGAAACCGATTCGTGGCAGGCGGGCAGACCGGGTTCAGCGGGCGGGCGGGCGAAAGAATGCGGCGCGCAGAATGGCGATGCGGTCGGCGGCGTTGAGCCGGGGGCGGGTGAACACGTCGTCGGACTGCTGGCGTAAGCGATACAGGATGCGCGCGCCGCCGACGATAATTGCGCGTACCTCCAGCCCCATGCGTCCGTGCAGGTTGCGCCCGAGTGGGGCGCCGGCGCGCAGCAGGCGGTCGGCGCGGTCGTACTGATGCCGCATCAGTCGCAGAAGCTGGGGCGAGTTGCGGCGCGCACCGATGTCCTCAGGGCTGACCTCGTAGCGCTGCAGTTCGTCGAGCGGTAGATAGAGGCGTCCGCGCTGCACGGAATCCTGATGCAGATCCTGGTAGAAATTGATCAGCTGCAGCGCACTGCAAACGGCGTCCGAGTAGGCAAGATTCTCCGGCGTGGCCTGCCCGGCGAGGTGCAACAGCAGGCGCCCGACCGGGTTGGCCGAGCGGCGGCAGTAGTCCATGACTTCCCCGAAATCCGCATAGCGTCGCTTGCGAACATCCTGCACGAAGGCATCGAGCAGGGCTTCGAGCAGTTCGGGTGGGAGCGCATGGCGCGCGATCGAGTCGGCCAGAGCGATGAACACCGGATCGCTGGCCGGTGGCCGGCCGTCGACAGCCAATCGCAATTGTTGCCGATAGGCATCCAGCGCCGCGATGCGCGCGTCTTCGCCGAGTTCGCCTTCGTCGGCCAGGTCGTCCGCGTGCCGGGCAAAAGCATAGATCGCGGCGACCGGTTCGCGCAGGGCGCGCGGCAGCAGCCACGATGCGACCGGGAAGTTTTCGTAATGCGAACGGGCGAGCGCGGTGCAGTGGCGGTAGGCGTTTGCGACGGTGGCTGGATCGGAAATCATGGGTCGCGTCTCAGCAGGGCAGGCGTTACTCTACGCGATGAAGATGCCACTTGGGAGAGCAGGCATGGCGGGACAGAATCATCGTGCGGTACATCGGGTGAATTTCGTGCAGGCGGCCGTGTTGCATACGAACGGCGAAGCCGTGGCTGCGCGGTTGCTGGACATCTCGCTGATGGGGGCGTTGGTCGCGCTGGAGGCGCCTGTGGACGTGACGGCCGGAGGCGAATGCAGCATGACGTTGACGTTGGGTCCGGACGTGGTGCTCGAATTGACGGGCGAAGTGGTGCGGACGGAGGACGGCGGCAGCCACTTGGGCATCAGCTGGGGCAGCATGGATGTCGACAGCGCCAGTCATCTACGCCGTTTGCTGGAGCTGAACCTTGGCAATCACGAGTTGCTTGGACAGGATATCGAAGCGATGTATGCGGCCCATAACACGCGCAGCTCATAATGTAATGTTGTGCATGAAGTTAGTTGTTCAATTTTCTGATTAATAAAAATAAATTAGAATGGAGTGGCAATTCTGGATCGATCGCGGAGGCACGTTCACCGACGTGGTTGCCCGAACGCCCGAAGGCCGGGTGCTGAGCCGCAAGCTGCTTTCCGTGAATCCCGATGCGTACGCCGATGCGGCAGTTCAGGGCATCCGAGAATTGCTGGGCGTGGCGGCGGATGCATCGATTCCCGGTGACCGCATCGATGCAGTCAGGATGGGCACCACCGTCGCCACCAATGCGCTGCTCGAGCGCAAGGGCGAGCCCACGCTGCTGGTCATCACCCAGGGTTTCGCCGACGCGCTGCGTATCGGCTACCAGGCCCGTCCGCGTCTGTTCGACCGGCATATCGTGCTGCCGGAGCTGCTGTACGCCCAGGTCGAGGAGATGCGCGAACGCGTCGCTGCCGATGGCGAGGTGTTGCAAGCGCTTGACGAGGCGGACCTGCGCACCAAGCTCGCGCGGGCCTACGCCGAGGGGTTGCGTGCGGTGGCCATCGTGGCCCTGCACGGTTACCGCCATCCGGAGCATGAACGGCGCGCAGCGGCGCTCGCGCGTGAGGCGGGTTTCACTCAAATATCGACCAGCCACGAGGTCAGCCCGCTGATCAAGCTGGTCGGGCGCGGCGACACGACGGTGGTCGACGCCTATCTGTCGCCGATCCTGCGGCACTACGTCGAGCGTGTCGCGAGCGAGCTGGCCGGCGTTCGCCTGCAGTTCATGCAGTCGCACGGCGGCCTGACCGACGCGGCGCTGTTCCAGGGCAAGGATGCGATCCTCTCGGGCCCCGCCGGCGGCATCGTCGGCGCGGCGCTGACCGCGCATCAGGCCGGCTTCGACAAGTTGGTGACCTTCGACATGGGCGGCACCTCGACCGACGTGGCGCATTACGATGGCGAGTACGAGCGGGCTTTCGACACGCTGGTCGCCGGCGTGCGCATGCGCGCGCCGATGATGCAGATCCATACCGTGGCGGCCGGCGGCGGCTCGCTGTGCCGCTTCGACGGCAGCCGCTACCGGGTCGGTCCGGAAAGCGCCGGCGCCGATCCGGGGCCGGCCTGCTACCGGCGCGGCGGGCCGCTGACCGTGACCGATTGCAACGTCATGCTCGGAAAGCTGCAGCCGGCGTTCTTCCCCTCCATCTTCGGTCCCGCTCGCGACCAGCCGCTGGACGATGCGGCGGTGCGGGGCGCCTTTGCGGCGCTGGCCGACGAGATCCGCGAACGGACCGGCGACGTACGGACCCCTGAAGCGGTCGCCGAGGGTTTCCTGCGCATCGCGGTGGAGAACATGGCCAACGCGATCAAGAAGATTTCGGTGCAGCGCGGCTACGACGTGACCGAATATGCGCTGGTCGCCTTCGGCGGCGCCGGTGGCCAGCACGCCTGCCTGGTCGCCGATGCGCTGGGCGTGCGCACCGTGCTGCTGCATCCGCTGGCCGGCGTGCTGTCGGCCTACGGCATGGGACTGGCGGACGTGCGCGCGCTGCGCGAGCGCTCTATCGAGGAACCGCTGTCGGCGCAGTCGCTGCCGCAGCTGGCCACCGTGCTGGACGAGATGGCGAGCGAGGCCATCGCCGAGCTGCGCGAGCAGGGCATCGCGGATGCGCGGATCTCAGTGCAGCGGCGCGTGCATCTGCGTTACGAAGGTTCGGACAGCGCTCTGCAAGTGGCGTTCGACGCTTCGCCGCAACGCATGCGAACGGACTTCGAGGCCGCCTATCGCCGGCGTTTCGGCTTCCTCATGTCCGGCAAGACGCTGGTGGTGGCCGCAGCGCTGGTGGAGGCGTCCGGCCGGCACTACGAACTGCCGCCCGACGCACTGGGCGTTCGGGACGAAGCGGCGCGGCCGCTCGCGCGGGTGCGGACGTTCATGGCGGGCGCCTGGCGCGAAACACCGGTCTACGATCGCGAGCACTGCGCCGCGGGGCAACTCATCGCAGGCCCGGCGATACTGTGCGAGACGACGGGTACGACCGTGGTCGAGCCTGGTTGGCAGGCAACGATGACCGAGATCGGCAATCTCGTGCTGCGGCGCGTCGAGGCGCCCGTGCGACGCGAGGCGATCGGCACGCAATGCGACCCGGTGATGCTCGAGGTGTTCAACAACCTGTTCATGTCCATCGCCGAGCAGATGGGCTTCGCGCTGCAGAACACCGCGTACTCGGTAAACATCAAGGAACGTCTCGATTTCTCCTGCGCGATCTTCGACGCGCAAGGCCAGCTCATCGCCAACGCTCCGCACATGCCGGTGCATCTGGGTTCGATGGGCGAGAGCGTACGTGCGGTCATCGAAGGCAATCCGGCGATGCGTCCGGGCGACGTGTACGTGCTCAACGATCCCTACCACGGCGGCACGCACCTGCCGGACATCACCGTGGTCACGCCGGCGTTCGATGAAGCGGGCGAGCGCGTGCTGTTCTATGTCGGCTCGCGCGGCCATCACGCCGACGTCGGCGGACGCACGCCCGGCTCGATGCCGGCCGATTCGCTCACGCTGTCAGAGGAGGGCGTGCTGCTCGACAACTTCAAGCTGGTCGAGGGCGGCGTGCTGCGCGAGGCCGAGCTGCGCGAGGTCCTGTCGGGCGGACCCTGGCCGGTGCGCAATCCGGAGCAGAATCTGGCCGATCTGCGCGCGCAGGTCGCGGCCAACGAGAAGGGCGTGCAGGTGCTGCGGCAGATGGTTGCGCATTTCGGCCTGGATACCGTGCAAGCATACATGGGGCACGTGCAGGACAACGCCGAGGAATCGGTGCGCCGGGCCATCGACGTACTGCACGACGGTGCCTTCGAATACGAGATGGACGATGGCGCGAAGATCGCCGTGGCCGTGCGCATCGATCGCGCCGCGCGTGTGGCGACCATCGATTTCACCGCCACCAGCGCACAGCGCGACAACAACTTCAACGCGCCGCTGGCGGTGTGCCGGGCCGCCGTGCTGTACGTCTTCCGCACGCTGGTCGACGACGATATTCCGATGAACGAGGGCTGCCTCAAGCCGCTGCAGCTCATCGTGCCCGAGGGGTGCATGCTCAACCCGCGGCCGCCCGCGGCGGTGGTGGCCGGCAACGTCGAGACCAGCCAGGCGATCACCGACGCACTGTACGGTGCGCTCGGCGTGATGGCCGCCGCGCAGGGCACCATGAACAACACCACCTTCGGCAACGCCGAGCACCAGTACTACGAAACCGTCGCCGGTGGCACGGGCGCCGGGCCGGATTTCGACGGCACGGATGCGGTGCAGTCGCATATGACCAATTCGCGGCTGACCGATCCGGAAGTGCTTGAGCTGCGCTATCCGGTGTTGGTCGAGGAGTTCGCGATCCGTCGCGGTTCGGGTGGGCACGGCCGGCATCATGGCGGTGACGGCGCGCGCCGGCGCTTGCGCTTTCGCGAAGACATGGAGCTGGTGATTCTGGCCAACCGGCGTCGCGTGCCGCCGTTCGGTCTGGCCGGTGGGGAACCCGGGCAGGTGGGCAGAAACTGGATCGAACGCGCAGACGGCTCCATCGATCCGATGCAGGCCTGTGACCGGCGGATCGTACGAGCAGGTGATCTCTGGGTACTGGAAACGCCTGGTGGCGGGGGCTACGGCGAGAATGAAGGCTAGAATCTAAGGGTGGCTCTAAGGGGCTACGCAGCCTGCAAGGTCGGTTCCTGCAGGCGCAGCCGCTGCTCGCGCAGGGTCAGGATCTGCTCCTCCCAGTAGCTCAGGGTATTGAACCAGGGGAACGCCTTCGGGAAGGCCGGGTCGCTCCAGCGCCGCGCCAGCCATGCGGCATAGTGCAGCAGCCGCAGTGTGCGTAGCGGTTCGACCAGCGCCAGCTCGCGGCGGTCGAATTCGTGGAATTCCTCGTAGCCGGCGAGAATCTCGCCGAGTTGGCGTTGCATGTCCGGGCGATCGCCGCTGAGCAGCAGCCAGATGTCCTGTATGGCCGGGCCCATGCGGCTGTCGTCGAGGTCGACCAGATGCGCGCCGGTATCCGTCCACAGTATGTTGCCGGCGTGGAGGTCGCCATGCAGTCGCAGCGGTAGGTACGGCGTGGCGGCAAAGCGGGCGTCCACTTCCTCCATCAGCTCCGTCGCGAGGTCGCGGTACTGCCCGGCATATTCGCGTGGCACGGCATCGTGGCCGAGCAGGTAATCGATGCTGTCGTGACCGAAGCGCTGCGGCGTCAGCGCCGGTCGCTCGCGAAACGCGTGCGTCGCGCCGACTGCATGGATGCGGCCGATGAACTGGCCCAAGCGGTATTGCGTGTCGGGATCTCCCAGTTCGGGGGCGTGTCCGCCGCGCCGGGGAAACAGCGCGAAACGAAAATCCGTGTGGCGCAGCAGCGTGTCGCCGTCGGCATTCGCCAGCGGCGCGACGACCGGAATCTCCAGTTCGGCCAGTTCCAGCGAGAAGGCGTGTTCCTCGTGGATCTGCGCATCGTTCCAGCGTCCGGGCCGGTAGAACTTGGCGATCAGATACCCCGCCGTTTCCTCGCCGACCATGTAGACGCGGTTCTCGTAGCTGTTCAGCGCCAGCTGCGTGCCTGTCGGGCGATAGCCGGCGGCTTCGATGGCGTCCAGGACGGCATCGGGAGTGAGCGAGTCGTAGGGATGCGGGGACTGGGGAGACGATGTCACGGAGGGCTTTCCTAGGTGGATCGCCACATGGCGTGAACAGGCCCTAGCATGCTCTTGCGTCGGGCATGAAGCAGGTAAGCGTGTCGAGCGGTTGCGCGAGCGCGACGTCGGCGCCCCAGGTTTCGGGGCGGTCCGCGGCGTCGATGTAGCCCCAGTTGGCGATGGCGGTGCGCATGCCCGCAGCGCGGCCGGCGGCGATGTCGCGCTCGGCGTCGCCGATGTAGAGGCAGTCGCCGCCGCTCAGGCCGCATAGCTGTGCCGCGTGCAGCAGCGGAGCGGGGTGCGGTTTGCGCTGGGGCAGCGTGTCGCCGCTGACGACGCAGCGTCCACGCTCGTACAGCCCGAGGGACTGCAGCAGCGGGTCGGTCAGAAAGCCGGGCTTGTTGGTGACGATGCCCCAGGCGACGTCGAGGCGGTCGAGCGTGTCGAGCACTTCGTCCATGCCGGGGAACAGCCGGGTTCCTTCGCATAGCCGTGCGGCGTAGATTTCCAGGAAGCGCTGGCGCAGGGCGTCGGTGCGCGCCTGCGACAGTTCCGTGCCGAAGCCGATGCGCACCAGCCCCAGGCTGCCGTGCGAGACGTGTCCGCGTACCTGTTCGAAGGGCAGGGCCGGCAGGCCTTCCTCGGCGCGCAGCGCGTCGAGCGCGGCGGCCATGTCGGGTGCGGTATCGAGTAGTGTGCCGTCGAGGTCGAACAGTACGCCTTGCGGTGCGCTCTCAGGCATGCGTGGCATGCACGAGATAGTTGACGGACACGTCATTGCCGAGGCGGTAGTCATGCGTCAGCGGGTTGTAGCTCATGCCGCTGAGATGCCGGGTTTCCAGCCCCGCGCCGCGGATCGCCGCGTCGAGTTCGGACGGACGGATGAAGCGGCGATATTCGTGCGTGCCGCGCGGCAGCAGGCGAAGCATGTATTCCGCGCCGACAATGGCGAACAGGAACGATTTTGGATTGCGGTTCAGGGTCGAGAAGAACAGGTGTCCGTCGGGCTTGGCCAGCGCGGCGCAGGCGCGCACCACCGACTCCGGGTCCGGTACGTGTTCGAGCATTTCCATGCAGGTCACCACGTCGTAGCTGCCGGGTTCGTGCGCGGCCAGCGCCTCGACCGTGATCTGCTGGTAGTCGACGTGCACGCCGCTTTCCAGGCCGTGCAGCTTGGCGACCGACAGCGGCGATTCGCCCATGTCGATGCCGGTGACCTTGGCGCCGCGTGCCGCCATGGATTCGGACAGGATGCCGCCGCCGCAGCCGACGTCGAGTACGCGCTTGCCCTCGATTCCGCCCGCGTGAGTTGCGATGAACTCCAGGCGCAGCGGGTTGATTTCGTGCAGCGGGCGGAATTCGCCGTCGGTGTCCCACCAGCGATGGGCGAGTTCCTCGAATTTGCCGATTTCGCGGGGATCGACGTTGGCTTGGGTTTCGGTCATGTGCGTATCGTGCGGTCGGTGTGTGCGCAGAGTTTAACACCGCCGCATGACGCAGGGCGCGCAGCCTGTGGCGACACGCGTGACGCTAAAATTAATCGAGTCCAGATCCTATGGGGAGGAAGCGCGCATGATCATCGATCACATGGGGTTCCCGGTTGCGGACTATGAAAAGAGCAAGGCTTTTTACACCCAGGCCTTGGCGCCTTTGGGCATCGGTCTGGTGATGGAGGTGCAGGGTTGGTGCGGGCTTGGAAAGGCCGGCAAGCCGGAGTTCTGGTTCGGCGCAGGCAATGTGCCGCAATCGTCCATGCACATCGCGTTTGCCGCGGAGAACCGTGCCCAGGTGCGTGCTTTTTACGCTGCGGCGCTGGCGGCCGGCGGGCAGGACAATGGTGCGCCCGGCCTTCGCGAAATCTACCATCCGGATTACTACGGTGCTTTCGTGCTGGATCCCGACGGGCACAATATAGAAGCCGTTTGCCATGCGCCGGAGCCTTGAGCCGCAAAGCCGGAGAAATTTTAGCCCGATGGGTGCGAATGAGGGGTAAAAAGCGACCGCACTGCAGCCAATCGCGTCTGATAGGATTATCCTTCGATATCCATTCATTCCCGCCGCAGCGAGTTCCGTCATGTCTTTGTTTTCTTCCGTTGAATTGGCTCCCCGCGACCCGATCCTGGGTCTCAACGAAGCATTTGCCGCCGATCACCGTGCCGGCAAGGTGAATTTGGGCGTAGGCGTGTATTACGACGCCCAGGGTCGTATTCCGCTGCTGCGCGCCGTGCGCGAGGCCGAACGCATGCGCATCGAGGCGGCCCAGCCGCGCGGCTATCTGCCGATCGACGGCCTGGTCGCCTACGATCAGGCCGTGCAGAAGCTGGTGTTCGGCGCCGATTCCGCGGCGGTCGCCGCAGGGCGGGTGGTCACCGCGCAGTCGCTGGGCGGCACCGGCGCGCTGAAGGTCGGCGCGGACTTCCTCAAGCAGCTGCTGCCGGACGCGAAGGTCGCCATCAGCGATCCGAGTTGGGCGAATCACCGGGCAATTTTCGAAGGCGCCGGTTTCGAGGTGGTTTCCTATCCCTATTACGATGCGGCCACGCACGGCGTGAATTTCGGCGGCATGCTGGACGGCCTGCGGGCGCTGGACAAGGGCAGCATCGTGATCCTGCATGCCTGCTGCCACAATCCGACCGGTGTGGATCTGAGCCTCGAACAGTGGGCGCAGGTGATCGAGGTGCTGCGCGAGCGCGAGCTGGTGCCGTTCATGGATATCGCCTATCAGGGGTTCGGCGATGGCAACGACGAGGACGCCGCTTCCGTGCGCCTGTGCGCCGAGAGCGGGCTGTCGATGTTCGTCGCCAATTCGTTCTCGAAGTCGTTCTCGCTGTACGGCGAGCGCGTCGGCGCGCTGTCCGTGGTGACCGGCGATGCCGACGAAGCCAAGCGCGTGCAGTCGCAACTCAAGCGCATCATCCGCGCCAACTATTCCAATCCGCCGACGCACGGCGCGACGCTGGTTGCCACCGTGCTCAACACGCCCGAATTGCATGCGCAATGGGTGGAGGAACTGGGTGGAATGCGTGAGCGCATCCGCGCCATGCGCAGTGGTCTGGTCGAGCGCATCGCGGCCAACGGTGTCCAGGGCGATTTCAGCTTCATCGAGCGCCAGCGCGGGATGTTCTCGTATTCCGGCCTGACGCGGGAGCAGGTCGAGCGCCTGCGCGAGGAATTCGGCATCTACGCCGTCGGCTCCGGGCGCATCTGCGTGGCGGCGCTGAACGACGCCAATCTGGACGCCGTCGCTGCGGCGATCGCCGCGGTCAGCGCCTGAGACCCGAGTCGAGTTTCAATTGCCGGCCGCCCCGGCTGATGGGTCGGGGAGGGTCGTTCCAGGGAGTGGATACAGCATGCCCAAAGCCATACGCATTCACGAGCACGGCGGCCCCGAAGTCATGCGCTTCGAGGCGATCGAAGTCGGCCGCCCGGGTCCCGGCGAAGTCCTCATCAAGCACGGCGCGGTGGGGCTGAACTTCATCGACGTCTACCACCGCACCGGACTCTATCCGCTGGAGCTGCCGTCGGTACTGGGGATGGAGGGCGCCGGCCGTGTCGAGGAGGTCGGCGAGGGCGTGACCGAACTCGCGCCGGGCGACCGCGTGGCCTATGCCTCCGGGCCGCTTGGCGCCTACGCCGAGCAGCGCCTGATGCCGGCGGCGCGCCTGGTGAAACTGCCCGACGGCATCGACGACCGCAGCGCCGCGGCGATGATGCTGCAGGGCATGACCGTGCGCTATCTGGTGCGCGAAACCTACCGCGTGCAGCCGGGGCAAACCGTGCTCTGGCATGCCGCCGCCGGTGGCGTCGGCCTGATCGCCTGTCAGTGGCTGAAGGCGCTGGGCGTGACGGTGATCGGCACGGCCGGCTCGGACGAAAAGGCGGAGCTGGCCAAGGCGCACGGCTGCGCGCACGTAATCAACTATCGGCAGGAGAACTTCGTCGAGCGCGTGCGCGAGCTGACCGACGGCGTGGGCGTGCCGGTGGTCTACGACTCGGTCGGCAAGGACACCTGGGAAGGCTCGCTGGACTGTCTCCAGCCGCGCGGGATGATGGTGTCGTTCGGCAACGCGTCAGGGCCGGTGCCGCCGGTCAATCTGGTGCAACTGTCGCAGAAGGGCTCGCTGTACGTGACCCGCCCGACGCTGGTGCATTACACGGCGACGCGCGAGGATCTGTTGGCTTGCGCCGGCGATCTGTTCGAGCAGGTGCTGTCGGGCGCGGTGAAGATCGAGGTGAACCACACCTATCCGCTGGCCGAAGCGGCCCAGGCGCATCGCGACCTGGAAGCGCGCAAGACCACCGGGTCGACGGTGCTGCTGCCTTAATCTAGGGTTTGGCGACAGCCTGTCCCTACCGAGGCGGGTCGTCGGAACGAACCGGCGATCCGCGGTTTTTCAGCCGTTCTGGTGATCGGCAGCGCCGATCCGCTTCGCCCCATTCGACTGCGTTTGACTTGATCTCTTCGACATCGAGCTGGGTTAGCTCGCCATCGACCAGCTGCGGCTGACCGGCCACCCAGACGTGGGTGACGGCCTCGCGGCCTGCGGCGTAGACCAGCTGCGAGATCGGGTCGTAGACGGGCTGCGTTTCGATGCGATCGAGGTCGACCGCGACCAGGTCGGCCGCCTTGCCGCATTCGATGGAGCCGATTTCGGCGTCGAGCCCGAGCGCGCGGGCGCCGCCCAGCGTGGCCATGTGCAGCGCGTCGTGGGCGGGCAGGGCGTCGGCGCGGCCGGCCACGCCCTTGGCGAGCAGGGCGGCGGTGCGCATTTCGTCCCACATGTCGAGGTCGTTGTTGCTGGCCGCGCCGTCCGTACCCAGGGCGACGTTGACGCCGGCTTCGAGCAATTTGGCGACTTCGCAGAAGCCGCTGGCGAGCTTGAGGTTGGACTGCGGGCAGTGCACCACGCTGGCGCCGCGTTCGGCGAGCAGGGCGATTTCCGCATCCTCCAGCTGAGTCATGTGCACTGCGAGCAGATTGGGGCCCACCAGGCCGAGGCGGTCGAGGCGGTCGAGCGGCCGGCAGTCGTGGCGCTGCAGGTGCTCGGAGATTTCGGCGGCGGTCTCGTGCACGTGGATGTGCACCGGGCGCTCCAGTTCGTCGGCCAACGTGCGGATGCGCGCGAGCGGCGCGTCGGAGACGGTATAGGGCGCGTGCGGCGCGAAGCAGGTGCTGATCAGGCCTTCGCCCTTGTGCGCGTCCATGACTTCGCTCAGGCCCTTGGCAATGTATTCGTCGGCTTCGCTGGCCCAGGCGGTGGGGAAGTCGGTGACGATCATGCCGATGCTGGCGCGCATGCCGAGGCCGACCGCGATGCGGGCGGTCACCTCGGGGAAGAAGTACATGTCGTTGAAGCAGGTGGTGCCGCCGCGCAGCATCTCGGCAATGGCCAGGCGCGAGCCGTCGCGCACGAATTCGGCGCCGACCCAGCGCGCCTCGGCGGGCCAGATGTGGCCGCGCAGCCATTGTTCCAGCGGCAGGTCGTCGGCCAGCCCGCGCAGCAGGCTCATGGCGGCATGCGTATGCGCGTTGACCAGGCCGGGGATCAGCGCATGCCCGGGCAGTTCGTGGTGCGCGGCGTCGGCGTATTTCTGGCGGGCCTCCGCAGCCGGTAGAATGTCGACGATGCGCCGGCCGCGGACGGCGACGGCATGGTCGGTAAGCACCTGGTCCGGCCGGAGCGACCGGGATGATCCAGCGCGCGCTGATGAGGGTGTCTGCGTTGTTGTCCATGCGCGCGACGATACTGAGCCTCCGCGATTGCGGCAAGCTTCGCCGCTTGTTTTGTCCACAACCTTAAAGGAGAACTGTCCCATGCCCGCCGGATACGATCAGGTGCGCCCGCTGCGTTGGGAGAACGACGCATTGCTGATGCTCGATCAGCGTCTGCTGCCTGCGCAGGAGTGCTGGCTCGAACTGCGCGATGCAGTAGGCGTGACGGAGGCGATCCGCGATATGGCGGTGCGCGGCGCACCGGCCATCGGTATCGCGGCAGCCTACGGTGCAGCGCTGGCGGCGCGCGAGGCCGACGGCGAGTGGGGAGCTCTGTCGGCGGGGCTGGATATGCTGGGTGGCGCGCGGCCTACCGCGGTCAATCTGGGATGGGCGCTGCAGCACATGCGCGCGCTGGCCGAGCGTACGGCGCCCGCTGAATGGGCGCGGGCCATGCTCGCCGAGGCACATGCTCTGCATGAAGCCGATGTGGAATCGAACCGCCGCATGGGCCAACTCGGCGGCACGCTGATCGAGGCCGGTGCGGTACTCACGCACTGCAACACGGGATCGTTGGCGACCGGCGGTTACGGTACCGCGCTGGGTGTGATACGCAGCGCCTGGGGCGACGGGCGCATCACGCAGGTGTATGCCGACGAAACGCGGCCCTGGCTGCAGGGTTCGCGGCTCACCGCCTGGGAGTTGGCGCGCGACGGCATTCCGGTCACATTGTTGTGCGAAGGCGCGGCGGCCAGCCTGCTGGCGCGTGGCGAGGTGAGCTGGGTGGTGGTGGGGGCGGACCGCATCGCCGCCAACGGCGACGTGGCTAACAAGATCGGCACTTACGGCCTGGCGGTGCTGGCGCGGCACCACGGCGTGCGCTTCATGGTGGTGGCGCCGACCTCGACGATCGACATGCAGACCGCGTCGGGGGCGGATATACCTATCGAGGTGCGTGCGGAAGACGAGCTGCTGAGCTTCGATGGGCGTCGCGTCGCGGCCGATGGCGCCCGGGCGTGGAATCCGGTGTTCGATGTGACGCCGGCCGACCTGATCGATGCCATCGTCACGGAAGCCGGTATCGTCGAGCAGCCGAGCCTGGCGGGCATGCGGGAGTTGTTCGGCCAGCGCGCTTGATTATGTCGATTGTGCTACGATGGCGGCTTGTTTTTTATCCAGAGTTTCTATCTGAATGGCTGAGTTCGCCAAAGAGCTTCTGTCGGTAAATCTCGAAGACGAAATGCGCCAGTCCTACCTTGATTACGCCATGAGCGTGATCATCGGACGGGCACTGCCGGATGTTCGCGACGGGCTGAAGCCCGTGCATCGGCGCGTGCTGTTCGCCATGAGCGAACTGGGCAACGATTGGAACAAGCCCTACAAGAAATCGGCGCGTGTGGTCGGTGACGTCATCGGTAAGTACCACCCGCATGGCGATACGGCGGTCTACGATACCATCGTGCGCATGGCGCAGCCCTTCTCGATGCGCTACATGCTGGTCGACGGCCAGGGCAACTTCGGTTCGGTCGATGGCGACGCACCCGCCGCCATGCGTTACACCGAAGTCCGCATGGCCCGCATCGCGCATGAGTTGCTGGCCGATCTGGACAAGGAAACCGTCGATTTCACGCCCAACTACGATGGTTCGGAACACGAGCCCAGCGTTCTGCCGGCGAAAGTCCCGAACCTGCTGGTCAACGGGTCCGCGGGTATTGCCGTGGGCATGGCGACCAACATTCCTCCGCACAATCTCGGCGAGGTCATCGATGCCTGCGTGGCGCTGATCGACACGCCGGAGATCGATATCGACGGCTTGATGCAGTATCTGCCGGGCCCGGATTTTCCCACCGCCGCCTTCATCAACGGCTCGCGCGGCATCGTCGAGGCCTACAAGACCGGCCGCGGGCGCATCTACCTCCGCGCCCGCTCGCATGTCGAGATCGATGGACACTCGGGCCGCGAGGCCGATCATCGTCACCGAGCTGCCGTACCAGGTCAACAAGGCGCGGTTGCTGGAAAAAATCGCCGAGCTGGTCAAGGAGAAGAAGCTCGAGGGCATCGCCGAGCTGCGCGACGAGTCCGATAAGGACGGCATGCGCATGGTCATCGAGATCAAGCGCGGCGAAATGCCCGAAGTGGTGCTGAACAACCTGTATCAGCACACGCAGATGCAGAATGTGTTCGGCATCAATATGGTGGCGCTGGCCGACGGCCAGCCGCGCCTGCTGGACCTCAAGTCGATACTCGACGCCTTCCTGCGTCACCGCCGCGAAGTGGTCACGCGGCGCACGATCTACGATCTGCGCAAGGCGCGCGAGCGTGCGCACGTCTTGGAAGGGCTGGCCGTCGCGCTGGCCAACATCGACGAGGTCATCGCGCTGATCAAGGCTTCGCCGAGCCCGGCGGAGGCGAAGGCGGCGCTGATCGAGCGCGCCTGGGCGCCAGGCGCGGTTATGGACATGCTCGAACGCGCCGGTGCCAACGCTTCGCGGCCGGAGGGCTGGACGACGCGTTCGGCATGAAGGATGACGGCTACCACCTGTCGGAAGCCCAGGCCCAGTCGATTCTCGACCTGCGCCTGCACCGCCTGACGGGCTTGGAGCAGGGCAAGATCGTCGACGAGTTCAAGGCGCTGTTGGAGAAGATCGCCGATCTGCTGGATATTCTTTCGAGCCCCGGTCGTTTGATGCAGGTCATCCGCGACGAGCTGAGCGCGATCCGCGAGCAGTTCAACGACAAGCGCCGCAGCGAAATCATCGAGCGCCAGATCGACCTCTCGCTCGAGGACCTGATTTCCGAGCAGGAAGTGGTGGTCACGCTGTCGCACACCGGCTACGCCAAGGCGCAGCCGCTCGATACCTACCGTGCGCAGCGCCGCGGCGGGCGCGGCAAGGCGGCCACGAGTATGCGCGAAGAGGATTTCGTCGACACCTTGTTCGTGGCCAATACGCACGATACGCTGCTGTGCTTCTCCAGCCGCGGCCGTGTGTACTGGCTCAAGGTCTACGAATTGCCGCAAGCGGGCCGTGGCGCGCGCGGCAAGCCGATCGTGAACCTGTTGCCCCTGGAAGAGGGCGAGCGCATCAACGCCGTGCTGCCGATGCGCGATTACACGGATGACCGTTATGTGTTCATGGCGACGGCGAAGGGCACGGTCAAGAAAACGCCGCTGATGGATTTCTCGCGCCCGCGCAGCACGGGCATCATCGCCGTCGACCTGCGCGACGACGACCGCCTGATCGGCGTGTCGATCACCGACGGCCAGCAGGACATCATGCTGTTCACCAGCGCCGGCAAGGCGATTCGCTTCTCCGAGGCCGACGTGCGCGCCATGGGGCGTACGGCTTGCGGCGTGCGCGGGGTGCGCCTGTTCGACGATCAGCGGGTGATCTCGCTGATCGTCGCCGATGCCGATGCCAAGGTGCTGGTGGCGACCGAGAACGGTTACGGCAAGCGCACGGCGGTGGCGGACTTCCCGCATCGCGGCCGTGGCGGACAGGGCGTCATCGCCATTCAGGCTTCGACACGCAACGGCGCTGTGATCGGGGCGGTCCAGGTGAGCGACGAGGATGAGGCCATGCTGATCACCGACGCGGGCACGCTGGTGCGCACGCCGGTCGGCGATGTCTCGGTAATCGGCCGCAATACCCAGGGCGTGACTCTGATTCGCCTGAGCGAAGGCGAGCACTTGGTGCAGCTGGCACGCGTCGAACCCCTGGACGAAGAAGACGCGGAAGGCGTGGCCGATATCTAAGCGGAGTTGGGCGATGACGCGCGTGTATAACTTCAGTTCCGGTCCGGCCATGCTGCCGCAGCCCGTACTCGAACGAGTGCAGGCCGAGCTGCTGGACTGGAACGCCACGGGCATGTCGGTGATGGAGATGTCGCATCGCGGCGATGCCTTCACCGCCATTGCCGAACGCGCCGAGGCGGCACTGCGCCGCCTGCTCGGGTTGCCGTCCGGTTACAAGGTGCTGTTCCTGCAGGGCGGTGCCACGGCGCAGTTCTCGATGGTGCCTATGAACCTGCTGCGTGGCGCATCGGCGGATTACATCGATACCGGCATCTGGTCCCAGAAGGCGATGGCCGAGGCGGCGCGCTACGGCGCCGTGCGCGTGGCCGCCAGCGGCGAAGCCGACGACTTCAATCGCGTGCCGTTGCAGGCCTCTCTCGAACTGGACCCGCAGGCCGCCTATCTTCACTACACGCCCAACGAGACCATCGCCGGCGTTGAGTTCGGTTACGTGCCCGACGGCGGTGACGTGCCGCTGATTGCGGATATGTCGTCGACCATTCTGTCGCGCCCACTGGACGTGACGCGTTATGGCCTGATTTACGCGGGGGCACAGAAGAACATCGGCCCAGCCGGGCTGACGCTGGTCATCGTGCGCGAGGATCTGCTGCACGAGCCGATGGCGGATACGCCGAAGGTGTTCGACTACCGCGTGTACGCCGACAACGGATCGATGTACAACACGCCGCCGACTTTCGCCTGGTATGTCGCGGGCTTGGTCTTCGAGTGGATCGAGGCCGAGGGCGGTCTGGTCGCGATGGGCGAGCGCAACCGGCGCAAGGCACAGAAACTCTACGAACTGCTTGACGCTTCTTCGCTGTACCGCACGACGGTGCAAGAGGACAGCCGCTCCTGGATGAACGTCACGTTCACGCTGGCCGACGAAACGCTGAACGCGGATTTCCTGGTCGGTGCCGAGGCGGTCGGGTTGACCGATTTGAGGGGCCATCGTTCGGTCGGCGGCATGCGGGCGAGCCTCTACAACGCCATGCCGGAAGCCGGCGTGGACAGGCTGTGCGAGTACATGAGCGAGTTCGAACGTTCGCGGGCATAGCGGGGAACGGGTGCGCCCAGTATCCTACATGTAGCCCCGTGCGTTGCGGGCTGAACCCAAAACACCAAGGTGACGGTAGACATCATGTCTGAACAGGAGCGTTTGCAAACCATCCGCGAGCGTATTGATGCGCTGGACGGCGAGTTGTTGAATCTCATCAGTGAGCGGGCGCGCTGTGCGGAAGAGGTGGCGAAGGTCAAGCGCAGCAACGGCGGCGAGAACGATTTCTATCGTCCCGAGCGCGAAGCGCAGGTGTTGCGTCGCGTACAGCAGGAAAACCCCGGTCCGCTGTCCGACGAAACCATCGCACGCCTGTTCCGCGAGGTGATGTCCGCATGTTTGGCGTTGGAAGCCAGGCTGCGGATCTCCTTCCTCGGCCCGGAAGGCACTTACACGCATGGCGCGGTGCTCAAGCATTTCGGTCACGACGCGGCCCTTGCGCCGATGAATTCCCTGCCGGACGTATTCCGCGAGGTCGAGGCCGGCTCATGCCAGTACGGCGTCGTGCCGATCGAGAATTCGACCGAAGGCGTGGTGAGCCATACGCTCGACCTGTTCGTGCAGTCGCCGCTCAAGGTCTGCGGCGAGGTGCTGGTGCGCATCCATCACCACCTGCTCAGCAAGCACGACGATATCGGCGAGATCAAACGCGTCTACGCACACCAGCAGGCGCTGGCGCAATGCCGCCGATGGCTTGACGTGAATCTGCCCAAAGCCGATCGTATCGCGCTCACCAGCAATGCCGAGGCAGCGCGCCGGGCTGCCGAAGAAGAGGGGGCCGCGGCGATCGCCGGCGATACCGCAGCCGAGTTGTACGGCCTGCAGGCCTTGCGCCGCAACATCGAAGATCATCCCGACAACACTACGCGCTTCCTCGTCATCGGCACCCAGGCGGTTCCGCCGAGCGGCGACGACAAGACCACCGTGCTGGTGTCCACGCCGAACCGTCCCGGGGCGCTGCATCGCTTGTTGACGCCGCTGGCGCTCAACAGCGTCAGCATGACGCGTATCGAGTCACGCCCATCGCGGTGCGTCAATTGGGAATACGTGTATTTCCTCGATATCGACGGCCATGCCGACGATGCCAAGGTAAAGGCCGCGCTGGCCGGGCTGCGGCAAGAGGCCGATCTGTTCCGGATTCTGGGAGCGTATCCGCGCGCCGTACTTTGAGCGCCGCGGTCCACGCAAATCGGGAGTTTTCCGAGTGATGATCGACCGCCTTGCGCTGATTGGCGTGGGATTGATCGGCGGCTCGCTGGCGCTGGCCCTGCGCCAGGGCGGCGGATGCCGCGAAATCGTCGGCTATGACCGTGACCGGGCTAGCCTGGAGCGTGCGGTAGAGCTGGGCGTGATCGACCGTTTCGAAACGAGCGCCTGTGCTGCGGCGCGAACGGCTGATGTGGTCGTGCTGGCCACGCCGGTCGGCGCCATCGAAACGGTGTGCCGCGCATTGCGTGGCTGCCTGGGCGAGCATGCGGTGCTGACCGATGTCGGCAGCGTCAAGGGCGACGTGGTACGCGCGGTCGAAGCGGGATTCGGGCATTTGCCACCGAATTTCGTGCCCGCGCATCCGATCGCCGGTAAGGAGCGTTCCGGCGTCGACGCCGCCAGTGCGGATCTGTTCCTCGGTCGGCGCGTCATTCTCACGCCGGTCGCGGGTACGCTGCCCGAGGCGCGCGCGCGCGTTCGCCAGCTTTGGGAACGTGCGGGCGGTGTGGTGGAGGAGATGGGCCTGCAACACCACGATGAGGTGCTGGCGGCGACCAGCCATCTGCCCCATCTGCTGGCTTTCGCCTTGGTGGGCAGCCTGTCCAGGCTGGGAGAGCGGGATGAAATCTTCCGTTATGCGGCGGGGGGATTTCGCGACTTCACGCGCATTGCGTCGAGCGATCCGGTTATGTGGCGGGATGTGTGTCTGGCTAATCGCGACGCGATTCTCGGAGTGCTCGGCCATTTCGAGCACGACCTGCATGCGTTGGGCGAGGCCATTGCAGCCGGCGACGGAGCGCAGCTGCTCGAGTTGTTCCAGCACGCCAAACGGTCGCGCGAGCGTTTCAGTCACTGAGCCGGCCGATCGATCGCGCCGCCGGCTGGGCGGTCGGCCGAAATTACGTTTTCCAAATACCAGTAGGGCCTTTAGATGCATGGCTTGAATCAGCGCTACACCGTTCATCCGGGCGGGCGCCTCGGCGGGCATCTGCGCGTGCCGGGCGATAAATCCATTTCCCATCGCGCGATCATGTTCGGCGCGCTCGCCGATGGCGTGACGGAAGTGGAGGGGTTTCTTGAAGGGGCTGACTGCCTGGCGACCCTGGCGGCGTTTCAGGCGTTGGGCGTGCGGGTGGAAACCCTCGGCAAGGGACATGTGCGCGTTCATGGAGTCGGCTTGCATGGGCTGCGTGCATCGGCGGCACCGCTCGACCTGGGCAATTCGGGTACCGCGATGCGGCTGATGGCCGGAGTGCTGGCAGGACAGTCGTTCGATAGCACGATGATCGGCGATGAGTCGCTGTCGCGCCGGCCGATGCGGCGCATAACCGAGCCGTTGGCGCTGATGGGCGCGCAAATCGAATCCACGCCGGCCGGGACGCCGCCGCTGCAAGTGCACGGCGGACAGTACCTGCAGGGAATGGATTACGTGATGCCCGTTGCCAGCGCGCAGGTGAAATCGGCATTGCTGCTGGCCGGTCTGTATGCCGACGGTGAGACCTGCGTGACCGAGCCGGCGCCAACCCGCGATCACACCGAACGCATGCTGACCGGGTTCGGCTATCGCGTGGAGCGCGATGGTGCACGGGCCTGCATACGCGGTGGAGGGCGGCTGACCGGTGGTCGGGTGGTAGTGCCTGCGGATATCTCCTCGGCCGCGTTCTTCCTGGTAGGGGCGAGCATCGCGCCGGGGTCCGACTTGCTGCTCGAACACGTGGGTATCAATCCGACCCGAACCGGCGTGATCGACATCCTGCGCCTGATGGGGGCCGACATAGAGGTGCTCAACGAGCGCGAAATGGGTGGCGAGCCGGTTGCGGACCTGCGTGTGCGCCATGCGCCGCTGCATGGGATTGCGATTCCCGAACCGTTGGTGCCGTTGGCGATCGATGAGTTTCCGGCGTTGTTCATTGCCGCGGCCTGTGCCGCGGGCGAAACCCGCTTGAGCGGAGCAGCCGAGCTGCGCGTCAAGGAAAGCGATCGCATTCAGGTCATGGCCGACGGCCTTGCCGCACTTGGCGTCGCTGCCGAGCCGCAGACCGACGGCATCGTCATCCAAGGTGGAAAAGAGTTGAGCGGCGGCGCCGTCGACAGCCACGGCGATCATCGTATCGCAATGGCTTTCGCAATGGCCGGACTGCGCGCTACGCGGGAGATTACGGTGAATGACTGTGCGAATGTGGAGACATCCTTCCCCGGGTTTGTCGAAGCCGCTCGTGCGGCCGGACTCGACGTGGCGGTAGGGGCATGAGCACGGCAACCCCGGTGATAACGGTCGATGGGCCCAGCGGCTCGGGCAAGGGCACCATCAGCCGGCTGCTGGCGGAGAAGCTGGGCTGGCATCTGCTCGACAGCGGCGCGCTGTACCGTCTGGTGGCGCTGGCGGCCCAGCGCCGGTCGGTTGCGCTCGACGATGTCGAGGCGCTGCGGGAGGTGGCGACCGACTTGCAGGTCGAGTTCCCGGTCGTGGGTGGCGAGAGCCGGGTCCATCTCGAGGGCGACGATGTAACTCTGGCGATCAGGGACGAGGCGTGCGGCGTGGCGGCCTCTCGGGTGGCCGCCTTGCCTGCGGTGCGCGAGGCGCTGCTCGAGCGTCAGCGCGTGTTCCGGCAGCCGCCTGGATTGGTGGCCGACGGGCGTGATATGGGCACTGTGGTTTTTCCGGACGCGCCGCTGAAGATTTTTCTCACGGCCAGTATTGCGGCAAGAGCCGATCGACGCTGGAAACAGTTGAGAGAACAGGGGGTTGATGCTAACCTTGACGCCCTTTACCGCGATCTGGCAGAGCGCGACGCGCGTGATGCGCAGCGTTCCGTGTCGCCTTTGAAGGCGGCGGAGGATGCGGTGACGGTCGATTCGACCGCGATGGACATACCGGCCGTGATGGTCCGGATACTGTCTTTGATCGCGGATCGGGACGTGAGGTAAAAGGCAGCAACTTAATGGTGGGTGCCGTATGAATGCGGCCCCGTAGGTGTTCAACACAACCCGGTACGCAAGCAATTGCGTGGCGGTTATTGCGAGTTAAATCAACATTATGAGCGAGAGTTTTGCGCAGCTTCTAGAAGAGAGCATGGCCTACACGGAGATGAAGCCGGGTGCCATCCTCAACGCCACCGTGCTGGAGATTACACCGGACGTGGTGGTGGTCAACGCCGGCCTGAAATCCGAAGGCGTGATCCCGACCGAGCAGTTCTATAACGATCGTGGCGAGCTCGAGGTCGCGGTCGGTGATGTGGTCGAGGTTGCTCTCGATGCCGTCGAAGACGGTTTCGGCGAAACGCGACTCTCGCGCGAAAAGGCCAAACGCGCCAAGGCCTGGAAGGTTCTGGAAGAAGCTTTCGAAAACGAAGAAGTCGTTACCGGCAAGATCACCGGCAAGGTCAAGGGCGGTTTCACCGTCGATATCGACGATATCCGCGCGTTCCTGCCCGGTTCGCTGGTCGATGTGCGCCCGGTACGCGATACGGCCTATCTCGAAGGCAAGGACCTCGAATTCAAGGTCATCAAGCTCGATCGTCGCCGCAACAACGTCGTGGTCTCGCGCCGTGCCGTGGTCGAATACGAATACAGCGCCGAACGCGAGGCGCTGCTGGAAAGCCTGCACGAGGGTCAGGTGCTCAAGGGCGTCGTCAAGAACCTCACCGATTACGGTGCGTTCCTGGATCTCGGCGGCATCGACGGTCTGCTGCACATCACCGACATGGCGTGGAAGCGCGTCAAGCACCCCTCCGAGGTCGTCAACATCGGCGACGAAATCGAGGTCAAGGTGCTCAAGTTCGACCGCGAACGCAATCGCGTCTCCCTGGGCCTCAAGCAGCTGGGCGAGGATCCGTGGGTCGATATCAGCCGCCGCTACCCGGTCAGCACCCGCCTGTTCGGCAAGGTAACCAACATCACCGATTACGGTTGCTTCGTCGAGATCGAGGACGGCGTCGAAGGTCTGGTGCACGTTTCCGAGATCGACTGGACCAACAAGAACGTGAACCCGGCCAAGATCGTTGCGATCGGCGACGAAGTCGAGGTGATGGTCCTCGACATCGACGAGGAGCGCCGCCGCATTTCGCTGGGCATGAAGCAGTGCCAGCCGAATCCGTGGGAAGATTTTGCTCAGAACTTCAACAAGAACGACCGCGTCACCGGCACCATCAAGTCGATCACCGATTTCGGCATCTTCGTCGGCCTGGACGGCGGCATCGATGGCTTGGTGCACCTGTCGGATATCTCCTGGCACGTGCCGGGCGAAGAGGCCGTTCGCAGCTACAAGAAGGGCGACGAGATCGAGGCCGTCGTGCTGGCCGTCGATCCCGAACGCGAGCGCATTTCGCTGGGCATCAAGCAGTTGGACAAGGATCCCTTCTCCAACTTTGTGGCCGAGCATCCCAAGGGCGCCATCCTGAACGGCACCGTGATCGAAGTCGATGCCAAGGCGGCTGTGATCGACCTGGGCGACGAGATCACAGGTACGCTGCGCGCGTCCGAGCTGTCGCGTGATCGAGTCGAAGACGCACGTACCGTGCTCACCGTTGGTGAGAAGGTCGAAGCCAAGTTCATCGGCGTCGATCGTAAGAACCGCACGGTCACCCTGTCGATCAAGGCCAAGGAGTTTGCCGAGGAAGCCGAGGTGCTGCAGGACTACAGCAGCAACAGCGGTTCGGCGACCACCTCGCTGGGTGATCTGCTGAAAGAAAAGATGGGCGAGAACAATTCCTGAACCGAGCCCGTCGAAGCAATAAGAATTCTCCCCGGCGTTTTGACTGCCGGGGAGACACAAAGCACTAGGATGCTTCATGACCAAGTCTGAATTGATTGAAGCCCTTGCGCGCAGGCATGATCAACTGCACGCGCGCGACGTGGAGCTGTCCGTCAAAACGTTGCTCGAACATATGAGCGGTGCTCTGGCGTCGGGGGAGAGAATCGAAATCCGCGGCTTTGGCAGCTTTGCACTGCACTATCGCCCGCCTCGGGTCGGTCGAAACCCCAAGACCGGCGAATCCGTTCCACTGCCGGGCAAGTACGTTCCGCATTTCAAGCCAGGCAAGGAATTGAGGGAACGGGTCAATTCCGACTAAGCGTTAATGCATTTATACGGGCCGCTCAGCGGCCCGTTTTTATGTACTCATGCATGTTTTCTTGGGCGGTCGTGATGTCTCCGGCCTGTCCGACTCCGTCCGATCTGTTAAAGTCTGTCGAGTGTATCCGCTGGCGCCGTCGGGTGTTCTCATGGCGCATACCGAGTATATCCGGGAAGTTCGGCGGATATGCTGAGAGGTGCGTTGGACGGCGCAATTCCAACAGTAAGTAGTTTGCACTCAACGATAGATACGACTGTTTGCGCGACAGTGCGGCAGGACGCCATATATAGCGAGGTTCCGACTCCATGCGAAAAGTGCTGTCGATAATTTTCGTATTGATCCTGATGCTCTTCGCGCTTGCCTTCACGACCTTGAATCTGGGTGTGGTGGCGCTGAATTTCTACTTCGCCAGCCTGACGCTGCCGATTGCGGTCGCCGTGATGCTTTGCGTGTTGATCGGGGCAGTATTGGGCGGGGTGGTCTCCAGTTTGCTGTGGATGCGCAAGGCGAGCGAGCTGCGCCGGCTGCGCCGCAAGTTGGCAGAGCGCGAGAAGGAGCTCGATTCGCTGCGTAATCTGCCGCTCAAGGATTCGACCTGATGCCAGAGCTGTTGTGGCTGCTGTTGCCTGTTGCGGCCGCGACGGGCTGGTGGTCGGGGCTGCGCTACGCGCATCGTTCAGCACAGACCCGCAGCAGCGGGTTTCGCGACGATTATCTCAAGGGCTTGAACTACCTTCTGAACGAACAGCCGGACAAGGCGCTCGAGCTCTTCATGCGTATGGTTGAAGTCGATTCTGAAACGGTCGACACGCATCTGCTCCTGGGCAGCCTGTTCCGCAAGCGCGGAGAGGTCGAACGGGCTATCCGCATTCATCAGAACCTCATCGCCAGGCCCCACCTGGATGGCCGACACCGGGCGACAGCGCTGCTGGAGCTGGGCAAGGACTATATGCATGCGGGCCTGCTGGATCGTGCGGAAGGTCTCTACAAGGAACTGCTCGCGACCGGTCACCTCAGGGCCGAGGCAAACCGCGAACTACAGCGGATCTACGAACAGGAGAAGGATTGGGCGAACGCGATACGCTACGCCGAAGCATCTCAGATCGCCTCCGGCGAGCCGGGCCAGGCGGTCATCGCGCATTACTGGTGTGAATCCGCCGAAAACCAGCGTCGTGCGGGACGGCCGCGATTGGCGCTGGAGCATGCCAAGCAGGCCTTGTCGCGTGACGTGGCGAGTGTGCGTGCCGCTATCCTGCTGGGCGATCTTGCGTTGGAGGAGCGTGATACGCGTTTGGCCGGCAAGTATTACACGCGGGTCATGGAGCAGGATCCGGAGTATCTGCCGGTGGTTTTTCCGAAACTGAGCGAGGTTTACCGCTTATCCGGAGATCGCCGCGGGTTCATGCGACTACTGACGCGCCTCAACTCACACGACCGCGACGGCGAAGTCGTCATCTACCTCGCACGTGTATTGCTCGAACAGGGCGACGAGCATGAGGCAAGGCGCGCGCTGCAGGCCGAGATCGAGCATCAGGTTGCCCCCGTGCGTTTGCTGCGTGAGTACATTGCGTTGGAGCAATTGCACCACGATGGCGACACCGACCGTTTGTTGGGGCTGGTGGTGCGGGTCCTGGATGAATACCTGGCGCAATGGTTCGGGTATCGCTGCACGTATTGCGGCTTCCGTTCGCGCAATCTGTTCTGGCAATGCCCGGGCTGCCATCGCTGGGGCACGATCAGACCCTATCACTCGCCTGATGATCAACTTGGAGTACACAAACATGGTTGAGCGGCCCGTCATCGTCGCGCTGGATTTCGCCGATGCGGAATCTGCGCTTGGATTTGCCGCGCGGCTGGATCCCTCTCTCTGCAGACTGAAAGTCGGGTTCGAACTGTTCGTGGCGGCCGGACCGACCTTGGTGGAAAAACTAATCGGTCGCGGCTTCGAGGTGTTCCTCGATCTTAAATTCCACGACATTCCGAATACGGTGGCTGCGGCGTGCAAGGCGGCGGCCGGATTGGGCGTATGGATGATGAATCTACACGCCGGGGGCGGTGCGACGATGATGTCCGCTGCACGCGAAGCGCTGGAGACGGTGAGCGGCAGGCGACCCTTGCTGATTGCGGTCACCGTGCTGACTTCGATGGATGATGACGATCTCGGGCAGGTCGGTGTGTCCGTGGGGGCTCGCGAGCAAGTCCTGCATCTGGCGCGTCTGACGCACGAGTGTGCGCTGGACGGTGTCGTGTGCTCGGCAGCGGAGGCGCCGGATCTGCGTGCAGTCTTGCCGCAGGACTTCGTCCTGGTGACGCCGGGAATCCGCCCTGCCGATGCGGAGGCGGGCGATCAGAAGCGCGTGGTGACGCCGAGCGAGGCGCTGCGCATCGGCGCTGACTACTTGGTGATCGGCCGACCGATCACGCGGGCTGTGGATCCTTTGGCCCGTTTGCGGGAAATCGTTTCGAACCTGGAAGCTTGATATAGCGGTCGATGATGCTAGGATGCAAAAACCTCATGAAAAATAGGGCTATGAGGTTAATCGATAAGCAGCTATACAGGAGTAGTAACGATGACAATTGCCATTTCTATCCGCAGCGTCCTGATTGGCGTTGTGTTTATGCTGGGCGCAGGAGCTGGATATGCCGCTCCTGTGGACATCAATTCCGCCGATGCGAAGACGATCGCCAAGTCGCTCAATGGCGTTGGTATAGTGAAGGCCCAGGCGATAGTCAACTACCGCAAGAAGCACGGCGGGTTCAAGTCGCCGGACGACTTGCAGAAGGTAAAGGGGATCGGGACTTCGCTGATCGAACGCAATCGTATGGATATACGTTTGAAGTCCAAAACGCAGAAGTGACCCGCTGGGGCGGTTTGGCTGCCGCAGTGCCTTCATCGTAAACCCTCTTGGAGGGGGTGGATTTCCGCCCCCTCCCGACCGTTTGCCAACCACTGAGGAGCCATTGCACCGTGACCGATCAGACCAGACCTATACGCAAGGCCGTATTTCCCGTGGCGGGGCTGGGTACCCGCTTTCTGCCGGCGACCAAGGCTAATCCGAAGGAGATGCTGCCGATCGTCGACAAACCTCTGGTGCAATATGCTGCCGAGGAAGCGGTCAAGGCGGGGGTCGAAGTTCTCGTTTTCGTGACGGGCAGGAACAAGCGTGCGATTCCAGATCATTTTGATAAAGCGTATGAACTGGAAACCGAACTCGAAGCGCGGGGCAAAACCGAACTGCTGAAGACCGTGCGTGGCATCCTGCCGTCCCATGTCAGCGTCGTTTACATCCGGCAGGCGGAGACATTGGGCCTGGGCCATGCGGTGGCATGCGCGCAGCCGGTGATAGGCGATGAGCCGTTCGCAGTGATTCTAGCCGACGATCTGATCGACGCCGATCCGGACGGCGGCTTGAAGCAGATGGTCGATCTACACAAACGCGAACGCTGCAGCGTGTTGGGGCTCGAAAGGGTTCCGGTCGATGAGATCCATCGTTATGGCGTTGTGGCCGGCAAGCAGATCGCGGACGCGACTTGGGAGGTTGCCGGCTTGGTGGAAAAGCCGCCGCGCGATGAGGCGCCTTCGGACGTTGCCGTGGTCGGCCGCTATATTCTCACGCCGGCTATTTTCGACATGATCGAAAAGACCGGACGGGGGGCTGGCGGAGAAATCCAACTCACCGATGCGATTGCCGCGCTGCTGGAACGCGAGCGCGTGCTTGGGTGGGAACTGCAGGGTAAGCGTTATGACTGCGGTGACAAGCTGGGGTATCTGCAGGCGACCGTGGAGTACGCTCTCAAGCACGCGGAGCTGAGCGAGCCGTTCCGAGAATACCTGCGTGATTTCAGCGGTAGAGACATGGACTGACCAGGCGTGTCGTCACACTCGATCCGCATAACGAAAAGGCCGGCATCATGCCGGCCTTTTCGTTATGCGGATCGCCCCCGCCGCTCGCAGCCTGACCTATGCTTTCAAGAGAGCAGGCGGTGGACTGTCAAGTCCTCGGCTGAGGAAGGGGACAACCATGCTGAATATCAATCCGCAAACCGTGTGTTTCATTATTGCGAAGGCGAAGGAGTTTCAGATCGACGAGACTCCTTTTACCCCTGAGGAGGTGCCGGCGCAGGACAACGAGTGGCTCGAAGGAGCCTTGCAGGAATATGTCGACGATTCAGGTTATCTGGAGGCCAAGACTGTCGTCGATGATCTGGACCCCGATCAGCAGGTAACGCTGATCGCGCTGATGTGGCTGGGGCGTGGTGATTATGATGTCGAGGATTGGGAGGGCGCCTATGCTGATGCCGAGGCTGCGGACAATCTCACGTCGAAAGCGATCGAATATCTGATGGCGACCCCGTTGGTGGCCGACTACCTGGAAGAGGGGTTGGCGCTGCTGGGGTACACCTGCGAAGAATGAGGGCGTACTACCCTGGGTAACGCTTATTTGGCGAACAGTTGGTTGACATCTTCGAACGCCTTGAATTCAAGCGCGTTACCGGAGGGGTCTTTGAAGAACATGGTGGCCTGTTCTCCCGGTTCGCCCTTGAAACGGATGGTCGGCTCGATGACGAATTCGAGGCCGACCTCGCGCAGTTTCGCCGCGAGCGCTTTCCAGGTGGGCATGTCGAGCACGACGCCGAAGTGCGGCACGGGGACCGCTTCGCCATCGACGGGATTGTGGATGGGTTCGGCCGAGTGATCGGGGGCGAGGTGCACGACGAACTGGTGCCCCATCATGTCGAAGTCCACCCAGTGATCGGCGCTGCGTCCTTCGGCGAGTCCCAACACTCCGCCGTAGAAACGTCGTGCTTCTTCGATATCGTGAACCGGGACGGCGAGGTGGAACGGTTGGATAGCCATTCTTGGACCCTGGTTGAACGAGTGTCAGGCGGCGGAGTGTCGCCGAGCGGTCACCGAAGTATATCGCCGTGACATTGTCGGCGGCTGCTGCGTGCGGCGAAACCGGCCGGCTTTTGCGCTATTGTTTCATTGCAGAGACCCGATATTCCTCTAGATGAGGCAATGAGAAGAATAACGGTTTCGACGTTCTGTCCGATTTGTCGCGAACCCGGAGCGTAGATATATGAACTATAGGGCGAGCGCGAGCAATATGACGCCCGCCGCCACAGCGCGGACGGTACTCACGTGTGGGGCGATCGGCCAAGCTATATGGTCAATCCTCCGTGTATTCACTGCCCCTCAGGGAGATACGCGGAGTCTCCATGCCCACCAGGATGCGGCTTGAATCGACTTGCAAGGTATCCGCGTTGTCGAGCGGAATCCAGGTGTCGCGTTGTGGCCGGATCATGTGCCGTCCGACGTTCGCATGGGTGCTGTTGGCGCTGCTGCTCGTCTGTCCTTACGCGTGGTCGGCATCGCGGGTGGTCAAGGTAGGCGTTTATCAGAATCCACCCAAGATTTTTTTGGCCGACGAGCGGATTTCGGGGATCTTCGGCGATTTGCTGCGTCGAATCGCCCGCGATGAGGGGTGGAAACTCGAGCCCGTCGTTTGCGAGTGGCAGAAGTGCTTGCAGCTGTTACGGGCCGGGCGCATCGATCTGATGCCCGATGTCGCTGTGACTCAGTCTCGATCCGAAACCATGAGCTTCGGCAATGTGCCGGCGTTGTATAGCTGGTCGGAACTTTACCGGAACAAACAAGCCCGTTTGACGTCAATTCGCGATCTCTCCGGAAAGCGTGTCGCGGTCTTGGCCGGCTCGGTGCAGCAAGGCTATCTGGCGAACATGATTCACAGCTTTGGCATCCGTGGTGCCCGGCTGGTAGCCGTCGCAAGCCTGTCGAAGGGTTTTCGCATGGCCGCATCCGGGCAAGTGGATGCCGTGGCTGCCAACAATTTTTTCGGCAGCACGGCGGCCGGTATGCATGGTTTGGCGAGCACGCCGATTCTGTTCCAACCCACCCAGCTTTTCTTCGTTACCGCCAAGGGGCACAACGGTACCCTACTTAAGACGGTAGACCGCTATTTGAACCAGTGGGAAAACGAACCGGGGTCGCCGTACTACCGCGTGTTGGAACGCTGGAAGGTGACTTCGGAGCGGGTCGTCGTCCCCACTTGGCTTTGGTGGGGGCTGGGCGGATTGGTCGCTTTACTGTTTCTGGCGCTCATCGCCGTTCTGCTGCAGCGCCGGGAGGTGGCGGAAAAAACGCGCAGCCTGCATATCAGCGAGTCGAAACTGGCGCTGATTCTCGACAGCATCGATTCGTATATCTACCTTAAGGATCCCGATCTGCGGTATCAATACGTCAATCACAAGGTGGCGGAATTGTTCGGCCAGCCGCCCGAGAAGATTCTGGGACAACGCGACGAAGCTTTCTTCGATCAGGAATCGGCGCAGCGTATCAACGACTACGATAAAAAGGTGCTGCAGGACGGGCGGAGCTTGACGCTGGAAGAGGAAAATCGCAGCCGCGACGGCAAGCTGCTCAGATCCTATCTGACGGTGAAGCAGCCGTTGTACGACGAGACCGGCCGGATATACGCCCTGTGCGGCATTTCCACCGACTTTACCGAGCAGAAGCAAAATCAGGAAAGGATCCACCAACTGGCCTTCTACGACCCGTTGACGCATCTGCCCAACCGCCGCCTGATGCTGGAGCGTGCCGAGCATGCATTGGCCGTCTATGCCCGCAGCCGCTCGGATGGCGCTCTGCTGTTCATCGATCTGGACAACTTCAAGGTGCTCAACGATACCCTAGGCCATGCGCAAGGCGATGTCCTGCTGCGTCAGGTCGCGGAACGTCTCAGCCGGGAGTTGCGCGACAACGACACGCTCGCGCGCTGGGGCGGAGACGAGTTCGTCCTGCTGATGGAGGAACTCGGCGAGGACCGTGAGCTGTGCAACCGCAACGTCGAAGTCGTGGCACGCAAACTCTTGCGGTCTTTCAAAGAGCCTTTCGAGCTGGACAACCATATCTACAACATAACGACCAGTATCGGTGTGGCGATGTTGTCCGATGCGGTCGACGGCATAGACGATCTGCTCAAGCGTGCCGACATGGCGATGTACGAAGCCAAGTCGAAGGGACGCAATCTGTTCAAGTTCTTCAACCCCGCCATGCAGGCTTCGCTGGTGGCGCGTGCAGAAGTCGAAACAGAGTTGCACGAAGCGCTGCAACGGCAGCAGTTCGTTCTGCACTATCAGCCTCAGGTGGACTCCGCGGGAGGCGCGATCGGTGCGGAGGCACTGATCCGGTGGCAGCATCCGGTGAAGGGCTTGGTTTCGCCTGCGGCGTTCATTCACGTCGCGGAACTGACGGGACAGATCCTGCCGCTGGGGCGATGGATTTTGCGTGCGGCCTGTCAGCAGCTGGCGGAATGGGCGAACGATCCCGAGCGCGAACATCTGGTGGTCGCGGTCAACGTCAGCGCTCGGGAGTTTCATCAGGCGGATTTCGTAGCCGGCGTGCAGAGCATCCTCGAGGAGACGGGAGTCCATCCGGAGCGGCTCGAGTTGGAGCTTACAGAGAGTCTGCTCGCCGATGATGTCGAGGTGCTGATCGGCAGGATGCGGGCGCTCAAACGATATGGAATACGGTTCTCGCTGGACGACTTCGGTACGGGCTATTCCTCGCTGAGCTATCTGAAACGCTTGCCGCTGGATCAGCTCAAGATAGATCAGTCCTTCGTACGGGATCTGCTGACCGATTCGGCGGACGAGGCTATCGTGCGGACCATTCTGACGCTGGGTGCAAGCCTGGATATCGCGATCATCGCCGAAGGAGTGGAAACTCCGGAACAGCGGGATGCACTTAGTCGCTTGGGATGCTGCAGGCAACAGGGCTATCTGTTCGGTCGGCCTATGCCGGCGGAGGAGTTGGTGCTGGATAATCTGAATGAGGCGGTGAGCGAGAGGCGCTGAATGCGTGTGGCGCCGAAATCCCCGACTGGCTTCGACACGGTTTGAGCTTTCTTCGACGACGTTTTGCCCGCAGGGTGTGGGTACGCTCACATCATGTGTCGTAGAGTGCCTGCGGGTTGTCGACCAGGATTCGCCATCGTGTTTTCTCCTCAGGCGCCCTCTGATCGAGCAGTTCCGACAAGCGTCCGTCATCGGGCATGGATTGAGGTGTGCGACGGTTGCGGCCGATCATGGCCCGGATCGGTCGATGCGGGTTACGGTCGACAGGTGCCCGCATCAGAATGCCTGTCCGATGCCAAGGTGGGGCTGTCTCTGGATATGGCCGCCCGGTTGCGCCAGGCGGTTGAATTCGCTACGGAATAACGCAAGTCGTGCTTCGCGGGCCGCCGCCCATGCGCATTTCTCCGAATTACACCCCCCGTCTTCTTACCCGGGTGTCTGAATGCGCCGAATGCGGGGCAGGTCGTTACGGAATGCTGGCCGTCAGGTGCTTTATTGATCGGCCGTGCTTTACACGCCTTGGGCGATGATGGGCAGATGTTTCAGAATGTGCGTTTGCCCGCACGCAGGGAGAGTTGAACTGATCGATGGGAAATCCGATGGCGAATGAGCAAATCCAAGCCGACAGCCGGAAAGATGCCATGCTCGCGGCCGAGCCCCTGGCAGCCGAGCTGCGCAGCGTGGTCGGAGGCGAGGTGCGTTTCGATTCCGGCAGCCGCGCGCTGTATGCGACGGATGCCTCGAACTACCGGCAGGTGCCGATCGGGGTCGTGGTTCCGCGAACGCTCGACGACATCGTGGAGACGGTTGCCGTCGCCCGTCGCTATCAGGCGCCGATTCTGATGCGCGGTGGCGGCACCAGCCTCGCCGGCCAGACCTGCAATGTCGCCATCGTTCTGGATACCTCGAAGTATCTGAACCGGGTGCTGGCGCTCGATGTGGATGCGCGGACGGCGGAAGTCGAGCCCGGCGTCGTGTGCGACGTTCTGCGTGATGCCGCGGAGGCGCATGAGCTGACCTTCGGGCCCGATCCGTCCACCCACAGCCGCTGTACGCTGGGCGGCATGATCGGCAACAACGCCTGCGGTGCGCATTCGGTCATGGCGGGCAAGACGGCCGAGAACATCGAGTCGCTGGAGATTCTGACCTACGACGGTCTGCGCATGCGGGTGGGGCCGACTTCGGAGGGTGAGCTCGAGGCGATTATCGGAGAGGGCGGGCGCAAGGGTGAAATCTATGCGCAACTGAAAGCGCTGCGCGACCATTACGCTGACGCGATCCGGACGCAGTTCCCGAAGATTCGCCGGCGCGTGTCGGGCTTCAATCTCGAGGAGCTGCTGCCGGAGAACGGCTTCAACGTCGCCAGGGCCCTGGTCGGCACCGAGGGCACCTGCGTGGTGACGCTGTCGGCGACCGCGCGCCTCGTGCCCAGTCCCCCTCACCGAGTACTGCTCGTGTTGGGCTATCCGGACATCTGCGTGGCCGCCGATCACGCGCCGGAACTGGTGGCGCAGGGCGCGTTGTGCGTCGAGGGGCTCGACGAGAACATCATCAACGACATGCGCAAGAAGGGTATGGAACTGGGCGCCATCCGCCTGCTGCCCGGCGGCGATGCCTGGCTGATGGTCGAGTTCGGCGGCGAGACCCGCGAGGAAGCCTTGGCCAAGGCGCATGCTGCCTTGAACGAGCAGCGTGCAAGGGGGGCGGTGGCCGGTGGCGAGGTGTTCGCCGAGCCGCGCGATCAGCGCATCGTCTGGTCGATCCGCGAGAACGGTGCGGCGGCGACCAACGCGGTGCCCGGCGAGCCCGAGTCCTACCCCGGCTGGGAGGACGCCGCGGTCGACCCGTCGCAGGTCGGGGACTATCTGCGCGATTACCGGAAGCTGCTGGAGCGCTACGGCTATCGCTCCTCGCTCTACGGGCATTTCGGCGACGGCTGCATTCATGGCCGGGTCACCTTCGATCTGCACTCGGAGCAGGGGCTGGCGCAGTGGCGCTCGTTCATGGAGGAGGCCACCGACCTGGTGGTCAAGTACGGCGGTTCGCTGTCCGGCGAACACGGCGACGGTCAGGCGCGGGCCGAGCTGCTGCCGCGGATGTACAGCGCGGAAATCATGCAGGCCTTCCGCGAGTTCAAGGCGATCTGGGACCCGCACAACCGGATGAATCCCGGCAAGCTGGTCGATCCGTATCGTCTCGACGAGAACCTGCGCACCGGCCCCGATTACCGCCCCGCCGATCCGCCGACCGTGATGTCCTTCTACCGCGACGAAGGGAGTTTTGCGCAGGCGGCGGGGCGCTGCGTCGGCGCCGGCAAGTGCCGTCGGCACGAGGGCGGTGTGATGTGTCCGAGCTACCGCGCGACCCGCGAGGAGCGTGATTCGACGCGCGGCCGCGCGCGCATGCTATTCGAAATGGTGCAGGGCGATCCGCTGAACGGCGGCTGGGACGATCCCTACGTCAAGGAATCGCTGGACCTGTGCCTGTCGTGCAAGAGCTGTCGCGCGGAATGTCCGGTGCAGGTCGACATGGCCAGCTACAAGGCCGAGTTTCTGCATCACTACCATCAGCATCACAGGCGTCCGCTACAGGCCTATACCATCGGCCTGATCCACCAGTGGGCGAGGATCGCCGGCCGCGTGCCGTGGCTGGTCAACGCGCTGACTCGCGCGCCCGGCATATCCCGCCTGCTCAAGGCGATCGCGGGCATAGCGCCGCAGCGCAGCATTCCCCGCTTTCGACCCCGTTCAATCGCGGCTTCCGCGCCCAAGGACGGGATGCTGCGGGACGCACCAAGGTGGTGTTGTGGCCGGATACGTTCAACAACCATTTCCATCCGCAGACGCTGAATGCCGCGGCGCAGGTGCTGGATGCGGCCGGTTTCGAGGTCGAGGTGCCGCGCGGCTTCGTGTGCTGCGGACGACCGCTCTACGACTTCGGCATGCTGGATTCCGCTCGCCGCCGCCTCGAGCACAGCATGCAGGTGCTGGCCGGAGCCATCGATGCGGGCACGCCGGTGATCGGTCTCGAGCCTGCCTGTGTCGCGACCTTCCGCGACGAACTGCTGAATTTCTTCCCGGACGACGAACGGGCCCGGCGCTTGAGCGAGCTGGTGTTCCTGCTGCCGGAGTTCCTGCACAAGCAGGGCAGTCGCTTCGAGGGCTTGCACGGCGAAGCGCTGGTGCACGGGCACTGCCACCAGAAGGCGATCGTAGGCATGGGGGGCACAGAGGCCGTGCTGGGCGACAGCGGCCTGGAGGTGACCATGCTGGATTCGGGTTGCTGCGGGATGGCCGGCGCGTTCGGCTTCGACGAGGCGAAGTACGAGGTGTCGATGCGGATCGGCGAGGAAGTATTGCTGCCGGCCGTGCGCAGCGCGACGGCGGATACGCTGATCGTCGCCGACGGCTACAGCTGCCGGGAGCAGGTGTTCCAGGCTACCGGCAGGTTGCCGCTGCACAGCGCGGAAGTGTTGCACCGGGCGTTGGAAGAACGAGGCGGAGGAAATTAGCGGCGCAATCGATCGGATCCGTCGCCGGCATGGACGGACATCGTCGCCAGGCGATGTCCGTCCGGGCGTCGTTCAGACCAACTGACCGTTCCGGTAGTCCTGGAATGCCTGCTCGAGCTCCTCGCGGGTGTTCATGACGAAGGGGCCGTACTGGGCTATTGGTTCCCGCAGAGGCTTGCCGGCCAGTAGCAGAAATGCGGCACCGTCCTCGCCGGCGGTGACCTCCACGACATCGCCGGGGCTGAGCACGCCGGCGGCCTGGGTTTCCAGCGCCTGTCCATCCTTGGACGACCCGATATGCACGGATCCCTCGTAGGGATACAAGAAGACGTTGTGTCCGGCATCCACGGTGTGGCTGAACGTCTCCCCTCTTGTCAGCAACACGTCCAGGAACAGCGGTTCCGTGCTCAATCCCTGGATGGGCCCGGAAACGTCCTCGTCGCCCACGTGCGCGGTACCGGCGATCACCTTGAGCTTCCCGCCGCCGGACAGCGCTGCCGATGGAATCTCCTCGGGCTGGATGTCGCGGTAACCCGCCGGTTTCATCTTTTCCTTGGCAGGAAGGTTCACCCAAAGCTGGAAGCCGCGCATGCGTCCGCTTTCCTGCTGCGGCATCTCGGAGTGGATGACGCCGCGTCCGGCGGTCATCCACTGCGCGCCGCCGCTTCTGAGGTCGCCCCGGTTGCCTAGGTGGTCCTCGTGCAGCATGTGGCCGTCGAGCATGTAGGTGACCGTCTCGAAGCCGCGGTGCGGATGATCCGGAAAGCCCGCAATGTAGTCGTCGGCGTTCTCGGTTGAGAATTCGTCGAGCATCAGAAAGGGATCGACGCGTGCTGCCTGCGTTTGGCCAAGGCTTCTTCTAAGTCTGACGCCGCCGCCGTCCGTGGTCGGTATGGAGCGGATGATCTGCTGCAGCGTACGGGTGGTCATGATGCGGTCCTCCGTCTGTGGGGCGAGGATCAGGCCGCCAGGTTTGCCAGACGCTCGCCGGCTTCGGTCAGGGCGGCCTGCTTGCTGGATTCGTCGATGTTCAGGCCTTCGGCGTAGACAAACTCGACGTCTTGCATGCCCAGAAAGCCCAGGAAATCGCGCATGTAGCCGGTCTGGCTGTCCCGCGGCGTGCCGGCGTAGTATCCGCCGCGCGCGGCGAGCACGTACACCTTCTTGCCGTCCAGCAGGCCCACGGGACCGTTTTCGGTGTAGCGGAAGGTGATCCCGGCGCGGGCGACGTGATCGAAGTACGCCTTGAGCGTAGACGGAATGCCGAAGTTGTACATCGGCAGTCCGATGACGACGACGTCGGCTTCGCGGAGTTCCCGGATCAGGGTGTCGGAAAAATCGACCACCGCCGCCTGCTCGGGCGAGCGCGCATCGGGCTGAGTCAGGAATGACTGGAAGCGCTCCGCGTCGAGATGCGGAATCGGCTCGCGGGCGAAGTCGCGGACCAGCAGTTCGCTGTCGGGATTGCGGTCGCGCCAAGCGGCGACGAACTGAGTGGCGAGACGGCTGGACTGGCCGTCGTTGGAAAACAGGCTGGCATTGATCTGCAAAAGCTTTTTCATGGCTTTAATTCCGTGTGGTTGCGGTACGCGATCTATTAAGCTATCTGTTAAGAAAATAGAAAAGTAGAAATATTCGCTTTAATTCATCTATTGGTTCGATATGTTAAGGATTCCGCATATCTCTCTGGAGCATTGGCGCAGCCTGCTGGCCGTTGTTGACGCGGGCGGTTACGCCCAGGCCGCCGCGTCGCTGCACAAGAGTCAGTCGGCCGTGACCTATGCCGTGCAGAAGATCGAGTCGCAGCTGGGCGTGAAAGTCTTCGAGATCGAAGGGCGCAAGGCAGTGCTCACGCCCACCGGACAGATGCTGTATCGGCGTGCCGTGGCCTTGGTCGACGAGGCACGCGAACTGGAGCGGGCCGCGCAGCTGCTGTCGGCCGGCTGGGAGGCGGAGATCCGCTTGGCGGTGGAGATACTGTTTCCTCCCAAGGTGTTGCTGGGGTGTCTGGCGCGTTTCAGAGAGGAGAGTCCGGGAACGCGTATCGAGGTGATCGAATCCGTGTTGGGCGGCACCACGGAAGCGCTGTTGCAGGGGCGGGCCGATCTGGTCATCGGTCCGCGCATTCCGCCTGGGTTTCTGGGGGATCCGTTACTGCACATGCGCACGGTCGCCGTCGCCCATCCGGAACATCCCCTGCATCGCCTGGGTCGGGAGCTGACGTACCGCGACCTGCGCGCACATCTGCACATCGTGGTGCGCGACTCCGGCGCCAAGCGCGATCTGCAGGTGTTGACGGTGGAAGTCGAACAGCGTTGGACCGTGGGCCATCTGGCGACGTCCATCGAGGCGGTGCGCTCGGGGTACGGCTTCGCCTGGCTGCCCGAGGAGCATATCCGCGAGGACCTGGCGGCAGGCACGCTCAAACGTCTGCCGTTGCGCGAAGGAGGCGAGGGCGTGGGGGAGCTGTTTCTCGTCGTTGCCGAGCCCGATCTGGCCGGTCCGGGCGTGCAGCGCCTGGCGCAGATTATCCGTGAGGAAGTTGCAGAGGGTTGCCGGCGACGCACGAATGTTTGAGTCCTATCAAGCTTTTTGGATTGCGACTGACGTATTTTGTTAGGTAGAAGCTAGCGAAGGATCGCGCCCGACCTGCAGAGGGAAAGCTGCTGGGATTCGCCTACGAAGACGAGGGGGCCGCTGATGCATGAGACGGATACCGCCCGGCACGCGGTTTTTCATGCGGTGGGTCTGAGCAAGGACTACCGTATGGGAGAGGTCACCGTGCACGCTCTGCGCGGTGTGGATCTGGACCTTTACCAGGGCGAGTTCGTGGTCCTGCTGGGGCCTTCCGGCAGCGGCAAATCCACGCTGCTCAACATACTCGGAGGCTTGGATGCTCCCACCAGCGGCACGGTGTGTTACGGCGATCACGACCTGAGCATCTACGATGATGCGGCGCTGACGCGCTATCGCCGTGAACACGTCGGATTCGTGTTCCAGTTCTACAACCTGATCCCCAGCCTCACGGCGCGCGAAAACGTGGCTCTGGTCACTGAAATCGCGCGCGCGCCGCTTCCCCCGAGGAGGCGCTCGGCATGGTCGGTCTGGCCGAACGCATGGATCACTTTCCGGCACAGATGTCGGGCGGCGAACAGCAGCGCGTGGCGATCGCCAGGGCTATCGCCAAGCGCCCGGAGGTCCTGCTGTGCGACGAACCCACCGGTGCGTTGGACGTGCACACCGGCGTCGTGGTGCTGGAAGCGATCAGCCGCGTCAACCGCGAGCTGGGCACGACGACCGTGGTCATTACCCACAATGCCGTCATCGCCGAGATCGCGGACCGGGTGATCCAGCTGAGCGACGGGCGTATCGCCGGCGAGACGCGCAACGCGGCCACGAAGACGCCGGGCGAGTTGGTGTGGTGAGGTAGACATGAGCGCTCTGGATCGCAAACTGGGCCGCGATCTCTGGCATCTCAAGGGCCAGGCGCTGGCGATCGCCCTGGTGATCGCGTGCGGCGTCGCGACCTTCGTGATGTTCTTGAGCACCCTGGATTCGCTCAAGCTGACCCGCGAGCATTTCTATCAGAACTACCGCTTTGCGCAGGTCTTCGCCTCGCTGAAACGGGCACCGGACAGTCTGGTTGCGCGCCTGGTCGAGATTCCCGGAGTGGCGATGGTCGAGGCGCGAGTGGTCGCACCGGTGACCGTCGAGATTCCCGGGTTCGCCGGCCCGGTCAGCGGCCTCATCACCTCGGTGCCCGATCATGGGGAGCCGGCGCTGAACCGGCTGTATCTGAAGTCCGGGAGCTTCGTGTCGGGCGCGCGCGGCGACCAGGTGCTTATCAGTGAGGCCTTCGCGGATGCGCACCATCTGCGGGCCGGTGACCGACTCGCCGTGATCGTCAACGGACGTCGCAAGGAATTGCGCATCGCGGGCACAGCGATTTCCCCGGAATTCATCCACCAGCTGCGCCCGGGTGGCGTATTTCCCGATTACCAGCGCTTCGCGGTAATGTGGATGGCGCGCACGCCGCTGGCCAAAGCTATGGATATGGGCGGTGCCTTCAACAATGTGGTGCTGCGCTTGGCGCCGGGGGCCAACGAGAAGGACGTCATCGGACGACTCGACACTGCATTGGCTTCTTACGGTGGCACCGGTGCCTATGGACGCGAGGATCAGTCCTCCCATCGATTCTTTTCCGAGGAACTCCAGCAGCTCGAGAGCAATTCGGTGCTGTTTCCGATCATCTTTCTGGGTGTGGCGGCGTTTCTGCTCAACGTCGTGGTGTCACGATTGGTCAGTACGCAGCGGGACCAGATCGCGACGCTCAAGGCCTTCGGCTATGCCAACAACGCCATCGCACTTCATTACCTCAAGCTGGTGATGTTGGTGGTGATGCTGGGCGTGGCGTTCGGACTGCTAGCGGGCATATGGCTGACGCGCGTGATGGGGGCGATGTACATGGGATTTTTCCGCCTGCCCTACATCGAGTATCAGTTGACGCCCGGCGTGCTGCTCGCCGCGATTCTGACCAGCGCCGCAGCCGGGACGATGGGTACGCTATTCGCCGTGGCCAGAGCCGCGCGCCTGAAGCCGGCCGAGGCGATGCGTCCGGAGCCGCCGGCGCTTTATCGCGAGACCCTGATCGAGCGCCTTGGCCTGAAGAGCCTGATGTCGGCCCCCATGCGCATGATCGTGCGCCACCTGGGGCATCGTCCCGTCAAGTCGCTGCTCACCGTCATCGGCATCTCCTTCGCGGCTGCGCTGACCATGACCGGTCGCTTTCAGCAGGACACGGTGAACTTCATGATGCACGTGCACTACGGCCTCACCCAGCGCGACGATCTGACGGTGACCTTTACCGAGCCGACCTCGCGTCGCGCGCTGTTCGATCTGTTGGGAGTGCGCGGCGTGGAATACGGCGAAGCGTTTCGCAACGTGCCGGTGCGCCTGCGTAACGGCCATTACAGCTACCGTACGGCGATTCAGGGGCGGCAGCCGCGGGGCCGGCTGATGCGCGTGCTGGACAACCGTCTGCAGCCGCTGGAGTTGCCGCCGGACGGCTTGGTGCTGACGGATTATCTGGCTCGATTGCTCCATGTCCGCCCCGGCGACGAGTTGACCGTCGAGGTGCTCGAAGGCAGCCGTCCGGAGCGACGCATACCGGTGGTGGGGCTGGTCAAGCAATATATCGGCGTGTCGGGCTATATGGACTTGGCGGCATTGAACCGGCTGTTGGGCGACGGCCCCGTCGTGTCGGGGGCCTATCTGGCCGTCGACCGGCGTCAGGCCGATGCCGTGTATCGCAAGTTGGAGGGCATGCCGCGTGTGGCCGGCGTGGCAGTCCGTGAAAGCGAGATACGCAACTTCCGGCGCATCATGCAGGAGACGATGCTGTTCTGGTCCAGCGTCTCGACGCTGTTCGCGGCGATCATCGCCTTCGGCGTGGTCTACAACTCCGCACGCATCACCTTGACCGAGCGCGGCCGGGAACTGGCGAGCCTGCGAGTGCTCGGTTTCACGCGCGGCGAAATCTCCTACATTCTGCTCGGCGAACTGGCGGTGCTCACGCTGGCGGCCATCCCGCCGGGATTGTTGCTGGGGCGCTGGTTGTGCGGCTACATCGCGGCGATGATCCAGAGCGACCTCTACCGGGTGCCGCTGATCGTCGAGCCGGCTTCGTACGCTTTTTCGGCCCTGGTGGTGATCCTGTCGGCCGCGGTGACAGGCTTGCTGGTCAGACGCAGGCTCGACCGTCTGGATCTGATCGCGGTGCTCAAGACTCGGGAGTAGGGTGACATGCATATCAAATGGCGCAGACGCATCGTGGTGGGATCGGTCGGCCTGCTTATCCTGGCCGGGCTGGTCTACGGATTCTGGCCGCAGCCGTTGGCCATCGATGTCGCGGTGGTCAAACGGGCGCCGCTGGAGGTCGCCGTCACCGAGGAGGGCAAGACCCAGGTCACCGACCGCTTCGTGGTGCCGGCGCCGGTCGCAGGCGTCGCTCAGCGCATCGAGTTCAATGTCGGCGACAGCGTCAAGCGTGGTCAGCGTCTGCTATCGATCGAGCCGCTGAGCCCTTCCGTACTCGATCCACGCGAGAGGGCGCAGGCTCAGGCGCGCGTAGCCGCAGCAGCAGCGGCCCTGCAGGCGGCCCAGGCGAGAGCGCAGGCGGCCGTAAGCGAAGCGGAGCTGGCGGCCCGCGAAGCCGACCGCATCACCAAACTGTGCAAGACGGAGTGTGCATCCCGGCAGGAGCAGGATCAGGCGGTTGCACGTGCGCAGACGGCGCGGGCGAATCAGCGCTCGGCCGAATTCTCGGTCAAGGTGGCGCGCTACGACCTCGACGCCGCGCGTACGGCGCTGACCCATACCGCCAGCGGCCAGAAGGGCCAGCCGGCCGAACTGGTGCCGGTGACGTCGCCTATCGACGGGCGCGTACTGAAGATCATGCACGAAAGCGAAGGCGCGGTGGTGCCCGGCACTGCCTTGCTGGAGCTCGGCAATCCGCGGTCACTCGAAGTCGTCACGGACGTGCTTTCGGAGGATGCGGTGCGCATTCATCCCGGGACTCCGGTGGTGTACGAGCGCTGGGGCGGCGGCGAGCTGCACGGCGTGGTCACGCGCGTAGAGCCGGTGGCCTTCACCAAGGTGTCCGCGCTCGGGGTGGAGGAGCAGCGCGTCAGGGTGCTGTCCGACATCACTTCGGCACCGGCGCAATGGCAGTCGCTGGGCGACGGCTACCGGGTCGAAACGCGGTTCGTGCTGTGGCGGGGGAGTGACGTGTTGCAGGTTCCGGCCAGTGCGGTGTTCCGTCATGGCGACGGTTGGGCGGTTTATGCCGTGCGCGACGGACGCGCGAAGTTCCAAACCGTCGAGCTGGGCCAGCGCAACGGGCTTGCCGCTCAGATTCGTGGCGGGCTCAAGGAGGGGGAGAGGATCGTCATGCACCCGGACGACACGATATACGACGGAGTGCACGTGGCCGCACGTTGACACTTCGGGCGCAGTCTACAGAAAAGCAAAAGGCCGCCCCCTGAAGGTCGGCCTTTTGCCTGCTTTGTATCTGGCTCCCCAGCGCGGACTCGAACCACGGACCCGGTGATTAACAGTCACCTGCTCTACCAACTGAGCTACTGGGGAATTGCGAGACCGCGAATGGTAGAGAACCGCTCCGGTTAGGTCAAGACGCCGGAGAACAATTTGTCTGCGTCGACTGTATCTTTGCCGCATCGGCGTAGTTGGTGGGATAAACTGGCGGTTTGTATCGGCAACACGAACGAGCCCCGGCCGGGGTGGGTGCGCATGAGCGATCAGTTTCAACTGGAAACCAACTATGTGCCGGCGGGAGATCAGCCGGCGGCGATCGAAGCGCTGATCGAAGGGCTGGAGGCGGGGCTGGCGCACCAGACGCTGCTGGGCGTGACCGGATCCGGCAAGACCTTCACTGTCGCGAACGTCATTCGGCACCTGGGACGTCCCACCGTGATCCTGGCGCCTAACAAGACGCTTGCAGCTCAGCTCTATGGCGAGATGCGCGAGTTCTTCCCCCACAACGCAGTGGAGTACTTCGTCTCGTACTACGATTACTATCAGCCTGAGGCGTACGTGCCCGCGAGTGACACCTTCATCGAGAAGGACGCCTCGGTCAACGACCACATCGAACAGATGCGCCTGTCCGCCACCAAGGCGCTGATGGAGCGCCGCGACGCAATAATCGTCGCGACGGTGTCGGCGATCTACGGCTTGGGCGATCCAGCGTCCTATCTACGCATGGTGCTGCATCTCGACCGCGGCGATCGCGTCGACCAGCGCGAGCTGTTGCGCCGCCTGGCCGAACTCCAGTACGCGCGCAACGACGTCGAACTGCAGCGCGGCACGTATAGGGTGCGCGGCGAAGTCATCGATATACGTCCGGCCGAATCGGGCGACGAGGCGGTGAGGCTCGAGCTGTTCGACGACGAGATCGAACAGTTGTCCTATTTCGATCCGCTGACCGGCGAAATTCTGCGCCGCGTACCGCGACTGACGATCTATCCCAAGACGCACTATGTGACGCCTCGCGAAACGTTGCTGGAAGCGGTCGAGGAGATCAAGGTCGAGCTCAAGGAGCGGCTCGAACAACTCCGCGATCAGGGGCGATTGGTGGAGGCTCAGCGTCTCGAACAGCGCACCCGCTTCGATATCGAGATGATCATCGAGCTGGGATATTGCTCAGGGATCGAGAACTACTCCCGCTACCTGTCGGGGCGCGGCCCGGGCGAACCGCCGCCGTGCCTGCTCGATTACCTGCCGCCGGATTCGCTCATGGTGATCGACGAGAGCCATGTCACCGTGCCTCAGCTCGGCGCGATGTACAAAGGGGATCGATCACGCAAGGAGACCTTGGTCGAGTACGGTTTCCGCCTGCCTTCGGCGCTGGACAACCGCCCCCTGCGTTTCGATGAGTTCGAGCGCCTGACGCCGCAGACGATCTATGTCTCGGCAACGCCCGGCCCATACGAGCAGGAACACTCGGGGGCGATTGTCGAGCAGGTGGTGCGGCCCACCGGTCTGGTCGATCCGCAGGTCGAAATTCGTCCCGTCGCGGGACAGGTCGACGACGTCATGTCCGAAATCACGCTGCGCGCGGAGCGTAACGAGCGGGTGCTGGTGACGACCCTGACCAAGCGCATGGCCGAAGACCTGACCGAGTACCTGCACGAGCATGGCGTGCGCGTGCGCTATCTGCATTCGGATATCGACACCGTGGAGCGCGTCGAGATCATTCGCGACCTCCGTCTTGGCGAGTTCGACGCGCTGATCGGCATCAATCTGCTACGCGAAGGACTGGATATGCCGGAAGTGTCTTTGGTGGCCATTCTCGATGCGGACAAGGAGGGCTTTCTGCGCTCGGAGCGTTCATTGATCCAGACCATCGGGCGTGCGGCCCGCAATCTCCACGGCAAGGCCATTCTCTACGCGGATTCGATCACCGGCTCCATGCGCCGCGCGCTGGACGAAACCGACCGGCGTCGTAACAAGCAGTTGGAATTCAATGCCGAGCACGGCATCACGCCCAAGGGCGTGGAAAAGCGAGTGGCCGACGTCATGGAGGGGGCTTATGCCGGGAGTCCGGCGGCCAGTGCGGGACGCTGGGCCAAGGTCGCCGAAAAACAGGCCGGCTATGCCAATCCAGCGCAGGCATCGAAACGCATTGAACAGCTTGAGAAGCAGATGTACGAGCATGCGCGCAACCTGGAGTTCGAGCAGGCGGCGCGTTTGCGCGACGAAGTCCATCGTCTGCGCGAGCAGGCTTTTGGCGTGGGTGAAAGCTAAAGGGAAGGCGTTTCGCGTACGTTTTGGGGTCGACCGCGGATCGTTCGTTTCTGGGGCTTGCCGTTTACGCGTTGGTTCGATAGTATTCGCGCTTCTTCAGGCGCGTAGCTCAGTTGGTTAGAGCACCACCTTGACATGGTGGGGGTCGTTGGTTCGAGTCCAATCGCGCCTACCAACGCTTCGAAAAAGGCTGTTGGTATCGTTGGCCGCACTTGCCTGCGATACCGCAGCCTTTTGTTTGTGGCCGGTGGCCCCTCGTATAGGTCACCCATGGAGAATGCCATGCCTGTGATTACCCTTCCTGACGGCAGCGAACGCCGTTTTGACCGCCCTGTTTCCGTGGGAGACGTCGCTGCCGATATCGGCGCCGGTCTCGCCAAGGCTGCGCTTGGCGGGTCGTGTCGACGGCCGCTTGGTCGATCTGTCCCATATGCTGGAAACGGATGCGCAGATTGCGATCGTTACGGCCAGGGACGATGACGGCCTGGAAATCATCCGGCATTCCACCGCACATTTGCTCGGTCAGGCGGTGAAAGCTCTGTTCCCGGATGCCCAGGTGACTATCGGCCCGGTGGTCGATAACGGCTTCTATTACGATTTTGCTTTCTCGCGCTCGTTCACGCCCGAAGATGTCGAGGCTATCGAAGCCAAGATGCATGAACTCGCCGAGCAAGGCTTGCCGGTCGTGCGCAGCGAGATGCCGCGTGACGAGGCGGTCGCGTTCTTTCGAGGCATGGGCGAGGAGTACAAGGCGCAGATCATCGAAGATATTCCTGCCGACGAAGTGCTCTCCCTCTATAGCCAGGGCGAATTCGTCGATCTTTGCCGTGGTCCCCATGTGCCGAATACCGGCAAGCTGGGTGCGTTCAAGCTGACCAAGCTGGCTGGCGCCTACTGGCGCGGCGATTCCAACAACGAGATGCTGCAGCGCATCTACGGCACCGCCTGGGCGGACAAGAAGGCGTTGAAGGCCTACCTGCGTCAGTTGGAGGAGGCCGAGAAGCGCGATCATCGGCGGATCGGTAAGCAGCTCGACCTGTTCCATATCCAGGAAGAGGCGCCCGGCATGGTGTTCTGGCACGCAAAAGGCTGGAGCATCTGGAACACCGTCGAACAATACATGCGGCGCGTCTATGTCGAATGCGGCTACCAGGAAGTGCGCAGCCCTCAGGTCGTCGACGTGTCGCTATGGAAGCGTTCCGGGCACTGGGACAACTACAAGGAACATATGTTCTTTACTGAGTCGGAGAAGAGGGAGTATGCCCTCAAGCCGATGAACTGCCCCGGTCATGTGCAGATATTCAACCACGCGCTGCGCAGCTACCGCGATTTGCCGCTGCGCTACGGCGAGTTCGGCGCCTGCCATCGCAACGAGACGTCCGGCGCGCTGCACGGCATCATGCGCGTACGCGGTTTCACGCAGGACGATGGCCACATCTTCTGTACGGAGGAGCAAATCGAACAGGAGGTCGCCGACTTCCACCGACAGGCGATGAAGGTGTATGCCGACTTCGGGTTCGAGGACGTCTCGGTCAAGATCGCTTTGCGGCCCGATGTGCGACTCGGCACCGACGAGGACTGGGACAAGGCTGAGGATACGCTCCGCAGCGCTTTGCGCAGCTGCGGCGTCGAGTGGGAAGAGTTGCCCGGCGAGGGCGCTTTCTACAGCCCAAAGGTGGAATACCATCTCAGGGACGCGATTGGCCGCGAGTGGCAAGTCGGCACCATCCAGGCGGATTACCATATGCCGCTCAAGCTGGGTGCCGAATATGTCGATGAGCATTCACAGCGCAAATCGCCGGTGATGCTGCATCGCGCGATTCTGGGTTCGCTAGAGCGATTTATCGGTATTTTGATCGAGCACCACGAGGGGCGCTTCCCTTTCTGGTTGTCGCCGATCCAGGTCTCGGTGATGAATATCACGGACCGTCAGGCGGATTACGTGCGCGAAGTATACGAAGCCCTGCGGAAACAGGGTCTTCGAGTCGTTTCCGACTTGAGAAACGAGAAGATTGGCTTTAAGATTCGCGAGCATACGCTTCAGCGCATCCCGTTCCTGTTGGTGGTCGGCGATCGAGAAGCGGAAGAAGGTACAGTTGCCGTGCGCACCCGTGCAGGGGAAGACCTCGGTTCGATGAGCTTGGAATCATTGCTCATGCGTCTATCCGAGGAGCCCGTGCCGTCTGCGCTTTGATTGTTTAGTGGAGGGGTAGCATATCAGCGCGCAGAAGAATGTACGCCTGAATGACGAGATTGCGGTCAGACAGGTTCGGCTGATCGATGCCGAGGGCGAAAACCGCGGTGTTGTCTCGATCGAAGAGGCGATGGCTATAGCGGCCGAGGCTGAGCTGGATCTGGTCGAAATCGTACCTACGGCACAGCCACCTGTGTGTCGTGTGATGGACTACGGCAAGTTCAAGTTCGAGCAGAGCAAGAAGGCGTCCATCGCCCGTAAGAAGCAGAAGCAAATCCAGGTCAAGGAAGTGAAGTTCAGACCTGGTACGGAAGAGGGTGATTACAAAGTAAAGATGCGCAACCTGACTCGGTTTCTAGAGGAAGGCGATAAAGCAAAAATCACGATCCGTTTTCGCGGTCGTGAAATGGCGCATCAGGAACGAGGCTTACAACTGCTGCAAAAAATCGAGGGAGATCTCGGCGATCTCGTCTCGGTCGAGCAGCGGCCTAAATTGGAGGGGCGCCAGATGGTAATGGTCGTTGCCCCTAAAAAGAAATGACATCGCACAGTCGCACGATCGACTGGCGAGCTGTAGTGGAGTAATAAAATGCCAAAACTGAAAACCAATCGTGGCGCGGCCAAGCGCTTTTCGAAGACGGCCTCGGGTCGTTACAAGCGCGCGCAGTCGCATCTCAACCACATTTTGACGAAGAAGAGCACCAAGCGTAAGCGTCATCTGCGTTCGACCATCCTCGTGGCCGAATGCGATACGCCGGCCATCAAGCGCATGCTCCCCTACAGCTGAGCCGGATCGAGAGGAATTAGATCATGCCCCGAGTAAAACGTGGTGTTACCGCGCATGCGCGCCATAAGAAAGTCCTGAAGAAGGCCAAGGGCTATTACGGTGCCCGCAAGAATGTCTATCGCGTTGCCAAGCAGGCTGTTACGCGTGCCGGCCAGTATGCCTATCGCGATCGCCGCCAGCGCAAGCGTCAGTTCCGCGGTCTGTGGATCGTGCGCATCAATGCTGCCGCGCGCCAGTTCGATCTGTCGTACAGCCGTCTGATCGACGGTTTGAACAAGAGCGGCATCGAGATTGACCGCAAGGTGCTCGCCGATCTGGCCGTGTACGACATCGAAGCGTTTGGTCAAATCGCCGAGAAGGCCAAGGCTGCACTGACCGCCTAAGCCCTGCTTCGACGGCCTGCGGCTCGGCCGCAGGATACGGTAAAAGGGGAAAGGCGGGCCTTTCCCCTTTTTATTTGTGAACTCCGGATTCGCCCGACAGGGGCTGGCTCCGGACAAAGCTGGCGAGACGTTCGTGAATCTGGATGCCTTGAAGCAAGAGGCCGTCGGGGCCATACAGGCTGCGCTCGACCTGGCTGCGCTGGATGCGCTGCGTGTACGTTACCTGGGCAAGAAAGGCTTGCTGACCGAGCAGCTCAAAGCGCTCGGTGGTTTGCCGCCTGAAGAGCGACCGGCGGCAGGGCAGGCGATCAACGACGTAAAGCAGTTTGTCGCCGAGGCCATCACTTCGCGGCGCGAAGTGCTCGAGCGCAACGCGCTTGAAGCTCGTTTGCAGCACGACCGCGTCGATGTGACGTTGCCGGGTCGTGGCCGACTGGTCGCCGGTCTGCATCCACTGACGCGGACGATCGAGCGCATGACCGAACTGTTTGCGCAGGCCGGTTTCGAGGTTGCCGAAGGCCCGGAAATCGAAGACGAGTTCCACAATTTCGAGGCCTTGAACATCCCCGCGCATCATCCGGCCCGCGCGATGCACGACACCTTTTATTTCCCTGATGGTCAGGTGCTGCGTACGCACACCTCGCCAGTGCAGGTGCGTTTCATGGAATCGCGCACGCCGCCGCTGCGCGTGATCGCGCCAGGGCGCGTGTACCGCTGCGATTCCGATCTGACGCATAGCCCGATGTTCCATCAGGTCGAAGGTTTGGCGGTGGGCGAGGGCATTACCTTTGCCGATCTCAAGGGGGTGTTGGGAGATTTTCTGCGCGCGTTCTTCGAGCAGGACGACTTGCAGACACGTTTCCGACCGTCCTATTTCCCGTTCACCGAGCCTTCGGCCGAAGTGGACATCGAATGCGTTCAGTGCCACGGCAGCGGGTGCCGCGTGTGCGGTCATACCGGTTGGCTGGAGATCCTTGGCTGCGGCATGGTGCATCCCAACGTTTTCGAGCAAGTCGGCGTTGATGCGGAGCGCTACACCGGCTACGCCTTCGGTATCGGCGTGGAGCGACTGGCAATGCTGCGTTACAGCGTTCCGGACCTGCGCATGTTTTTCGATAACGACCTGCGTTTTCTCGCGCAGTTCGTCTGAATAACCAACATATATAGAGTTTGGCACCGGCATGCGAATCAGTCATTCCTGGCTTAGAGAATGGTTGCCTGAATTGGCGCTTGACGCTCAGGCATTGGGCGACCGTCTGACCATGGCGGGTTTGGAGCTCGACGCGCTGGAACCCGCCGCTCCCGCCTGCACTGAAGTCGTGGTCGGTCGCGTGCAAAGCGTCGAACAACATCCCGACGCCGACCGTCTGCGGGTCTGTCAGGTCGAGGACGGCAGCGGACAGATTTTTCAGGTCGTTTGCGGTGCGCCCAACGTGGAGGCTGGCATGCTCGTGCCCTTCGCGCGGGTTGGTGCGGAACTGCCGGGCGGACTGAAGATCAAGGCCGCGCGCCTGCGCGGTGTGGAGTCCCAGGGCATGCTGTGCTCGGCAGCGGAGCTGGGCTTGGCCGAGAGTAGCGACGGTTTGATGCCGTTGCCGATGGATGCGCCGCTCGGCCAGGACATTCGCGTCTACCTGGATATGGACGATCCGATCCTCGAAATCGACCTGACGCCGAACCGGGCCGATTGTCTCAGTATGCGCGGCGTGGCGCGAGAGGCTTCCATCCTGACGCAAACCAAGCTTCAGGCACCGGATTTCGAGGCTGTCGTGCCGGGTACCGAGCAGGTGTTTCCGGTGAGTCTCAAGGCCGAAGACGCCTGTCCGCGCTATGCCGGACGCGTGCTACGCGGAATCAAGGGCGGCGCACGCGCGCCGCTGTGGATGCGCGAGCGCCTGCGCCGGGCGGGTGTGCGTAGCATCAGTGCGCCGGTCGATATCACCAACTACGTCATGCTGGAACTTGGCCAGCCGATGCACGCTTTCGATCTTGCGAAGCTGGACGGGGAAATCAGGGTGCGTTTGGCCGAGGCGGGCGAGCAGCTGACGCTGATCGACGGCCAGGACGTGTCTGTTGAGGCGGGCACGCTGCTCATTGCGGATGCGTCGGGGCCACTCGCGGTCGCAGGTGTGATGGGCGGCGCCGAGAGTGCGGTTTCCGATGAAACCGTCGATGTGTTTCTCGAAAGCGCGTACTTCGATCCGCAGTCGATCAGTGGCCGGGCGCGTTCGTTGGGCCTGCATACCGAATCGTCGCACCGCTTTGAGCGTGGCGTCGACCCGGAACTGCAGATCGTTGCGCTGGATCGTGCCACGCAGCTGCTGATGCAGATCGCAGGCGGCACGCCTGGCCCGGTGGTCGAGGCCAGTGCGCAGGCAAGGCTGCCGTGGCGCGAACCGATTGTGCTGCGACGTGAACGTATTGGACGTCTGCTCGGTTTGGAGTACGAGGATCAGCAGGTCGTCGACATTCTCGTCGGGCTAGGCTGTGCAGTCGAAGCGTATGCCGGGGGCTGGCGCGTGACGCCGCCGAGCCAGCGTTTCGATCTGTCGATTGAGGTCGATTTGATCGAAGAGCTGGCGCGCGTGCGTGGCTATGACCAAGTTCCTGAGCGCCGTGCTGCGCTGCGTCCGGCTATCGCACCGCGTGGTGAGGCTCGGGTTGGGCTGCCCCGATTGCGCGAGTGCGTGCGGGCGCTCGATTATCAGGAAGCGATAACCTATAGCTTTATCGATTCCAACTCCGCACAGCTGTTTGCGCCGGCCGAAGAACCTATCGTTTTGGCCAATCCTATCTCCGCGGAGCTTGCGGTGATGCGCCCGTCACTGTGGCCCGGCCTGGTGGCGGCGTTGAACTACAATCGCAAGCGGCAACAGCCGCGTGGCCGTCTATTCGAGACAGGTCTGCGTTTTCTGCGTCGGGACGGAATTCTGCAGCAGCAGCCCATGCTGGCCGGAGCGGCTTATGGCAGCGTATTGCCCGAGCAGTGGGGCGTGGAAGCCCGCGCGCTCGACTTTTTCGATATCAAGGGCGATGTTGAGGCGCTGCTGGCGCGGGTCGGTGTTCAGGCCGACTACGTAGCGGACGAGCATCCGGCCCTGCATCCGGGGCAGTCCGCGCGAGTGGTGCTGGACGGACAGAACATCGGTTGGGTCGGGATGCTGAACCCCGAATTGGAGCGTAAGCTCGAACTGGAGCAGCCGTTTGGTTTGTTCGAGCTGGATGTCGAAGCCATGAGCCTCGGTAATGTGCCTCACTTCGCGTCCTTGTCGCGTTTCCCGGCTATGCGTCGGGATCTTGCGCTGATCGTGGAAGAAGGCGTTGCCGCCGGAGACGTGCAGAGCGCGATCGAGGCTTTGGGAGTCGCAGAAGTCCGCGAAGTGCAGCTTTTCGACGTCTATGCAGGAAAAGGCATAGAAAACGGATATAAAAGCTTGGCTTTTGGATTGATTTTTCAGGGTTTCTCCAGCAGCCTTACAGATGACGGGGTAGAGACTATACTCAGCCGGATCATGGACGAACTTAGCCGGCGATTCGCTGCGAAACCGAGGGGGTAAAAACGCATGGCTTTGACTAAGGCGGATATGGCCGAGCGCCTGTTCGAGGAAATGGGCCTGAACAAGCGTGAGGCCAAGGATTTCGTCGAACTCTTCTTCAATACCTTGGGAGAGGCGTTGGAGCGTGGCGAAGAGGTCAAGCTGTCGGGTTTCGGCAATTTTACCCTGCGTGATAAAAAGGAACGTCCCGGACGTAATCCCAAGACGGGTGAGGAAATCCCGATTACGGCGCGGCGTGTCGTAACGTTCCGTCCGGGCCAAAAGCTCAAAGCGAGGGTCGAAGCCTATGCTGGAGGCAAGTAACAACAGCGAGTTGCCGCCGATTCCCACAAAACGCTACTTCACCATCGGTGAGGTCAGCGAGTTGTGTGACGTGAAGCCGCATGTGCTGCGCTACTGGGAGCAGGAGTTTTCGGCGCTCAAGCCGGTGAAGCGCCGCGGCAACCGTCGTTACTACCAGCGCCAGGATGTTATCCTCATTCGCCAGATCCGCAGTCTGCTGTACGAGCAGGGCTATACCATCGGCGGCGCGCGCCAGAAACTGGAAAGCGCGGAATCCAGGGCCGACAACAGCCAGAGCCAGCAGATCGTTCGCCAGTTGCGGGGTGAGCTGGAAGAGCTGCTCCATGCCCTCAAGCGTTCTTAAGCCCGTATCATCGCAAGTGGATGATGCGCAGTACGTCGGCGCGTGCTAGAATTCGCGCCTTTTCAAGCACAATCGTTTTTCCTTGGTGGGAGTCATAGATGTCTTTGTCCGCTGAAGACAAGTCCAATATCGTTGGCAAATTCCAGCGTGACCCGTCCGACACGGGTTCGCCGGAGGTTCAGGTCGCGCTGCTGACTGCGCGTATTACGTACCTGACCGATCATTTCAACACGCACAAGCACGACCATCACTCGCGTCGTGGTTTGCTCAAGCTGGTCAATCAGCGGCGCAAGCTGCTCGATTACCTGCGCGGCAAGAACCAGCAGCGTTATCAGGCTCTGATCAGTGAGCTTGGTCTCCGTCGCTGACAGACCGTTGACGGTCGCCGCACACACGGGTAGTCCCCGTCATGCGGCACTTAGCGACCAGTGCATCTCAGGTAATAGTGCGGAGGTGCGAGCACTGCCCAGCGCAGCGCCCGTCCTTCGCTGTCGTTTTTTAGAAGCCTGTTAAATCCGCCACCGCCGTGTGGCGGTCAACAGCCAGGAAGTGGGAACGTGTCAGCCATAAAAAAATCCTTCCAGTACGGTGACCACACCGTAAGTTTCGAAACCGGTGAGATCGCCCGTCAGGCCGATGGTGCCGTCATCGTCAACATGAGCGAAACCGTGGTCCTGGTGACCGCCGTGGCGCGCAAGCAGGCAGTCCCGGGGCGGGATTTCTTCCCCCTCACGGTCAACTATCAGGAGCGCACCTACGCGGCAGGCCGTATTCCCGGCGGCTTCTTCAAGCGCGAGGGACGCCCGAGCGAGAAGGAGACGCTGACTTCCCGGTTGATCGATCGCCCGCTGCGTCCGCTGTTTCCCAAGGGCTTCCTCAACGAGGTTCAGGTCATCGCCACGGTGATGTCCGTCAATCCCGAGGTCGATCCCGACGTTCCCGCCATGCTCGGCGCTTCCGCCGCACTGGCCATTTCCGGCGTGCCGTTCAGCGGCCCGATCGGCTGTGCCCGTGTTGGCTACAGCGACGGCGCCTACGTTCTCAACCCGACTTTCTCCCAGCTCAAGGAATCGCAGCTCGACCTCGTCGTCGCGGGTACCGAGCATGCGGTGCTGATGGTTGAGTCCGAGGCCAAGGAGCTGCCGGAAGACGTGATGCTCGGCGCCGTCATGTACGGCCATGAGCAGATGCAGGCCGCCATCCAGGCGATCCGCGAACTGGCCGCCGAAGTGGGCAAGCCGGCTTGGGACTGGCAGGCGCCGGCGACCGACGAGTCGCTGCTTGAGGCAGTGCGTGCGCGTTGCGAGGCCGACCTGACCGCTGCCTATCAGATTCAGGAAAAACTGACACGCCAGACCCGCGTATCCGAACTGCGCGAGCAGATGATTGCGGAATTCGCGACCGAAGCCGAAGACGCGCCCAGCGCCGAAACGGTGGCCGGTGTTTTCGGCAAGATCGAAAAGGCCTTGGTGCGTGGACGCATTATCGCCGGCGAGCTGCGTATCGACGGTCGCGATACCCGCACCGTGCGTCCGATCACGGTGCGTACCGGCGTGCTGCCGCGTACTCACGGCTCCGCGCTGTTCACGCGCGGTGAAACCCAGGCTCTGGTCGTCTCGACCCTGGGCACCGAGCGCGATTCGCAGATCATCGATGCCATCGAAGGCGAGCGTCGTGATCGCTTTCTGCTGCACTACAACTTCCCGCCTTACTGCGTCGGCGAGACCGGCATGGTCGGTTCGCCCAAGCGCCGCGAGATCGGCCACGGCCGTCTGGCCAAGCGCGGCATCCAGGCAGTCATGCCGGAGGAAGGCTCCTTCCCCTACGTGGTGCGCGTGGTTTCGGAGATCACCGAATCCAACGGTTCCAGTTCGATGGCGTCCGTGTGCGGCACCAGTCTGGCGCTGATGGATGCCGGTGTGCCGCTGAAGGCGCCGGTGGCGGGTATCGCCATGGGCCTGATCAAGGAGCCGGAAGGTTTCGCCGTTCTCAGCGACATCCTCGGCGACGAGGATCACCTCGGTGACATGGACTTCAAGGTGGCCGGTACCGCCGATGGCGTGACCGCGCTGCAGATGGACATCAAGATCGACGGCATCACCGGCGAGATCATGCAGCAGGCGCTGTCGCAGGCGCGTGACGGTCGTATGCATATCCTCGGCAAGATGGCCGAAGTGATCGATCAGCCGCGCACCGAGATGTCTGCCTATGCGCCGCGCTACATCACGATCCGCATCAACCCGGACAAGATCCGCGACGTGATCGGCAAGGGCGGCGCGACCATCCGTGCGCTCACCGAGGAAACCGGTGCGACGATCGACATCAACGACGACGGTACCGTGCGCATCGCCTCCGTGGACAAGGCGGCAGGCGAGGAAGCGCGTCGCCGCATCGAGGAAATCACCGCGGATGTCGAAGTGGGCCGGATCTACGAGGGTCGTGTCGCGAAGATCATGGACTTCGGCGCTTTCGTCACCATCCTGCCTGGCCGCGACGGTCTGGTGCACATCTCGCAGATTTCCGACGAGCGTGTCGAGAATGTTTCCGACAAGCTCAGCGAGGGTGACAGCGTACGCGT
>CAVVUY010000035.1:0-67870 GCA_963751375.1 uncultured Gammaproteobacteria bacterium
TGGCCAGCAGTGCGACCAGCAGGCTGGAATCCAGGCCGCCGGACAGCAGCACGCCGACCGGCACGTCGGCGATGCGCAACCGGCGCTCGACCGCCACGCGCAGCGCCTCGTGCACGGCCTCGGTCCACTCCTGTTCGCTGCGCGGCACGGCGGGGCGCGTCGCACTCAGCGTCCAGTAGCGGCGCATGTGCGCACGGCCGTCCTCGCCGATGCTCAGCGTGTGCGCCGGCGGCAGCTTGCGTACGCCCTTGAACAGCGTACGCGGCGCCGGCACCACGGCGTGCAGCGTCATGTGGTGATGCAGCGCCAGGGCATCCAGATCGGTATCGACGCCCGCGGCCAGCAACGCCTGCAGGTTCGAGGCGAAACGGAAGCTCTTCGACGTCTCGCTGTAATACAGTGGCTTGATGCCCATGCGGTCGCGCGCCAGGAACAGCCGACGCGCGCGCGAATCCCAGATACCGAAGGCAAACATGCCCAGCAGCCGCTCCACGCAGCGTTCGCCCCACTGGGCGTAAGCCTTGAGAATGACCTCGGTATCGCCGCTGGAACGGAAGTTATGGCCGAGCCCCTGCAGCTCGCGGCGCAGCTCGGGGTAGTTGTAGATCGTGCCGTTGAAGACGATGGTCAGCCCGGTATCGGTATCCCGCATGGGCTGGTCGGCCGCGGCCGACAGATCGATGATCGACAGCCGCCGGTGACCGAGCGCGACGCCGCCGTCGCGGAAGTGTCCTTCATGATCCGGGCCGCGCCGCCGCAGCCGGTCCAGCATGGCCTGCATGACCTGGTCCTGCGGCAAGGATCCGTCCAATCGCAGCTCGCCCGCGATTCCGCACATAGCAACTCCTGACGTGAATTTTTGATGAACCTGCGCCGTGCACGAGTCCTTCCGCAGCACGGCGGCCTAAGCGCCGGCCGCCATTCCGGCAGGACGCGGCACTGTCCGAGTCGTTTACTCGGAATTATTGCATGTCCAGCCGACGTGGCCTATTTTAGGGCCGTCGGGCGTCGTCCCGCACATCAGCGGTGCGACCCATTCCATTCGGGCCGGCTCACGTCCGGATCCGCGGACGGCGCAATCCCCACCACCCCACCATTCAAAGGAGTGATCCCATGGCATTCGAACTGCCTCCGTTGCCTTATGACAAGAACGCCCTGGAGCCGCACGTCTCGGCAGAGACCCTGGAGTTCCACCACGACAAGCACCACGCCACCTACGTCACCAACCTGAACAACCTGGTCCCGGGCACCGAATTCGAGAGCGCTAGCCTGGAGGAAATCATCAAGAAGGCGCCTGCCGGCGGCATTTACAACAATGCCGCGCAAGTGTGGAACCACACGTTCTACTGGAAGCATGAGGCCTGACGGCGGCGGCGAGCCGAGCGGCGCATTGGCCGATGCGATCGACAAGGCGTTGGGCAGCTTCGACGAATTCAAGGAGAAGTTTCCCACCTCGGCTGTGGGCAACTTCGGTTCCGGCTGGACCTGGCTGGTCAAGAAGGCCGACGGCGGTCTGGACATCGTCAACATGGGCAATGCCGCCAACCCGCTGCGCGACGGACTCACCCCGCTGCTGAGCGTCGACGTGTGGGAACACGCCTATTACATCGACTACCGCAACGCCCGTCCGAAGTATCTCGAAGCCTTCCTGGAACGTGGCCAACTGGGACTTCGTGGCCAAGAACTTCGCCGCCTGAGTCTTTCGGGCTTCCGCCGTTCCCAGCGAACGGCGGAAGTTCGCCCCGCCTTCGCGGCATCCGCCCGCGGACTGAACCTTTGCCTGCCGCCCCGATCAAACCCGTAAGAATTTCAATGAAATTCGACCAGGGCGCATCCGCCCGGTCATCCGTGGGAGGGCAAGGCATGAACGAACAACTCAAAATTCTGCTGAATGAAGCGCTGCACAAGCAGCAGGCCTGCGTGCAGCTGGCGACCGAGGCGGCATCGCACCCTGACGAGGTGATCAAGCGCCTGCAGACGCTGGAACACGAGTCGTGGTCGGAAGCACCGCTCGAGCCCGAAAACCGGCCTCTCGAATACCGCTACCTGCTTTCGCTGCTGGACGATCTCGCAGCCCTCGAATCACGCTACACAGCCAATGAGCACGTCTTCCTCAAGGGGCTGGTCGCACAACGCTATGTCGAAGTGCTTGAACACGTCGACAACGCCGCGAACCTCATGGATCTCGCCGCCAACTGTCATCCGGAACTGCGCCCTTTCGTCGTCGCCCGCTTTCAGCACGTACTGCCGCAGGCGCTGCAAAACGTCACCCCCGCAGACATTCCCGCCTGGTTCGTCCGCCTGCTGCGCCAGCCCACCGAGATGCTGGACTTTCTTTCCATCGAAAGCTGCCGGCTGTTGACCGGCCGACTCGAAAGCCTGCTCAGCGCCTGAGGTCATCAATCGCTCCGCTGCCGTTTACCGCCGGTCTGGTAAACGGCACCGAACCTGTGCTTATAATCGGTTTGAACCGGCAGCCCGTAGCGCTGCCGTTTTTGTTTAATCCGTATGCGGACGACGGCCCACCGTCGCCAGATTTGAAGAGAAGCAGCCGTGAGCGATTACCTCATGCACACCTACACGCGCCAGCCGGTCACCTTCACCCGCGGCGAAGGCCCCTGGTTGTTCGACGATCAGGGCAAGCGCTACCTCGACGCCATTTCCGGCATCGCGGTCTGCGGCCTGGGACACGCGCACCCCGCCGTGAGCGAGGCCCTATGCGACCAGGCCCGCACGCTGATCCACACCTCCAACCTGTATCAGGTGGCCACCCAGGAAACCTTGGGCCGACGCCTGTGCACGCTGGCGGGCATGGACGCCGCGTTCTTCGGCAACTCCGGCGCCGAAGCCAACGAGGCGGCGATCAAGCTCGCCCGGCTCTACGGCCACAAGCGTGACATCGCCGAGCCCGAGATCGTGGTCATGGAGCAGAGTTTCCACGGTCGCACCCTCGCCACGCTGAGCGCCACCGGCAACCGCAAGGTGCAGGCCGGGTTCGAGCCGCTGGTGCGCGGTTTCGTACGTGCGCCCTACGGCGACCTGGATGCCCTGCGCCACATCGCCGACAACCGCCCCAACGTGGTCGCCGTGCTGGTCGAGCCGATCCAGGGCGAAGGCGGCATCCGCATCCCCCCCGCCGACTATCTCAACGGCCTGCGTGCGCTGTGCGACGAATTCGGCTGGCTGCTCATGCTCGACGAAATCCAGAGCGGCATGGGCCGCTCCGGACGCTGGTTCGCGCATCAGCTCAACGGCATCCACCCCGACGTCATGACCGTGGCCAAGGCACTGGGCAACGGCATGCCCATCGGCGCGTGCCTGGCGCGCGGCGAAGCCGCCGAGGTCTTCGCCCCCGGCAATCACGGCTCGACCTTCGGCGGCAACCCGCTGGCCTGCCGTGTCGCGCTGACGGTGATCGACACCATCGAAGCCAACGGCCTGGTCGAGCGCGCAGCCGCCCTCGGCCAGCGCATGCTCGGCGGACTGCGCGAAGCCCTGTCCGGCGTGGACGGCGTGACCGACGTCCGCGGCGTGGGTCTGCTGCTCGGAGTCGAGCTCGATCGCCCCTGTGGCGAACTCGTCGGCCGGGCGCTCGAACGCGGCCTGCTGATCAACGTCACCGCCGGCAACGTGATCCGTCTGCTGCCGCCGCTGGTGAGCGACGACGAGCAGGCCCAAAGCATCGTCGACGGCGTGGCCTCGCTGGTGCGCGAGTTCCTCGCCGAATCCGCGGAGGCCTGAGCATGTCCGTGCGCCACTTCCTCACGCTGCGCGACCTCAGCGCCAAAGAGCTGCGCCGGATCATCACCCGCGCCGGCGAGCTCAAGGCGATTCAGCGCCGCGGCGACCGCCATACCCCGCTGCAGGGCAAGACCCTGGGCATGATCTTCGAAAAATCCTCGACCCGCACGCGCGTGTCCTTCGAGGTCGGCATGGCCCAGCTCGGCGGCCATGCGCTGTTCCTGTCGCCGCGCGATACTCAGCTCGGCCGCGGCGAACCGATCGAAGACACCGCCCGCGTGCTTTCGCGCATGGTCGACGTGGTCATGATCCGCACTTTCGCGCACGAAACCCTGGAGCGCTTCTCGGCCCACTCGCAGGTGCCGGTGATCAACGGCCTGAGCGACGACGTGCATCCCTGCCAGCTGCTGGCCGACCTGCAGGCCTACCACGAGCACCGCGGCGACATTCGCGGTCGCACCGTGGCCTGGATCGGCGACGGCAACAACATGTGCCACTCCTGGATCAACGCCGCCGCACTGCTCGACTTCAAGCTGCACGTGGCCTGCCCGGAGGGCTACGAGCCCGACGCGCGCTTCGTCGATGCCGGCGCAGGGCACGTCGAGGTCATGCGCGACCCGCACGCCGCGGCGGCGGGTGCCGACCTCGTGACCACCGACGTCTGGGCCAGCATGGGCCAGGAAGAGGATCAGGCGCGCCGCGCCGCAGCCTTCGCCGGCGACTACCAGGTCGACGCGGCGCTGATGGCGCAGGCGGCTCCCGATGCCCTGTTCATGCACTGCCTACCGGCACACCGCGGCGAGGAAGTCGCCGCCGAGGTCATCGACGGCCCACAGAGCGTGGTCTGGGACGAAGCGGAAAATCGCCTCCACGCCCAGAAGGCACTGCTCGAATTCCTGCTGGGCGCCTATCTCTGATCATGCGCAAGGCTGAGCCGCGAGTCCGTATCCTGCTCGGCTCGGTCATCGCCATGGGCCCGGGCAAGGCCGACCTGCTGGATGCCATCGAAGCCGAAGGCTCGATATCCGCCGCGGCACGGCACATGGGCATGTCCTACCGGCGCGCCTGGCTGCTGGTCGACACGATGAACCAGAGCTTTCGCGAACCCCTGGTCGAAACCGCAGCCGGCGGCAAGGGCGGCGGCGGCGCGCAGGTCACCGACTTCGGTCGCGACATGCTGACCCGCTACCGGGACATGGAAACCAAGGCGCGCGCGGCCATCGTGGACGAAATCGACGCCTTCAGCGAATACCTGACGCCGCCATCCGACTGAGCCTCATTCGCCCTCCGACGATCGTGCCTGGTCAAGCACCTGCGCGATGCGCCGGTGGGCAACCTCGCCCAGCTCAGCCGCGGGCGGCTGGCTCAAGGCCTGATCGATCCAGCGCAGCTGCCGGGAATAGGTGCGGCAGTTGGAACAGATCGCCAGATGCACCGACAGCGCCAGGCGGTTCAGGCCCTCCAGGCCGTCGTGCTGGGAGCGGGAAAGCAACTCCGCCGCCTGCCGACAAGTGATCCCGATCATCCCGTCTCTCCCAGCCAGTGCAATTCGAGGCACTGGCGTAGCACCAGGCGCGCCCGATGCAGCAGCACATGCAGATGGTTGCGCTTGATCGCCATGATCTCACAGGCCTCCGCCACTTCCAGTTCGCCGATCAGGCAGAGGCGGAACGCTTCGCGCTGATGTTCGCTCATGCCCTCGGTGCAACGCTCGACGACCTGGCGGAACGCCTCGACTTCGTACGCCTTCGGCGGATCGCCGTCCCAGGGCTGCAGGCGCGCGCGCCAATGGCCGTCTTCCCGGAAGCACAGCGCCTCGATCTCATCGCCCTCGAAATCCTCGTCCGCCGCGCCGCCCGGCTGCAGCTTGCGCGCCTCCTCGCGCCCGCTGCGGCGCAGGTGATCGGCAAGTTTGTGGCGCAGAATTCCGATCAGCCAGGTACGTTCCTGCGCCTGACCGCGGTAGCTGCCACGCGCCTGCCAGGCCGCCAGCAATGTCTCCTGCACCAGATCCTCGGCCACGTCAGTCCGCCCCGTGCGCCGCCAGGCATAGCGGTAAAGCGCATCGCCGTGGGCCTGCAGCCATTGTTGCGGATCGCCGGCCACCATATCCCGCCCCGTCATCTACTCATTCGCCCACATCCTCCCCGCCGCCGGGCGCGATCAGCGTGACTGCCGTGCCATGCCGGAGACATTGAACAACCTATAGCGTTTGGCCGGCCACTTGGCCAGCCGGCCACGGCGCCGTCCGGTCGGGCGGCGCCGTCAGTCATGAGTCGCAGAAACAGGCGGCGGACTTACAAGTCCGCCGCCCGGGTCGGAAAGATCTCAGCTCTTGCCCGCCACGTCTTGCAGCATGGAGCTGAAATCGGCGGCGTTGAGAGCGCCTTCGATCAGACGCACCTCGCCGTTGCGACGCAGGTACAGCAGCTTGGGCACGACCCGCATGCCGGTGGCCTGGAGCAACATCAGATTATCCTGCAGCTCACCTGCGGTAGCCGCGGAAATGGTTTGCAGAGGAGCGATGCCGCCAAGCTTGCCGCGGGCTCTGACGAAATGGTCCTCGTTCTGGCGCAGCGCCGCGAGCGGATCCTTTGCCGCCAGCAGTGCGGCGGCCTTGCCGGGGCTGGAGGGCGTAAGCACGCCGACGGGTATCCAGCGGAACTGGAACCCCTTCAGATGTGCCTGCGATTCCTGGTACACCACATGGCAATACGGACAATTGGGGTCGAAGATCACGTAGACCACCCGCTGACCCTCGCCCTGCGCAATCCAGTGCGCGGCAGCGGCGCGTTCGAGCAGTGCACGCGAAGCACCGGCCTGCGCCGCAGCCCACGGCAGCGATATGCCCAGCAGCAGAACGAGCGCCAGCAGCCTCCGCCCCGCCGTCGCCAGCGGACGGAAATCAGGGTTTGATGTACGCAAAGCCCTTGCCCTCGAGTTCGCCGATTCTCACCACGCCGGCCGGCACCACGGTAGCGGAGGAATTGATCGCCGGCATGTGGCCCAACTTCTTGGCCATATTCTCCATCGTGTTGTGGCAAGCGTCGAACTCCACGCCTTCCATGGCCTCGCTCTGCACGCGCGAAGCCATCTTGCTGTTCTTGAACAGCATCTTCAGGCCCGGCCCGTAGGCGACGATCACGACCTGTACCTCGGAGGGCCCGTAGTAGTTGAGCAGGTTCTGCGCATTGTTCATCGCCAGAGTCCAGCGCGCGGGGTCGTTCTCGCTGACCTGAATCACATAGTGATGCTTGGCGAAGGGATGCGAATCGCTGCCGGCGGCTGCGGAGGCGGTGAGCGGTCCGGCAAGCAGGCCGAGCGACGCCAAAGCGGCGAGGAGCTTATAGAAAGTGCGCATACGTTTGATTCCTCCGTACATGGATGGGGTATGAGCATCGACTCAGGCAAGGCCGCGACGCAGGCGGCTCACCAGGCGATATAGGCATAGTTTTTCTGCTGCAGCTTGATCAGATCCACCGCGCCGCTGGGCACGACGGTCGCCTCGGAGATCAGGTCGGCGGCCGCGAGCTTGACCGTTTTCATGGTCTGCTCGCAAGCGTGGAACTCCACTCCGTACATCGACTGGCTGGAAATCATTTCGCGGATGTAGGGATCGAGTTTGTGCCGGTTTTTCTGCTCCTTGACCAGCACCCATAGCCCTGGCCCGAAACAAGTCACGACGACGTTCACGTCATCGGGGTAGGCTTGTAGAACCACCGCCACGCTGTGGAGAATCTCCTTGATATAGGCGGGGTCGAACTTGTTCAATTGGTACACGACCCGGTTCGCGCTACTCCCCGAGAAAGCGTCCGCCCGGCTTTTCTGGGCGAAGGCGAACAAACCGCCCGCGAGAGCCAGGCCTCCCAGCAGGCGCCGGCGCAAACCGTCCGCCACGGCCGGCTCGCCATTTCCCGACAATTTCGTTTCCATGCGACCTCCTGTCACTGCAATGCTGCGAACGTAAGGACGCACCCCGCCGTAGATATATTCCGCGCACGACGGTGCCGAATGAGTGCGCCCAGGCACCATAGAGGGGCGTGCGGCGCCCGGCTCATGAGCGAAATCGGCGCCATTGTTGGTCGTAAAACTGGCCCATGCCTTGCTTACCGGGAAACGGGGCTCGAGACTGCCGGCATCACCGACGGGCGTTCGCGGAAATTTCGCATAAACTAGACGTGTCGCAGGAACTCCCTGCGCCGTCTCCTCCCACAAACAAGTGGGCATATCTAAATGCCGACGGTGACCGGAACGGAATCCGGGAAATCTCCGGACACGGACAGACCACCCTTCACACCAGACACGAGATGATCGAACACACCAGCAGCCACCAACAGCCGCGTCGCATCGGCCTGCTCACCGCCGGCGGCGACTGCCAGGCCCTCAATCCCGCCTTGCGCGCGCTGACCCTCGGCGCCAGCGTCACCCACGGCTGGGAAGTCTACGGTTTCAAGGATGGCTATCTGGGCCTACAGGAAGGCCGCTTCAAACGCCTGACACCCAGCCACGTCGCCGGCATCCAGGGGCTCGGCGGCACCATCCTGGGCACCGGCCGCGGACAATCAGACACCGTCGCCAGCGTCGAGGAAGCCGTCGCGCGCTGCCGCGAGGTCTACGACGATCTCGGCCTCTCGGCGCTGATCTGCCTCGGCGGCGACGGCACCCAGCGCTTCGCCCGCCGCCTGTACGAACAGGCCGGCCTTAATGTCATCACGCTGCCCAAGACCATCGACAACGACATCCGCGGCACCGACGTGACCTTCGGCTTCGACACCGCCACCCACATCGCCGCCGAGGCCATCGACCGCCTGCACACCACCGCCAGCAGCCACCACCGCGTCATGCTGCTGGAGGTCATGGGCCGCAACGCCGGCTGGCTGGCCGCGGCCGCGGCACTGGCCGGTGGCGCGGATGTCGCCCTGCTGCCGGAAATTCCCTACCGCCTTGATCGCGTCGTCGACGCGATCAAGGACGACGTCAGCCGCGGTCGCTCGTATTCCATCGTAGTCATCGCCGAAGGCGCCATATCCGACGAACGTGCCGCCTCGGGCGAACCCGTGCGGCTGCACAGGGCAGCCATGGAACTGGTGGAGCAACTGCCCGATCTCACCAAGGCCGAGGTCCGCCTGACCTCGCTCGGCCACGTCATGCGCGGCGGAAGCCCAACCTCGACCGACCGTATCCTGGCCTCGCAACTGGGCACGCGCGCCATCGAACTGGCCGACGCGGAAGTGTACGGTGTCATGGTCGCCGTGCAGGGGGCCGAACTCAAACCCGTGCCGTTGTCCGAAGTCGGCGGCGAGCCGCGCAGCGTACCGCTGGATCATTCGTTGATCACCAGCCTGCGCGCGGTCGGCACGGCATTGGGGAACTGATTGCACACTCCAGGGGACAAAACCCTATCGACAGCATGAAATAAATTCGTCCGCACCCGATACGACTTTATGTCCTGGACATTCTCACACGACGCGACAAGACTTAGGGATGAATCGGCCAGTCACCATCACCGGGAGAGCGGCATGCGACAGGCACGCGAATTGACGCTTTCCGGCAAGCCATCCGCCGGATCCCGCCCCACTACCGTCGGTCCCGACGCCTCGGCTCCGATGCGCCCCATAGCCAGAGCAACCGCCTCATGATCGAAGTTCGCATCCACGGCCGCGGCGGCCAGGGCAACGTCGCCGCCTCCTATCTACTCGCCGGCACGGCGATCGACCAGGGCTGGCACGCACTGGCCTTCCCGGCGTTCGGCGCCGAACGCCGCGGCGCGCCGGTGGCAGCCTTCGTGCGCATGGACCGCAGCCCCTTCAACCGCCGCGACCAGATCGCCCATCCCGACTATCTCATCGTGCAGGACGAAGCCCTGCTGCACGACACGGCAACGCTGGCCGGCCTCAAGCCCGGCGGCGGCGTACTCGTCAACAGCCCGCGCACGCCGGCCGAACTGGGTCTGGGTGTCAAGACCTACACCCTGCCCGCCAACGCGCTGGCCGAAAAACATCTTGGCCGCCCGGTGCCCAACACCGCCCTGCTCGCCGCCTTCATTACCCTCACCGGCCTGCTGCCGCTCGAGGCCCTGAGCCACGAACTCGGCCAGCGCTTCAAAGGCGCCGTGCTCGACAAAAACCGCACCCTGATCGCCGCAGCCGCCGAAGCGGTCGAAGCCGACATCTGGAACCAGGAGGTCGCCCATGCCGCAGGCGCTTGAAGGCTCGCAGGCCATCGCCCGCGCCGTTGCCCTGTGCCGTCCGCAGGTCGTTTCGGCCTACCCGATCACACCGCAGACGCACATCGTCGAGAACATCGCCAAGCTGGTGGCCGACGGCCAGCTCGATTGCGAATACGTCAGCGTGGAATCCGAACATTCCGCCGCCAGCGTCGTGCTCGGCGCCGCTGCGGCCGGCTCGCGCGCCTACACCGCCTCGGCCTCGCAGGGCATCCTGCTGATGAGCGAGGTACTGTACGACATCTCCGGCCTGCGCGTGCCGGTGGTGCTGACCTGCGCCAACCGTGCGCTGTCCGGCCCTATTTCCATCTGGAACGACCAGTCCGACTCCATGGCGGTGCGCGACGCCGGCTGGATCCAGCTCTACTGCACCTCCAACCAGGAGGCGGTCGACACCCACATCCAGGCCTTTCGCATCGCGCAGGAGACCGAACTGCCGGTCATGGTGTGCATGGACGGCTTCACCCTGACCCACACCCTGGAACCGCTGGAGCTGCCATCGCAGCACCAGGTCGACGCCTTCCTGCCGCCGTTTCGCTTCGACCGCATGCTCGACCCGCAGGCACCCGTGTCGATCGGCACCATGGTCGGCCCCGAAGCCTATAGCGAACTGCGCTACGCCAATCACCACGACCTGCTCGGCGCCGCCGACAACATCCTGCGCGCCAATGCCGACTGGGCCGCAGCCAGCGGGCGCGACTGGGGCGGACTGCTGCGCACGAGCGGCCCCGCAGAGGCCCGCATCGGCCTGCTCGGACTGGGCAGCCTCATCGGCACGCTGCAGGACGCCGCGCTCGCGCACCCCGAACTGCCGCCGACGCGCATCATGGCCCTGCGCGCCTTCCGCCCGTTCCCGATCGAGGCGCTGCAGGCCGCCTGCGAAGGGCTGGACGAACTGGTGGTGATCGAACGGGCCTTCTCGCCCGGTTTCGGCGCCATCGTCGCCGCCGAGGTGCGCGCCGCGCTGTCCGAACTGCCGCAGGCACCGCGCGTGCACGCCGTGGCCGTCGGCCTGGGTGGCCGCGACATCGGCCTCAGCCTCTACCCGCGCCTGATCGAAGTGGCCCATGGCGAACGCGCCGAACGCTTCCGCATTCTCGATCTCGACCCCGAACGCCTGCCGCAGGAGTTGCGCGCATGACCGCCGAAACCATCTCCCTCGCCGAACTGCGCAAGCATCAGCCCCGCTTCACCGGTCTGTCGCCTGGCCACCGCGCCTGCCAGGGCTGCGGCGAACTGCTCGCCGCGCGCCTGGTCACGGAAGCCGCCGGCCCCGACGTGGTCGTGGCCAACTCCACCGGTTGCCTGGAAGTCACCACCACTTCCTGGCCGGACTCCGCCTGGCGCGTGCCGTGGCTGCATTCGCTGTTCGAGAACGGCGCCGCCATCGCCTCCGGCATGGAAGCGGCCCTCAAGGCCCAGGGGCGGGCCAGCAAGGTGCTCGCCTTCGCCGGCGACGGCGGCACCTTCGACATCGGATTCCAGGCCCTGTCGGGCATGATCGAACGCGAGCACAACGTGCTCTTCGTCTGCTACGACAACGAAGCCTATATGAACACCGGCGTCCAGCGCTCCAGCTCGACGCCGGTCGGCGCCGCCACCACCACCTCGCCCGCCGGCACGGAACGGCTCGGCAAGCGCCACCTGAAGAAGGACATTCTCTCGATCATCGCCGCGCACCACATGCCCTACGCCGCCACCGCCTCCGTGGCCTATCCCTCGGACCTGCGCAACAAGGTCCGCCGCGCCATCGAGGTCGAAGGCCCGACCTTCCTGCTGGTGCATTCGCCCTGCCCGCTGGGCTGGAAGCACGACGGCGCGCGCACCGTCGAGGTCGCCCGCCTGGGCGTGCAGTCCGGCCTGATCCCGATGATCGAACTCGAACGCGGCGCGGTCACCGGCGTCATGCCGATCCGCGAGGTACGTCCGGTGACCGACTACCTGAAGGCGCAGGGACGCTTCAGCCACCTGTTCGCCGACAGTGCCGAAGCAGCCCGCGAGCTGCAGCACATTCAGGCCCTGGCCGAATACAACATCGAACGCTACGGCCTGCGCGCACCCGGAGCGCAGCCGCGCGACACCGAAGGAACCGACACGGTGCGCCGCGGCGGTCTGCACTGGGCTTGAGCGAGATCAAACAATCGGTATTCGCGGCCGCCCTCCGCCGCTTATAGCGAACTACATTTTGTTTTGTCCAAGGGATACCACCCAACGTCAAGGAGGACACACACCATGGAACAGAATACGAACGTCATCGGAGACGCACCGGGAGCGCGCGGCTACTTCCGCCGTGCGCTCGCCGCTCTCGACATGCGCGGCGAAGACCCGAACCTGATTTCCAAAGTCAGCGCGCAATCCTTCAACTGGATCCGCATCATCTTCGGCATCGCCCTGCTGTACGACGCCTGGACCTCGCTGACCTGGACCCACAAGCTCGCGGTCAGCCACGTCCTGGGCATGCCCATCGGCGACCCGGTGCTGCACCTGATGGTCATCATCCTGGCCTTCATCAAGCTCGCCATCGCGGTTTCCATCATTGCCGACCGCGGCGTCATCCCGATGAGCTGGGCCGGCATCGCCTATGCGTTCTTCGTCTGGATCGTGTTCCAGCACGGCGGCGACTTCGGTCAGGACGGCACGGACCCCGGCGTCGCCATGCCGTACATAATCATGTTCCTGTACCTCATCGCCACGGAACGCTTGCGCAAGGATCCGGACACCGCGCACAACGAGATGCTCACGCTGGCACGCAACGGATTCGGCCTGCTGTGGGGCTACGATGCGTTGATGAAATTCCAGCCCTACTTCCTGAACCACTTCCTCGGCTACCTCACCGATGCGCAGTCGGCGACGGCCGGCACCTGGATCGGCGGCTACGAACATCTCTGGATCGTGGTCACCCAGGCCTTCGGCCCGCACCTGGTGGCACTGACGGTCGCCGTCGTCGAAGCGGCCATCGCGATCAGCCTGCTCAGCGGACGCGGACTCAGGGTCATGGGGCCGATCGGCTTCCTGCTCTCCTTCGCGATCTGGAGCACGGCGGAAACCTGGGGCGGCCCCTACAGCTTCGCCGTCTCCTCGGCGCCCGCCTCGCTGTTCGGCACCGCGAGCATCTACATGCTGGCGTTCGTCTTCGTGATGATCCTGTACAACCCGCTGGAACTGTTCCGCGGCAAGACGAAACCGGTAAGCGACAGCCAATGAGTCGAATCACGCCCACACGCCGTTCCATCCGCCCCCTCGCTGCGCTTTCAAACGCAGCGAGGGGCGTTTCATGCGGCGGCGGCAGTGCTTCGGCTGCCGGGCACAGCCAGAATCCGATCAGACCACCAGGGAACACACCATGAGTGCACGCATCACCCGCGGCGGCGTTGCCCAGCCCGGCGCCGCCATGCAGTACCACACCGGCACCTGGCGCACGCAGCGCCCGGTGCACGTGCACAGCGCCGCCCCCTGCCACCATGCCTGCCCGGCCGGCGAGGACCCGCAGGCCTATCTCGCCCTGCTCGACGAAAACCGTCCGCGCGAAGCCTGGGAAGCGCTGGTCGCCGCCAATCCGCTGCCTGGCGTGACCGGCCGTGTCTGCCCGCACTTCTGCGAAAGCAGCTGCAACCGCCGCGAACTCGACGAAGCCGTCGGCATCCACCTTATCGAACGCCATCTCGGTGACGAGGCCCTGGCGCAGGGCTGGGACTACCCCATCTCCGCGCCCGCGGCCGATGCGCCGCAGGTCGCAGTGGTCGGCGCCGGACCGGCCGGCCTCGCCTTCGCATACCACGCCATCCGCCTGGGGCTGCGCGTGCGGCTGTTCGAATCCGGCCCCGAGGCCGGCGGCGTATGCCGCAGCGCCATTCCCACCTACCGCCTGCCGCGCAGCGTGCTGGAAGGCGAGGTCGAACGTCTGCTCGCCCTGCCGGGACTCGAATTCCAGCCGCACACCCGCTTCGGCCAGGACGTCGATCTGAGCGACCTGCTGCAAGGCCACGCCGGCGTGTTCCTCGGCCTGGGCAACCAGCGCCCGCACGCCTGGAGCATCGACGGTGCCGTGCCCGAAGACCTGCACAACGGCCTCGACCTGCTCAAGGAGTGGATCGACCACGGCGCCGTACCCGACCACCGCCACGTCGCCGTGGTCGGCGGCGGCAACACTGCCGTCGATCTCGCCCGCGTGCTCAAGCGCGCCGGTGCGGAACGCGTGCACATCGTTACCCACAATGCCCTGCCCGGGCAGGGCGAACGCCCCGGCGACGAGATGCGCGCCCTGCCGCGCGAAGTCCGGCAGGCGTTGGAGGAAGGCATCGAGATTCTGCCGCACCGCGGCGTGCGCCGCCTGCTGCAGCAGGGCGAGCGCGTCATCGGGCTGGAAATAGTGCACATGAAGAAACTGCCCGACGCCGCAGGGCGGCTCGTGCGCACGCCCTTCGAAGGCACCGAAACCATCCTGCGCGTCGACGCCGTGATCCCCGCCATCGGCGAGGAAGTCGACCCGCGCGGCCTGGAAGCGCTGCTCGACGGTACCCGTTTCCTGCACACCGACCCGCAGGGAAGGACCGCGCAGGAACGCGTATTCGCCGGCGGCGACATGAACGGCCGCGGCGGCACGGTCACCGAGGCGGTCGGCGACGCCCGCCACGCCGCGCTGGCCATGCACGCACTGCTCACCGGCGCCCCGGCTCCGACCGCAGGCGAGACCGCGCAGCCCGTCGCCGACTGGCAGCGCATCAACCCGGCCTACTACGAAACCACCCCGCGCGTGCGCGAACTCGTACTGCCGGTGGAAGAGCGTACCGGCTGCGCCGAGATCGAACCCGGCATTTCCGCCCACCAGGCCCGCAGCGAGGCCGGACGCTGCCTGTCCTGCGGCATGTGCCTGGCCTGCGACAACTGCTACACGCTATGCCCCGACATGGCCGTGCTCAAAACGCCGGAACCCACCGCCGACGGCTCGGTCTATGTATTCGACTACGATTACTGCAAGGGCTGCGGGCTGTGCGCCACGGAATGCCCCTGCGGCTTCATCGAAATGGTGGACGATCTCTAGGCTCCGGATATCCGCGGCAGGCGCCGAATACGGTGCCGTGAACACGGCGTCGCACGAGAACAACAGCCTTACCGGCACCCACGGGCTTTCGCATACATGACTCGCAGCGCCATCGAACGCTATCTGGAAATCGTGCTGCACGAACGCGGTACGGCGGCCTCCGAACGCTGCGGACCCACCGTGGCGATCAGCCGCGACTACGGCGCCGGGGCTCGCGACATCGCGCCGATGCTGGCCGAGCGCCTCGGCGTGCCGTTCTATGACAAACAGATCATCGAAGGCATCGTGCAGCACGTCGAGGGCGATCCCGCGCTCATGCACCGCCTCGACGAAGCCGCTACCCCAGGCCTGCTCGCACGCGTCATGCACGCCTTCGGAGGCATTCCCTCAGCCGACGAGTACGCCCGTGCGCTGGTCGAAGTCGTGCTCAGCATCACCCGCTGCGGCGGCGTCGTACTCGGACGCGGCGCGCACCTGATCGCCAGCGTGCCGGACATGTACCGCGTATACCTGCGCGCCTCGCCCGAGACCTGCATCGCGCGCATCGCCGAGCGCGAAGGCCTCGACCTGGAATCGGCTCGGCACGAATGGCGCCGCATCGAAGATGCACGCCATACGTTCCTCAAACGCCTGTACGGGCACGAGCGCGACGAATTCGGCGACTTCGACCTCATCGTCAACACGGACTGCGTGCAACGCCCGGAAGGCATCGTGGACATCATCGTCGGCGGCCTGCACGCCTGCAATCTGTACGACCCCAAGACCTGATGTCCGCCACCCACGATCCAGGCGCGCCGCGCCGCGCGCTACGGCTGACTATCGTCACCGCACAGGAAGAACTCTTTCGCGGCGAGACCGACAGCGTGGTGCTGCCGGCCGAGAACGGCGAGGTCTGCGTACTGCCGGGCCACGCGCCGCTGCTCGCCCGCATCAGACCGGGCGAAGCCCGCTACCGGACCGGCGGCGACTGGGAGTGCCTGTTCCTCGCGGGCGGTTTCATGGAGGTCCAGCCCACCGAGGTGACCGTGCTGGCCGACACCGCGCTGCGCGCCGAGGCGATCGACGCCAAAGCCGCCGAAGCGGCGGTCAAGGCGGCGCGGCGGCGCGAGGAACGCGCGCGCCTGCCCTACGACCAGCAACTGGCGCATGCCGAATTGCTGCGCGCGCTGGCCATGCTGCAAGTAGCCGAAGACGCGCGACGCAGGCGGCGGCGCCCATAGCGCTTGCCGCCACCGGCGGCCGACATGCCCGCGCAACCGGAATATGCGATGCTCGCCGACGATGAAGATTGCGGGCCGGCGCCGGCCCCATGACAAGAGATACCACTATGCCCGCAGCATCGTCGGCAGCAACGGAAAACGCCAACGCCCACTTGGCCGCGGCACAGAGCAAGATTGACCGCCTGCGCGGCATCAAACCCTATCTCATCGACCTGTCGCTACGGGAGAACCCCGTCGGCGCACGCGTCGGGCAAACGCTGCAGGACAAGCTGTCGATCCTGCCGCAGATCCGCGAATTCGGCTTCGACAACATTCTGCTCGGCACGCTGGACTATGCCATTCCCGACGAGCCCGAGGTCGACGACGACTTCATGGCCTATCTGCGCGACCAGCGGGCCGACATGAACGGCTGTTTCGCCTTCACGGCGATGGGCATCGCGCAGCCCGACGGCAGCTTCATGCCGGATCCTTCGCAGCTCAAGCTGCGCGACTACGGCGTGCCCAACACCCTGCACGAGATCAATCTCAGCAAGGCGGGCATGGCCGGCCAGTACGACTATGAAACGCTCAGGCGCAGCCTGCCCGCGAGCATCGCCTGGCTCAACGACAACATTACCGGCGATAACGGCGGCCGCCCTCGCATCATCATCAACATCGTCGACGGCTGCGACGCTCTGACCGAGAATCGCGAGGAGGCATATTCGATCCTGAGCCTGCTCGCCGAGCAGCCGATCGAAGGCATCAGCCTCGAGGACGACCGCGGCACCTACATGCCGTTCCAGGTCGGCGCCATCGTCGCCGCAGCGCGCTGCTTCCTGCCGCCGCCGCTCAAGATTCTGGTACACATGCACACCGGCGGCGGCTTCGAGAACGCCTCCGTGATCGAAGCCCTGCTCAACGGTGCCGACGGGGCCTGGGGCGGGCTGCCGAAGCGCTCCGCGATCATCGGCCATGCCTCGCTGGGCGAACTGATCGCCAATCTGGTGCGCGTCGGCAACCCCAACATGCAGGCCTACCGCCTGGATCGGCTGCTGCCGCTCGCCAGCAGCCTGCAGATACTGGATGAAGAGGAACAGGTTCCCGACGACCTGCCGATCCTGGGCTACAATGCCTATCGGCTGCCGATGAGCGCTTTTCGGCAAATTGCGAGCCGCCCCATGGACCTGATACCCGAGGCCATCGGCGGCGAATACCGCTATCGCATCAGTCCGGTCGTGAGCGATCCACCGGTGATCGCGGGACGACTGGCCGAGGTGACGGGGCGCCCAGCCGATGAGTTTACCGGTGAAGTGCTGCAGCAGATGATCAGGCTGATGCGTCGCGACCTGCGTGCCGGCAAACGGATCGTCTACGACCAGCCGGAGAACCTGCTGGAGTTGTACGCGCGGGCACGCGCCGGTACCGACTAAAAACTTATAAATGAAATCCAAAACGATATGGAGCATCCGATGACTAACGCGGCAAACCCGATCGAAGTCGAAATCGAACACGACAGTGCCGTCTACAAGACGCTGCTGGAATCGACCAAGGCCATCCCGTGGAAGATCGATTGGGCGAGCATGAAATTCGCCTATATCGGGCCGCAGATCGAGGAACTGCTGGGCTGGACACCGGCAAGCTGGGCCAGCGTCGACGACTGGGTGCAGAGAATGCACCCGGAAGACCGCGACGAAGTGTTCAACTTCTGCGTCGCCCAGTCCATGGCCGGCACCGACCACGAGGCCGACTACCGTGCACTCACCAAGGACGGCGGCTACGTCTGGATTCGCGACGTGGTTCACGTGGTGCGCAAGGACAACGGCGAAGTCGAGGCACTGGTCGGCTTCATGTTCGACATCAGCGAACGCAAGCGCAACGAGGCCAGGCTCGTCCACCTGCAGAAGGAACTCGAAGAGCTGTCCTTCAAGGACGGACTGACCGGCGTCGCCAACCGCCGGATGTTCGACACCATCATGACCCGCGAGTGGGCTCACGCTAAACGCACCCAGAAGCCGATCTCGCTGATCATGCTCGATATCGACTACTTCAAGCAGTACAACGACCACTACGGCCACATCCAGGGCGACGACTGCCTCAAGCGCGTGGCGCAGGTCCTGAACTCCGAAGCCGTCCGTGCACGCGACTTTCTCGCCCGTTTCGGCGGCGAGGAATTCGCGTTGATCCTGCCGGAAACCAACGAGGACTCAGCAATCACGGTGGCCGAGCGCTGCCGCAACCTGATTCTCGAGCAGGACATCCCGCACGAAGCATCGGAAACCGGCCCGAAACTCACCGCCAGCCTGGGTGTGGTCACGATGATTCCCGGCGACGGCGACGACCCGATCGCCTTCATCGAAGCAGCGGATAAACTGCTCTACAAGGCCAAGCTTGAAGGTCGGAATCGCATCGAACATGCGTGACGGTCAGCGGCAACCCACCTTTCCCCGAACATTGGACGACATACCGACGTGAGCGCTTACCCGAACTGTCCGCAATGCGGCTCCGAATACACCTACGAGGACGGCGGGCTGTACATCTGCCCTGAGTGCGGACACGAGTGGTCGACAAGCGCCGTAGCCGATGCCGAGGAAAGCGCGCCGGCGGTCACCGACGCCAACGGCAACGTGCTCGCGGACGGCGACACGGTCACCGTGATCAAGGACCTCAAGGTCAAGGGCTCCTCGTCGGTGGTGAAAGTGGGCACCAAAGTGCGCAACATCCGCCTGGTCGAAGGCGATCACAACATCGACTGCAAGATCGACGGCATCGGCGCGATGAAGCTGAAGTCGGAGTTCGTGAAGAAGGCCTGAGCCAACCTCCTCAACGTGCCGTCCCTTCGCACAGAGCCGGAACAGCGCGCGCATTACGCGAACGTAGGCCTGCTGTTCGACGACAGCGCTGCGCTGTACGACCGCTTGAACAGCGTCGTCGGCCTGGGCATGGGGGAACGCTACCGCGGCGACGCGCTGATTCGCACCGGCCTGGCGCCGGGCATGACCGTGCTGGACGTCGGCTGCGGCACCGGCGTGCTCGGCGCACATGCCCAACGCCTGGTCGGCCCGACGGGACGCGTGATCGCGCTCGACCCCAGCCTCGGCATGCTCGGCGTAGCGCGCGACAAACGGGGGCTGGAAGTGGTGCAGGCCACGGCCGAACGCCTCCCCCTGCCCGACGGCTGCATAGACGTTCTCGTCATGGGCTACGCCCTGCGGCATCTCGAACGGCTGGTCCCTGTCTTCGCCGAATTCGCGCGCGTGCTGCGTCCCCGCGGACGGCTATTGATGCTGGAACTGTTTCCGCCCCGGCAGCGCCTGCTGCGCCGCGCCTTCCACGCGTATCTGCACAACGCGGTTCCCTGGCTCGCCACGCGGCGAAAGACCGAGCGCCTCGAGACACAGCGCCTAATGGACTACACCTGGACGACCATCGTGCGCTCGGCAGCGCCACCCCAGGTGCTCGACGCATTGCGCGGAAACGGCTTCGAAGACGCGGCCTTCCACAGCTTTGCCCAGGTCCTTGGCGAGTACACCGCCCGCCGGATCTGAGTGCCCACGCGCTCGGAGTGCCGCGGAATGGTCCGATACGCTCAGCGCAACACCTGGCGGTAAGGATCGTCGCCGAACCACTCGCGAATGAAGCGGGCCAGGGCCCGGATACGCGGATTGAAGCGCACGTCCCGGTGATAGACGCACCAGAACTCCAGGGTCGGCAGCGGCGCCTCCGGCAACACGCGCGACAGTTCCGGATAATAGGCCGCGATGCCCGTGTGGGTGACACCGATGCCGGCTCCCGCGCGCATCAGGGCGACATGCAGCGGCAACCAGTCGCTGCGCACGGGAAAGTTCTCCCGCGACAGGGCAAGACCCGCAGCGGCGGCGCCCTGAACGAAGTCCGGATTCTCGTCGAAACCGATCAACGCGTGCTGCTGCAACTGTTCGGCCGAGACGGGAACGCCATTGCGTTCCAGATAGTCGCGGTGGGCGAACAGGCCCAGTTCCATATCCGGCAGACGCATGGCGACCAGACCCGGCTGTGCGGGACGGAACATGCGCAGCGCGATATCCGCTTCCCGTTTGCTCAGGCTGCTGGCGCGATTGCTGATCAACACTTCGATCGCCACGCCGGGATGGCGTTGGCGAAAGGCGGCGACCAGCGGCGCCAGCAGGTGATGGCCGACGATCTCATTGGCGCTGATGCGCACATCGCCTTCGAGTTCTTCCGACAAGCCGGTCGCCTGCCGCAGGAAACGATCCGCAGCCTCATCCATCTGCTCGGCGGCCGCCACCAGCGACTCGCCCTGTTCGGTCAACCGCAGCCCCTGCGGCGAGCGCTCGAACAGCATCAGCTGCATCCGCTGCTCCAGAGCGCGAATCTGCCGGCTCAGGGTCGGCTGCGAGACGCCCAGCGCACGCGCCGCCGCCGAAACGCTGCCCTCGGCCGACACGGCCAGGAATGCATGGATCAACGCCCAATCCACGTTATTCATATTTGAATAATTCATTGTCATTTATGTCTATTCACAATCCATTTAAGAATAACAATACTCCTCATCAGAGACATGGCGAAACCAAAGCGGCGCATACGCATCGCAGCCACAAACGGGACGGGGATAACGAACATGAAACGGGCACTGGTCATCGGGGTTACCGGAGGATTCGGCGGGCACACGGCCGCAGCACTGCTCGCGGACGGTTGGCAGGTACGGGCGCTGATGCGCGACCCGGGCAAGGCGCCGTCCTGGCTGAGCGGCATCGAGCCGTTTGCCGGCGACGCCGCCCGTATCGACGACGTACGGCGTGCCGCCGAAGGCGTCGACGTCATCGTCTACGGCGCCAACATCCCCTACCCGCGTTGGGCGCGTGAGGCGTTGCTGCTGCTTGAACCCACGGCAACGGTGTCCGAGGAGATGCGGCTCACGCTGGTCTTTCCGGGCAACGTCTACGCCTACGATCCCGCCGACGGCCCCGAATTCGACGAAACCGCGCCCGTGCGGCCGATCTGCCGCAAAGGCGCAATCCGCCAACGCATGGAGCAGCGCCTGGAGACGGCGAGCCGTCGCGGTGCGCAGGTGATCCTGCTGCGCGCAGGCGATTTCATCGGCGATCATTGCAGGGGCAACTGGATAAACGTCCTGCTCAAACCGACGCGACGCGGCTTCCGTCTGCTGTATCCCGGACCGGTCGAACTCGAGCATACCTGGGCCTATCTGCCGGACGTCGGGCGCACGATCGTCGACCTGCTTGCACGCCGCGAAAGCCTACCGGCCTGGGCCCCGTTCCACTTCGCCGGCTACCGCGCGAGCTGCGCGCAGCTGGCCGAGGCCGCAAGTACGGCCAGCGGCAAGCCGGTCATACTGCGCCCCTTCGCCTGGTGGCAAATGCGTCTGCTGTCGCCCTTCGTGCCACTCGTACGCGAACTCCGGGAAATGCGCTATCTCTGGCAGCACAAGGTCAACCTTGACGAAGAGCGTCTGCGCACCGCCCTGAGCGGACAGGTGCCACACACCCCGCTGCCGGACGCACTGCGCGCCGCCGGCCTGCTCGGCGGACAGAACGTATGAGTCGACTTAAGCGGCGGAGATTCGATGCCCCCAGAATGCCGCGCCGACGATCATCGCGCTGGCCGCCACCAGGCCGAGATTCACGGGCTGGTGGTTGGACAGCATCAGCAGCGCGGTGGACAGCAAGGGCGTGAGAAAAGCCAACAGCCCGATGCGCCGCGGATCGCCGGCCTTCAGTGCCGCGTCCCACAGGAAGAAAGCGCCTCCCAGCGGCCCCAGTCCGAGCAGCGCGATCAATACCCAGTCGTGCAAGGACAGCGCCGCCGGCGGTTCGAGCGCGAAGTGGCACGCCAGCGACAGCATGCCCGCTATGGCCGCAAAGCCGCCGACGGCCGCGGTGGGGAAATGCGGCAGCCGCTTGGTCAGCAGCGAATAGCTGGCCCAGATGAACGCCGAAGCCATGGCGAAGAGGTAGCCGATCTGAAAGCCGCCGTGAAACGCGCCGCCACCGGAATGACCGAGAATCGCCACGGCCGCTCCGGCGAAGCCGAGCAGGCCGGCCGGCACGTACGCCCAACGAAAACGCACCGACGGCAGATACAGCGGCGCCAACACCACCATCCCCAGCGGCCACAGATAGTTGACCAGGTTGGCTTCGACCGGCGGCGCGTAGCGCAAGGCCAGGAACAGCAGAAAATGGAAACCGAACAAGCCGGCCACGCCGATCGCCAGCGTCGCCCTCGGCACCCTCCACTGCTCCAAGCGAAAGCGCGACAGAGGCAACGCGATCGCGCTGCCGATCAGCAAGCCCAGCCCCGTCAGCAGGAACGGAGGCACTCGGGACAGGTCCACACCGAGCGTGGCCAGCGAGGCCCATAGAACGACGGCGGCCAATGCGAGGAGATCCGATTTCATGGGAGCAAGCGTAGCGGGCGGGTGGGTCTCGTTGCGCTTGTCTGGCGTCGGGAAACGCTTGTCGTAGTTTTGACTTTGTGTGACTAACAGCGACGTACTTGCTAGCTGCGGTGGTCTGTTTCGTGCGCGATTCGATGTATGGGGATTCGATTGATCGAGGTGACGCGCCCGAGCCGATTTCTTTGAGTGCGCAAAGAAACCGGCGAAAGAAACGCACCCCCAGGATCGCTTGTCCCTGACGGGCAACCTCGCGAACGCACGCCTGAACGGGGCCCGCAGCTATTGGCCATCCAGGCCAAGAGCTGCTTGGCCGGCGTCCTGCCGGCCATCCCCGCCCAGGCGCACATTCGCGAGGCAAGCGATCAGGGGGGACTCAAGTCAAAACATTGGCGAGTCCGAAGCTGAATCTTTCTGGATGGGCCAACTCGTAACGCAGAGACTCTGGGGTACGTCCTGTTTTGACGTGTGATTCCCGTTTGGCCTTGCCTCGAGCGTGCGCCCCGGCACGGGGTCGGGCGGCAGGGACGCCGCCCGAGCAGGCTTTGCCAGGAGGGCAAGTGCCTGCGGTGCCCCGTGACGGGGTGTGCGCTCGAGGTTTGCCCGTAGGGACAAGGCCTTTCGGGCGCCTTTCTTTCGTACCTTTCTTTGGGCGTGCAAAGAAAGGTACTCGGGCGCGTCACTCACCTAAGACCAGCACTACCTAACGCTGATTCGCGCCCGAAAAGTACCCCAATCGCAAAACAATACGCGGGCCTTGTGTATCGCCAATGTCCCAAACCACGAATAGCGCACGAAACAGACCGCGATAGCCAACAGGTTCGGACATTTCACTAACGCAAGATCAAAACGCTTGCCGCCGATTAGAGCCATCGACGAACCACAGCCCAACTCTTAGCGCCCACGACGCACTGAACGCTCCAACGCCACCCGCAATGCCGACGGCGATCGATACCCCGTGCGACGGGCTATTTCCGCCACACTCATACCATCGGCGCGCAACTCGCGGGCACGCTCCAAGCGCAACGTCCGCACCCACTGCATCGGGCTGCAGCCCAGCGCCTCAACGCAACGCTGACGGAACTGACTTTCGCTGAGCAGGGCCCGTTCCGCCAGATCGGCGGCGGTTAGCGGCTGTGCCAGCCGACGCAACACCCACTGCGTCAGCCGCGCCCAATCCACATCGCGACGGGCGCGGCGCGACTCGTGCGCTCCACCCCAGGCCTGCCCCAGCAGCAACGTGCCCAGTTCGGACGATGCGGTCGCGCCGCCCTGCAAGCTCAGGGCGAGATACATGGCCAGATGATGCGAGGCCTCGACGTTCTGCGGTCCCGCGGACCGCCGCGCCCACGACGGATCCCGAGTATCGAGCACCAAGCAGCGGCTGCCGAGCCGGGATTCGAAATCGTGCCGCTCGCCGGGGCGCAGCAGCGTAGCTTCGCCGGAGTCGAGCAACATTCCCCGGCCCTCGATTTCCAGCTCGAGGGAACCCTGCAGTGCCCACAGCACCTGGAAATGGTCGTGTACGTGCGTGCCGGGTGCGGCGCCGTAAACGCGCACGAAAAGGCCGTCGCTGAAGTCTGTCGCGCGTGGCGAATTCATCGCTGCACTACTCGGAAGTGTTGGAAACCTCCGGATTGTCGCTTCAATGAGAAGCCTTCGCCAGCTTCAGATGTGCCTTGATCTTGACCTCGGGACTGATCACGGACCCGCTCGACCACTGGCCCTGCCCGACGCCGAAGTGGAGGCGATTGACGGTCGCTGTCGCAGTCAGCACATCGCCGGATTCGAGTTTCGCGGTCAAGGACACGGCTTTTTTCACCCCACGCAGAGTCAGCGTGCCCTGAACTTCGATCGGCCCCTTGCCGTTCCAGCGACAATGCGAGGCCCGATAGCGCGCCTCGGGGTGCGCGGCGACATCGAAGAAGTCCGTACCCTGCAACTGCTTGTCGCCGGTCGGATTGCCGGTATGCACGCTGGCGAGCTTAATACTCACATCGAAGCGGCAGGCCTGCGGGTGCTGCTTGTCCAGGCTGATCCGACCGCTGAAGCGTTTGAAGCCGCCGTGCAGAGGAGCGCCCTCGAAAGACGTGTCGAAGCCGAGCGTACTGCCTTTCGCGATCATCCACGTCTGGGCATGGGCGGCAGCGCCGAACGGAAGCAGGAACAGTATGAGCAGGCGCTTCATGAGCGACCTCCTTTGGCAAAAGGCAGCATGCGGCGCAGCACGTCGTCGCCCACGCGCCAGTGGTGGTCGAGCGCAGCGCCGACATGCAGCGCGAGCAGCGCCAGCAGCGACCAGAACGCAGTTTTGTGGACCAGCAGCGCCGCAGCCGCGAGCGGCTTGGAGGTCGGCGCGATGGCCGGTAGCTGCAACAGCCCGAACCACGGCAACGGGAACCCGGATGCCGAGTTGTACACCCAACCCGACAGCGGCATCACCACCAGCAGCAGATACAGGGCGAGATGCGTCAACCGCGCGACGCGCTGCTGCCAGTTGGCCATGCCGGCCGGCGGCAGCGGGCGCGCGTCGTACAGCCGCCACACCAGGCGCAGCAGCACCAGCGCGAACACGGTCAGGCCCAGCGACTTGTGCAGCAGGAATATCTTGAGCTTGGCGAGCGACAGCGGCAGCCCGATCATATACAGACCGATGGTCGCCTGCGCAACGATCAGCAGCGCCACGGACCAGTGGAAAAACCGGGCGACGGCGCCCCAGCGTACCGAAGTGCTGCGCAATGCGACCAGGATGCTCATACGGCTACGACCGAATTGGGACGCACTGAGCAAACGGTTGCGCGAACGATCTGCCGTGCACCTTGCATATCATCCCGCTCGCCCGCCATTCAGCGCACCCTTTAACGTCACGGACGTTCATTTTGCCTACATGGTGCGAAGGGCGAAAGCGCAGCCGGATTACCGTACGATCACGCGCAGGTCGCTTCGCGGCGCGCCGGCGACGCGCACATGCCATACTCAGGCGAACGAAAACGAGATACGACATGCGTACACGGATATTCCAACTTGCGCTGCTGCTCGCACTGCCTTGGCCGGGCATAGCCGCACGGGCGGACAGCGCCCCGGTACAGGTCGAACAACTCGCCCCGCAGGTCTACGCCCTGATCGGCTCCACCGGCCCCCGGACCTACGCCAACTATGGCCTCAACGCCAACTTCGGGCTGGTGGTCACGCCCGCCGGCGCGATCCTGATCGACAGCGGCGCGGGTACCGGCGCGGCAGAACAGCTGGCCAAGGCAGCGCGCACGGTCACCACGCAACCCATCCGCTGGGTCGTCAACACCGGCTCGCAGGACCACCGCTGGCTGGGCAACGGCTACTTCGCCGCGCACGGCGCGCAGATCTATGCCCTGGCGCACACGGTACGCACGCAACAGAGCATGGCCGCAAACGAACTCGCCGCGCTCAAACCGGTACTCAAGCAGCACCTCGGCGACACGCAGGCCGTCAGCGCAGCCCATCCGCTGCCCGGCGACCGGGCCGAGCTGACGTTGGGTGGCGTGCGTCTCGAGCTGCGCTACCTGGGTGACGCGCATTTCCCCGGCGACGCCGTGGTCTGGCTGCCGCACCAGCGCATCCTCTTCGCCGGCGATCTGGTCTTCACCGACCGCATGCTGGGCATCCTGCCGCAGAGCCGCGCCGCAAGCTGGGAGCAGACCTTCCGCCGGGCCGAACGGCAATTCCCCAATGCGACGGTCGTGCCCGGCCACGGCTCGGTCGGCAACTGGCAACACGCGCGGCAGGACACCGGCGACTATCTGCACTGGCTGCTGGCCGAACTCCGGCCCGCCGTAGCGCAATGGGACGACCTCGAAACGACCGTCGCGCGACTGCGCCGGAACACGCCCCAACATTTTCGCAGCCTCGAACACGCCGCAAGCTGGAATCCGACCAACATCAACCGCACCTACCTGCAGTTGCAGCAGAACGGCTCCTGAAGGCTGCCGTCAATCGGCAGACCGACGTTCGACCATTCCCGGGCGCAGCGCGCTCGGACTGACGCCGAAATGGCGGCGGAACGCCCGCGTGAACTGGCTGTGGTCCGAAAAGCCGCAGTTCAGCGCAATGCTCACGATCTTCTCGTCGCCGCGCTCCAGGCACTGCCGCGCGCGCTCCATGCGCCGGTGCTGTACGTAGCGGTAAGGCGGCTCGCCGAAAGTCGTCCGAAACAGCCGCGCGAAGTGGTACGGGCTGAGTTGCACGGTCGCGGCCAGCCGCTGCAGCGACAAGGCCTCGGCCAAATGCGCCTCGACGAATTCGCACACGCGCGCCGCCTGTGCCGGCGACAGCCGTCCGCGCACGTCGGGCAGCGGCCCGCGGCGGCGCGTATATCCCTTGGCCACGTGCAGCAGCATCCATTGCGCCAGATGGTCCGCACCCAGGCGCTGCGCGGGATCGGTCCAATCGCCGGCCAGCAGAAGCTGCACGGACTGCTGCAGCAGCGGGTCGCGAAAGAAGTAGTTGGGCTCCGGCTCGTAGGCAGCCGGCTCGGCGTCCCATACCTGCTGCGCAGCGCAGGCCAGGTCGGCCTGGCGGAAATAGAAATGCAGAAACTGGAAGTGCGCGCGTAGACGCCAGCTCGAATCCGCGCCATCGGCGAACAGGCACGCCGCGCCGGGGTAGCCGTTCTGCACCGGCCTGCCGCGCTCCAGGCGCCAGCTATCCCAGCCGCCCTCGACGTAGACGCTGAGCGTGTGGTGCGCCGGTTTGTGGTACTCGATCTCGCCGTCTCCGTTGCTCCAATGCGCGAAGGCGAGCCCGTCCGGCAGGCACAGCGTGCGCTCGGCGCATGCGCCTTCCTCCGTCAGAACCTTGAAAACCTCGTATTCCACGTCTCGCCTCCGCAGCAAAGTATCGCGCCTGAACGGAAGCGTTAACAGTGCCATAGCAAGATCGGCACAACGCAGGGCAAGAACGCACAAGCGCCAGCCTCAGCGCCATGGCTATCGTGGCCACCCGCAATAGTGTGAACAGGCCCTAACAGGAGCACGCCGTGCCTACCGCCGCCCACTACGCCCTGGTCGTCTTCGCTTGGGGACTGACCTGGATCGCCATCCATATGCAGGTGGACGCGCTGCCGGTCGCAGTCTCCGTACTCTACCGCTTCGCCCTGGCCGGCGGCCTACTGCTGCTCGTGCTGGGCTGGCGCGGAGCGCTGCCGCGCCTCGCACCGCACGTACACGGCTGGCTCCTGCTGTTGGGCCTGTGTCTCTACAGCACGAACTTCCTGTTCATCTACGAGGCGGAAGTCAGGCTCACCAGCGGCTTCGTCGCCGTGGTCTTCTCTCTCGCATCGCTGCTCAACGCCGCCAACGCCTGGTTGTTCTTCGGCCAGCGCCCGCCACGCCGCACCCTGGCCGCCGCCGCATTGGGCATCGGCGGGCTGGTCCTGCTGTTCCGCCACGAACTGCGCTGGCAGCACGGCGAATGGATCGGGCCGGCCAGCGCCTTCCTCGGAACCTACATGTTCTCGCTCGGCAACATGGTCAGCACGCGCGTGCGGCGCTTCGGCATCGGCGTGTTCCCGGCCAATGCCTACGCCATGGGATATGGCGCCCTTCTCCTGGCCGGCTGGGTCGGCATACACCGGCTGCCGCTCGACATTCCGACGAGCGGCACCTACTGGGGCGCGATGGCCTTCCTGGTCCTGATAGGTTCGGTGCTCGCCTTCGGCAGCTACCTGACGCTGGTGCATCGCATCGGCGCGGCACGGGCCGGCTACGCGACGGTGCTGTTCCCCATCGTCGCCCTGAGCGCATCGACGTGGCTGGAAGGCTATGTCTGGACGCCGCTTGCCTTCGTCGGCGTGTCGCTGGTGCTCGCGGGCAATGCCGTCATGTTCTGGCCGGCCGCTCGCGGCAACGCGGGACTGCGCACGGCTCGCGAAAAGGCATAAGAACGGCAGCGTGCACCCTGGACGGATACCGTTCCCGTTGCACAGCGAACGCCCATCAGGAATCCCGCGACCGACTTGGCAATCCGGGAAACCCGGAATCGATTCGAGCGCATCCCGAGGAGGTGCCGACCGGACCAGGCAAATGCGGCGTCAAGTGGACGCGGCGGCGTCTGTATTGCGCGCGCCCTGAACACTCACAGCAGATATGTCTTCTTGATCAGATCCACCAAATAAACGAGATAACGATCTATGTAATTTTGTCCGTTTTCATCCGTTTCCATCAGCCAGGGATTCATCAACGTGTGGCGAAAAACGAACAGGCCATCGGCCTGAGCATCCGGATCCGTCACCTCAGCAACGAACGTCGCCTGATCCAGATCGAGGCGCGTACACAATTCGCGAACCGCATCTTCCTTCAGCGTCTTGCGAAAAACCGTGGTGCACGAGCCGATGAATTCCTTGCTCTGCACCGGCACGGACTTGTCGACCTTCAGGTTGGCGTAAACCTTGCGCGCGAAGGCGTTCATATGCGCTGCGCTCTTGTTGCCCTCGGGGTTGAATGCAAGGCAGACCAGATTCGTATCCGGCTCCATCACGAGGATCAGATGTGCGATACCACGTAACGTTTCGGCGTATTCATCGATATGGTCGTAGAAATATTCCGAAGCCGCGATGGTATGCGCCGGAATACGCCCGAAATGGGCATGATCGAGAGGCAGGACCTTGTGTGCAACGTAAACGCCCGCGGCAACCGCTCCCGGCTTCGACCCTTCCAGGGCGAATTGGCTAAGCCGCCGGAAATGCTGAGGGTCGACAGCATCGTGCCCCTCATTGGTGTCGAATAAATACGCCGCTTCCTGAGACACGAAATCCAGTATTCCCCGATTCCGCGCCACGAATGCTCCCGCCCCATAGGGCAGATAGCCCAGTTTGTGGGGATCGACGGTTACCGTATCCACTGCGGCCAGGGCACCGAAAGCCGAGTACACATCAGGACTCGGGAAATAACGAAACGACTCCCTGATGTGCTCTCGCTTACGCAAGGAGCCATCCTCATTCCGAAAGAGCGAAGCCATGTATCCGCCCCAGGCGGCATCCACATGCACGCAGAATTCCAACCCGTTTCGGCGCCACTTGTCCCTAAGACTCACGATCTTATGTATCGGATCGATCGTGCCGAATTCGGTGGTGCCCAACACGCCGACAACGGCAAGCACAGGTATACGTTTGGCATACGCAAGCGCAAGTAATTCATCCAACGCTTCGGTGTCCATACGCATATTGGCTTGCGTAGGTACACTCCAAAGCTGTCCGCTACCCAGACCGAGCAGCTTCATCCCTTTAACCCACGAATAGTGCGCGGTGCTGGGCACGATGACCACGCCCGGTGCCAGGTCGTGACGACGATGCGTCACAGCTTCACCGAGCGTATCGGGACTTTCCTCGTGGAGACGGCCGTGCAGCCGCGCCCGTGCCGGCGCATCGAGCCGCTCAAGCGCCTTCATCAAGTGCTGACGCAGCTCGATGACATCCTCCATGGAACGGTTTACCAGGGACCAGCTGTCACCTTCCGCGGCAATATCACGCCATTCCGGAGGCAGTTGCAGCTCTTCGCGCTCTGCGGCACTCAGGCCGCTCAGTACCAGCGGGAACAACCGGACGGCTCGTGTCATCCACAGGGACTCGAAATTGGCCAGCGTTCCACCCGAAGTGAGGTGACCCCACGCGCATGGTTCGCGCTCCGAGCGCACATTGAAACCCAGCATCTCGGCAAGCTGGAGGCCCACTTCGGCTTCCATGCCCAACGTGACGGGCGCCGCCTCTTCAACCACGTTGTTGGGGTTGTAGAACGTGGTGATGAGCTGAGCGAGCAACCCCGGGAGCAGCAGGTCCGACGCCATGTGCCCGATATACCGAGGATTGTAAAACGGCACCGAATGCTTTAGCTGCGCGGAAAGTTTATGGAGTTCGCGGCGCATGTCCCCGACAAAAGCCTGGTACTCCGGCTGATAGCGGGCCATCGTGCCGATCGGCGGTTGATCATCGGGATGGAAATTACGGCGCCAGAAAACATGGTCGCGGATGAATTCCGTCAGCAAACACTCGACGATATCGTCGTTCTCGCCATACGCTCCCAGAAAACAGGCATCGAACAGCTTGTCTCTCATAAGTCAGCTACCGCCACGTATCGTTGGCAAATGCTTACGTCAGCGCACCCGCTTCAGCCTCGTCAATAGCACCCCGCTCGATGTTTCCGGCGGGTTCCACGAACGACCAGCACCATGCCTCATTGAATTAAACGGTCGACGCTCGCCGCCATACGGAACAGACTTCGCCGATGCGGGTTCGCAAGGGACGACGCCTGCAGCGATCCATGACTTGCTCGAGCTCAACCGACCGTCGGGAACACGCCCCGGCCGCCGGGACTCAATCATGACCGAAAGGTTTCCGGTAGCCTCGACTCAGATATTTGACATCAGTTTGTCGTAGACAAGGCGACCGAACCGCTCGTATTCCGTCATCATCCGAGCCGCATCGGCCAACAGTTTTTGATGGGCGCCAGCCCCGAGCTCCTCTTCGTAAGCCTCCTTGTGCCCCGCCTCGTTCGCCCAGTTCTTTATGACATCCAGTGTCCACTCCGCATGGAACTGCAAACCTATGGCCCGTTCTTCCAGCCGAATTCCCTGCACCGGCGTGACACTCGATTCTGCGATGACGACTGCCGACGGCGGGGGCGTAGAAACCTCATAATGGTGCCACTGTGTCACCAGAATTCTTTCCCCCAAAGCGCCGGCGGAATTATCCCCGGCCAGAGACTCATGCAATCGGACCTCATGAATTCCGATTTCGGGGACACGCGACTTCCCCACGGCGCCACCTTGCGTTTCGGCCAACAGTTGATGGCCGAGACATATGCCAAGATAGGGGCGCCTGCTGCCGTCCATCCATTCTGCAATGGCGGATTTTTCCGCCCTGAGCCAGGGATGGGCATCCTCTTCCCACACGTTCATCACGCCCCCGAGAACCATCAGGAAGTCATAGCGCTCCAGATTCGGGATGGCCTGCCCCTGACCGAGCATCACCGTATCGAGAACAAATCCATCGTCCATCAGGTAGTTGCCGAAACGACCGGGCGAGTCGAAATCCATGTGCTGAAATACGAGTGCGCGTCGCGTCACAACTGCAAACTCCGCCTTACATCCATGTCTTGAGATCCTCTGTCGAATCTCCCACCACGCTTTTGGGTATCGAGCGACCCTGCTCGAGGTTCTTCTTGCCCACCACATACGCAAGCGGATCGTTGATGGCATCCACTGCGAGGAGCTCGTGGTCGCGGTAGTACCAGAGGGAGAAACTATGTTCTTTCCCCCCAGGCCGCAGCACCGTATCCGTATAGCCGCGGTTATAGCCGGCTATTTGGAGCTTCGTATCGTACTGATCGGACCAGAACCAGGGAGTTGGATCGTAGGGTTCCTCAACACCCATGATAACCGAGGCGACGTGCTCCGCCTGGCTTATGGCGTTGTGAACGGATTCAAACCGCGTCTGTTCCCCCCGCCAGGGGAATACCGCGCAATCGCCCGCAGCATAGATGGCTTCACCGGAGGTACGGCCGTATTCGTCAACCCGAATTCCACCATCAATTTCCAGGCCCGCCGATACAGCCAGTTCGGTATTCGGCTGCATTCCGATACCCACGAGCACGGTATCCGCCGGCAGCGACGGGCCGCCCTCCAGCAGCACCGCATCGACTTCGCCGTCCTTTCCGACAATGCTATCGAGCACCGTGGACTCTCGGATATCAACGCCATGCAGAGCGTGCAGCGCGCGAAAGTGATCCGACGTCGGTACACCGACGACGCGCTGCAGAATACGTTCCGCCTGCTCGACAACCGTTACTTTCAGGCCTTTTGAGGCAGCGACCGATGCCGCTTCCAGACCGATAAACCCACCGCCGACTATAACCATGCTCTGGCCCGCGTTGAGCCTAGAGGAAAACAGGTCCGCGTCTGCCAGGGATCTCAGGGTGATCACCCCATTGAGGGGACCGCACAGAGCGGATGGCAGCTGGCGCGCACGCGCGCCGGTGGCGAGTATGAGGGTGCCGTAGGATACCGCCTCTCCGTCCGCCACGATGACTTGCTGCCTGTCCGCGTCGATGGCCATGGCTTTGACGCCCAGTCTCAGTTCAACGCCGTGGTCGGCAAACCATTGCGGCGCCCTGAAATACAGCCTTTCCGCCGCAAGCTGGCCAGTTGCGTATTTTTTGGACAACGGGGGGCGCTGATACGGGGCGAACTGCTCATCGCCAAGTACCGTCAATTTCCCGTGATAGCCAAGCGCCCTGAGCTTGGCCGCCGCCGAGAATCCCGCCTGCCCGGCGCCGACGATAACCACCGAATCCGACATGAATCACTCCGCGCTTGATTAAGGGACGCGTACGATCAGTCCGTCCAGCTGTTCGCACATAACGATTTGACAGCTCAGACGGCTCGCTTCGGTTCTTTCGGCCTCGGTAATCGAGAGCATTTCGTTTTCCACCTCGTCAGGCTGGCCGACATGGGGGATCCATTGATCATCCACATAAACATGACAGGTCGCGCAAGAGAGACAACCGCCGCACTCGCCGATAATTCCCGGCACATCGTTGGCCACGGCCGCCTCCATGAGGTTGTGTCCCTCAGGAACATCGGCTTCGAATGACGTCCCGTCCGCGGTGATCCAGGTCACTTTGGGCATAATTTAAAGCTCCATCAGAGATAGTGGATGTAGTAGTCACGCAATGCGTTACCGCCAAGATCCGCGGTCTTTTGGATCTCCACTTCCTTTATTGCGATGTGGTTCGCCACCAACTCGTCGCCGACCGCCGCAACCAGCGCGGTATCGGCGCTCAGAGCCTGCAGCGCCTCGGTCAGGGATAACGGCGCGCCTCTTTTAGCGTCCTGCGTTTCGAGACAATCGCCGGTCTCGTGCGGAGGCAACTCATACCCCTGCGTCACGCCGAGCTTGGCTGCTTGAAGAACCGTCGCCACCAGCGTGTAGGGGCTGGCCGAGGCATCCCCCATGCGGTGTTCGATACGCGACTTGGCACCGTTCTCGGCCGACAGCCTCGTCGTAACGCCGCGATGGTCGATTGCCCAATTGCACCAGTATCCCGACAGGCTGGCCGGTTTGAGGCGCTCATAGGAATTGACCGTGGGAGCTACCAGGGCCGCCATTCCGCAATGGTGTTTCATCAGCCCCGCAACGCAGCCGCGCGCCAGCTCGGACAACTTTTCGACAGCGCTCGAATCGCCAATGGCATTACCGCCCTGACTGTCGGTGAAGCTGAAGTTCACGTGCAGTCCGCTTCCGCCCAGATCTTCGATTGGCTTCGGCATGAAAGTGAGCAGTATGCCGTGTGAAAACGCGATTTCGCGCGCCATCAGCCGAAACAGGAATATGTCGTCGACGGCCTTTACCGCGTCGTCATACTTCAGGGTGAACTCGAACTGAGGAGCGTCGAACTCGCTGGTTATGTACTCGAGCTGAAACCCCATCTGCGCACTCGCGTTCCAGATCGCATCAATGAATCCGACGGGATCCGCACTGGGGCCGGTGCTGTACACATAGGCGCCGGGAGTGTTCAGAGGCACCAACTGCCCGTTCTCATCGCGTTGGAAGGCATAGGCCTCCAGTTCGAGACCAACCTGGGGGTTGTAGCCAAGTTGCTGCCACTCGCGGACGGTCCGCTTCAAGAGGCTACGGGAACACAGGCCTAGCGGATCGTTGCGATTGTCGAACAAATCCGCAATAGCGACCATGGTATTGGGCTCCCACCCCCTGCGGACATCGTCAGCCTCAAAGCGGGCGATCATGTCCGACAGGCCCTCCAACATCTTCGAGCCCGGGGCGGGAACCAGTTCCTTGTCGTAGGTCAGCGCAAACGTGCTCTGGCAAAACCGTGAATCGCCGCCTGACAACTTCGTGGCGGGAAGATACTTCCCGCGCGCCAGGCTCAGGTGGTCACAGAACAGCAACCGCAGTCTTTCATTGTTTGACATACCGACACCTAACTTTGAGAGTTGGACGGGGCTATCGCGGAACCACCCGAACGGGCAGATGCTTTATCCCACCGATGAAGTTTGAACGCAGGAAGCGGTGAGCATCGGTCTGCTCAATGGATTTCACGCGCCCGACGAGCTCCTGCAGCAGAAGGCGCACTTCGAGCCTTGCCAGCCACATTCCAAGACACACATGCGGTCCCCCCTGGCCGAACGACATGTGGCGGTTCGGATGCCGCGTCAGGTCGAGTTCGAAAGGGTCTGCGAAAGCGCTGTCGTCGCGGTTTCCGGATACGAACCACAACAGGACCTTGTCCCCCTCGCGCACCGTCTTCCCATGCATCTCGAAGTCCCGCGTAGCGGTGCGCCGGAAATGCATCGTCGGCGACGCCCAACGGATGAATTCATCGGGCGCCGTCTCCCAAATGTCGGTGCCGCCTTCCCGCAATTGCTCGAGTAGCTGCGGGCGGTTCGCCAACGCGAAGAGCGACGCGGCAATCGAATACCGCGTGGTATCGTTTCCGGCCGCCACCAGCAGACAAAAGAAATTCCGAAACTCGATTTCCGAAATGACATTGCCGTGGCTGTCCGGCTGCAGAATCAGGTGCAGTACGCCGCTGGTATCGCCCCGGCGTTCCTTGTCCAGCATCAACTGACGGGCGTAGTCGAAAAGCTCCGCGCCAGCCGGGGACCTGAAGGGCATCAGCCGATACGCATTCGTATCCGCCTTGTCGAGCACGAGATCAGTGAAATCGGGATCGGTATTCGCGATCAGTTCGTCGCCTTTTTCGACCAACCACGGCAAGTCGGCCTCAGGAGTACCCAGGATCCGGCCAAGCATTCGCATGGGAAGCTGCCTGGCAATATCCGCTACGGCATCGAAATCGCGCTTCTCCAGCGCCTCGTCCAGAATCGAGTCGCAAAGCGACTTTATTTGATCGCCGAACTCCGCCACCACCGGCTTGGAAAAGGCCTTCGACACCAGCATCCGGGTTCGGGTGTGCTCGGGGGGATCCGTTTCCTGAAAAGTGCGGCGGGCCAGATACTCCTCTTCGGTTTGATCCTCCATCCTGATGCCACGCGCTGAACTCAACAGATCGTACTGCTTGTTCAGCGCGAGGATGTCGTCGTGGCGGGTTACCGACCAAAACCCCTTGTCCCCCGAGCTCATTTCGCTCCAGGACATAGGCTCCTCTTTTCGCAAGCGGGCAAACGTATTGTGCGGTGGTCCATGCACAAACGAATCATGCGACGACAGGTCGGCTTGCCCATCGTCAGACGGAACGAATACGGTCATGTCCGGCTCCTCCTTCCGGCTTCTACGCTATGTTGTTTGACTACTTAAGGTGTTGGAGCGATTTACCGCCGTCCCAGACGACTCCTATCTGACGGTAATAGGCTCCAAGAATCTCGCGGGGCTCCAAGTTGGCGAGTTCTTCCGTCGGCGAGTCATAGAGCGAGAAGCGCTCCACCTGCGCCGCCCACGCCGGCCCGCCCTGGAACTTGGCTGCTCCGGACTCGATCAACTCCGCATAGGCATCGCCATCGCCGTCAATCGCCGGCAGCCAACGGTGATGGGCCATGGGATGGGCATTGACGAATCCGTTGTTCTCCGACTGCCCGGTCAGCGTGATGACCGCTTCGGCGAGGCGCCGGTCGTTGGCGGCCAAGGTGGCACCGAAGCGACCTCCCTCGGCGACTTGCGGGGCCGGTGCGAATGGATGGGGACGGGTCATGTGCATCGAACCAAGCTTCTTGGGGTAGCCCTGATGAAGGCCGCGAAGCAACGCGAAATCCTTGTCCACCCAGATGTAGATGCAGCGCGAATAGGTTCGCCCCTCATAGGCGCACCGGACCACGGCAAAACACTCTTTGTATTGCGCGCGCACCGGGTCGAGCAGTTCCTCTTCGCTCGCCCCGCAGGACTGCCAATCCGCCCAGATAAGAGCTACGGCACCGGGATCGTCCGCAGCAAGTGTCAGCGGCGCCGGCAGCAATTCGGCCACTCGAGCCGGCTCGGTCCTGAACTCAACGGTCAGCAGGTCACCCGAGTAATACCAGGGCGGGCTCGGCAGCAGCGACGATTGTCCGGTCGCAGTTCGCGGATAGAAAAATCCCTTCAGTTGATTCATATGCGCCTCTTCGGGTCGATCAATTACGTTTAGGGGCTCTAATGCCTCGAAACTCCCAATCCCCACCCAAAGCGGTCGACAGCACCTCCTCGGATTCGGTCGGCTGCGCACCGACTTCCGCGCGAATGGGCTCCGGCCCCTCCACGATGCGGTTCCTCAAGCGCCCGAGGCCCTCGACTTCCACCTCGACGATGTCGCCCGGGAACACCGGCCGTGAATTTGCGGGGGTACCCGAGAGAATCACATCACCGGGATAAAGCGTGATCGTGCGGGCCAGGTCGGCGACCAGATAACGCATGTCCCATGTCATCTCCTCGGTGCTGCCGTCCTGGCGCAGTTCGCCGTTGACATAGGTTCTCAGGTACTTGTTCCTGAAATCCCAATCGGTCACCAGTCCCGGTCCCAGAGGACACAAGGTGTCGCTGCCCTTGACGCGCAGCATCGAGCCCGCATCGGTGTCGCGAAAATCGTGCAGCCCGAAATCATTGGCAACCGTATATCCGGCGATATGGCTTTCCGCGTCCTCGACCGAAACGTTGCGTGCGGTCCGACCGATCACGATTGCGACCTCGCCCTCGTAATTCAGCCATTTGCAGTTCTTTGGCCGAACGACATCGCCATCGTGACTATTCAGCGCCGAGGTCGGCTTGTGAAAATATGTCGGGGTACCAGCCAGCTGAATCTGGAACTCATGCACCCGGCTTATGTGGTTGAGATGCACCGCAATGATTTTCGTCGGCACTACCGGCGGAAGGTGCACCGCTTCGTCGATCGGGACAATTCGCCCGTCGCCCGAGCGCAGCGAGTCGCCGAAACGCTCGACTTCGACGATAGCCCCATTAAGAAGTATTCTTCTGTATTCCGACACTTAGCATCTCCTTGGCGATTTCCGAATTGGGGAAACGACGACTCACCAACCCTGGGCCGGGCGATCGAACCATATGTGCACCTGACCCGTGCCGATCGAATTTTCGTAGTTGCTCAGCAAACGGCCCGGGGCTGTCCATCGGTCTTCCCCCATGGCGGCAGCCATCATCAGGTAATGGCCGAAGTTCGCCTCGGGCTTGAAACGTAAAAACTCGTCCATCGTGGCGAGAACCCTGGCGTGATCGCCGGCCTTGAACCACTCGATCCGCTCCAGATCGGCCTGAGCATGTTCCGGACTGAAAACATGCTTGGTATCCGCGGCTTCATGGTCCCGGAGTTGGCTCAAGGGCCAGAATTTGTGGCTCAACGCGCCCGAAGCGAGCAGCAGCACTCTGCCGTCGATCTTTCTCAGGGCGTCCCCAACCGCCCGGCCGGCTTTGATGAAGTCCTCGGTTTCGGCGGTCTGACAGCAGCTCACCGAGACCCAGGCCTCGTCGCCCTTTTGCAGATAGGTCAGCGGATTGACGGTGGCGTAGTGGATCGGAAGATACGGATCGTCAATTGCAGTGATCCACGTTCCGTGCTGGTCGGCGTGTTCGGCAACGCTGTGGGCAAAAGCCGGATTTCCGCGAAAATCATAGGGGACCTGACTCATGCCCCGAGGCAGTTCGTCCGAGGTATATTTCCCCGATCTGCGCTGGTGCGAGGTCACCACGAATTCGACCGTCGTAAACCAATGCGAATCGAAGACGACCACCAGGTCGTAGTCCAATGCAGACAGGATTTCATTGCGCAGATGGCGAAACCCATCGACGACCGTGAAATCTTCACCGTTATTCAGTTCATAGCGGACATCTTCGGGCAGCATCACCGTCGGAACGTGAGCCAGCAATCCGCAAGCAACAATCTCAGCCATTGTCCCTCCAACCGCCAGGCGCATAGACAGCGTTCTTGACGTCACAGTAGAAATCAAACGACCACGTCCCGCCTTCGCGCCCGATTCCCGACAGCTTGTTGCCGCCGAATGGCTGCCGAAGGTCTCGGACAAAAAAGCAGTTGTTCCAGATCAAACCTGCCGAAACCTGCTCCGATACGCGTTCTGCGCGTTCACGGTCGCCGGTCATGACGACGGCCGCCAAGCCGTAGTCGGTATCGTTCGCCATGTCGATCGCGGCCGCTTCGTCCTCGAAGCTTTGCATGCACAACACCGGTCCGAAGACCTCCTGTTGGAGGATTTCAGAATCTCGCGGGGGGTCCACAAACAAGGTGGGACGGAAGTACAGGCCGCCGAGGTCCGTGTTGGGAGCACCGCCAAGAGGAGCGTGAATTCCCTGCGAAAGCGCTCGCTGCACGAAGCCGTCGACACGCTCGAAATGCGCTCGACTTATCTGCGGCCCAAGGGCCACATCTTCATCACGGGGATCGCCTTGCCTGATCTTCTGCGCCTTCTCCAAGAAGGCCTGCTGGAAACGTTCCCGAATGGATTGCTCGACCAGGATGCGGGTGCCGGCCAAACAGACCTGTCCGGCGTTGTCGAATTGCCCCACTGCGGTATCGACCGCCAGGTCCAGATCAGCGTCGGCGAACACGATGAACGGCGACTTTCCGCCGAGTTCAAAAGACAGTGGCGTGAGATTGGGAGCCGCGGCGGAGGCAATACTCCTGGCCGTGGGCACCGAACCGGTAAAACTTATCCGCCTGACGTCCGGATGACTGACCAAGGCGGCGCCAGTCTCCGGGCCGAGCCCCTGAACGACGTTGAATACGCCCTCAGGCAAACCCGCCTCGGCGGTGATGTCCGCGAGTAGCGAGGCGGTCAGAGGCGCCCACTCCGGCGGCTTGTAGACTACCGTGCACCCGGCAGCCAGGGCCGGCGCAATACGCCAAGTCGCAAGCATCAACGGGGCATTCCACGGCGTAATGATCGCCGCGACCCCGCTTGGGGCCCAACTTACGTGATTCCGGTGGCCGCGCACGTCGAAATCCGCGTGATCAAGCTGCAAGAGCCACTCGGCAAAGAAACGAAAATTGTGCGCGACGCGCGGCATGACGCCACGAAGATGGGATCGCAGCAATGATCCGTTATCCCGCGTTTCAACCCGGGCGAGTTGCTCGATGCGGGAGTCGATGATATCGGCGATAGCCTGAAGGTATTGGGCGCGGTCCTCCCGGCTGGTCTTCTTCCAGAACGAGAAGGCCCGTTTTGCCGCATCAACTGCACGGGCCGCGTCCTCCGAGGTGCCCGCCGCCACGTCGGCTATGACGACCTCATCGATGGGAGAGACATCTTCGAAATGCCGCTCGCTATCGACCCGTTTCCCGCCAATCCAGTGGCGGGTATCCACCGCATATCCATCAATCTCAGCAACCATAACCGCCCCATAAATCGTTCGACGTCGAATGGTAATAGACCACTACTCTCGACACGTCAAGGATGGGCGGATATTGGACCTAGTCTTCCTCTGCCGTGGAATCCAGGTCGCTTATGGTCGAAAGAATCATTCGGATGGCGGTTGTCGCCGAATGGATCTGATCCGTTGAAAGACCCGCCGAGATCCGGGTCTCCTCGGCATTGAACTTGGGAAACAGCTCACTGATAAGATCCTGGCCGCGCCCCGTCAGCTTGATGATGACCAAGCGCCGCTCCCGCTCGTTGCGCCTTCTGAGCACGAGCCCCCGCCCCTCAAGCAGCTTCAGGATCGTCGACAAGGTGCTTTTGGGAACCCCCATTTCGATCGCCAGACGCCGCGTCTCCAGATCGCCATAGATCCAAAGACACCAAAGCGCAACGAACGCCGACCAATACAAGTCGGCCTCCGACAGGACGCGCCTCTCGAAATGATTCCGGATCAGAACGGACGCGCGGTGAATATTGGACACCAGCGCCATCGATTCGAGGTTGATGTGCATCCCGGATACACGACGCTCTCCAAGCAATTCGGCCAGCGGCTTGGAGCCGACTTCCTCGGAACCGCCGCTCAGCTGAATTCCGTGTACCGAGTATTCGTCCCGACGAACCTCAACCGCCACATCCAGAAGGGACTTGCCATCTCCATTGCGCTCCAGGAACACCTTACCCCCCGCCCCTACGGCACCCCCGCAGCGCGCCGCCGCCGGACCACCCTCCGTCGTTTCACGCCCAGGCACAGGAAGCAAACGCATGTCGACCACATTGCCGGTCATTGCCAAATAGCCCGCCTCGGTCAGCATGCGGTCAAGCTCGGCGATCAACCCCTCCAGCGCGCAGGCACGAACCAAAGCATCCCTGAACCCCCATAGCGCATCCACGCTTGGCGCCTCATCTTCGGGTCCGAGCCCGCAAAAACGCCACCAGCTCAGCCGATCCCGGACCAGAAATATCGTGTCTTCCAGCGACAAGTCGTGAAGCACCTGCAAAACCAGCGCCTTGAACAGCACCAGGAGATCACGGCTACGACACCCGTCGCCCGACCGCTCCTGCCCGCCAACGTGCTTGAGGAGCGGCGGCCGAAAAACCTCGAAATCCACCGCGGAGGACAGAACCTCCAACGGATCCGGGCAGTCGGATCGACGCGCAAAACGCCGCCCGGACGAATCCGCATCACCCTTACTCTGCATACCAACCTCCCTGCTATCGAATTCCCCAGACCATCCCTGGCCACAATACCCGACTCTCGGAGTTGACTTTCCCAAGAAGCCAACTATGTTGAATAAACGTTCGACTACGAACGTTCAGCAACCAAATCTAACACTACTCCATTGTTGTTGCTGTGAGACGCCGAGGAGAGAGGCTGAATCATGAATCCATCCAATACATCAGGCAGTTTGCGTAGAAATGCGCTGGGGGTCAGCGCGATTACCTTTTTCGTGGTCTCTGCGGCCGCTCCGTTAACCGCAGTTGCCGGCGGCATCCCTATCGCGATGCTACTCGGCAATGGAATCGGAGTACCTTTCTCAGTCGTCATCGTCATGGCCATTCTTCTGATCTTTTCCATGGGCTACACGGCGATGGCGCGTCACGTCACTAACGCGGGTTCGTTTTACGCCTTTACCGCCCAGGGACTCGGCGGCCTGGCGGGAGGTGCTGTGGCATATATCGCCGTACTGGCCTACAACGCCATGCAAATTGGACTCTACGGACTGTTTGGCGCAGTCACCGCAGGGACGATTCAGTCTCTGTTCGGCGTTGCCCTTCCCTGGTGGGTGTGGTCTGCGCTCGGATTGATTATCGTCGCTGTCTTCGGGTACCGGCAAATCGACCTCTCGGCGAAAGTGCTCGCCGTACTGGTGGCCGCGGAATACGTGATCGTTGTGATCATGGACCTGACGATTATCGGCCATGGCGGCGCCGGGGGACTTAGCATGGTCAGCTTCACCCCCCACGCACTGATGTCCGGATCGACCACCATCGGATTGTTGATTTGCTTCGCCTGTTTCATGGGTTTCGAAGCCACGACGATTTACAGCGAAGAGGCGCACAACCCCGAGCGCACCGTACCCCGTGCAACCTATCTGGCGGTCTTGATCATTGGCCTTTTCTACGCATTTACCAGTTGGTGCATGGTCAATGGAACCGGTGCCGGCAAGTTGATGAAGACCCTGCAGGGCCTGAGCGACCCAACGACGTTTATTTTCACGCTTTCATCAAAATATACCGGCTCCATAGCCACCACCGTAATGGAACTGCTGCTTGTATCCAGCGTGTTTGCCGCGCTCCTGGCATTCCACAATGCGGCCGCACGATACTTCTACGTTCTCGGACGGGAAGGCTTGCTACCCGGCAACCTCGGGAAAACCCATGACAGCCATCAGAGCCCGCACATCGGATCAGGCCTGCAGACGCTCCTGGGGATCGTGGTGCTTGCCGTGTTTGCCATCACCAAGCAGGACCCTGTATTTGCGCTCTTCACCTGGCTGACCAACCTGGCGACGCTTAGCGTCATCACGATGATGGCCATAGTGTCGTTTTCCGTATTCGCTTTCTTCTCGAAGAGCACGCAAACATCCGGCGTCTCCACAATGAGAGGCATCGGCGCGCCGGTTGTCGCGGGCTTGATCCTGGCCGCGATCGCAATTGCCGTTGTCATGAATTTCAGCGTGCTCACCGGCGCTTCGAAGACCCTAGCCATCGGCTTGCCACTGCTGGTCCCCGTCGCCGCCATTCTCGGCATCATCTCTGCACTCATGCTGAAGCAGAAGTCTCAGGAACGTTTCACGAAGCTCGGCGCCACGCAGACCGGCATCGATTAGCCCGTTTCCATCCGGCATCGCTCAGATGCTCAGGGGAACCACCGCCTCTGCTCCTTACGCGAGCAGGGGCGGTGGATTGACCAAGAGCGATTATTTTTCACATGCTTCGGGCAGAGCTTGAAAGTGTCCATTTACCTCGCAAAGCTGAGGAATCAAATCAACACTTCCGCCTGCGGAAAAACGGCACTGAAAACTGCCGGCGAAGATACGTGGAAAATGGCCATCTACTCCTGAGCGTTCATCCGTGAGCCTGCTTTGGGAAGTCTTTCAGGCAGCAACGTCTGAATCGGCGAGCGGCGCCTCACGGCCGGGAGATTTCAGGCGATGTGCTTATCCACCAGATCGACAAGCGGCCCGTGCTCGAGATGAACCGTATTCTCTTCCCGTGATCCGACCCAATTCGAAACCTGCTCCCTGATGTGCGGCGCAGTTGCCGTGGACACGAACACTCTTTGTCCCGGCACCACCGCGGCAAGTAACTGCGAATCGTCGAAAAGAAGCTGGAGGTTGTTGCGGAATGCGATTTCGACCAGCGCATTCGGCCCGATATCCGCGCCCATCATGATTTGCCGCGGTCGTTCCAGCGTTGCCAAATAACCGTAGATCAGGCCTTCCAACTCATCGGAGTGCTCATATTCGGGAGTAATGCGCTCTCCCGCCCTGATTAGATCCTCGACCCAATGCATGATGATGTCGTGAGCCAGGGAGCCGAAGCCAATGCTTGTTGAAAGGATGATGCGGTGATCATAGAAGCAGAAACCAACCGGACGATCGTCGCACAGCAGTACGATCATCTCGCGGTCTTTATCCCCGCTGAGAAAGGTCAGCTCCGCGAAAATGTGGCCAAGATCAAAGTCATCGGCATTGTATGTAGTCATGCGCATAATGCCGCATCTCCATATGCATCTCGGGACTGGCAACCATCCTGGCATCGCCCATTGCAAACACCCGGCAGCATATCCGCTGCCGATCCAGACCAGGCCGCAGTCCTATTTCGCGCCGACGGACCAATGACGGGTAATTTCGCATACACCGAGTCGCCGCCTCCATCGTCTTCACGCAGTGCGGTGCAGATCGACAGCTTCCGATCGATGCGGGCAAGACGCCCTTAGGTCAGCGCCCGGCGGTTTCCCGTGTGGCATTTACTTCAGCCTAATGGGACGCAGTGATTTACAACTCCCGGCCCGATGCCCGGCACTCATACGCGTTGATGTCCGACCAACGCCGATCTCGCTCGTTCTAATAGCCGCCACCTGACTGAAAAATCCCGCCGCTTCCCAAGGAAGCGGTGGGGGTCGACATGGTAGAGCCTTTGGCCAAGGGACTGAAGACCACTCGTAACCACGCATGAAACCGGCTGTCGGCTCCAAGCCGCCAGACTCCCGATTCCAACCCTCCCCGGCACCCGTGAAGCTGGCAACGCTGCCCGGGCGCGCTCTTCCGCCTGTACATCATCGGCGGCCCCATCTCACACACATACACAGAAGGCGCTTGCGGATGCCCTGGCCGAGGCCTTCGGCGCCGAGGTCCAACTCTCGCTGCAACGCGGCGGCATGCACCTGTTGGCGCGCTTTCCCGAGCAAGGCGACGATGCTGATATGATGCGCCGGGCGACGGCATGCGGGCTCGCCCCCTTGCCGCTGTCCTCGCAATACCTCGGAAGCCGGCGCGAACACGGACTTCTGCTCGGCTTCACCAACGTTCCGGAACTGCAGGCCGGCGAAATAGCCCAAAGGCTGCGTCGGGCGCTGCACGGCCAAGATCATTGATCTGTCAGAGAAGGATCTCGCCATGACCGATTCGACCCAACGCTTTTCCAACCGCGTCGACAACTACGTCAAATACCGCCCGCGCTACCCGCAGGAACTGGTCGCGGCCCTGCACGAGGCCTGCGGACTGACGCCCGCCTCGAAGATCGCCGACGTCGGCTCCGGCACCGGCCTGCTTACCGAACTGTTCCTGCGCAACGGCAATCCGGTATTCGCCGTCGAGCCCAACGCGGAGATGCGCAAAGCCGGCGAACGCCAGCTCGCGCAGTATCCGAAACTGCAGAGCACCGCTGCCGCGGCCGAAGCCACCACCCTGCCCGACCACGGCGTCGACTTCATCGTCGCCGGACAGGCCTTCCACTGGTTCGACCGGGCCCGCGCCCGCGAGGAGTTCCGGCGCATCCTCGCCCCCGGTGGCTGGGTGGTGCTGGTGTGGAACGAGCGCGAAACCGCCTCGACGCCGTTCATGCGCGCCTACGAAACCTTCCTGCAGCGCTACTCGACCGACTACTCGCAGGTCGACCACAAGCAGATCACCGACGCCGTGCTGAACGATTTCTACGGCCCGGAAGGCTTCCGCCTGGCGACCTTTCCCAATCGCCAAGCGTTCGATTTCGACGGTTTGCGCGGCCGCCTGCTGTCCTCGTCCTATACTCCGGAGGCGGGGCATCCCGACCACGAGCCGATGCTCGCCGAACTCGCCCGCATTTTCGCAGCCCACGCCGAGGACGGCCGCGTGGCCTTCGAATATACGACGCGGATGTACTACAACCGCCTTGCCTGATCGCCCCTCGCCACGTTCTCGATGAACCTGTCGGGCTGAACGCGACACCACGAACGGAGACCCATCCATGCTGAAAAACCTGTCCCGCCTGCACACGCCCGAGCTGCTCTACATCCTGGCCGCGATGGGCCACGGCGACGAGCTCGTGCTGGTGGACGCCAACTACCCTTCGGAATCCATGGCGCGGCAGCTGGTCCGCATGGACGCCGCCGACCTGCCCGAGGTGCTCGACGCCTGCCTGCAGCTCATGCCGCTGGACAGTTTCGTCGACGAGCCCGCCATGCGCATGGAACCGGTCGACGCGCCCGGCGAAGTACCCGCCGTACAGCAGGAATGCCAGCAGCTCATCGACCGCCACGAGGGCGCCGGGCGCTTCACGCTGGCCGGCGTGGAACGGCATGCCTTCTACGAACGTTCGCGCGAAGCCTTCGCCATCGTCGCCACCGGCGAGCAGCGCCCCTACGGCTGCCTGATTCTCAAGAAAGGCGTGGTGTTCCCGGACTAGTCCCGCACACGGCCTGCCCGCCGCTGGCCGGGCAGGCCGTTTCATTCGGCTACACTCTAGATCGTTCGCCCGATCGCACAACACGCCATACCGCTCCCCGCAGCTCCCTCCGCTGCCGGCCATACGACCGGCATGCAGCCTATTTCGGGAAGCGGCAGGAGCACCTCCAGACGGAACCGGCCGCCTGCCGGCCACACGAATAGACCGACGACGCCGGGCGGCACCCCGAAACATCCGCTCAGCCGGACAAGGAGACGACGACAGCATGAACAACAGAAAACTTTGCGCAAACGGCCCGGAAATCACCGAATGCGGCCTGGGCTGCTGGCAACTCGGCGGCGGCTGGGGCAAACCCTGGAGCGACGACACGGCCCAGGCCACGCTCGACGCGGCCTACACGGACGGAATCCGTTTCTTCGACACCGCCAACGTCTACGGCGACGGCGAAAGCGAGCTGTCGGTCGGCCGCTTCCTCGGCAAGCATGACGACGTGTTCGTCGCCACCAAGCTCGGCCGCGGCGACATCTACCCCGACGGCTACACCCGCGAATCGCTGCGCGAAGCCACCCTCCATTCGCTGCAGCGCCTCGGCGTCGAGCGCCTCGACCTCACCCAGCTGCACTGCGTACCGCCGGCGACCCTGCGCGAGGGCAAGGTGTTCGACTGGCTGCGCGAACAGCGCGAGGAAGGCCTGATCGAACGCTTCGGCGCCAGCGTGGAAACCGTCGAGGAAGGCCTGCTGTGCCTGGAGCAGGAAGGCCTGAGCACGCTGCAGGTGATCTTCAACATCTTCCGCCAGAAACCGCTGCAGGAGCTGTTCCCCAAGGCGCAGGAAAAGGGCGTCGGCATCATCGTGCGCCTGCCGCTGGCCAGCGGCCTGCTGACCGGCAAGTTCACCGAGAACACCCGCTTCGAGGCCGACGACCACCGCAACTTCAACCGCGACGGCCAGGCCTTCAACGTCGGCGAGACCTTCGCCGGCCTGCCCTACGAGAAAGGCGTGGAGCTCTCGCGCCGGATTCACGAGATGGTGCCCGAAGGCCTGTCGATGACCGAGATGGCGCTGCGCTGGATACTCGACCACGAGGCCGTCTCCGTGGTCATCCCCGGCGCCAGCTCGCCGGCCCAGGCGCAGGCCAACGCCAGGGCCAGCGCCCTGCCGCCGCTGCCACCAGAACTGCACGCGCGCCTGGCCGAGTTCTACGCCGGTTCGATCCATCAGCATATCCGCGGCGGCTACTGAGCCGCCGGCCGTCCCCGGCTCCGTACGCAGGAGCCGGGTCGGCCGCCCTGCACCGTAACGAACACACCCACGGAACGGAGGCAGCATGCCCCACACCCTACGCATTCCCCTCCCGCGCCCTAGCGCCGACGCCCCTCTCGGACACATTCTCCGCAATCGTCGAAGCGTGCGCCGGTTTCCGGACGCGCCGATCATGCTCGCCGAACTCGCCCAGCTGCTCTGGGCCGCACAGGGAGTGACGGGCGAAGAAGGCAAGCGTACAGCACCGTCCGCGGCCGCCCAGTATCCACTGTCCCTGTATGTCGTGGCCGGCAACGTGTCGGAGCTACCCTCCGGCCTGTACGCCTACGAGCCGCAGCGGCATGCGCTCGCCCGACTGGCGACGGACGACTTGCGCCCCGCCCTGGCCGACGCCGCCATCGGGGAGCAGCCTTGGGTGCGCGAAGCCGCCGTCATCGTCGCGATCTCTGCGAACGTGGCCGCCATCAACGCGCATTTCTCCGCGCAGCAGCCCGACTGGCAACGCGGTGCACGCTACGCCTACATGGAGGCCGGCGCGGTGAGCGAAAACGTCCACCTGCAGGCAACAGCGCTCGACCTGGGTATGGTGCTGGTGGGCGGTTTCGACGATGCGGCCGCCAATGCGGCATTGCCTTTGGGAGCAAACGAGGAATCTGTTGTACTGTTGTGCCTCGGTCGGAAATAGCATCGATTCGACTCGCCGGCAGAACACCCGGAGCGTGGTTTTAACAGGCATTAACCGCCCGGATCTTCCTCATTCAAGCGTGGCGGCGCCCTGGATGAAGCCGCCAACGCCCTGCGGCGCGACTCACGATGCCGGAGCGAGCCTGCCGCCGCGGCCGAGCCTCGCCCGCGACATTGCCTTCTACGGGAACTACCTTTCGCGCCATGCCTCCAAGCGAACGATGGGCGAAACGGGGGAGCACACGGCTTGAACATCTTCGAAGACATAGGGGCGAGACGGCCCGCGGCCTTGCTGTTCGACTGGGACGGCACTCTGGTCGACAGCCAGGAGGGCAACTACTGCGCCGTGCGCGACGCGCTCGCCACCATCGGCGTCAGGATCGAGCGGGAATGGTTCGAGGCCCGCACCGGCCTGTCCGCCCGCGACCTGTTCGGCGAACGGCTCGCCGACCGTCCGGAAATCGACGCCGCAACGCTCGACCGCCTGACCGAACTGCGCGACGCCCTGTTCATGCGCAACGCCCGCGCCGTGCGCGCATTCCCCGACAGCGTCGCCATCATCGAGCATTTCCACGGCGCGATTCCGATCGCGATCGCCTCCGGTGGTTCCCGCGTCGTGATTCGCACGCTGCTGGACGGCATGCCCTTCCGGCACATGATCGATGCCCTGGTCACGCGCGAAGACGTGGCGCACGGCAAACCGCATCCCGATCTGTTCCTGGCGGCCGCGGAAAGGCTGGGCGTTCCCGCCGCCGGCTGCGTGGTGTTCGAAGACAGCGCCGAAGGCCTGGAAGCCGCCGCCAGCGCCGGGATGCACGCCTACGACGTTCGCCGCTTCGACGACAGACCGGACCCGCACCGCTCCACGACCGACGCAGGAACCACATGACACGCCCGATCATCGCCGCCGCACAGATTCCGTCCGTTAAGGGCGACGTAGCCGCCAACGTCCTGGCCCACGTGCACGCCATGCACGCGGCGCACCGGCTGGGCGCCGATCTCGTCGTATTCCCGGAACTCTCGCTGACCGGCTACGAACCCGGACTTGCCGCCGGACTCGCTTTCGCCCGCAACGACGCACGCCTGGCGCCGCTGCGCGAGGCAGCCGCGCGATACGGCATGCACGCCATCGCCGGCGCGCCGCTCCTGGGCGAGGGGCTGCCGCAAATCGGCGCGTTCGTCGTCTCGCCGGACGGCACGGCGCCCAGCTACGCCAAGATGCATCTGCATCCTGGCGAGGAACGCTACTTCGCGCCGGGAACGGCGCACCGCTTCCTCGACATCGGTGACACGAAAATCGCCGTCGCGGTCTGCGCCGACACCAATAGCGACGACCATGCCCGGCAATGCGCGGAGCACGGCGCCCAGGTCTATGCCGCAGGCGTATTCGTCACCTCCGGCGGCTACGCCGCCGACACCGCGCGACTGCAGGAACACGCACACCGGCACGGCATGCTGGTCGTCATGGCGAACCACAACCGCCCGGGCGGCGGCTTAAGCTCGATCGGCGGCAGCGCTATCTGGAGCGCCGGCGGACGACTCGCCGCCGCGAACGAAACGCAGGACGCGCTCGTCGTGGCGCGCCACGCCGCAGGCGATTGGACAGGACGCGTCGTCGAGCTATAAACACCGGGTCCCGGCAGCCCATTGGAGACGGCAAAATGCACAAGGTGAATCTCGCCGAAAAGCTCGCGGGCATCGACGATTATTGGAACCCGCGCATCGTGGGCGAGCTGAACGGCCAGCACATCAAGCTCGTCAAGCTGCAGGGCGAATTCGTCTGGCACCACCACGACGCGGAAGACGAAATGTTCATGGTCCTGCAGGGCTCGCTGACCATGCGACTTCGCGATCGCGAAGTCGTTATCGGAGAAGGCGAGTTCTTCATCGTACCGCACGGCGTGGAACACCAGCCCGTCGCGGACGAGGAAGTCTCCGTGCTGCTGTTCGAACCGGCCGGCACGCTCAACACCGGCAACACCCGCAACGACTTCACCGTCGAAAACCTACAACGCGCCTGATATCGGCGCCGCAGGAAATATCCATGTTCATCGTATCGCTCACCTACACCGCCCCACTCGAGGAAGTGGATCAGCATCTCGACGACCATGTCACGTATCTGAAGCGGCAATACGCCGCGGGCAACTTCGTCGCCTCGGGACGCAAGGTGCCGAGAACCGGCGGCGTCATCCTGTCCAAGCTCGAAAACCGCGCCACACTGGACGCCGTCCTGGCGCAGGATCCGTTTCACCACGCCGGCGTGGCGGACTACGAAGTGATCGAGTTCGTCCCGAGCATGGTGGCGGAAGGCTTCGAGATACTGCAGTAGCGAGCCGGGCGGCCGAACTGGGACTGGGGCGCCGCGAGCGTGACGCCCTGCTCCAATGTCGTAGCCGAACTGCCGCTGCGCTGTATAGGGCCTGCCGACGACCCCAGGTGTGCGCGCTCGACGCCGAAACGTCCCGCCTGCCCGCTCTGCCGGCCATCCCCCGTACGATCCGGCAGACTGAGGTCCTTTTGCGCCACATAATCGGCGCAGCCCTCAGACGCGAGAACGGAAAATCATGGCTACGGAACAAGGCTTCATCGAGTACGTTACCGAGCAGGCCGACCTCGGACCGCGGCTGACGTATCGGAAAATGTTCGGGGAATACGCGCTGTACCTTGACGGCAAGGTCGTCGCCTTCGCCTGCGACAACAGCCTGTTCATCAAACCCACGCAGGCGGTGCAGAACGACTATCCCGTTTTCCCGATCCGCCCGCCATATCCCGGTGGCACGCCGCATCCGGTCATCGACGAACTGCTCGACGAGCCGGACCGGCTGCAGCGTCTGATGCTCGATACAGCGCAACTCCTGCCCGAGCCCAAACCGAAAAGGCCCAGGTCACGCAAGCGCCGCGAATCCTGAGGGGAAACGCCAAGCGCCGAATTCGAACGATTGGATTTCCGACACACATGAAGCAGAACGTCTATGACGACCCGCGGTTCTTCGCCGGCTACAAGGCGCTGCGCGACAACGACAGCGGCCTGAACGGCGCGCTCGAGGAACCCGCCGTGCTCGGCCTGCTGCCGGACCTGGAAGGCAACAGCGTGCTCGACCTCGGCAGCGGCTTCGGCGACTTCTGCCGCCTGGCGCGCAGCCGCGGCGCAGCCTCGGTGTGCGGCGTGGAGATTTCGCGGCGCATGCTGGAAACCGCGCGCGAACGCACCGACGACGCCGGCATCGAGTACGTGCATGCCGCCATCGAGGACTTCGAAATGCCACCCTCGAGCTATGACCTGGTGGTCAGCCGCATGGCGCTGCACTACGTGCGCGACTACGCGGCAATCGTACGTGCGGTGTTCGCCGGTCTCCGCCCGGGCGGACGTTTCGTTCTTTCCGTGGAACACCCCATTTGCACGGCGCTAGCCCATGGCTGGCACGCAGACGCGCAGGGCGAACCGCTGTTCTGGCCGGTCGACGACTACGGCCGCGAGAGCGAGCGCCGCCAGCGCTGGTTCGTGGACGGCGTGATCAAGCATCACCGCACGGTGCAGACCTACGTGAGTGCCCTGCTCGACGCCGGCCTGGTTCTGGCTCGACTGCTGGAGCCACATGCGGAACCGGGGGACATCGAGCGCCGCCCGGACCTGCAGGCCACGGTGCGGCGTCCGCCGCTCCTGGTGATCGCCGCGGACAAACCGACCGTTCCCGACTGAGACTGCGGGACGCACGACGGGTCCTCAAACGGCAAACGGACTGCCCTCTGCGCCGAAAATCTCTATAAGGAAATCCATCACCGCACGCACGGCAGCGGCCCGTTTGAGATCACGGTGCACCACCAGCCACAGTTCCTGCTCGAACGGCTCGCCCGAATACGGCAAGCGCTGCAGCGCCCCATCGGCATCGGCCAGGAAGCAAGGCAGGCTCGCAACGCCGGCACCCGCCCGCGCCGCTGCGAGCTGACCGGTCGAGCTGGTCACCTCGCAGACTATGTTGCGCCCGGCGGTAGCGCTCTCGAGCCATTTCTTATGCGTTATGCCATCGACAACGCTGGCGTCGTAGGCAATGAACTCCCAAGCATCGGGATCGTGCAGTCTCGCGTAGTCTCGACTGGCGTACAGAGCGAATTCCACCCGTCCCAATCTGCGCGCCACGCTGCCGAGTTCGGCTGGCCGCACCAGGCGCAGGGCAAGATCGGCTTCCCGACGACCCAGCGACACGAGCTGAATCTGCTCTGCCAAAGACAGGGTTATCCCCGGATAGCGCGCCCTGAAATCACCCATCCTCTGAGCCAGTACGCCTCCAACCAGCATCGGACTGGCGCTGAGCGTCACCCTGCCGCTCAGCGCCGCCTGTTCGCCCCGCGCCGCGCGCTCGATGGCGAAAGCCTGCTCTTCCATCTGCGAGGCGAACTCGAACACCCGCGCGCCCATGGCGGTGAGCCGGCAGGCGCGCGGCAGACGCTCCACCAGGCGTACCTGCAAACGCTCCTCCAGCGCCGCGACGCGGCGGCTGACCGTCGCATGATCCACCTTCAAGGCACGCGCCGCCCCGGACAGGCTGCCTGCCTGCGCGACCGCGACGAAATGCCGTAGATCTTCCCAGTTATTCATCTGTGCGTTTTTTCACTTTCCGGGTGCGTTTTTACTGAATTTACGCAGATTACTCCAGTCCCTAGCATCGAACCAGAGCGTGGAGGCACGCCTCTCCGCCAACTCGACCGCCAAAGAGGGAGCGCCAATGAACACTGCACTGGTTATCGGAGTCACGGACGGGTTCGGTCTGCACACGGCTACGGCCCTGATGGCAACGGGCTGGTGTGTAAGAGCCCTGCTGCGCAAACCGGACGTGCTGCCGGCATGCCTGCGTGGCACCGATGTCTTCGCCGGCAGCTCCGCCAGCATCGACGATGTCCGCCACGCGGCGGCCGGCGCGGACGTCATCGTGTTCGGAGCGAATCCCCCTCATCCGCGCTGGCACGCACAGGCCATGCCGGCCCTGGAGACCGCCGCCACGGTCGCCGAAACGATGGGCCTGACGCTCGTCTTTCCGGCGAGCCTGCAGGTATACGATCCGGCTCACGGCAATGTTTTCGATGAAGACTCACGCATGCATCCGCTCAGCAGCAACGGCTCCATTCAGCAGCGCATGGAGAGCCGCCTGGAGCTGGCGAGCCGGCGCGGCGCGCGCATCATCGTACTGCGCACCGGCGATTTCATCGGCGCCCATAGCGGATACGGCTGGAGCGGCGAACTGCTGAAACCGGTACTCCGCGGCTACCGCCTGCTGCATCCCGGCCCGGCCGAGCATGTCCATACCTGGGCCAACCTGCCCGACGTCGCCCGTACGGCAAGCTGCCTGCTGGCGCGCCGGGAGGAACTGCCCGGCTTCGCGGCCTTTCAGTTTTCAGGCTACCGCAGCAGTTTCTGGCAACTGGCCGAGGCGGTGTCCGTGGCCAGCGGCAAGGCGGTGGAACTTCGCCCCTTCCCAAAGCGCCCGTTGAACCCGCTATCGCCTGCTGTACCACTGGCTCGGGAACTGAGCGAGATGCGCTATCTTTGGGAGCATGACATCCATCTGAACGACGATCGCCTGCGTGCGGTGTTGGACGAAGTCCCGCACACCCCGCTGCCGCAGGCGCTGACCGCCGCCGGACTGGTCGTGCCCGCAGCCGAACGCCGCCTGCACTGGTCCTACGTGCAAACGACATAGCGCAGCGGCCGAATAGCCATCGGGCGAAACATCGATGATCGCCAGGGAATGGAAGGCGCGTTGCCCGCAACGCCATATGGCGGGGTTTACCGAACACCTCCGGCGTACCGGCGTGCCGGCGTGCACGACGCCGCCCGGACGCCGGGATTTCGCGGCGCGCAAATCCTCGTCCGCGACATCGGCAAGCGCGGGGAATTCACGCTGATCACGTATTGGGATTCGATCGGCGCCATCAAAGCCTTCGCCGGCGATGACATGGATGTCGCCAGGCTGTATCCGGGCGACGAGGCCTATGCACTGGAGCCGGACGATTTCGTGCTGCACTACGAAGTCGTGGAGAATTACGCGGTATAGCCCGTAGATGCCCGGCCGCCATGGCTTTGCTCGGATTCAAGCACCGCCTTCGATCCGCATGCCGTCAGGAAAGCTGCGCGTACGGAACCCCTACTCGAACACGCAAGGACAGAACCCCATGAACGACACCGTCACCATCGGCCTGATCGGCGACTACGATCCGAGCGTACCCGCCCACCGCGCCATTCCGCACGCCTTGGCACGCGCCTCCGACGAACTCGGGCTCGGCATCGGCTTCCAGTGGGTCCCGAGCGAAGAGATCTCAAACGTGGCACGCATTGCGGACTTCGACGGCCTGTGGGCCATACCGGCCAGTCCCTACCGCAGCATGGATGGCGTGCTGTTCGCCATCCGGCATGCGCGCGAAAGCGGCATCCCGTATCTGGGCACCTGCGGCGGCTGCCAGCATGCCATTATCGAATACGCCCGCAACGTGCTCGGCTGGATTGATGCGGAGCATGCCGAAACCACGCCCGAAGCCGCACGGGCGGTCATCGCGCCGCTGGCCTGCGCGCTGGTCGACGCGACCGGAACGGTCGACCTCGTTCCGGGCAGTCGCCTCGCGACGATCTACGCCGGAGCGCAGGCCACCGAGGGCTACCGCTGCAGCTTCGGCGTGAACGAGGCGTTTCGCGACGAACTGCTGCGCGGCCCCTTGCGCCTGGCGGCCACCGACGCCGACGACGGTGAGGTGCGCGCGGTGGAGCTGGATAAGCATCCGTTCTTCGTCGCCACCCTGTTCCAGCCCGAACGGGCCGCGCTGCGCGGCGCGTCAGCCCCGCTGATCAACGCTTTTGCGGCGGCCTGCGCCGAATGAAGCCGATACCACATCGGAAGGAGACACGATAAGCATGATCAAGTCCCTCTATGTCGCCAAGCAACGCCGAGGGGAACAACAGGCTGTGCCAGAAATACGCCTGATTGCCAACCGCGGCATCGTCGGGGACCGTAACTTCGACAAATCGAAATGGCCGGGCCAGAACATCACCTTCGTCGAAGCCGAGGAGATCACCAGGTATAACGGCGTCTACGGGCAGGCCATCGCCGAACATGCGACCCGGCGCAACGTGGTCACCGAAGGCGTGCGCCTGAACGATCTGCTGGGGAGAGAGTTCAGCGTCGGCGGCATACGCTTCCGCGGCGTCGAACTGTGCGAGCCCTGCGCCTTCCTGGGCGAGCTGCTCTCCAACCAGGACCTTGCCAAGAAGGACGTGGTAAAAGCGTGGGTGGGCCGCGGCGGCCTACGCGCCGACGTGCTCTCGGACGGCATTCTGGCGGTGGGCATGCGTTTCGATCTGGGCGAAAATGCCTGATCCGCATCGCGCGGCTCTCGGAGATCCGGCATGTTCGACATCCAGAACTACGGCAGCTTTCTCGCCGCCATCCTCGTGTTCCAGCTCATCCCCGGCGCCGGCACCATCGCCATCCTCAACGCCACCGCCCGCAACGGCATCGGTGCGGGTCTGGGCGCGGTACTCGGCACGCTGTGCGGCGACCTCGTCTACATGCTCGCCGCCGTCGCCGGCCTGGCCGCGGTGATGAACGCCAATCCGGAGCTGTTCCGCGCGATGCAGTGGTTCGGCGCCGGCTATCTGATGTGGATGGGATTCCAGCTGCTGCGCCGGCCGGTGCACGATGTGCCCGCCTGGGACGAGCCGCAGAAATCCGGATGGGTGTATTTCCGCCAGGCGCTGGCGGTGAGTCTCACCAACCCCAAGGTCATGCTGTTCTTCGTCGCCTTCTTCCCGCTGTTCCTCAGCCCCGGCTCTTCGCACGCGACGCTGATCGCCATGATGGTGCACGTCACGCTCATCAGCCTCCTGTACCAAGCGGGGCTGGTGCTGCTGGGCAACTCCGTCGCCAAACGACTCAAGACCCTGCCCTTCGCCCGCAAGCTCGCCACGCGCTTGGCCGGCGTGGCGCTCATCGGCTTCGGCCTGAAATTAGCCGTCGGCAACCGCTGACCACGACTTGGCGTTCGTTTCTGCCGTTCATCGGGATTGCCGGGGCATTACCTCGGCCACCATCTCCAGCCTCCACAGACGACCGACGCACGCCTGGCAAATCCCCCGTAAACGTCTAATCTAAAATTGGACGGGGCTTACTCGAAGCTCCTTGGGAGAGATTGCCATGTCGGAACCGGTTTTGGCAGGGTTGACCCTACTCGCGTGGGGCATAGGCATGGCCGCTTTTATCATCGTGATGAAATGTTGCGGCGGTTGTCGAGGAGCGAAATGCGACGCTCGATCCAAGTTGCGAGGGAACACCGAAACAGCCCCCCGAGCGAACGCCCACGTCGTGCAAAAATAGCTCCAGCCGAGGATACCCCCTGGATCTTTCGCCTCATAGCCGCCTGCCTGTTCGTGATGCCGAGACTACGCGAGTAGCTGCGTAGCGTGTTCCCGCGTTTCACTCCCCTCTGGCAGACGGCGACGCCCCTTATCATCCAGGGCTAGGCCGCCGTCGAGCTCTGCGGGCACGGCGGTTGTCCTTGGACAGCAAAGCGCCTGTACGTGCGCAGCAATCTCTATAACACCTCCCATCCGCGGATCTTGGCAATTCCTGTCGCGAGCCGGTCTCCGCGGAGGGCGAGGGCGCACCGCCAGCCCCAGACAGTCGGATTTACACGGCGGGAACAAGCTCAATGGATAAGGACTGCCCAGCCAGGTCCTGGCGCCTCAGGCCACGCTGGCCGACGGCGGCGGACGCCTCAGCAGCGCGTTGCGCGCCGCCCATTCCTCGGCCGGCTCCAGGCTCTCTAGGAACTGCGCCTTGCCGGCGGCCAGCACCGCCACCGGCAGGCCGTCGCGGTACAGCACGCGGTTGCCGGTCAGGGCCGGCAGGCGCCCACCGGGGGTGAGGATGCCGACCAGGTTGAGCGGATCGGCCGCCGACAGCGAAATCCAGCCCTGCGAGGCGTCGCCGGCGGCGACCCGGCGGCGCGCCTCGCGCAGCGGGCCGATGGCTTCCGGCAAGGCGAACTGTTCGCCGGAAAAACCGGCCACGAAGCGCCCGCCGCGAATCTCGCCGCGCGCCTCCAGGCGGCGGTAGCAGCGCAGCAGGTCGCGCCACGGCGGCAGCCAGCCGGCCTCGCGCTCCAGCATCCGCCAGAACACCACGCCGTAGCGGCGCAACAGGCTGCGGGCGATGTGCTCGACCGCCTCGCCGTCGCCCTGCCCCGAGGCATCCGCTAGCGGGCGTCGCGCCAGCGCCCAGCGCCCGGCCGCATCCATGCCGAATCCCGCCACGCGCGGGCGCCGCCGGCCGGGCCGCGGCCGGCGGCGGTCGGCCGGCAGCAGCAGCGCACGCAGGCCGGCGAAGCTGTCGGAATTCACCAGGCCGGTCGCCACCAATTCGGCCAGCGCCTCCTCGACCTGCGCGCGCAGCAGGCCGCTGCCGTCCAGCAGTTCGTCGAAGAACGAGGCGCCGTGCTCGCGGATGCTTGCGGCGACCGCCTTCGCGGCGGCGCTCAGGTTTTCCTCGGAGGGTGCGGCGGCGAAGCGCCCCCACAGCCGCGCACTGCGGCGCAGCATCAGGGCGATCGGCGTGGTGCGCACCGGACCCGCGCCGCGCGAACCGCGTTCGCCGCCCGCGCGCGGCGTCAGCCTGGCCCAGGCGACACGCCCGGCCAGGCATTGCTCGTCCAGCCAGGCGGGATCGTAGTCGGCGATGCGCGTCGGCAGGATCTCGCTTTCCCAGGCACCCGCCGCCGCCTCGAAGCCTTCGAGCTGCCCCGCCACGACGGCCACCGCGTCGGGCCCCTCCAGGCGTGCATCCGGCGCCACGTGCTGCCACTCGAACAAAAAACTCAGGAAGTCGCGCGCCGCCACCGGCTCGATCTCGGCGCGCAGGCGCTTGACCGTGTAGCGGTGAATGCGGGCCAGCAGGCGGCGCTCGCACCATTCCTCGCCGGGCGCATCGGGCGTATAGCGCCCGCGCATGGCGAAACCCTCGGCCTCCAGCGCGGCCAGCGCCGCGGCGATCCGGGCGCCCGGCAGCGCCAAGGGCGCGCCCAGCTCGGCCGCGGTCACCGGTCCCAGGCCCTCCAGACGCCCCCTCAGCACCTCGACCAGCGCCTCCTCCGCCGTCACCTGCGGCTCGGCGTAGCCCGGCGGAGCGGCGATGGCGGGTTCCATGGCGGCGTTGGGAAACAAGGTGCGGAACTGATCGATCCGCTCTGCGGCTATCCACAGCGGTTCGCCCTCACCGTGCAGCCGGGCGACCCGCCCGGCCTTGCCCAGGGCGGCCAGCCAGTCCTCCCAGTGCACGCCGCCGGCCCGCGCTTCGGCTTCGGTCAGAAAGCCCAGCAGCACCAGCGCGTCGTGCAGCTCGTCGGCGTTGACCGCCTCGGGCCACACCTCGCGCCGCACCCGCTCGATGGCCTCCGGGTCCAGACGGCCGAGCTCGGCGGCGCTCTCCGGGTCCATCCAGCGCCTGCCCATCACCGCCTGCGTGCGGCGCTCCTCCAGCGGCGCGTCGTCGAGGAAGGCGTAGGGACGTGCGGACAGCACTTCCAGCGCCAGCGGCGACGGCTCCGACAGGTCGCAGGCGACGGTACGCACCGCGCCCGACTCGATGCCGCGCAGCAGCGCCTCGAAGCCCTCCACGTCCATGGCCTCGTGCAGGCAGTCGTAGAGCGTCTGTTCGACCAGCGGATGGTCGGGGATCTCGCGCTCGCCGGCGAGGTTCTCGAAGCAGGCGATCTGGTCGGGGAACACCGCGGCGACCAGGTCCTCGGCATCCATGCGCATGAACTGCGGCGGCACCTTCCGGCCCCCGCGGAAGCGCGGCAGCGCCAGCGCAACGCCCGCCACCCAGCGCCAGCGCATGATGAACATGGGCGCGTCGAGCAGCGCCTGGATCAGCAGGTGCCGCGCCGTGGCCGAGCTGAGGTAGCGCGGCACCTCGTCCAGCGGGAAGCTGTGCGCGGTGGTCAGCGACAGCACGATGTCGTCCTCGGTCGCCGCCGCCTGCAGCTCGAAGTTGAACTTGCGGCAGAAGCGCTTGCGCAGGGTGAGGCCCCAGGCGCGGTTGATGCGGCTGCCGAAGGGCGAATGGATCACCAGCTGCATGCCGCCGGCTTCGTCGAAGAAGCGCTCCAGCACGACGGTGTCGCGCGTCGGCAGGCAGCCCGAGCGCCGCATAGGCGGCCGCGAGGTAGTCCACCAGCTGGCGCGCGGCCGGCTCGCCGAGCCCCACCTCCTGCTGCAGCCAGCGCAGCGTCACGCCCGCCCTGCGGGTCGTCGTCGCAGCCGCCGCGCGACCTCGGCGCGCAGGCGCGACACGGACTCGGACAGCTCGTCGCTGCGCCCCGGCGCCTCGCCCAGCCAGAACGGAATGGTGGGCGGCAGGCCCTGGGCGTCCTCCACGCGCACGGTGCCGCGCTCGACGCGCAGGATGCGCTAGGCGCTGTTGCCGAGCTGGAAGATGTCGCCGGCCATGCTCTCGATCGCGAAGTCCTCGTTCACCGTGCCGATGACGTGGTTCTCCGGCTCGAGCAGCACCTGGTAGTCGGCGGTGTCCGGGATGGTGCCGCCGCTGGTCAGCGCGGTGAGGCGGGCGCCGCGGCGCCCGCGCAGCAGGCCGTTGACCGCGTCGTGGTGCAGCAGCGCGCCGTGGCGCCCGCGGCGCGTGGCTGTAGCCCTCGGCGAGCATGCGCACGATGCCCATGAAGTCCTCGCGGGCGAGTTCGCGATACGGCCAGGCGCGGCGCAGCAGCGCGTAGAGCCCGTCCTCGTCCCACTCGCGCGCCGCCGTCTCGGCGACGATCTGCTGGGCCAGCACGTCCAGCGGACGCTCGGGGATGATCAGGCGGTCCAGCTCGCCGCGGCGCACGCTGTCGAGCAGCGCGGCGCATTCGACCAGCTCGTCGCGCGACAGCGGGAACAGCCGCCCCTTGGGCGTGCCGCCGACGCCGTGGCCGGAGCGCCCGACGCGCTGCAGGAAGGCGGCGATGGAGCGCGGCGAAGCGAGCTGGCAGACCAGATCCACCTCGCCGATGTCGATGCCCAGCTCCAGCGAGGCGGTGGCGACCAGCGCGCGCAGCTCGCCCCCTTTGAGGCGCTGCTCGGCGTCAAGACGTTTCTCCTTGGCCAGGCTGCCGTGATGCGCCGCCACGTGCTCCTCGCCCAGGCGCTCGGCGAGATGCCGGGTCACGCGCTCGGCCAGGCGCCGCGTGTTGACGAACACCAGCGTGGTGCGGTGCTCGCGCACCAGCTCGGCCAGGCGGTCGTAGACCAGCTCCCAGACCTCGTTGGACATCACCGCTTCCAGCGGCGCGACCGGCACCTCCAGCGCCAGGTCGCGCGCTCGGCTGTGGCCGCTGTCGACGATGGCGCAGTCGGCGGCCTGCGCGCCGTCCGGGCCGGCGCCGACCAGGAAGCGCGCCACGTCCTCGATGGGCTTCTGCGTGGCCGACAGGCCGACGCGCTGCAGCGGACGGCCGGTCAGCGCCTGCAGGCGCTCCAGCGACACGGCCAGGTGCACGCCGCGCTTGTTGGGCGCCAGCGCGTGGATCTCGTCGACGATCACCGAGCGCGTGGTGGCGAGCATCCTGCGCCCGGACACCGAACCGAGCAGGACGTATAGCGACTCGGGGGTAGTGACCACGATGTGCGGCGGACGCTTGAACATGCGCGTACGCTCGGCGGCCGGCGTGTCGCCGCTGCGCACCAGGGTACGGATGTCCACGTCCGGCAGGCCCTGCTCGGCCAGCACCTCGCGGATGCCCTCCAGCGGCACCTCCAGGTTGCGGTGGATGTCGTTGGACAGCGCCTTGAGCGGCGAGACGTAGACCACGCGGGTCTCGTCCGGCAGTTCGCCGTCGACGCCCTCGCGCACCAGCGCGTCGATCGCCGCCAGGAAGGCGGCCAGCGTCTTGCCCGAGCCGGTGGGCGCGGCGATCAGCGTGTGTCGCCCCGCCTCGATCGCCGGCCAGGCGTCGCGCTGCGCCGGCGTGGGCGCACCGAAGCTGCGCCGGAACCAGGCGGCGACTGCGGGGTGGAACAAATTGTCTGGAATTTCGGAAGCCATGGCAGCATCGAAGCCGATATCCTTATTGAATAATAGCGCCGAACGGCGATATCAAGCCGCGCGCCGCATCCGGGGAGGATCGCCACCGTGTTCCAACTGTCCGAAACCCTGCAAGCCTGGGGAACCGAGAATTTCGCGCCAACCCTGCGACGGGAAGTCCGGCAGCTCGGCGCCGCACAACTGCCTTTGCAGGCCGGGCTGCGCAGCAGCGGCTATGCCCTGGACGAGGTACGCGACATGACCTTGCTTGGGGTCGAGGAAACGACCGAACAGATACGAGCCAGGATCGGCGTCTTCTACGCCGGCATCATCGCCGGATGCAGTTGCGCGGACGATCCGACACCGGTCGAGGCGCAGGACGAGTACTGTGAGGTCCTCCTGAGCATCGACAAATCGAACGCTGCCGCCAGCGCAGAGCTGTTGGACTGACGACAGCTCCTGCGCCGAGGTTCAGCCGGCGCTCACCACGCCCCGCTCCCGGCGCCACACCACCCCGGCCAACGGCAACATCAGCGCCAGCAGCACGGTAAGGCCGAGCAGCATTTCCATGCCGCCGAAACGCAGCAGCGCCTCCAGGCCGGCGATCGGCCCCAGGCTGCCGCCCAGGTCGCCCAACACCTGGTAGATGCCGATGGCGCGGCCGTGGCTGCCGGCCGGCGCCAGCTCGCCAATGATCAGCAGCAGCGGCACGTTGATGCCGCCCATGCCGATGCCGATCAATGCCAGCGCGGCGGCCGCGCCGGACACCCGCCACGATACGGCCAGCAGGATGAAGCCCAAAAGCAGCAACACGACACCGGCGAGCAGCGACACGCTCTTGCGCCGGCCGCGATCGATATGCCTGCCGATCAGCCACGAGGCCAGTGCGGAACTGCCGATCATCATCGCCATGAGCGTGCCGGCCGTACCCTCCACGCCCCAGCCGGCGAACGACAGGTGTCGGTCGTGCACCAGCAGCGTCAGCACGGACAAAACTACGCCCTGCACGCCGAAGAAGATGAAAAAATTGAACATCCAGGTGCTCCACAGCGGCCCGGGGCGCAACAGCTCGCGCAAGCTCAAGCGCGGCGCGGCCGGTCCAGCCTCGGTACCAGGCGGTCGCGCCCCGTGGGGCGCAAAGCGCCAGGCCAGCAACGCGCCGACGAAGGTGATCGCGGCGGCGGCCAGAAACGCGGCGCCCGGCGACACCTGGGCGGCGACCAGCCCGCCCAGCACCAGCCCGCTGGGCATGCCGAGGCTCAGCGACATGCGCACCTTGGCGGTCGCCCGGCCCGCTCCCGACTCCGGCGCAAAGACCAGGGCCGCGCTGAGCACGCCGACGATGAGCAGCGAAGAACCCACGCCCCACATCGCACGCCCGGCGAGAAACCAAGCCGCCGCCTGCACGCCCTGGGCGCCGACGTAGAAGCACAGCGTCGAGACCGCTTCGATCAGCATGCCGAGAATCAACGGCCAGCGCGCACCGAAGCGGTCCACCACCATGCCGGTCAGCGGATTAACCGCCAGACGCGTGATCCGGTTGAGCGAGAGGATGAGCCCGATCAGCGCCGCCGGAATACCGAGCCGCAAACCGAGCAGCGGCAGGATGGGGAACACCACTCCGCCGCCGAGGCCTCCGGTGAAGGCCAGCGCGGCGAGCGTCAGGATATTGCGGTTGTCGGCGTCGGCGCTCACCCGCCGAGCAAGGCGAGCACCTGCTCCGTGCTGCGTACGTGGCCGATGCGCGGGAAGATGCGCTCGACGCTGTTGCGGTGGCTCTCCTCGTTGAGCGCGCCCATCGCATCCTCGACGAATATCTGGCGATAGTTGCGCTCATAGGCGTCGCGCGCGGTGCTCTCCACGCCCACCTCCGTCGCAATGCCGCACAGGATGATCGTATCGATGCCGCGCCGGCGCAGCTGCAGGTCGAGGTCGGTGCCGTAGAACGCGCCCCACTGGCGCTTGAGGATCGTCACGTCGCCTGCCTGCGGCGCGCATTCGTCGACGAAATCCGACCAGTCCGGCGGCAGCGGCTGCAGCGGCGCCGCCTGGTCGGCGCTCTGGCGCAGCCGGTCGACGTGATCGGGCGCGCCGCCGACGTGCACCAGCACCGGCAGCACGCCGGCGCGGCGGGCCGTCTGCAACAGCCGTGCGCTGCGCTGCACGACCTCGGCGGCCGGGTGCGGCGCCGTCGACCGGCCGACGATGCCGCGCTGCAGGTCGATGACGACCAGCGCGGTGGAAGAAGGAACGAGAGCGAATTCTGACACTGAAAATATCCTCTGAACGTGGCTGCGCGGAACACAGCCACGCGCAGCGAAAACCTACTGATCGAAGCGGTCGAGCACCAGCGGCTGGTCCATGAACATCGGACCGGCGACGCCGATGATCACCACCAGCAGACCCACCACACCGATGACGCCGAGCAGCATGCGGATCTGCCGCAGCCGGCGCAGCGCCTCGGCTTCGTCGCCCGCGGCCATGGCCTGGCGCATGCGCCGGTAGGGGCTGAAGTAGATGTGCCCGAAGAGCAGCATCAACAGCACGCCGATGCCGAACATCACATGGATGTAGAGCGGCGCGTTCAGCCCGTCCAGCCAGCCGTGGGCCAGCCACTCGCCGCTGACGAAGACCGCAATCACGCTGACCCACACCCAGGGGAAAAAGCGCTTGAAGGTCGCCTGCCACACGGCAAGCTGCTGTCCGGGCTGCAGCAGTTGCGTGCCGGCCGCCGGCAAGGCGGCGTAGCTGAAGAACGAGCCGCCGATCCAGACGACGATGCCCAGCACATGCAGGCACAACAACACGAAATACATATACGGATTAACCATGACCGTCTCCTCCCAAGGGCCAAGGAGCGGGCAGCGATCCTCGTTGGACCACGCACGCGCCCAAAATATCCCCCCCAAAGATTATCCGCCTTCCCCTTGGCGGCACCGAGAGACCGCTTACGTCGGCCTATCGGCAACGCAATCGGACGCCCTTCGGCGCCCGGTCGCGGCACTGCTTCGGATCGGCCTGCGCAGCGGTGCCCACCGCCGTGCAGGCCCGGCGGATCAGAGCCCGTAGTCGCGCGGGTAGGCGATGCCGGGATTGTTCTTCATGTCGCCGACGAGGTGCGGGATGTCGAGCTTGTCGACGCGCACGGTCTTCTTGCCGCGCAGCCATTCGGCGAACACGTCCCACACCGGCTTGCCTTCGACCGGCCGCGATACCGCCGCCCAGCCGGCGACCTTGTACTTCTTGGTCATGGACATCGGCTTGCCGCCGATGCGCAGGTCGGTGATGCGATGGCCGATGGCCTTCTCCGGATCCAGCACGTACTGGATGTTGCCCACCCGGATCATGTCGCCGCCCTGCTGGTAGTAGGGATCCTTGTTGAACAGGTTGTCGCCGACGTCTTCCATGATCGCCTTGATCTGCGCGCCGGTGTACTCGTTCACCGTCACCTGCGGATAGGTGATCGCGGTCTGGCCCATGACGTCCTCGAAGGTGATGGTCTCGCCGGGCAGCTTGGCGTAGCCCCAGCGGAAGCCGGGCGAGAACGCCGCTTCGGCGTCCATCTCATCCATCAGCGCCTGCACCAGCAGCTGGTCGAAGCTGCCGTTGAAGTTGTCGCGCCGGTACAGCAGGCTCTCGGTCACCGCCAGCGGCTCGGACAGCTTCTTCTCGTAGGGTGCGCGCACCTTCTGGATGTACGCCGCCATCTCCGCGTCCGGCTTGATCATGTTGGAGAACACCGGCAGGTAGTGGAAACGGTAGCCGTTGAGCTTGCCCTTGCCGACGTCCAGGTCGAAGCGCGCCAGGATCTTGCCGTTGGTCGAGGTGTTGATGATCAGGGTCTTGCCGACCTTGACCGGCCGCGGCCCCATGATGTCGTGGGTGTGGCCGCCGAGGATGATGTCGATGCCCTTCACCTTCGAGGCCATCTTGACGTCGACGTCGGCGCCGTTGTGCGACAGCATGACGACCAGGTCCGCCTTATGCTTCTGACGGCATTCGTCGACCATTTGCTGCATGTGCTGGTCCTGAATGCCGAAGGTCCAGTCGGGCATCATGTAGCGCGGGTTGGCGATCGGCGTGTACGGGAAGGCCTGGCCGATCACGGCGATCTTGCGACCGCTCACCTCGCGGATCGAATACGGCTTGAAGATCAGGTCGCCCCAGTTGGCGTCGCTGACGTTCTGCGCCAGGAATTCCGCCTTGAGGTGCTTGTCGACCAGTTCCTTGACGCGATCCGCGCCGTAGGTGAACTCCCAGTGCCCGACCATCATGTCGACGCCGAGCAGGTTCTGCGCGCCGACCATGTCCATGCCCTTGGTCCACAGCGAGGTGGCCGAGCCCTGCCAGGTGTCGCCGGCATCCAGCAACAGCACCTTGCCGGGACGCTGCTCGCGGAAGCGCTTGACCAGCGTCGCCAGCTGCGCGAAGCCGCCCATGGTGCCGTACTTGTGCGCCAGCTCCTCGTAGTCCTGGCAATCGAAGGCGTAGGCGTCGGAAGTCCCGCCGCTCAGCCCGTAGTACTTCATGAAATGCTCGCCGGTCAGATGCGGCGGACGGCCCTTGGCTGCGCCGATACCGATATTGGTGTCCGGCTCGCGCCAGTACACCGGATTGAGCTGGGCGTGCGAATCGGTGAAGTGCAACAGCGTGACGTTGCCGAAATCCGGTATCTCGTAGGCGTCTGCGGCACTCTTGCCGGCGGCCTGGGCGAAGCGCGGCCCAAGGAAGCCGGACATGCCGGCCAAGGCCAGCACCTGCATGAACTCGCGGCGGGAAATGGTCATCGGCGGTTAGCCCTCCTGGTAATTGTGTGCATGCGATATGCGCGTCGACCACGGCGCGCTGCTGCGTGTGACTACTGGAGGGCTAAGACGGGAGGGTCGGCGGCTTTATTCCATGCCGGGGCGCCACCGCACCCCGGCAGGACGCCGATTCAGCGCTTGTTGGCGAGGATTTCTTCCTGCGCCTGCTCGGGCGAGACGTGGCGCACGTCCTTGCCCAGGACCATGAACACCACGTACTCGGCGATGTTCTTGGCATGGTCGCCGACCCGCTCCAGCGCACGCGCGCACCACAGCACGTCGATGCCGCGGCGAATGTTGCGCGAGTCTTCCATCATGTAGGTGATCAGCTGGCGGGTCAGGCCGTCGTAGGCCTCGTCGATCAGGTCGTCGCCGCGCACCACGTCCATCGCCGCATCGACGTCCATGCGCGCGAAGGCGTCCAGCGTCTTGTGCAGCGCCTCGCGGGCGAGCTCGCCCATGTAGCGCAGCTCCTTGAAGGCCACCAGGCGGTCCTCCGAGGCCATCTGCACCGCCACGCGGCCGATCTTCTCGGCCTTGTCGCCGATCCGCTCGAGGTCGGTGATGGTCTTGATCACCATCATGATCAAACGCAGGTCGATCGCGGTGGGCTGGCGCCGGGCGAGGATGTGCGCGCACTCCTCGTCGATGGCCAGTTCCATGCGGTTGACCTGGTAGTCGGAATGGGCCGCTTCCTCGCCCAACTCGGTGTTGCCCTCGATCAGGGCCTGGATGGCCTCACTGACGTTCTTCTCCACCAGCCCGCCCATGGCGAGCACGCGATTGCGAATGTCCTCGAGTTCGGTGTCGAACTGCTGGGAAATGTGCTTCTTGAGAGGGTCTGGCTTCATGAAAATCACCTGCAGGAGAATGGCGCCGGGTCCGCCGGCGTATGATGGCAAACTCGTCGGTAGCGTGCTAGTGTCCGGATGGTGCTTGCGTGGCCGGATCCCTGCCGCGACGCGCCAATGCGCGGCCCTGACGGCCTCCCAGCTTAATGCCCATCGGTGACAGCAACGTGACATCACGCCCAGAGACTCTCGCCATAGCGGACGAGATCGACCTGACGCAGAAAGAACTGTACATCAACCGCGAACTCAGCCTGCTCGAATTCAATCGCCGCGTGCTGGACCTGGCCCGCGACACCAACATGCCCCTGCTGGAACGGCTGCGCTTCCTGTGCATCTCCAGCACCAATATGGACGAATTCTTCGAGGTTCGCGTCTCCGGCCTCAAGCAGCAGGTCGCCCTGGACATCGCCTCCGCCACGCCGGACGGCATGAGCGCCAACGAGCAGTTGCTGCGCGTCGGCGACAACGCGCACACGCTGGTCGACGAGCAGTACCGGGTATTCAACGAAGAGCTGGTTCCCGCGCTGGCCGAACAGGGCATCCGCTTCGTGCGCCGTACGCACTGGACGCCCGACCAGGCCGAATGGGTCAAGCGCTATTTCAATCGCGAGCTGCAGCCGGTGCTCAGCCCGCTGGGGCTCGATCCCTCGCATCCGTTCCCGCGCATCCTCAACAAGAGCCTGAATTTCGTCGTCACGCTGGAAGGCAAGGACGCTTTCGGCCGCGACAGCGGCATCGCCGTGGTGCAGGCGCCGCGCTCGCTGCCGCGCCTGATCAACCTGCCGCCGGAGCTGTGCCGCAAGGACCACGGCTTCGTGTTCCTGTCCTCCATCATCCACGCGCACGTCGGCGACCTGTTCCCCGGCATGCACGTCACCGGCTGCTACCAGTTCCGCGTCACCCGCAACAGCGACCTGTTCGTCGACGAAGAGGAAATCGACGACCTCAAGCGCGCGCTGGAAGGCGAGCTGCCGTCGCGCAACTACGGCGAGGCCGTGCGCCTGGAGGTGGCCGACAACTGCCCGCCGAACACCGCCGACTACCTGCTGCGCGAATTCGGCCTGGGTTCCGGCGACCTGTACCAGGTCAACGGCCCGGTCAATCTCAACCGCCTGTCAGCAGTCATCGAACTGGTCGACCGCCCCGAACTGAAGTTCCCGCCCTTCACGCCCTCGGTCCCTGCGAACTTCGGCGTCGGCAGCGTCTTTCGACACCCTGGACAAGGGCGACGTGCTGCTGCACCATCCCTACGAATCGTTCACGCCGGTGATCGAATTCCTGCGCCAGGCCGCCCGCGACCCAGACGTGCTGGCCATTAAGCAGACGCTGTACCGCACCGGCT
>CAVVUY010000036.1:0-83130 GCA_963751375.1 uncultured Gammaproteobacteria bacterium
ACACCTACGCCGACGTGTACGGCACGATTGCCATCGCCGCCATTGCCTCGGCGATTGTCTGCTTCGCACTGGTGCCAATGTTGAAGAAGTGGATGCACGGAGGGGCGAACAGTCGCCAGCATGAGGATCAGCACCGCAAGCGGCGGGGACCGTACCGTGCAGAGACGCGGCTACAGCGGCCGGACGACCGACAGGCTGCGCCAGTAGTCGAACAGGGTGTGGACCGACAGCACGCCGCCGCCCATGCCGCTCTTGTTCACGCCGGCGTAGGGGACGCCGTGCGGGAAGAGGTTGTGGGCGTTGATCCAACTGTTGCCGGCCACCATCGCCTCGGCCACGCGGTGCGGCCCGGGCCAGGTCGCTGGTCCAGACGCTGTTGGCCAGCCCGTAGTCGGTGGCGTTGGCCATGCGCGACGGCCTCGTCCTCGTCGCCGAACGAGGCCAGGTAGGCGACCGGGCCGAAGATCTCCTCGCGGGCGGCCACGTTGTCCAGCGAGCCGGCCAGCAGGGCCGGCTTGACGTAGAAGCCGTCGCGCCCGGGCACGTCGGCCGGGCCGCCTTCCAGCACCACCTCGGCCCCTTCCTCCTGCCCGCGCTGCAGATAGCCCAGCACCCGCTCGCGCTGCTTCTCGCTGACCACCGGGCCCATCTGCGTGGCGCGCGTCCATCTGGTAGCCGACGACGACCTGCTTGAGCCGCTCGGTGCACGGCGTCGACGAACTGGTGGATAGATCGACTGGTGGACGAGCCAGCGGGTGGCGTCGCAGCAGACCTGGCCGGTGTGGAAGGTGATCGCCTGGGCCAGCTTCTCGGCCGTGTCGGCGACGTCGACGTCGTCGAACACCACGGCCGCCCCCTTGCCGCCCAGTTCGAGCTTGACCGGCACGAGGTTCCGCCCGCAGGCCTCGGCGACCAGCCGGCCCACCTCGGGCGAGCCGGTGAACGACATCCGCTTCAGGCCCGGGATGGCCGCCAGCGCGGCGCCGGCCGACGTCGCCGAAGCCGGGCACCACGTTGATCACGCCGTCGGGAATGCCGACTTCCTTGGCCAGCCGAGCCAGGTAGATCGTCGACAGCGGCGTGTCTTCGGCCGGCTTGATGACCACCGTGTTGCCGGCGGCCAGCGCGGGCGCGATGCCCCAGCCGACCAGCAGGATGGGAAAGTTCCAGGGAAAGATGAACCCGCACGGCCCCCAGGGCTGGCGCACCGTCCAGGCCTCGTGCCGCGGCGACGGCCAGCGGGCTGCGGCGTTCGACGTGCAGGGCCATCTCGATGAAGTAGCGCATCGTGTCGACGAAGTTCTGCACGTCGCCCTCGGCCTGGGCGTAGATCTTGCCGCAGTCGAGGGCCTCGATCTGGGCGATGATCGGCTTGCGTTTCTCGACCTCGTCGGCCAGCCGGTGCAGCAGCACGCCGCGCTCGTTCGGGGAGAGCTTCGGCCCAGCCGGCTGTGGCGAACGCCTCGGCCGCCGCCTGCGACGGCCCGGTCCACGTCGTCCGGCTGCATGGCAGACCATCGGCCAGCGGCATCGCCGATGCCCGGGTCGCGGGTGCTGAAAGGTCTCGCCGTTCGCGGCCGCCAACCGTTTCGGCCGCCGATCACTCCCGGCAGCGGGCTTTCGCCGAGAAACGCCGCCACCTCGGGCAATGGTCGCGCAGGCAAATTGCAGTACATGATAAATGCCTCCGCTACGTCTAGATCTTATCGACAATGCCCCCTGCGGGAAAGCCCCAGCGACTTTTCGACGGAGGACTCTTCTCGCGGACGCACGCTGTGGTATAAGGAGGTGCCATGACCCTGCATCGCCCCATTTACGACCGGAGGCGGCACGCGGCGGGCGCGAAACCGCCGAGTACCTCTTCAATCAACTGATCCCCTACATCGGCAACAAGCGCAAGCTGCTGCGGCTGATCCACCAGGCCGTCGAGCGGACCGCGGCGGCCGGGGAGCCGGTTCGTCGATTTCTTCGCCGGCAGCGGCGTGGTCTCGCGCTGGCCAAACTGTTCGGCTATCGGGTCGTCGCCAACGACTGGGAGCCTTACGCCCGAGGCCATCAATCGATGCTACATCGCCTGCAACCGGCCGCCGGCCTTGGCGGCGCTGGGCGGATATCAACGCGGCCATTCGCTGCTCAACCGCCTGCCGCCGCAGGTCGGCTGGGTGACCGAGCATCTGTGCCCCCGCGACGAGTCGTGCTTCGACGTGGCAGCGCGACCGCATGTTCTACATGCGCAAAAACGGAATGCGGATCGACGCCATTCGCGAGCAGATCGCCGACTGGAAAGACGCCGGGCGAATCGACCGAGCTGGAAGAGGCCTGTCTGTTGGCGCCGCTGATCTATCAGGCCTGTTACACGAGCAACACCAGCGGCGTGTTCAAGGGTTTTCACAACGGCTGGGGCGGCCAGACCGGCACGGCGCTGTATCGCATCGCCGGCGACTTGCGGCTTCGCCTGCCCGTGTTTTGCGACAACGGCTTGCAAAACGTGGTCTGCTGCGAGGATGCCCAGACGTTGGCCGAGCGGCTTTCGCGCGCAAGAGATTGACATCGCCTACCTCGATCCGCCCTACAACCAGCATCCCTACGGCAGCAACTACCACGTGCTGAACAGCATCGCGCTGTGGGACAAGCCGGCGCTGAGCAAGCAGATCACCCGGGCACGAAGGCGGCCATTCGCACCGATTGGCGCACCGAGCGCCGCAGCCCTTACAACTACCGCGACGAGGCCGCGCCGGGCCTACGACCGACTGCTGGACACGCATTCGCGCCCGCTACATTCTGACCAGCTACAGCACCGACGGCATGATCCCGTTGGACAGCCTGCTGCGAAAGCAACGTCGGGCGAGGCCACGTTTCGGTGGTCATGCAGGGCTACAAGCGTTATCGCGTCAGTGCGCAGCGGTTCTCGCAGAAACCGATGAACGTGGAGTTCGTGCTGGTGATCGACACGCGCCGCAAGAGCGACGTCTCGCGCCGGCGCACTCCGCACGGATCATTGACCAGCATGAGACCGAGGTGCTCGATGCGCATCCAGAAGCGGCATGAGTTGCAGCGGCCGCTAAGCGCGCTGAACGCAGCGCTCGCGCGATACAGCCAATCCTAGCACCTAGTTCCCACTCCCAGTCTCTAATCCCACGTCCTTATTTCCGTTCGCTTTGTCCGCACCGATCCACGCACGATCAATGTCAGGCCGCCGAGAGCACGAACCGACGACATTTGCCACACGCGAAAACGATCAGCACTCGGCCGCGTATGCTGGTCGATGCCGCGGTCCAATCCTGTTTGAATATGATTCCAGCTATCCCACGTCGCCGACGGGTCGAACTTCTTGGCCGTTTCTCCGGATCTGTTCGGGACTGATCGACGTCGAATCGCGATACTGGTTGCTTCATCGTACAGCCAAACTCCGCCGCCGATCGCCGCGAGGCCAGAACGACTCCCAACAGCCGCAAGCAATCGGTGCTTCATCTCCCAAGCCGCCCTGGCCATGGCGGCGCCGACGCCTGCGGGGCCGGCTCCAAGGGTCCGCATGTCAAGTAAGGTCGGAACCGACAGCGACGCCCCGCAGGAGCAGGTGATGGTCTCGCCCGCTTGGCGCGGCTCGACCACAATCTGTCGCCCGCAAGGGCACGGCAGCAGATACTTGGACAGTCACAACGCATGACTCCGAAGGTTTCCTGGAATGCAGGCAACTGTATCCCACAGGCGGTAGACTTGGAAACTGCCCGTTACGTAGTGTATCTTCGTGCCACGCCATCTGGCAGTTTGGCTGACGTATCTGGGAGTTACCTGTTCGTTTTCATGCGAGCGTGCTACATTCCAACCGAAAGACGTTGAAAACTAGGCAAGTCGTGGGAGCACGCCATGCAAAATCCATCTTCCATGATTACACCGTCACGGCAGGTTCGGAAGCCTGTTTCTAGTGGTATTTATTCCGTGGGATTATTGCTCAAAAATACTGGACTTCGGATGGCCGATTACAATGAAATGGCGTGGTGGAGTGACAGTCTGCGCATCAAATGGCCTGCGGGCGTAAGGTGGATCTCGGTTCGTTTCCAGACGGGCGGAGGCGATGTCGGCGGGAATTGGCCATCTGATAAATTGATGCCCTGTCGGTGTGCTGGAATCCGATTTTGGTCGGTCGTGACGGCTCGGTCGGACGCGGCGACCGTGCCATGCGGATCGCTTTGGGGATTCTGGAACGATTGGGGTTCTTGGAGGCGCGAACGAATTCTCACCGCAGGCTGAATCCTTTGCCAAATGGCCGGAGGCGACTGCAGCGCGGAAATTCGGTGGTAGAATTTTTGGCTTTTGGCCGGCGTTCGTAGGATAATGGTAGTTCCGCGGCACCGAGCCTGTACACACTGCTGACTTACGCTGGCAATTGGACTGAGGAGTAGTATTTTGTACGACGCAATGTTGGAAAGCCTGGAAGACGAACCGATTTCCCGGACAGAGGAGACGCTGGATCTGGTGGACGATTCGGCCGATGGCTTGGACGTCGAGACGACGATCTGGATCGGGCGGTCTTGGACGACGACGAAGAACACGATCCGGAGTTGGACCTGGGCGCCGAGGATCTGCTGGCCGGCGTGGAAGACGACGAGTCGTGGTCGGACGATCCGGTGCGGATGTACCTGACCCAGATGGGCGAGATTCCGCTGCTGACCCGGCAGCAGGAAATCGCCCTGGCCAAGCAGATCGAGATCACCCGCGCCAAGTTCCGCCGCAAGGTGCTGGAATGCGACTACGTGATGCAGACGGCGGTGAAGGTGCTGCGCCGCGTGCACGACGGCGATCTGCCGTTCGACCGCACCGTGCAGGTCTCGGTGACCGATCGGCTGGAGAAGGACCAGATCCTCGGCCGGCTGCCGCACAACCTGCGCACGCTGGAGACGCTGCTGAAGCGGAACCGCCGCGACTACCGCATCGCCACCAGCAAGTCGCGGCCGATGGCCGCAGCGCCGGGCGGCCTGGCGGCGGCTGGGACGCCGCCGCCGCCGCGCGGTCCGGCTGGTCGAGGAGCTGGGCCTGCGGACCCAGCGGATCGAGCCGATGATCAAGACGCTCGAGGAGTTCAGCCGCCGGGTCGACGAGCTGCAAGGCCCGCATCGACGAGCACCGCAAGACCGGGCGGCCGCCGAGCGAGCGCGAGCCCTGGCTGATCGAGTACCGCAACATCCTCCGGGCCACCCAGGAAACGCCCACCAGCCTGCGCAACCGCGTCGGCTATCTCGAAGCGGATCTACGCCCAGTACCAGGAGGCCAAGCGGGGCCTCTCCGAAGGCAACCTGCGGCTGGTCGTCTCGATCGCCAAGAAGTACCGCAACCGCGGCCTGAGCTTCCTGGACCTGATCCAGGAAGGCAACGCCGGGCTGATGCGGGCGGTCGACAAGTTCGAGTATCGCCGCGGCTTCAAGTTCTGCACCTACGCCACCTGGTGGATTCGCCAGGCGATCACCCGGGCCGTGGCCGACCAGAGCCGCACGATCCGCATCCCGGTCCACATGGTCGAGACGATGTCGCGGCGTGCGGAACGTCTCGCGCAAGCTGCTGCAGAAGCTCGGCCGCGAGCCGACGATCGAGGAGACCGCCCGGGCCAGCGAGACCTGCGTCGACGAGACCCGCCGCGTGCTGGCCATGAGCCGCTACCCGATCAGCCTCGACCGGCCGGTGGGCAACAGCGAGGACAGCCACTTCGGCGACCTGCTGCCCGACGGCGCCGCCGAGAGCCCGGCCGATCGGCGCCGCCCAGGAGATGCTCCGCAGCCGGATCAACAAGGTGCTCAAGACGCTCAGCTACCGCGAGCGCGAGATCATCAAGCTCCGCTACGGCCTGGGCGACGGCTACAGCTACACGCTGGAAGAGGTGGGCCACATCTTCAAGGTCACCCGCGAGCGCATCCGCCAGATCGAGGCCAAGGCCGTCCGCAAGCTCCAGCAGCCCAGCCGCAGCCAGGAGCTGGTCGGGTTTTTGGATTGAGAGCGTCCACACAAATCGCCGTTCTATCAGCCGCTTGCGGTTTGGCAGAACGGTGTCAAGCCGCAAGCGGCTTTCTTTTCCGCCCGTCCTCTTGACACCTTCGCACGTTTTGCTAGATTCAAATCCGTTACGACGTGCGTTGGTGGTCGGCGTTGTTCTGTGGAAGGTCCGACGAACAGGGAACACCGGTGCAAATCCGGGGCGGCCCCGCCGCTGTAACCGAGTGAGGAGGGCGACCCAATTCTGTTTGGCCATTGCCGTGCGTGGTGCAGCGGCGAGAAGGCCGGGTCGGCCCGAGCTCGGGAGCCAGAAGACCTACCAACGCGTTACCTGCGGCCTCAAGGCGAGGGAAAGAGGCCGCGACACAGTCGGTTCGTAAGGAAACCGCGTTCGGTCGATCGTTCTGCATGCGCGCCTACGTTACGCGCGCCGTGCGCGGCTGTGCAAGCGGCGACCGGGATGCCGCGGAGCGCGTCGAGCCAGGCGGCATCGGCCATGCGCCGGCATCCGAGCAGCACGCCCGTGTCGGCTTCTCGCTGGTCGAGCTGCTGGTGGTGATCACGATCATCGGCATCCTGATCGGCCTGCTGCTGCCGGCCGTGCAGGCCGCCCGCGAGGCGGCCCGCCGCATCTCGTGCTCCAACAACCTCCGCCAGATCGGCATCGGCCTGCAAGACTACCATGCCGCTCAGCAGAGCTTTCCGCCAGGTGGCATCGAGCCGGAATCGTCCCCGGTTGCGGACGCTGCCAGCTTGCCTGGTCGGCAATACGTAGTCGTCGAAGCGGTACCCGCAGGAACAGTACCACGTATTGCTGGCGCGTAGAAATGGCCGGGGCCGTCGATGGCCTTTCCGCCGAGCAGGCATTGCGCGCCGGCGGCTACGGTGTCGTCCACCTGGCGCGCGAGCTGTTCGCGCAGGTCGGCTCGCGCCATGGGGCCGATCTGGGTGGTCTCGTCGAGCGGATCGCCGACCTTGAGCGCGCGTACCGCCTCGACGAAGCGTTCGACAAAGGCGTCGGCAATTCCTTCGGTCAGGATCATCCGCTTGGCGGCGATGCAGCTCTGCCCGCCGTTCTGGAAGCGGGCCGTGACGGCCTGACTGAGCACCAGGTCGAGGTCGGCGTCGTCGAGCACGATGAAGGCGTCCGAGCCGCCTAGTTCGAGCACGGCCTTCTTTAGGTTCTGGCCGGCCAATGCCGCGACACTGCGTCCGGCGCGTTCGCTGCCGGTCAGGGTGACGGCGTGAACGCGCCCATCGGCGATGACGCGCGCGCTTTGTTCGATATCGATCGGCAGGTTGATGAACACGCCCTCCGGAATGCCGGCTTCGCGTACCAGATCTTCGATGGCGGCGGCGACTTGAGGTATGTTCGGTGCGTGCTTGAGCAGCAGAGTGTTGCCGGCCGCCAGCGTCGGGGCGACGTGGCGGAAGACCTGCCAGAACGGGAAGTTCCAGGGCATGATGGCCAGCACCGTGCCAAGCGGTTCGTAGTCGATATAGCTGCGGCCGGCATCGGTGGCGACGGGCTCGGCGCGCAGCATGGCCTCGGCGTGCTCGGCGTAGTATTCGCAGGCCCAGGCGCTTTTCTCGACTTCGGCACGGGCCTCGCGGATGGGTTTGCCCATTTCCAGGCTGGCGAGGCGGGCCAGTGCGTCGGAGCGTTCACGCAGATATGCGGCCAGCGCGCCGATGCGTTCGGCGCGTTCGCGCAGCGGGCGGGCGCGCCAAAGGCGAGCCGCATCCTCGGCGCTTTGCAGGGCGGTTTCGAGGCGGGCGTCGTCCCAGAATTCAAAGGTTGCGAGGGTTTCGCCAGTGGCGGCGTTGATTGATTCGAGGCGCATGATGTCTCCTCGGCTTGTCGGGCCGATTTCGGCGTGAGTGTTTAATTTTTTAAACGTATCAGCGCAGCTTCATTCCAGCAAGAACAAATGTAATACCCACCATGCTATGACAGTTGTTGGAGTGTGGAGTTTCCAGGAGATATTCCCGGTGCAAGCTGTGTGCCTGAATATTAAACGCGGGCTGGGCGCCTTGATGGCGCCCGCAGCTTACTCGCGCACGCCGTGCGCGAGTAAGCTGGCTTCCTGCTCGTCGACCCCGGCATGTGCCAGCTGGGCTTCACGACGCATCTTGCGGTCCATGCGATGACTGATCCAGGCCGACAACAGTACGCTTACGGTCACGATCAGTACGAGCAGCGTCGCCAGTGCGTTGATGACCGGACTGACGCCCAGGCGCACGCGCGAGAAGATGACCATCGGCAGTGTGGTCGAGCCGGGGCCGGCGACGAAGCTGGCAACGACGAGATCATCCAGCGACAGGGTGAAGGACAGCAGCCAGCCCGCCATCAGTGCTGGGGCCAAGCCGGGCAGGACGACGACGAAGAACACTTTCCACGGCGCCGCGCCGAGGTCCATGGCGGCCTCTTCCAGCGAGCGATCGAGATCGCGTAGGCGCGAGGCGATGACCACGGTCACGTAGGCGGTGCAGAAGGTTGAATGCGCGATCCAGATCGTGAGCATGCCCCGATTGGAGGGCCAGCCGATGCCGGTCTGCAGGGCTACGAACAGGAGTAGCAGTGAAAGGCCAAGGATGACGTCGGGCATGACCAGCGGTGCGGTGATCATGCCGGCGAACAGCGTGTGTCCGCGAAAGCGTCCGTAGCGCACCATGGATAGTGCGGCCAGCGTGCCGAGTACCACGGCCGTGCTGGCGCTGAAGAAAGCGATGCGCAGGCTCATCCAGGCAGCGTTGAGGATCTGCTGGTCCTGTAGCAGGGCGCCGTACCACTTGGGCGAGAAGCCGGCCCATACCGTTACCAGACGCGAGGCGTTGAAGGAGTAGAAGATCAGGCTGACGATCGGGATGTAGAGGAATATCAGCCCGAGTACGAGCATGACGTTCGGCGCACGTAGTTTCATGATTCCGTTGCTCATCGCGTCCCTCTTTCCAGTTCGCGCGACTGGTAGCGGTGAAACAGCACGATGGGTACGAGTAGGATCGCCAGCATGACGATGGCCACGGCCGAGGCGGTGGGCCAGTCGTGGTTGGCGAAGAATTCGTTCCATACCACGCGTCCGATCATCAGCGTGCTGGGGCCGCCGAGCAGTTCGGGGATGACGAATTCGCCCACGGCGGGGATGAACACCAGCAACGAGCCGGCGATGACGCCGCCTTTGGACAATGGCAGCGTGATGGTGAAGAACGCCTTCCAGGGGCGCGCGCCGAGGTCGTGCGCGGCTTCCAGCAGGCTGGGGTCGTGGCGCACGAGATTGGCGTACAGCGGCAATATCATGAACGGCAGGTAGGCATAGATCATGCCCAGGTACACCGCAAACTGGGTGTACATGATGTGCAGGGGGTGGCTGATAATCCCAAGCTTGAGCAGCGTGTCGTTGAGCAGCCCGTTGGTGTTGAGGATGCCCATCCAGGCGTAGACGCGGATCAGGAACGACGTCCAGTACGGGATGATGATGAGCATCAGGAAGGTGTTGCGCACGGTGGGTTTGGCACGGGCGATGGCGTAGGCCATCGGGTAGCCGATCAGCAGGCACAGCAGGGTCGAGATCGCGGCGATCTTGAGCGAGCCGAGGTAGGCCAACGCGTAGAGGTCGTCGCCGAGCAGGAACAGATAATTGCCGAAATCCAGCGTGACTTGGATGACGCCGTCCTTGAAGTCGTACAGCGCCGTGTAGGGTGGAATGGCGATGGCTGTGTTGGCGAAGCTGATCTTCAGGACGATGACGAAGGGGATCAGGAAGAACAGCAGTAGCCACAGGTAGGGAACGGCGATGATGAGTCGTCGCCCGTGCGGAAACAGCGGCTTGTAGATCGGTTTCATCGCGTCAGCACCACGGGGGCGTCGGCGTCCCAACTCAGGTAGACACGGTCGCCCCAAGTGGGGCGTTCGTCGAGATCGCGGCTGAGGTTGGGTTGGGTGACGATGGCGCGTTTACCGCTGTCTAGCCGTATGTGATAGATCGAATGGCTGCCCTGGTAGCCGATTTCGTCAACGGTGCCCTGCGCGCAGTTGATGCTGTCTTCGGATGACTCGCGCAGGATGCGTATCTTCTCCGGCCGAATGGCCACCCATGCCTGCATGCCCAGAGTGCCGCTAATGCCGTGCCCGATCCGGATCGGGCAGCAGGCTTCGCTGGATTCGATGACCACGTAGTCGGGCTCGTCCTCGATCAGCGTGCCTTCGAACAGATTGACGCTGCCGATGAATTCGGCGGTGAAGCGGCAGTTCGGGTGTTCGTAGATTTCGCTCGGCGTGCCCACCTGCAGGATTTCGCCCTGGTCCATGACGGCCATGCGGTGGGCCATGGTCATGGCCTCCTCCTGGTCGTGAGTGACGATGACGCAAGTCATGCCGAGCTGTTCGAGGATGTTGACGATCTCGAACTGCACCTGGTTGCGCAGTTTCTTGTCCAGCGCGCTCATGGGCTCGTCGAGCAGCAGCAGTTTGGGACGCTTGGCCAGGCTGCGGGCGAGCGCGACGCGTTGGCGCTGGCCGCCGGAGAGCTGGTGCGGCTTGCGCTTGGCGTAGGGCGTCATGCGCACCAGTTCGAGCATTTCCTTGACGGTCTTCTTGATCTGGTTCTTGGGCTGACCTTCCTGCTTGAGGCCGAAGGCGATGTTCTGCTCCACGGTCATGTGCGGGAAGATCGCATAGGACTGGAACATCATGTTGGTCGGGCGGTGATGCGGCGCGACGTGGGTCATGTCCTCGCCGTCGATCAGGATGCGCCCGGCGCTGGGTGCCTCGAAACCCGAGAGCATCCGCAGCAGCGTGGTTTTGCCGCAGCCGGTGCTACCCAGCAGCGCGAAGATTTCGCCTTTGCGGATGTCGAGGTTGGCCTCATAGACGGCGACGGTGCCGTCGAATTCCTTGCGCAGTCCCTCCAGGCGAACGTAATGCTCGTCGGTGGCGGGCGTGGCGGTGTTTGTCGTTTGCTCAGCCATCGCGGATACCGGTGTCTCGGTGCACACGGGACAAAGCGCCCCACCGGGAAGGGTGAGGCGCCATGTCGTGATTGCTTAGGTTCCCGTCTTCAGGCGGGTCCAGAGACGCGTCATCGTGCGGGTGATCTTCGTCGTCGGCGTCATGAAAGTGTAGAGCTTGTCCATCACGGCCTGCGGCGGATAGATCGCCGGGTTGTCCTTGATTTCCTTATCCACGTCGGCCAGCGACGCGGGCACCGGATTGGAGTAACTGATGTAGTTGGTGTTGGCCGCCTCGACCTTGGGCGAGAGCAGGTAGTTGATCAGCTTGAAGGCTTCTTTCGGATGCGGGGCGTCGGCCGGCACTGCCAGCATGTCGAACCATAGCTGGGCGCCTTCCTTGGGGATTACGTAGGCGACCTGCACGCCGTTCTTCGCCTCGTTGGCACGGTCGCGGGCCTGGAACACGTCGCCCGACCAGCCGATGGCCACGCAGATGTTGCCGTTGGCCAGGTCGTTGATGTACTGCGAGGAGTTGAAGTAGCGGATGTAGGGACGAACCTTCTGCATCATCTTGAAGGCCTTTTCGTAATCCGCCGGGTTCTGGCTGTTGGGGTCCAGCCCGAGGTAGTGCAGCGCGGCCGGCATGACGTCGGTCGGTGCGTCGAGGAAGGCGACGCCGCAGCTCTTGAGCTTGGAAACGTACTTCGGATCGAACACCAGCTTCCAGCTGTCGGTCGGAGCGTCGGCGCCCAGCGCCTTCTTGACCGCCTCGACGTTGTAGCCGATACCGGTGGTGCCCCACATGTAGGGCACGCCGTAGGCATTGCCCGGATCGACCTTGGCGAGCTCGGCCATCAGGTGCGGATCGAGGCCTTTCATGTTGGGGATCAAAGCCTTGTCCAGCTTCTGGAACACGCCGGCCTGGATCTGGCGCGACAGGAAGTAGGACGAGGGCACGACGACGTCGTAACCGGTGTGGCCGGCCAGCAGCTTGCCTTCGAGTACCTCATTGCTGTCGAAGACGTCGTAGGTGACCGGGATGCCGGTTGCCTTGGTGAAATTGGGAATGGTGTCTTCGGCGATGTAGTCCGACCAGTTGTAAACCCGCAGGGTCGGCGCATCGGCCGCCTGCACCGTCTGCGTCACGCCCATCGCGGCACAGGCCGCGAGCGTCAGCGATGTAAGCGTCTTGCGTAGCATGTTGATTCCCCTCTCTTTGATGTGCGCCGCGAGCGGCGCCGACAGTAGTTTCGAACTGCTTCCCCTTCCTGCCTCCCCGCGGTCGGGCCGCGGGGTTTGTATTCTGGAATTATTACGTGAAAATCGGTGTGCTGTCGTGTGAAAAAAACGGGTTGCCGCGGGGCGTCGGCGCTCAGGCGCCGCCGATCGCCTTGTGCGTTTCGTCCAGCGTCCTGCGGGCCTTGTCGATAAGCTCGTCGACCTGTTCGCGGCTGAGAACCAAGGGCGGCGAAATGATCATCGTGCCGCCCACCGCACGCATCACCAGGCCGTTCTTGACGCTCAGGTCGCGGCAGAGGCTGCCGACCTTGCCGGGTTCCTCGAAGCGCTCCAGCGGCTGTTTGGACTTGACCAGCTCCATCGCCGCAACCATGCCCACGCCGCGTGCCTCGCCGACCAGCGGATGTTCGCCCAGTTCCCGCCAGCGGGCCTGCAGGTAAGGTGCGATCTCCGCCCCGGCGCGTTCGACGATGCCCTCGTCACGCATGATGCGGATGTTCTCTGCGGCGACCGCGGCTGCCACCGGATGGCCTGAGTAGGTATAGCCGTGGAAGAATTCGCCGCCCTCGCCGATGACGACCTCGGCCACGCGGTCGGAGACCATGACGCCGCCGATCGGCTGATAGCCCGAGGACAGGCCCTTGGCGATGGGCATCAGGTCGGGCTCGAGGTCGTAATACTGCGATCCGAACCAGGTGCCGAGGCGGCCGAAGCCGGTGATGACCTCGTCGACGATCAGCAGGATGCCGCGCTCGGCGCAGATGCGCTTGATCTCCGGCCAATAGCTGTCGGGCGGGACGATCACGCCGCCGGCGCCCTGGATGGGTTCGGCGATGAAGGCGGCGACGTTGCACTCGCCGATTTCGTCGATCTTGCGCTCCAGCGCCTGCGCGGCCTGGCGGCCGAACTCGGCCGGATCCATGTCGGGCGCGCAGCCGAAGTGGTAGGGCTGTTCGATGTGCTCGATGCCGGGGATCGGCAGGTCGCCCTGGGCGTGCATGGCCTTCATGCCGCTCAGGCTGGCGCCGGCCACGGTGCTGCCGTGATAGGCGTTATCGCGCGAAATGATCACCTTCTTGTAGGGCTTGCCCAGCAGCTTCCAGTAGTAGCGCACCATGCGCAGCACGGTGTCGTTGGAGTCCGAGCCGGAGCCGGTGAAGAACACGTGGTTCATGTGCGCCGGCGTGACTTCGGACAGCAGCTGCGACAGCTCGATGGCCGGCGGGTGGCTGCACTGGAAGAAGTTGTTGTAGTAGGGCAGTTCCTGCATCTGCCGGTAGGCGGCTTCCGCCAGTTCCTTGCGGCCGTAGCCGATGTTGACGCACCACAGGCCGGCCATGCCGTCCAGAATCTGGTTGCCGTCGGAGTCCCATAGGTAGCAGCCTTCGGCGCGCGTGATGATGCGCGAGCCCTTGGCGTTGAGTTCGCCGTAGTCGGTGAACGGATGCAGATGGTGGGCGGCGTCGAGGCGCTGCCAGTCGGCGGTGGTGCGTTGTGTTTGACTCATAACGACAGTTCCAGATGGTGGTTTGTACGTCTTCAGACGGATAGCAGCAGGAACTCGCGTTCCCAGGAGCTGATGACGCGGAAGAAGGTTTCGTATTCTTTGCGCTTGATTGCGGCATAGGCGCTGGACGAAGCGCTTGCCGAGCAGGTCGTGTAGCGACTCGGGGGCGCGCTCCAGGTTCTGCAGCGAGTCCTCGATGCTGCGCGGCAGGCCGAAGGGCAGTTCGTAGGCGCTGCCTTTTTGCTCGGCGCGCGGCTCGATGCCCTCGATGATCCCCAGCAGGCCGCAGGCAAGCGTCGCGGCTAGCGCCAGGTAGGGATTGGCGTCGGCGCCGGCAACGCGGTTCTCCACGCGCCTGGCCGACGCCGAGGCGAAGGGCACGCGCAGGCCGACGGTGCGGTTGTCCGTGCCCCAGTCGGCATTGATCGGCGCGGATTCGTGGCGCGCTATGCGGCGGTAGGAGTTTACGTTGGGCGCGAAGAAGGACATCGTCGCGGGCAGGTAGGCCTGCAGGCCGCCGATGTAGTGGCGGAAAAGCTCGCTCATGCCGCCATCGGGCGCTCCGAACAGATTTTCGCCGGTGGCGGCTGTCGATCATGCTCTGGTGGATATGCATGGCGCTGCCCGGCTCGTCTTCGAAGGGCTTGGCCATGAAGGTGGCATACATGTCGTGGCGCATGGCAGTCTCGCGCACGGTGCGCTTGAACAGGAAGACCTGGTCGGCCAGCTACAGCGCGTCGCCGTGCAGGAAGTTGATCTCCATCTGCGCGGCGCCGGATTCGTGGATCAGGGTGTCGATGTCGAGCTCCTGGGCTTCGCAGTAGTCGTAGATGTCTTCGAACAAGGGGTCGAATTCGTTGACCGCATCGATGCCGTAGGACTGGCGTGCGCGTCTCGGGGCGCCCGGAGCGGCCGACCGGCGGTTCCAGCGGATAGTCCGGGTCGGTGTTGCGCTGTACCAGGTAGAACTCGAGTTCGGGGGCGACCACCGGCTGCCAGCCGCGCTTGGCATATTCAGCCAGCACGCGCTCGAGCACCTAGCGCGGAGCGATGTCGACCGGCGAGCCGTCGCGCAGATAGCAGTCGTGGATGACCTGGGCGGTGGGGTCGGCAGTCCACGGCACGAGCCGCAGCGTGTTGGGGTCGGGGCGCAGCACCATGTCGATCTCGGCGTGGGTCGACCATGCTTTCGTCGTCGGGCCAGTCGCCGGTGACCGTCTGGATGAAGAGCATCTCGGGCAGGCGCATGCCCTGTTCCTTGCAGAACTTGTCCGCGGGGATGATCTTGCCGCGCGCGTTGCCCGTCATGTCGGGGATCAGGCACTCAACCTCGGTGATTCGGTGTTCCTTGAACCACGCGTTGATGTAATTCATTTCTTCGGTGTCGAAACTCATGTTTCACCTGTTTGGTGGCGGCGCCGTGTCGGCGCTGTCTCGCCTAAATATTAATAGTGTGTCTCAGGGGTGTCGTGTCGCCTGCCACGTGCCTCAGCCGCTCGTCTCGCCTCGGCAGGCCGCGCCGAAGGCCTTGAACAGTTTGACCGATATCGGGTTTTCGCCGGCGCGCCACTCCGGGTGCCACTGTACTGCAAGGTTGAAGCCCGGTGCGTCCGGGGCGGTGAATGCCTCGATCAGGCCGTCGGGCGCGATCGCTTCGGCGCGCAGGCCGGGGGCCAGCCGGTCGATGCCCTGCCAGTGTATCGAGTTGACTTCAATGCTGGAGAGGCCGGTCAGGCGCTGCAGCAGACCTCCCTCGCACAGCTCGACGCTATGCGCCGGCCATACTGGATATCCAGCGACTGGGTATCGTCTTCGCGGTGATCGAGCATGTCGGGCAGTTCGTGCACCCGCTGATGCAGGCTGCCGCCGCGCGCCACGTTGAATTCCTGAAAGCCCCGGCAGATGGCCAGCACGGGGATGCCGCGCTCCAGCGCGGCGGGTAGCAGTGCCAGGGTCAGCGCGTCGCGGGCGGTGTCGTGTTCGGTGCCCGGCACGCTGGCCGGCCCGGCGTAGTGCGCGGGTTCGATGTTGCTGTGGCTGCCGGTAAAGAGCAGGCCGTCTACGGCATCGAGCAGGTCGTCGACGGACAGGTGGTCGGCCAGGGCGGGAATGATGAGAGGCGTGACTTCCGCGACGTCGGTCAGCGCGGTCAAATACTTCTCGCCCACCGCATGGAAAGGGTGGGGGCCGATGATCTTGCGGTCTGCCGGGACTCCGATGAGTGGCTTGCGCGGCATGAAGCGGCCCTGTGTGTGTAATATATTAAACATAACATCGGTCTGCTGGGGCCACAAGTCACCCCCCTCGTGTTTTTTGGATCTCGCATGAAGCCTGTTTTATAGGCCTTTCAGGCTTTTTGGCGGATGTCTTGACAGTTTGGGGGCGGTGTCACCAGTATTTGGATATTAAACACGCTTGGTTGCATGCGATCAGTAGCGCGTGCGCTGCCCGGCACTTTGTTACGAGTACATTGAAGGGGAGCGGAGATGGCCGCATCGGCACATACCGAAATGCACGAAGAACTGACGGAATTCCGGCGCCGCTATCCGCATGCGCGCGTGGTGGACCTCATCATCCCCGACGTCAACGGCGTGCTGCGCGGCAAGCGGGTCGAAATCGACGCGCTGAGAAAGGTCTCACCGACGGCGTCAATCTGCCCGGTTCGGTGTTCGGCGCGGACATCACCGGCGATACCGTCGAGGAGACGGGGCTGGGTTTCGATATCGGCGACGCCGACCAGATTTGCCATGCCGGTGCCCGGTTCTCTGGTCGGCGTGCCGTGGCAATCCGCCACCATGGGCCAGCTGTTGATGAGCCATGTACGACCTGCAGGAGACCGCCGTATTTCGCCGACCCGCTGCATGTGCTGGCAGGCGTGCCGGAGCGTTTCAAACCGAACTCGGGTCTGACGCCGGTAGTGGCGGTCGAAATGGAGTTCTATCTGATCGACCGCGAGCGCATCGCGCTGGGTGCGCCGCAGCCGCCAATTTCGCCCGTGACCGGCGAGCGCGAGGCAAGACGCAGGTTTACGGCATGGCGGAGATCGACGACTACAGCGATTCATCGGTGAGGTGAGCGATGCCTGCGAGGAGCAGGGCATTCCGGCCGACACCGCCGTTGCCGAGTACGCGCCCGGGCAGTACGAAATCAACCTGCATTACACGCCGGACGCACTCTCCGCCTGTGCCCACGCCATTTTGCTCAAGCGCGTGATAAAGCAGGTGGCGCAGCGCCACGGCATGGATGCCACGTTCATGGCCAAGCCCTACGACGATCGCGCCGGTAGCGGTCATGCATGTGCATGTCAGCCTGGTCGACGATGACGGGCGCAACGTGTTGGCCGGAGCGGATGAGTCCTTGGCAGTGAAACGCCTGCGCCACGCCATCGGCGGACTCATGGCCACCATGGTCGAGACCATGGCGTTGTTCGCACCGAATGCCAATTCCTACCGCCGCTTCCGCCGCGACAGCTTCGTGCCACTGTGTCCGGCCTGGGCATTCAACAATCGCACGACTGCGCTGCGTATTCCCGCGGGGGCCGATCACGGACGGCGCGTCGAACATCGCGTGGCCGGCGCCGACGTGAATCCTTATCTGCTGACTGCCGCGGTGCTCGCCGGCATTCATCACGGCCTGAGCCAGCGGATCGATCCGGGCGAGCCGGTGCAGGGCAATGCCTATGCCCAGCTCGAGCCTTGTTTGCCGACGACCTGGGGCGAGGCTTTGGCCGCACTGGAGAGTGCCGAGATCATCCCGCAGTATCTGGGCGAGGATTTTCTGCGCGTCTATCTGGCGAACAAGTATTCCGAGCGCGAACGCTTCAGCTACCACGTCTCGCCGCTCGAACACGAGTGGTACCTGCTCACCGTTTAAACAGACGGCCGGTGCGGGGCGTGAGCGGCCCCGGTTTCCCGGCCTTCGATCAAGCCACGAGACCATAACCATGCCGGGCCAGTCGCACGTCGATTCCTATTACGCCGCCAGCCGCAACCGTCACCTCGAATTCCCCCGCCTGGAGGGCGAGCAGAGCGTCGACGTCTGCGTGGTCGGTGCCGGCATCACCGGCTGTTCCGCGGCGCTGCATTTAGCCGAACGCGGCTACAGCGTTGCCGTGCTCGAGGGCGAGCGGGTGGGCTGGGGCGCGTCCGGACGCAGCGGCGGGCAGAAACTGCACGGTTTCGGCTGCGACATGAGCGTGTTGCGGCGGCAGGTCGGCGCCGACGATGCCCGCAAGCTCTGGGACATGTCGCTGGAAGCGGTCGATTTGCTCGACGCGCAGGTCGAGCGCCACGCCATCGACTGCGATTCGGCGCAGGGCTATCTGCATGCGGCCATCAAGCCCCGTCAGCGCCGGGATCTGGCCGAATGGGTCGAGGACATGGCGCGCGAGTACGACTTCCATGATCTCGAACTGCTCGAGGGCGATGCCCTGCACGCCATGATCGGCAGCGATCGCTACGTTGCCGGCGTGTCCGACCCGCGCTGCGGCCATATTCATCCGCTCAACTACACCCTGGGGCTGGCCGCCGCCGCCGAACAGGCCGGCGCACGGTTCTTCGAGGACTCCCGCGTCACCCGCATCGAGCGGGGCGAGCCGGCCGTGGTACACACCGCCGCAGGACAGGTGCGGGCGCGCCACGTCGTGTTGTGCACAAACGCCCATCTCGACGGGCTCGAACCGAAGATGTGGCACCGCATCATGCCGGTCGGCACCTACATCATCGCCACCGAGCCGCTGGGCGAGACGCGCGCGGCGCAGCTGCTGCCCGGCAACGCCGCGGTGGCCGACAGCAATTTCGTCCTCGACTACTTCCGGCGTTCGGCGGATCACCGCATGCTGTTCGGCGGCCGTGTGTCCTATTCCACCCTCGAACCCGTGTCCATCGGCCAGTCCATGCGGGCGCGCATGCTCAAGGTCTTTCCCCAGCTGTCCGACGTGCGCGTCGAATATGCCTGGGGCGGCTACGTGGCCATCACCCAGAGTCGAGCGCCGAACTTCGGCAGGCTCGCCGACAACATCTTCTACGCGCAGGGCTTCTCCGGGCACGGCATCGCGCTCACCGGCCTTGCCGGCAAGCTCATGGCCGAGGCGGTCGCCGGCACGGCCGAGCGTTTCGACGTCTTCGCGCGTATCCCGCATATGCCGTTCCCGGGCGGCCGCTGGTTCCGTACGCCGGCACTGGTGCTGGCCATGACCTGGTTCCGCTTGCGTGACATGCTGCCCTGAGCCGAAAGGAGAAGGTCCCGCGGCTTTCGGGCGCCGTGCTCAGGAATCCGGTGTGGCCGCGAAGTTCAGTTCGATGCCGTTGCCGGCCGGGTCGCTGAAGAACAGCTGGCGCTGGCCGGTGGCGGGCACCTCCGCGTAGCGGTAATCGATCCCGTGGTTTCGCAGATGCGCCTCGAAGGCGGGCAGGTCCGTGCAGGCGAAGGCGACGTGGTCGAAGGTGCCTCTGACATGCGGCTCGCGCGGATCGCCCGAGCGCGCTTCCGACAGGTGTAGCAAAGCCCGCTCGTCTGCATACAGCCAGTAGCCGTAGCTGCTCAATGGGCGATCCCCGATCTGCAGGCCGACGACGGTCACGTAGAAGTCGCGCAGGGTGTCGAGCATGCCGCGCTCGGCGCGCAGGTTGTAGTGCTCGATATGGGAAATCGGCATGGCTAATCCCTCTGCGAATGGGCACGATCCGGCAACGCCGGATTGTACGCGAACCGTGCGGGGGATTAGGCCGTGGTGCCGAGCAGGGTGCCGGTGTGGCTGAGTGGCTGTCCGGATGTCTGGTCGTTGGCCGCCAGGTTCTGCGTCAGCGTCTGCAGGAACTGCTCGAGGCTGGAGCCGTTGGCGGCCGCCGTCGTGTTGGAGGAGGTTGACGGTTGCACGGTCAGGTTCTGGAAGGCCGATTCCAGTTGTTTGAGGCTCGGGCTGGTGTTCGCCGGAGTGCTGGAGTCGAGGGAGGCAATCAGGTTTTGCAGCCGGTTTTCCAGGCTGGCATAGCTGCCGCCGCCGGCGTATGTGTTCGAGTTGCTGCTAACCGAGGTTGGTGCAGCATCTGCGGATAGGGCCTGCGCGAGAGCATAGACGAACGCATGAACCGGGTTGTCGCCGCTCTGGCCGGTGAGTTCGGAGATGGGCGGTGCTGGAGGCGGCGGATTGTTGGCTGCCTCGGCGGTGCTTCCGGCGGAGGATGGCGGGGCAATGACCGGGGGCGTGTCGCGGCCGCTTTGCTGCAGGGCGAGGCTGAGTGCCTGGACGAGGCCGTTGGCAGCACTCTGGCCGCCGCTGCCGGTGGTTTCCGCGTCGCTGGCGGCCGCACTCCCGGAGAGCGTGCTGTTGTAGGGCGTGTTCTTGGCATACAGGCCGCCGAGCGGTGCGCTGCCGATGCTGTCGATGGACATTGATGAACTCCCTTGAGGCCGGTTCATTCGATGCCGCGCCTTCCTCAAACCATGCGTTTCTGTGCCGGAGCCAGCAAGTGTGGAGCTTGGGCCCGGCAAGGGGCATCAATCCAAGCATAGCTGTTGTCGAGCGGAATTTCCGGTTGCCGTGGTTGTGCTATGCCGCATCGTCGCTGGGGCCGACCCAGAACAGTGGGTTGTGCGCAACTTCCCACAGGTGCCCGTCGGGATCCTTGAAGTATCCGCTGTAGCCGCCCCAGAAGACTTTCTGCGGTGGTTTGACCAGCGTCGCTCCGGCACCGACGGCCAGCGCCATCACCGCGTCGACTTCCGCTTCGGAAGAGACATTGTGCGCCAGGCTGAAGCCTCTGAAGCCGCTGCCGTCGGCGGGAACGCCGGCGTCTTCGGCCAGGGCCTCGTAGCCATACAGGCCGAGCCAGGAGCCGTTGAGCGTAAAGAACGCGACTTCGGGCGGCGATGCCATGCGCGGAAAGCCAAGTCCTTGTTCGTAGAACTCGATCGCTGCAGCGAGGTCGCGGACGCCCAGGGTGATCATGCTGATGCGTGGATTCATGGCTGGAACCCTCTGCCGGTGGATGAGGATGAAGTGGGCGCCATTCAGAGCACCGCGTCCAATTCGTGTAGAAGATGATCAAAGCATTCGCGCTGCGACCGTCCTGCGGTATCGACCGTGATCACGGTCGCCGGCCAGGGCTGGTATTCGCGGCTTTCGACCTCCTGCCAGGTGGGCAATTGCAGTCCAGGGATGTCGGTCAGGCGCATTTCGATGCGCCGGCGATGCTCGTGGGCGTCCGAGCACGTGGTCTCGATGTTGATGCAGCGTGCCCCGGCGTCCGTGGCCACGCGTTCCCACGCCCTACGCGTAATCGCGATCGGATTGCAGGAGTCGGCGACGACGTCGAGTCCTAGGCGCAGGTTGTCGATCGCGATACGGTAGGCCAGCCGATAGCCTTCGTCGGCTATAAGTTCGGTGGCGCAGATATCCCTCAACGCCTGTTCCACGGTGTCGATGCGCAGATACGCGGCGCGGCGATGATTCGCGAGTGCCTTGGCCAGCGTCGTTTTGCCCGTACCCGGCAGGCCGGAGAAGGCATATAGGACCGGTGTCACCTGTTCGGTAGCGCTCATGAGGGCATCCCAAGGCAAGGCGGGTAAACAAGCGCACGTCATGCAGACCTGTTCCGCATGATCGGCATCCGCGGCGAATCCCGCAGGGTTTCCTCCGCGCTGCTATTGTCTCTAATAGTCGTTCCGGTTTGGCAAGCGGCAGGGAGATGCCGCGGCCAAGGCGTCCACTGAGCGTTTCCCATTCCATCGGACTTTTCAGGTGCCGTCGATTTCGCGACTGCCGTCCGACGGGCGGCTCGAAGATACGATTCCAGCGCACCAAGGATGGGCGCGTATCGCCACACCAGGAGGAACGGCGTAACTCGATGCAAGCACAATTTTCTCGTAATGACCGCACCCTTGGCGCGCGGATCATCATTTTCGGCTTCATCGCCACCTTCGTGTCGAGTTTCGGACAAACCTTTTTCCTGGGTTTGTTCAGCCCGCAGTTCGAGGCTGCCACCGGCGTCGGCGGGGCGCGTCTGGGCGTGTTGTACGGGCTCGCCACTTTGGCCAGCGGCGGCTTGCTGTTCTGGCTCGGCGGGGCACTCGACCGCATGTCTCTGCGTCGCGCCATCGCCGTCGCTTCGGGGATTTACGTCGCGGGAAGCCTGCTGGCCGGCACGGTGACGACGCCGTTCGGTTTGCTCGCGGCATTCTTTCTGTTGCGCCTGGGCGGACAGGGGCTGATGTCGCATCTCGGCATCGTCACAGCCGCGCGTGGTGGAGGTAACCGCAAAGGGGCGATGATCGCCTGGGCATCGATGGGCGTGATCCTGGGCGAAGCCGTACTGCCGGCCGCGGTCCTGGCAGCCGTGGCCGTGTTCGAATGGCGTTGGCTGTGGCACGGCGTGAGCGCCGTGCTGCTGCTCGCCGTGCTGCCTGCGCTGTTGCTGCTCAGCCGCGATCTGCCGTGGAAACCCGCGGCCGGCAGCAGCGCAGGCAATCCGCAGCCATCGATAGGTCGGCGCCGCGTGCTGCTGCGCCAGCCGGCATTCTGGGCCGGTTCCGCACTGTTGCTGGCGCCGCCGTTCATGGTGACCGGTTTCCTGTTCGAACAGGTGGCCGTCAGCCGCCTTATGCACTGGCCGCCGCAACTGATCGGCGCGGCCTTCGCCGTGTTCGCCCTGTCGCGGGCTTTCGGCACCTGGGGTTACGGCCGTGCGGCGGACCGTTTCGGTGCGTTGCGCATGGCGCGTCTGCACCTGCTGCCGATGGCGTTCGCCTTCGCGTCTCTGGCCCTGCCGCTGGGCAGTGCCTCGATCTGGGTGGCTTTTGCGGGCATCGGCTTCACCGCCGGAGCCAATTCCGTACTCGGCGGAGCGGTGTGGGTGGATCTGTTCGGCACGGCCTCGATAGGTCTGGTGCGCGGCGTGTTCGTGGCCTGCGCGGTGCTGGCCACCGCCGTGGCGCCGGCGGTTACCGCCGTCATGCTGTCGGAGCAGCTTGGGGCGGGAGCGATGGGGCTGGGCTTTGCCGTCTATTGCGTGCTCGCCTCGCTGTTGGCCGGGCCGGCACTGCTACGGAGTGGACTCGACCCGACGGACGAGGCGGGGCCGCGATAAGCTCATGCGCCGTCGCGCATTACTCGGTTTCGGGCTTCAGTGTCTTTTGCATGAAGAATCGCGAGTGCCCCGGCGGGTAGTCGGGCAGTTCGCCGAAGCAGGCGTAGCCCAGGCGCTCGTAGAAGGGACGGGCCTGGAATTCGTGCGTGTCCAGCCAGGCGCCGTGGCAGCCGCGTGCGATCGCCTCCTCTTCCGCCAGCCGCATGAGGCGCGTGCCGAAGCCGCGTCCGCGCAGGTGTTCGGGTACGACCAGTAGCTGCGTGAACAGCCAGCCGTAGCTTGTGGCGCCCCACAGGCCGCCGATGACGTGCTCCTGCTCGTCGCGCAGCAATACGCCGAGAGGGCGGTGTCCGCTGGGGCCGGCTTGTTTCTCGTTGAATTCCTTCAGGGGGGCGACGATGCCTTTGATGGCGTCTTCTTCGGCGCTGTCGGTGACTATGAATGTATAGGGCATTGGGGAGAGTGCAGGTTGGGTTGCCTGCGCGATTATGCGGCTGTGGAGCCGGTTGCGCACACGGCAAGCGCTTCAAGCGAATTACGTCTGAACCACATGCCGCGAGCGGACCCGGCAGAGCGACAATCCTAAAAAGTCCGCTCTCTTACTTCCCTGACAAACGCCTCCGCCGCCTCGACGATGGTCTTGCCGACATAGGCATACTGTCTGGAAAAGGGCGGCCACTTGTCGCCCAGGCCGACGGCGTCGTTGATCACCAGCACCTGGCCGTCGCAGGACGGCCCGGCGCCGATGCCGATGGTCGGGATCGGAATCTCGCCGGTAATGGTCTCGGCAAGTGCGTCGGGAATGTGTTCGAGTACCAGCATGAACGCGCCTGCCGCGGCGATGGCGGCAGCCTCTTCGCGGATGCGTGCGGCGTCTTCGGCTTCGCGGCCTACCTGGCGAAAGCTGGCGGAGGTCTGGGGCGTGAGGCCGGTATGGCCGACGACGTCGATGCCGTTGGCGACCAGATGTTCGATCACGTCGAGTTTGGGGCCTTCCAGCTTCACGCTGTCGGCGCCGGCTTCGATCAGCGATCGGGCGCTTAGCAGCGCGGTATCCGGGTCGCGGTCGCTGGCGTAGGGCAGGTCGCCGACGATGTGGGTCGAGGGTGCGCCGCGCCGCACCGCACCGATGTGGTAGCGCATGTGCTCGAGCGTGACCTGGCGGGTGCTGTCGAAGCCCATTTCGACCATGCCGACGGTGTCGCCTACCAGCAGCACCGGTACGCCGGCCTGTTCGAGGCTACGGGCGACGGGGGCCGTGTAGGCGGTCAGCATGGGAATGGGCGAGTGCGATTTCATGCCCCGCAGGGTCTCGGGGGCCAGCTTGCTTGTGTTGCGTGTCTGCTGCATGAGGGGAATTCGGAGAACTGTCGCCTGTCGATACCCAGGCGCTTGGCTAGTCGAACTCAAGGTGCATGAAGTCGAGATCATCGACGACTTTCGCGCCGAGGCGTTCGTAGAAACGCTTCGCCGGCCGGTTCGGCTTGTAGACCGACCACAGCATTTCAGGTAGGCCGTCGTCGCGGCAGATCGAGCATGCCCGAGCCATCAGCGCGCTTCCTACGCCGTGTCTGCGGTGTTCGCCGTCCGCGTACAGATCGACGATGTGCATGACCCGCGTCGCGCGGTCGGCATCGTAACCGAAATGATAGAGCAGATAGCCGATGATGACGCCGTCGGATTCCGCCACGAGCGCGTGAAACGCCGGATACGGCCCGAACCCCTGGAGACGGAAAAGTTCGAGCGTCAGGCGACCCTCCGGTTCGTCGCCTAGCGCGGACAGGTACCGAGTGAATTCGCGGTAGAGCGAGATCACGCCTTCTGCATCCGCTTCTACGGCGGCACGGATTTCCACGTTCATGGGCGAAGGGGCTTGAGCCATGGGCGGGTGAGTATAGGCGGCTTACCTAGATTTGACGCGCCGCAGCTCGCCCTTGCGCTTCGTCCACGAAGTACAGCAGCGCGCCGCCGGCGGCGAACAGCACCAGCAGCGACAGGATCGCCAGCCGCTGGTCGCCGGTGAGCAGGGCGACGCCGCCCATCAGAGTGGGGCCGATGACGGCGGCGAACTTGCCGAGCATGTTGTAGAAGCCGAAGAACTCGGCCGATTTGCCGACCGGGATGAGGCGGGCGTAGAAGGCTCGGCTGAGCGACTGTACGCCGCCGAGCACCAGGCCGATGACGATGGCCACGGCGTAGAACTGCCAGGTTTCGCGCATCACGGAGGCGGACACGGTGACGAGGGCGAACACGCCGATGCCGATGCCGATGCTGCGCTTGGTGCCGAAGCGCTCGCCCAGGCGGCCGAAGACGATGGCGGCGGGGAAGCCGACGAACTGGGTGATCAGCAGTGCCGTGATCAGTTGCGATGTGCCGAAGCCGAGCGCCAGACCATAGTCCACGGCCATGCGGATGACCGTGTCGACGCCGTCGATGTAAAGCCAGTAGGCGAGCAGAAACAGCGACAGCACGCGCAGGCGGCGAATTTCGTGGAAGGTGCCGACGAGCTGGCGCCAGCCGCCGGCGACGGCCTGTGCCGCGCCACCGTGGCTTCTTGCCGTCGGTTCCGGCACCCACAGCAGCAGTGGAAGAGTGAATGCGGCCCACCAGGCGGCGGTGAACAGGAAGGACAGGCGTACTGCGGCGGCCGCGTCGGGCAGGCCGAACCAGTGCGGCTGCAGCGTCATGGCGACGCAGACGGCGAACAGCAGGCCGCCGCCGAGGTAGCCGATGGCATAGCCGCCGGCGGAGACGGCGTCGTAGTGGCGCGGTTCGGCGACGTCGACCAGCAGCGAATCGTAGAACACGTTGCCGCCCATGAAACCGATGGTGGCGAGAACGTAGAGTGTCGCGGCCAGCTGCCACTGCCCGGCCTGCAGCCAGAACAGCGCGGCGGTCATGGCGATGCCGAGGCCGGCAAAGCTCAGCAACAGGCGCTTCTTCAGGCCGCCGGTGTCGGCGACGGCGCCGATGAACGGCGCGGCGAACACGATCGCCAGGCTGGCAAGCGAATTGGCGACCCCGAGGTGGAAGGTGATGTCGGTGGAAGCCTGTCCGCGGCTCCAGAATTCCCGAAAGAACACCGGGAAGAAGCCGGCGATGACCACCGTGGCGAAGGCGGAGTTGGCCCAGTCGTAGAACATCCAGGCCCAGGTCTGGCGAGGCATTTGACGCAGCATGTGCGGACTATCGCACGCGCGGGCGTTCAGAGGAACGTGCAACAGCCGTCGTTGGAAATAGGCTTTGGCGGCTAGATACCGGTAGCCCGATGCCGGTTCGATCTCGTCCGGAGGGCTTGACCGCGAAATGCCGGTCGACGCTCATTTTGAACGCGATTGTGTTTTTTGCGACGACATGATAATCGTCTTATACCATGCGTTATATGTGGTTAATCAGGGTTCTCGATACGATTTCGCCGATAACTGAAGGGCAAGGGGAGAATCAAATCATGAACGAATCCAGAGGGACGGGACGTTTCGGCAAGGCGCTTTTGCGACTGTTCGCCGCGCTGGGTATGGTTTCGATGCTGTCGTATGCGGCCGGCGTTCAGGCCGAGTCGCTGATTTCCACCATTACCACCGATCAATTGAAGAGCATCATGACCGAGGAGGGCTACTCGGTCACGAGCACCGGCCGCCCGGGGCAGCTCTTGTGGAAGATCGACGGTTACAGCGCCTATGTCTACGTGCAGGGAAACGGGCGGATCATAAAATTCCGCAAGGGCTTCAGCGGTAAGGTTTCCCTGGAAACGGTCAATGCCTGGAACCAGACGAAAAGGTATTCGACCTCATTCGTCGACAGCGAGGGCCGTCCGAACCTGAAGATGTACCTCGCGTTGGACGGTGGGGTCAGCAAAGCGCGGCTCGCGGATTACCTGAAGACCTGCCGCACTTCCTTCGTGGTATGGGTGAAGCACCTGCAAACCGCTCAAAAGTGATTTTGCAGCGGATCTTATAAAGCATTCGTGTCGTCTTCCGGCCTCCCCCCTTAGATTATGGGAGTGAGGCCGGAGTCGTCGCCTTCGGTCTACAGTGCGCGAGCGACCAGCTGGATTTCGGGGTCGTCGGGACTGGGGCGGACCGTGAAGCCCAGGCGCGCCATTAGCTTGAGCATGGGGAGATTGCGCGAGATCACTTCGCCTTCCATGCGCCTCAGGCCGCGCGCGTGCGCGGTGCGCATGAGCTGTTCCATGAGCCGCGAACCGATGCCCTTGCCGTGCCAGGCGTCGGCGACGACCAGGGCGAACTCGCAGCTTTCCTGGTCGGGGTTGGTGATGTAGCGGGTGACGCCGATCTCGATTTCCTTGCCGCCCTGCTCGGTGACTGCGATGAAGGCCATCTCACGGTCATAGTCGATCTGCGTGAAGCGCACCAGCATTTCCGGCGTGAGGGCGTTGAGCGTCTGCCGGAAGCGGAAATACTTGCTCTCTTCGGACAGGCCGAGCACGAAATTCTGTTCGGCTTCGGCGTCTTCCGGGCGGATCGGGCGGATGAGCATGTCGGTGCTGTCGGCCAGCTGCCAGCGCTGGGTGAGATGTGCCGGATAGGGATGGATCGCCATATGCGCGTAGCGGTCCGGCCCGGTGGCGGCGGGGGCCACCACGAAACGCGCGTCGACCGCCACCACGCCGCGGTCGGTGGCGATCAACGGGTTGATGTCCATCTCCTGGATCTCGGGCAGTTCGCAGACCATTTCGGAAACGCGTAGCAGAGCGTGTTCCAGCGCTTCGTTGTCGATGGCCGGTAGATCGCGGAAATCCTTGAGCAGCCGAGCGATGCGGGTGCGTTCGACCATGGACTCGATCAGCAGCGAGTTGAGCGGCGGCAGGGCGATGGCGCGGTCTTTGAGTATCTCGACCTGAGTGCCGCCGGCGCCGAAGCTGATCGCCGGTCCGAACACCGGGTCGCGTACCACGCCGATGAGCAGTTCGCGGGCGTTGCGCGTGTCGGCCATGCGCTCGACGGTGATGCCGTCGATTTCGGCGTCGGGGTGCGTGCGTTGCACGGCCTCGATGATTTCGCGGTAGGTGGTACGAACGCCTGCTGCGGAACGGATGTTGAGGCGCACGCCGCCGACGTCGGATTTGTGCGTCAGCCCCTTGCCGCTGATCTTCATGGCCACCGGCAGGCCGAGCGTCTGTGCGGCGACCAGCGCTTCGTTGGCGTCGCGGGCCAGCATTGCTGGCATCACGGGGATGCGGAACGCGGTGAGCAGGGCCTTGGATTCGAGCGAGGAGAGAATGCGCCGACCTTCGCCCAGTGCACCCTCGATGATCATTCGCGCGCCTTCGATGTCGGGTTCGGCATGCTCCGACAGCGAGCCGGGTACTTCCATCAGCAGGTGCTGGTTACGGTTGTAACGGGCCAGCGAGGCGAAAGCCTCGATCGCCGCCTCAGGCGTGTGGAAGTAGGGCACGCGTGCGGCGGCGAAGCGGTCCCAGGACGGTGCGACCTGCTTCTGCCCCATCCAGCAGGTGAGTACGGGTTTGCCCTGGCGCGGGGTCTTGATCACGGCCTCGGCGCAGCCGATGGGATCGGTCATGCCCTGCGGCGTAAGCATGACCAGCGCGGCGTCCACGTTGGCATCGCGCAGCACGAGGTCGAGCGACTGTGCGTAGCGTTCCGGGTCGGCGTCGCCGAGGATATCGACCGGGTTGGCGTGAGGCCACTGCGCCGGCAGCACGCCGTCGAGTTTATCCAGCGTCTGCGGCGTGATCTCGGCGAGCTCGATGTGCATGTCGGTGGCATGGTCGGTGGCCAGTACGCCGGGGCCGCCGGCGTTGCCGAGTATGGCCAGGCGCTCGCCGCGCAGGCGATGTCCGCTGGACAGGATCTGGGCAGCGGAGAACAGCTGTTCGATGGTGTAGGTGCGCACCACGCCGGCGCGTTCCAGAGCGGCGTCGAATACGTCGTCGGCGCCGACCAGCGCGCCGGTGTGCGAGGTGGCCGCACGCGAGCCGGACGGGTGGCGACCGGATTTGATCACGATGACCGGCTTCATGCGCGCCGCCGCGCGCAGGCCGCTGATGAAGCGCCGTGCATCCTTGACGCCCTCGACGTAGAGCAGAATGCTGCGGGTCTGCGGGTCGAGAGCGAGGAAGTCGAGGATGTCGCCGAAGTCGAGGTCGGCGGCGTCGCCCAGAGAAACCACGGCGGAAAAGCCGACCTGATTCGGTTCGGCCCAGTCCATGATCGCGGTGCATAACGCGCCGGATTGCGAGATCAATGCGAGATCGCCCTTGCCCGCCTGATTCTTGCTGAAGGTGGCGTTCATGCCGATCTTAGGGCGGATCAGGCCGAGGCAGTTCGGTCCCAGCACGCGCACGCCGTAGCGGCGCGCCGTTTCGACGAGGTCGTCCTGCAGGCGCTTGCCGTCGTCGCCGCCCTCGCCAAAACCGGCGGAAACGACGATCGCCGAGCCCACGCCGTGTTCACCGCAGTCGCGCAGGATGCCGGGTACGGTACGGGCCGGCGTGGCGATTACCGCCAAGTCGATGCGGCTCTCGATTTCACCGATGTTGGCGTAGCAGCGGACGTCGCCCAGCGTTTCGTATTTGGGGTTGATCGGATATATCTTGCCCTTGTACCCGGCCTCCACGAGGTTGTGCAGGAGACGGGTGCCGACTGCTCCCGGTTGCTCGCTGGCGCCGATTACGGCGATGCTTTCGGGGGAGAAAAGCGATTCGAGCGAATGCTGCACGATAGGCATGGAGGGCTCCGGCGGGCGTTTGAGGGGACTGAATATGCGTATTCTGAAGCGCCGGCGACGCATTTTGCAAAATGCGTGTCGCGCGACGGCCGCGCAAGCATCCTCTGCAATAGGGTGAAGCGCGCACCGGCTTGCGCAGACCCCTGCCGCGCAGGCGTAATAGACGCCATCGATGGGCTGTGTCGAAGGGGTACGTGTTCGTCGTCCGGTGTCTTTCGGCATCGTGCCCAGGACTTGAAAAGGAACCGCCATGTCATTGCTGTACTGGAGTCATCCGAGCTGTCGTCTGCACGAAACCAGCCCCGACCATCCGGAAAACGGTGCCCGGATGGATGCCATCAACGATCAGTTGATCGCATCCGGCGTCGATCCCTGGCTGGTGTACCGCGAAGCGCCCGCGGTAACGCGCACGCAGCTTGAGCGCGTGCACGCGAAAGCCTACTTGGACGCCTTGGAGAGGGCCGCGCCGACGGAGTCGATCTGTCATCTGGATCCGGATACCGTGATCGGCCCGCACAGCCTGGAGGCGGCGAGGCATGCCGCCGGGGCGGTGGTCGCGGCTGTCGACGCGGTGATGGCGGCCGCGCCGCGCCGCGCATTCTGCGCCGTCCGCCCCCCGGGCCATCACGCCACGCGTACGCGGGCCATGGGCTTCTGTCTGTACAACAACGTCGCGGTCGGCGCGGCGCATGCGTTGGTCGAATACGGCCTGGAACGCGTGGCCATAGTCGATTTCGACGTGCATCACGGCAACGGCACCGAAGATATCTTCCACGACGAACCACGGGTATTCATGGCCTCTGGTTTCGAAAAGGATCTGTGGGTAGAGAGCACGCCGCAGAAGGCCGGCGACAACATGCTCTGGCTCGAGTTCACGCCGGGCACGCAGGGAGCGGCCTATCGCGAGCGTTTCGAGAAGGAACTGATTCCGGCGGTGGATGAGTTTCAACCGCAACTGCTCATGATTTCCGCGGGTTTCGATGCGCACCAGGACGATGAGATTTCGCACCTCTACCTGACTTCGGACGACTACGGATGGCTCACCCAACAACTGGCGGGCGTCGCCGAGCGCCATTGCGAGGGACGGCTGGTGTCCGTGTTGGAGGGTGGTTATAACCTGCCGGCGTTGGGGCGCAGTGTGGCGGCGCATTTGAACGCGTTGTTGGACTGAGGTTTGGTTTTTCGCTTTGTTTGTTTTGCAGTTGATGTGCTTGCTCGCCATAGCGGGCTGTTTCGTGCGCGATTCGAGGTTTGGGGCTTTGATCTGAATCAGCGACGCGCCCGAGCCGATTTCTTTGAGTGCGCAAAGAAACCGGCGAAAGAAACGCACCCCCAGGATCGCTTGTCCCTGACGGGCAACCTCGCGAACGCACCCCTGAACGGGGCCGCAGCCATTCGCCATCCGGGCGAAGGGCTGCTTGGCCGGCGTCCCTGCCGGCCATCCCCGCCCAGGCGCACGTTCGCGAGGCAAGCGATCAAGGGGGACCGAACGTCAAAACAGCGCGAGTCCGACAGTGAAGTACTCCGAACAAGCTGATTTAGAGCCTCAGACGTTTGGGGTACGTTCTGTTTTGACGTGTGATTCCCGTTAGGCCTTGCCTCGAGCGTGCGCCCCGGCACGGGGTCGGGCGGCAGGGATGCCGCCCGAGCAGGCTTTGCCTGGAGGGCAAGTGCCTGCGGTGCCCCGGGACGGGGTGTGCGCTCGAGGTTTGCCCGTAGGGACAAGGCCTTTCGGGCGCCTTTCTTTCGCCTCTTTCTTTGGGCATGCAAAGAAAGGGGCTCGGGCGCGTCACCTCAGCAGATAGAATCCCCAAACCTCGAATCGCGCACGAAACCGACCACTGCAGTTCGCTAGTACACCACCTAGCCCTAGTGCACTTCCTGCGTCATCGCCTCCAACGCCTCCCGCTCGGCTTCGCGACGGGCGGCGCGCCGCCCGCGGTGCGAGGCCAGTAAGGCGTCGATGGTGAATACGCCCAGGGCGATCCAGATCAACACGAAGCCGGCCCAACTCAGCGGCGACATGGGTTCGTGCGCCACCGCCACGGCGATGATGAACTGCAGCGTCGGGGCGATGTACTGCAGCATGCCGATCGTGCTCAGCGGCAGCCGGCGTGCCGCCGCGGCAAAGCTGGCCAGCGGCACGGTGGTCGCCAGTCCGGTGGAGATCAGTAGCAGCATCGAGGCGATGCCGTGGCTGGTGTAGTGCGTCTGCCCCTTGTGCGCCAGCCAGGCCAGCACCAGCAGCGCCACCGGGGTCAGCAGCAGCGTTTCGATCGCCAGGCTTTGCACGGCTCCCGTATGCCTACCGGAAAATTTCTTGGCCAGCCCGTAGAAGCCGAAGCTGAAGGCCAGCAGCAGAGAGAGCCAGGGCGGATGGCCATAGGCGATGCCGATGCAGACCACCGCGACGAGGGCCAGGGCAACCGCCGCCCATTGCATCGCGCGCATGCGTTCGCGCAGGATCAGCACGGCCAGCAGCACGGTGATCAGCGGGTTGATGAAGTAGCCCAGCGACGCCTGCAGCACCTGGCCGTTGTTGGCGGCGTAGACGTAGCCGGTCCAGTTGAGGCTGATGAATACGGCGGCAATGATCAGATAGCCCAGTTGGCGCCGGTCGCCGAGAATGCGCCGTAGATCGCCAAGATGCCGCGTGGCGGCCAGGATCAGCACGCACAGCACCAGCGACCAGATGATGCGGTTCGCCACGATTTCCACCGACGAGGCGAACTCCATCTGCATGAAATACAAAGGGAATACGCCCCACAGCGTGTAGGCGGTCAGGCCGAACAGCAGGCCGCTACGCGGGGTGCCGAAGTTGGACATGCGGTTTCCTCGGGGGAAGCTGGGGCCGTGTCCCTGGCTGGAGGGACATCGGGGAAAACGGGTGGGGAACGCTCAGGATAGCCGAAGAATCGACTTGCGTGCAGATGCGTCCGCGCTAGCGTTGTTCCGGTGCGGCCTCTCGGCGAACGGCCTGTTCCAGTTCGCACAACCAGCGTTCGGCCTGGCTCGGATGGGTGAACTCGATCCATTCTAGGTGCGGATACGCGCCGGATTCCCTTAGCGCGCTCAGTTCGCGGCGACGCTGTTCGAACTTGGTGTAGACCCAGAGCAAAATCGAGTCCCTGGACAGGAAGGTTTTGCGGAAGGTCTCGCGGTTGCCGTGCCAGAGCGGTTCGCTCGACAGGCATCGACCGATCGAGCGCTTCAGGCTGCGCCAGAGAACTCGGGGTTTGCCGTAATTGAGCCAGATCAGGCGCTCGGCTTGCGGCCACAGTACGTCGCGGACGCGCCCGTAGTAGCCGTCCGCGATCCAGGCCGGGCCGGCTGTTGCTTCGGCGACGAGGCGGGTGAACTCGTCCTTCGGCTTCGCTTGCCAACGTTCGCTCCAGAACAGTTCGTCAAGTTCGATCCAGGGTGCTCCCGAAATGCCCGCAAGCCGGCATGCGAAGGTGCTTTTGCCGGTGCAGCTGATGCCGACGATGAGGGTCCGGCCGGGTGTGGATGACGCTGTTTCCATGGAGATTTGTAGGCGCGTGCAAATCAAGAACGAGGGCTGTCGCCGAGTCGGCCGTGCTGGGGAGGATGATGATCCCGGCGCGGGTCTCGCGCCGGGATGCCGGGAGCTGGTCTAGCCGAAGTATGCCGGTTCGTTGCCGGCTTTCCACTTGATGTTGCAGCCGAGACTGGGCATCTGCTCGGCCGGCGCCGGCTGGCCGGCGAGCACGGCATCGGTGGCGGCGCGCAGGGCGTTGCCGGTGACCGGAACGTCGCTGCCGGGGCGCGAGGCGTCGAACTGGCCGCGGTAGTAGAGCTTGTGTGCGGCGTCGAACAGGAACAGGTCGGGCGTGCAGGCGGCGAAATAGGCCTTGGCCACGTCCTGCGATTCGTCCATCAGGTACGGGAACGGATAGCGGAAGCGGCGTGCGTCGTCGCGCATGCTGTCGGGGCCGTCCTCGGGGTGGCTGGCGACGTCGTTGGACTGGATGGCGACGATGGCGAGCCCTTTGTCCATGTACTCGCGGGCGTAGCGCGAGAATTCGTGGCGGATGAGCTGCACGTAGGGACAGTGCACGCAGATGAAGGCGACCAGCAGCGGCTTGCCGGCGAAGTCGTCGAGCGAGACGGTTTCGCCGCTGACCACGTCCGTCAGTTTGAATTCGGGGGCGGCGGTGCCGAGTTCGAGCATGGTGGATTCGGTGCGTGCCATGGGGCCTCCTGTCGGTGAATGGATGGTCTTACGAGGGTCTGGCCGCGGGTGCAGGCACGGCCAGGCGCAGCCAGAGATAGCCGGCCAGGCCAGCGCCGAGCGAGGCGAACAAAATACCCGATTTGGCGAAGACGAGCGCCTGTTCCTGCCCGGCGAAGGCCAGCTCGGAAATGAAGATGGACATGGTGAAGCCGATGCCGGCGAGCAGTCCGACGCCGACGATGTGGCGGAAGTCCGTGCCGGCCGGCAGTTTGCCGATACCGAGGCGCACGGCGAGCCAGGTGAAGCTGAACACGCCGATCAGTTTGCCCGCGATCAGGCCTGCCGCCACGCCCAGAGTGACGGGTGAGTGCAGGGCTTGGGTGATTTCGCCCAGGCCGAGCGGGATGCCGGCATTGGCCAGCGCGAAGATCGGCATGATGATCAGGCCGACCGGGTGGTGCAGTCCATGTTCGAGCCGCTGTAGCGGCGTGGCCGCATTGCGTGCATTGGTTTCGATGGCGGCGAGAATGGAGAACTGGGTCTGGTTGGCAAGAATATTGCGGTCGTCGCGATGGCTTTGGTCGAAACGGCGCATCAGCTTGTCGATCATGCGCGAGAAGCGCGGCGGATCATATTCGGGCTGCGAGGGGATGGTCAGCGCCATGAGCACGCCGGCGACTGTGGCGTGGATGCCCGACTCCAGCATGGCCAGCCAAAGCAGCGTACCGACGATGAAGTAGGGCAGCGGGTGGCGGATGCCGCCGAGGTTGAATACCGTCATGACGCCGAGCAGGCCGAGCGAGACCGCCAGCATCAGCAGGTTGACTTCGTTGGTGTAGAAGATGGCGATGACCGCCACCGCGCCGAGGTCGTCGACGATGGCCAAGGCGACCAGAAAGGCCATCAGCCCGGACGGTATGCGTCGGCCGAGGATGACCAGCGCGCTGACCGCGAAGGCGATGTCAGTGGCCATGGGGATGCCCCAGCCGCTGGCGGCGATGCCCGACGGGGTCAGGGCGAGGTAGATCAGCGCCGGGACCAGCATGCCGCCGACCGCCGCGATCGCTGGCATGGCCGCCTGGCGAAGGTCGGAGAGTTCGCCGACCAGCAGTTCGCGCTTGATTTCCAGGCCGACCAGAAAAAAGAACAGCGTCATCAGGCCATCGTTGATCCAGTGGTGCAGGCTCAGGCTGAGAGCCCAGTCGCCGATGTGGAAACCGAGTTCGACATGCAGCAGATGACGGTAGGCGTCGCCCAACGGCGAGTTCGCTACGATCAGGGCAACGACGGCGGCGCTCAGCAGCAGAATGCCGCCGGTGGTCTGGTTGTGGATGAACTCTTCGAAGGGGGTGAGAACGCGGTCGAAGGTCCGTTCCCAGGGCTTCAGTACGCGCCCGTCGGTGGAGTTGTCTGTCGCCATGTGCATGCGGTTCCTGCGTTGGCCGGATTCTGCCGGACGGTCAGTACGCAGGATAACCCGCAGGCGATGGCACGAGAACCCGACGCCGAAGGGCGACAGCGCGCGCGACCTAAGGCTGCACGGTTTGACACGCCTGCCGTGGGGGGTTACAACACGCGCCTTTGTAGACAGAGGCTGTCACGTGAGCGCTTCCGCCCCGCGACGCTGGTTCGGTTTGGCAGTGGGCGACTCGCCCGCTTTCAAGCGCGTGCTGGTTGTCGACGACAACGATTTTTATGCCGAGCAACTGACCACAGACCTCGCCGCGCGCGGCGCTCAGGTCGAACGTGCCTGCAACGCCGCCGAAGGCATGGACCTGCTCGAGCGGCGTGGCGCGGATTTCGACGCCGTGGTCACCGACATTTCCATGGAAACCGAGTTGGCCGGCCTTAAGGTGCTGCGCAAGGCGCGGCGCTGCGGTTTCCGCGGCCGTGTGGCGACGGCGACCACCGGGCTGGACAGCTGGTGGGGTTTTACCATCAACCGCTTTGTGCTCGGCGTCATGTACCGCAGCGACTACCTGATCCCCAAGAAGCCCATCGTCGACGACGGTCACGTGCTTTGGATTCAGGTGCGCGACTAGTTCAGCCCAATATCCGCTAGTGGACAATTGACGGCGCCGGCCCGATGCAGACGCTTCCCGACCTGCTCGCGCCCAGTCTGCGTGTCGTTTCCGTGGGCCTCAATCCTTCCTTGCCCTCGGTCGAGGCTGGCTTTTATTTCGCCAATCCGCGCAACCGCTTCTGGGCGGCGCTGAACGCGTCGGGCCTGGCGGGCGAGGTTCTGCAGCCCGGGCCACAGGCGATGCGGCGCCTGCTGGAAGCGCATCGCATCGGTTTCACCGACCTGGTCAAGCGGCCGACTCGCGGTGCCGGCGATCTGCGTGCGGCGGATTACCGCGCCGGCGCAGCCGAACTCGAGGCGCGTCTGAAGCCCTTCGCGCCGCAGCTGCTATGGTTTCACGGGCGTGTCGCCTGGGGTTGCTTTCTGCGTTATGCGCGAGGAGCGCGGCCGTCGGATGAATGGGGGTTGCAGCCCGAGCGGGTGGCCGATGCGCCGGTGTTCGTGACGCCCAATCCCAGCCCGGCAAACGCGGCTTTCTCGCTCGACGATTTGACGGAACACTACCGTGCGCTGGCGCGTTGCCTGGCCGAGCTGGAAAACAGGCGCTGAGATGGACGCCATGTCGTTGCCGCTGTTAGACGATCAAGGGCAAAGCACACGAAATAAGCCACCGCGCGTCGCAGATTGCGGATGACGGGAACAGGGCGGGGCGGGAGCGCGCCGGATTGCGCTATCTTGTAGCATGGCTTCGGGCGAGCGTTCCCGCCCAGCATGCCGAGACGACGACGGAACGCGAACAGGACTATTGAAGCGATCGGAGACGGGCGGCACACGAGGCGGCACGCCGGATCGCATGCAAGGAGCGGCCATGAAGGACGACAACGCGGAGGGGCGCCGCGGCTGCGTGGATGCCGAACTGCTGGACGAACTGCGCAGAATATTGCCGCAGCCCGGCGCACTGCTGAGCACCGAGGAGGAGTTGCGGCCTTATGAATGCGACGGCCTGACCGCCTACCGTCGCCTGCCCGGCGCGGTGGCGTTGCCGGAGACCGTGCAGCAGGTGCAGGCGATTCTGAAGGCTTGTCATCGCCGTCATGTGGCGGTGGTCGCGCGCGGCGCCGGCACCGGGCTTTCCGGCGGCGCGCTGCCGTTGGACGAGGGCGTGCTGCTGTCGCTGGCGCGCTTCAACCGCATTCTTTCCATCGATCCGCTGGCGCGCGTGGCGCACGTGCAGCCCGGCGTGCGCAATCTGGCCATCCGCAGGCTGCGCGGAAGCACGGTCTTTATTACGCGCCCGATCCGTCCTCGCAAATCGCCTGCAGCATCGGCGGCAACGTGGCAGAAAATTCCGGTGGCGTGCATTGCCTCAAATACGGGCTGACGGTGCACAAGTATTCAGCGTCAAGGTCATCACCATCGAGGGCGAGCTTTTGAGCATCGGTGGCGGGGCGCTGGATAGCGCAGGTTACGATCTGCTTGCGCTGATGCACCGGCTCCGAGGGCATGCTCGGCGTGATCGTCGAAGTCACGGTGCGGCTGCTACCGATTCCCGAGCGCGCGCAGGTGGTGATGGCCGCCTTCGACGATGTGCCACCGCCGGGCGCGCGGTGGGCGAGATCATCGCCGCCGGCATCATGCCGGCAGGTCTGGAGATGATGGACGGTTTCGCCATCGAGGCCGCGGAGGCATTCGTGCATGCCGGCTATCCGCTGGACGCCGCGGCCATTCTGTTGTGCGAGGTCGACGGCACCAACGAGGAGGTATCCGAGCACCTGCTGCAGGTGCACGAACTGCTCACCCGCGCCGGCGCTACGCAAATCCGCACCGCGCGCGACGAAGCCGAACGCCAGCTGCTGTGGAAGGGGCGCAAGGCGGCCTTCCCCGCGGTAGGGCGCCTGTCGCCCGACTACTACTGCATGGACGGCACCATCCCGCGCCGGCACTTGCCGGAGGTGCTGGCCGGCATCTCGCGCCTCAGCGAGGAATACGGCCTGCGTGTGGCCAACGTGTTCCACGCCGGCGACGGCAACCTGCATCCGTTGATTCTTTACGATGCCAATTCTCCCGGCGAACTCGAGCGCACCGAGGAATTCGGCGCGCGCATTCTGGAACTGTGCGTCGAGGTCGGCGGCACCATTACCGGCGAGCACGGCGTCGGCGTGGAAAAGATCGACCAGATGTGCGTGCAGTTCGACAGCGCGGAGCTGAGCCAATTCCACGCCGTCAAGCACGCTTTCGACGCCGAGGGTCTGCTCAATCCGGGCAAGGCCGTACCCACGCTGCATCGCTGCGCCGAATTCGGCGCCATGCACGTGCACAACGGCGAGCTGCCCTTCCCCGAACTGGAACGCTTCTGATGGCGATGGATCAGGATATCAGCGACGCCCTGGCCGGGCAGGTGAGCGAGGCCGCGCAGCAAGAGGTGGCGCTGCGCATCGAAGGCTCGGGCAGCAAGCATTTCCTCGGCCACGAGGTTGCCGGCGAAGTCTTGTCCGTGGCAGGTCACTGCGGTGTGATCAGTTACGAACCGGTCGAGCTCGTGCTCACGGCGCGCGCCGGTACGCCGCTGAGCGAAATCGAGTCGTTGCTCGCCGACAACCGGCAGATGCTGGCCTTCGAGCCGCCGCATTACGGTGCGCACGCCACGCTGGGCGGTACCGTCGCCTGCAATCTTTCCGGGCCGCGGCGGCCGTACGCCGGTTCGGCGCGGGATTTCGTGCTCGGTACGCGCATTCTCAACGGCCGTGGCGAAATCCTGCGTTTCGGCGGCGAAGTGATGAAGAACGTCGCCGGCTACGACCTTTCCCGTCTGATGGCCGGTAGTTTCGGCACCCTCGGTGTGATGCTCGACATCAGTCTCAAGGTGCTGCCGTGCCCGCAGGCCGAGTTGACGCTGACGCAGGAGCTGAGCGCCGCCGAGGCGCTGCAGCGCATGAACGAGTGGGCGGCGCGTCCGTTGCCGCTCAGCGGCGCCTTCCACGACGGCGAGCGGCTCTGCCTGCGCCTGAGCGGAGCGGCTTCGGCGGTCGCCGCGGCACACAGGCATCTGGGCGGTGAGGTGGTCGAGGATGCGGCCGCGCTGTGGCGCGCGTTGCGCGAGCACGAACTCGGGTTCTTCCGGCATGAGGTGCCGCTGTGGCGGCTGTCGGTGGCCTCCACCGCCGCGCCGTTGGATCTGCCCGGCCGCTGGCTGCTCGATTGGGGCGGTGCGCAGCGCTGGTATGCCGGCGACGCGACGCCCGCCGAGGTTCGGCATGCGGCCGAACATGCCCGCGGCCACGCCACGCTGTACCGCGGCCACGATGGCGAGCCGCGCTTCCAACCGCTCGCCGCACCCGTCGCCGCCTTGCATCGGCGCCTCAAGGCGGCGCTCGATCCAGCCGGCATTCTGAATCCCGGCCGCCTCTATTCGGGGCTATGAGCTTATGCAGACGCATCTGACCGAGCAGTTCCTGAAAACACCCGAAGGCCAGGAGGCCGACGCCATTCTGCGCGCTTGCGTGCATTGCGGGTTCTGCACCGCGACCTGTCCGACCTACCAACTGCTCGGCGACGAACTCGACGGCCCGCGCGGACGCATCTACCAGCTCAAGCAGGTGTTCGAAGGCCAACCGCCCGGGCGCAGCACGCAGCTGCACCTCGACCGCTGCCTGACCTGCCGCGCCTGCGAGACCACCTGCCCTTCGGGCGTGCAGTACGGCCGGCTCGCCGACATCGGGCGCGAGGTCCTCGATCGGCAGGTGTCGCGACCGTGGCGCCAGCGGCTGCTGCGTTACGCGCTGCGCAAGGTGCTGCCGCATCCGCGTTTCTTCGGCATGCTGCTGCGCCTTGGTCAGCGCATGCGCCCACTGCTGCCCGCGGCGCTGCGGGAGAAGGTGCCGCCGAAGCAGCAAGTGCCGCCGCGACCGCAGAGCACCCACCCGCGGACGATGCTGGTGCTGGAAGGCTGCGCGCAGTCTTCCGCCACGCCGGCTACCAACGCCATCGCCGCGCGCGTGCTCGACCGTCTGGGCGTGCGGCTGGTCAGTCCGGACGGGCAGGGTTGCTGCGGTGCGGTAAGCCATCATTTGTCCGCCAGCCGAGGAAGCGCTGGATTTCATGCGCGCGAACATCGATGCCTGGTGGCCCTGGATCGAACGCGGCGCCGAGGCGATCATGATCAGCGCCAGCGGCTGCGGCGCGATGGTCAAGGAGTACGGGCATCTGCTGCGCCACGATCCGGCCTATGCCGACAAGGCGGCTCGGGTCAGCGCACTGGCGCGCGATCTGTCCGAAGTGGTCGCCGCGGAGGATCTTTCGGCCCTCGGCCGTCCCGGCGGCGGGCGCCGCGTCGCCTTTCATGCGCCCTGCACGCTGCAGCATGCGCAGCAGATCAATGGCGTGGTCGAGAACATTCTGCGTCAGGCCGGTTTCGAGCTGACTTCGGTGCGCGACGGCCATCTGTGCTGCGGTTCGGCCGGGACGTACTCCATCCTGCAGCCGGAGCTGTCGCAGCGTCTGCGCGACGACAAGCTGACCAAGCTGGGCGAGGGCGAGCCGGAACTCATTGCCACCGCCAACGTCGGCTGCCAGCTGCACCTGCAGAGCGGCGAGCTGCCGGTACGGCACTGGATCGAATTGCTGGACGTGGCGGATTAGAGCGGGCCCGGCGCGCCGCCGCGGCGCGATTCGGGGCTCGGTATTCAGGAGATGTCGGGCGGACGGGTTTCCGTGGCTGCCGGGACGAAGGGATGATAGCGGTTGCGGCCCGCGCTCTTGGCGGCGTACAGAGCCTGATCGGCCTTGTTCAGTACGTCTTCAAGGTTTTCCCCGGGCAGAGCCGAGATATCCGCCGATGCTGACGCTGAGCGGCACACGCTCGCCAGACAGCATCAGTTCCGCAGTCCCGTTAGCGACATGGTCATGCAGTCTGAGGCCGATCCGATTCATGGTTTCCACGTCGGTATGCTCGAGCATGACGAGAAATTCGTCGCCCCCCCAGCGGGCAGCGACGTCATAGGGCCGTAGGGCGTCGCAGATGAGCGATGCCACCAATTTGAGTGCCGCGTCTCCGGCGACATGTCCGTAGCGATCGTTGACCGTCTTGAAGTGGTCGACGTCGATCCATAGCAAAGCGAGGTGCATGTCTTTCCGGCGGCAGTGTTCCAATTCCGCCTCGATGCGTTCGGTCATGCCGCGCCGGTTCAGCAGCTCGGTCAATGGGTCGATCTTGCTGAGGCGTTCCAGTGCCTGTGTGCGCTCGGCGACTTTTGTCTCCAGCCTTTTGTTGGCATCGAGGAGCGCGAGGGTCATGCGCCCGAAATGGTTGACCAGCCTGCCGACTTCCCCGCTCCCGGAGCGCGGAAGCGTGGGTTGCAATCCCGCTTCGACGCTTGCGATGGCGCGCTCCAGCGTCTGCAAGGGCCGTATTACCCAGCGCCCCAGGGCGAGGTAGAACAGCACCAGCGTAGCCAGTAGCACGACAAGGAAAACCACCGCGATATCGATGAACTGGGTGTAGGGCAGGATGACGGACAGATCGAGCAGGTTGATTTCGTACCAGCCCAGTTCCGGCAGATAGGCGGCGCTGACCAGATATCGGTGGTTACGCAGGTCGATGAATGTCGTGGCGATTTGCGAACCGCTGGTCTTGGCCTGCCTCATCGCCGTCTGCACCGCAGCCCGGTTGGCAGGCGTCTGCAGCAGCAGATCGATGGTCTTGTGTTCCCCGTCGCGCTTGGTGATCGAGGCGTAGTCGATCAGGTTCTGATCCCGATACAGTTGAATGGAACCTTGATAGTCGGCGAACAGAGTCGATATTCCGGGCGTGGCGTTCTCGACGCTGTGTTTGATGAAAGGCGTCAGGTCCAACCCCGTTCCGGTGATGCCCAGCACCTTGTCGTGATTTCGGATCAGCACGTCGATCCAGAGCTCGGTGACGCCGAGTGCAGGGTCCGGATTGATGTTGATGTGCACGACATGCTTGTCTTGCCGGATCAGGTCGAAAAACCAGGCGTCCTTGTCCGCTTCGGGATTCAAGCGGTAGCGGAATTGCTTGCCGGCATATTCGTCGGCGGCATTGTTGTAGTAGTAAGCAAGGTTTTTGCGCAAGGCGATGAAGTAACTGTGGCTGGCGAAGAAATGCCGGTAGTTTTCCAGTTCCGCCAGCGCACGTTTGGTCAGTGCGTGGTCGTCGGGATGCTCCGCCCATTGGCGGATGATGGGGCTTTCCGCCAGCTGGCGCGACAGGTCGATTTCGTGGAAAACCGGCTGCATACGGGCCTTGTCGTACTGCAACTGCTTTCCCGCGTAGCGGACGGCCCATTGTTTGACGATGTTTTCCGCAACGGAGCGCTCGGTCAGCCAAGCCAGAGGGGCGGAGATCGCGAACAATGCCAGTATGAGAAAAACGAAGCGGGGACGAAGATTCACTGGGACGGGTTCGTGGAATATGACGTTTCTAAACGGCTTATGCGAATGATTCCGGTACCGTGCCGCAGTGCCTGATTTGCATTGAAGTGGAGAAGCTGCCGGCCCTTCTATGTTTCGAAAGCTACCACCGATATGCTTGTGGCACCATTGCCATTTTGCCGCGGGGCGCACTGCAGCATGGACTGCGTGCCGCAGAAGTGCCGATTGCTTCTCGACAGCGGGACATCCCGGTGTGCGGGACGGTGTTTCACCCGGCCGCCGGGGACGATGGGCGTCCGCGTCTGCATGCAGGATCGGTCTTGGCGAACGAAAACGGCAGCCGGCGAGGGAGTCGGCTCAACGACGGATATGTAGCTGCGCATGAATGTGACCACCTTTTATCTGCAGATGCTCGACCCAGGACGGCTGCGCGGCAAGCCGCAGCCGCATGCGCGGTTCGAGGTGCGTGAGAGCGAGATTGCACAGCCCGCGGTCAATCGTTTCCTGTATCGCTATGTCGGTGCCGCCTGGCAATGGACGGATCGGGACCAGTGGAGCGACGATGCCTGGCGGGCCAATATCGAAACGGACCGGCTGCGGACCTGGATCGCCTACGATCGCGGTACGCCGGCCGGGTATTTCGAGCTGCAGAAGCAAGCCGGAGACGAGGTCGAGATTCTCTACTTCGGCCTGGCCGAAGCCTTCATCGGCAAGGGCTATGGCGGCTATCTGCTGACCCGTGCGATCGAGGAGGCTTGGGCCTGGGGTGCGAAGCGCGTCTGGGTTCACACCTGTACCCAGGATCACCCCTCGGCGTTGGCTAACTACCAGGGGCGCGGTTTCGAACTGTATGAGGAACGCGAGGACTGAGGTGCGCGCAGGGACGTGTGGCTAAGGCATGGTCGCCGCGTATCCGAGACGGCTAAGCCCGTTCATTACAATTTCCGATCTGCTGTGGAGTTTTGTGTTTTGTCGTCGAATCAATGTGATAATCGAATCGTTTGGCGATTTATTACATCTCCGTCCGTCTTGGAATAATTTATGAAGCACCCACACGTGCGTGGGTTTACCCTGATCGAGATGTTGATTGCCATAGTCATTGCCGCGGCTTTGGCGGCGATCGCCATTCCAGCCTACCAGCAGTACCGGGAGCGGTTGATGGTCAATCAGGCCAAGATGACCATCGCGGTGTTGGCGGCCGATCTGACCCGTTATTACAGCGAGCATAATACTTACCCGGCAACGCTTGCCGGTTTGGGAATCGCTATTCCCCTGGATCCGTGGGGGCGTCCATATGTGTATGTGCCCATAAATGTCGTGCCCGCACCAATAGTCGGAAAGCTGTACAAAGACAAGAGCCTGCACCCTTTGAACAGCGATTTCGATCTCTACAGCCTCGGACAGGATGGAAAGACGTCGAAGCAAATACCCAATACGACTTGTAATAGTAATGGCACGAACAATCCTCCCAGCTGTGACGACGTGATTCGTACCGGCGACGGCAGTTACATCGGTCTCGCGTCGGGGTACTGAGCGAGTGGCGGCCAGATATGGCGGTGCTCTCAGGAGCCGGGTCGGTCAACGCCTGTTCTGGAAGTTCCTGATAGTGGCCCTGTTGCCGGTCGTGGTCATGGCCGGCTATTCCTATTTCACGGTGTACGGCATGCTGGCCAAGGAGGCCAAAGGCCACGTTGAGCATGCCAGCCGGTTGTTCGGCCTTGCCCTTATCGACCGCCTCAATCTTCAGGCCCAGCTCCTGGAAAATCTGGCGAAAACTTATCCGGCGCAAACGGACCGATCAGGCGGGTTGCTACGAAACTTGCGGCCGGTATCCTCGCCACCCGATGCGGCGGCGTTACGCAGGTTGGATGCCGGCCGCGTGGTGCTGAGTTTTGGATCGGATACGCCACCGCAGCTGTCGATGCTCGTCAGGCAGCCGTCTACGCAACGGCTCCTGCTTGCCGACTTGAACGCTCAGCCGCTGTGGCATAACGAGATGATGCCCGATCACGCCTGCGTCTTTACGCAGCGGCGACAAATGCTGTTTTGTTCCCCGACCTTGAACCCGAGCGCCGTCGCGTCCGCTTTGCCGCCGACGGAAGGCCATGCCGTTGGCAGCTTCGAGTTCGACCAGGGCGACGAGCGCTTCCTGGCCGGTTACTGGAATGTCGGCCTTCAGGGAGTGCTCGGGAACAGTGGCCTCGTTATCGTGACGGCCGAAAAACACGACCAGGCGACCGGCGTGTTGGGGGCGTTTAAACAGTTCTATATTGCGCTTGCGCTGCTGGCATTGGGGCTGGCTGCCTGGGGAGCGGTCACGCAGATTCGCCGCCAGCTTTCACCATTGACGGATTTGATGGACAGCGCGCGCAGCCTGGCGGCAGGCAATTTTGAGGTGCGTGCGAAAGCGGGCGAGGACGATGAGTTCGGTCAGGTTGCAGAGGCCTTCAATCGTATGGCGGCGGCACTGGACGACAAGTTCTACATGCAGGAGACCTTGGCCACTCTGGATCGGGCCGTGCTCAACGCAACGATCATCGATGATGTTATCCGGGTCTTGCTGGAACATCTGCCTGGAGCAATGCATGCCGACGGTATAGCGATCGTCCATTTCGCCGACCGTAATCGGGGTGCGCTGTATACCCCCGAGCGGATGGAGGAACTCGATGCCGAAGCCGTATCGGAATACATGGAGCTGGCAGATCGTATCGATCAAGGAGGTTGGCTGCGGCTTGATCGGAACGATTTGACCACGCGGTCTTGTCTCGATCGCAGCCGCATGCCGCAAGCCTGCGAAACACTTGGAATCGACATCTATCACAACACGCGTTGTATCGGGATGCTGCTGCTCGGGTTCCGGCAGTGGCCGACCTTGCAGGATGAGACGATTCACGCCGTCCGAGCCCTTATAGAACGGCTCTCTGTCGCGGCGGCGAGACTCGCCGCCGAAGAGGCGCTGCGTTATCAGGCCCACCACGACGCGCTGACCGATCTGCCGAACCGCTCACTGCTGCGTGACCGGGTGGAGCAGGCTATCGAACGCTCCGCGAGGAACTCGACGGTGACTGCGCTGCTGTTGGCTGATCTCGACAACTTCAAGCGGGTCAACGATTCCCTTGGGCATACTGCAGGCGATATGCTTTTACAGGCCTGCGCGAAGCGCCTCGCGAAGCAGGTCCGCGCCAGTGACACCGTGGCCCGCATAGGGGGCGATGAGTACGTCCTCCTGCTGCCCGACATGGAGCGCGATGTCGCTACGGACAGAATCAAAGAACTATTGCACATGTTGAATCGCGTGCTGGGCGAACCGATGGAAATCGGCGGACGTAAGATTTCCACGCAGGCCAGCATCGGTATCGCGCTTTACCCGGAAGATGCGGACAATTTCGACGATCTATTGAAGATGGCCGACGCCGCCATGTACGAGGCCAAGCGAGATCCGCGCTCCAGTTTCCGATGGTATTCGCAGGACATGAACGCAGAGGTCAGCGAACGCTTCGATCTGACGCAGGATCTGCGTACCGCTATCGAAAACGACGAAATGGTGCTGTACTACCAGCCCAAAATATCCTTGGACGACGGCAGCATATGCGGGGCGGAAGCGCTGGTGCGTTGGCAATCCCCGACGCGTGGACTCGTAGCGCCGAACCTATTCATCCCGTTTCTGGATGAGATGGGATTGGGGGACCACCTGGGAGAGTGGGTGATCGGGAAAGCCTGCGAACAGATGGCCGCATGGGATCGTCAGGGTTTTCCGCCGATTCCCGTGGCGGTTAATATAGGAACCTCGCAATTCCTCGATGTCGGGCTAGGCGACAAGGTCCTGCAATGCCTGGAACGGTACGGCTTGCGGCCGGAAAGGTTGGAGATCGAGATTCTCGAATCTGCGATGGTGAGCGAATCTCCTGCTGTGCGCGAGAATTTCAAGGCGTTGCGAGAGATGGGCGTGAGCATCGCGCTGGACGATTTCGGCACCGGCTATTCGTCGTTGAGTTATCTCACCGACCTGCCTGCCAATGGACTGAAGTTGGACCGCAGTTTCATCTTCAATCTGACCGACGACGCCCGCCAGCAGGCCATCGTCGAGCGCATCATCGCTTTGGCCAAAGCCTTGGGCCTGACCGTGGTGGCCGAGGGTGTCGAGGAGGAGGCGCAACGGCTTATTTTGAAACAAATGGACTGCGATTCCTTTCAAGGCTATCTGTATAGTCGAGCGCTGCCGGCGGCCGACTTCGGGGCGCTGTTGCAGCGCGCTTCGGTCCATACCCAGGCCTGATTCAACGCGCCTGACCACGGCAGTCGGCAGCATTCCGCCGCGCATGTCCGGCTGCATCGCGGCCGTGAGACGGTAAATTGCGCGCAAATTTTGTTTCCGGAACGAATCTGAATTTGTCATGACGGCCCCGTCGCGCCGCATCGCACACCTGGACATGGACGCCTTCTTCGCGTCGGTGGAACTGCTGCGTTATCCGGATTTGCGCGGTCAGCCGGTAGTGGTGGGTGGGCGTAGCGCGCCGGCTCCGGCCGTGCAGTCCGACGGCAGCCGGCGCTATGCACGCCTGCGCGATTATGCCGGGCGCGGCGTGGTAACGACCTCGACCTACGAGGCGCGGGCGCTGGGTGTGTTCTCGGCCATGGGCATGATGAAGGCCGCCAAGTTGGCGCCCGATGCGATCCTGCTGCCCGCCGACTTCGATGCCTACCGACATTATTCGGCGCGCTTCAAGGCGGCGGTCGCGACCATCGCGCCGCATGTCGAGGATCGTGGCATCGACGAGATCTATCTCGACCTGAGCGAACTGCCGGGCGAGACGGTGGGGTTGGCGCGCCGGATCAAACAGGCGGTGTTCGACGCTACCGGTCTGACGTGTTCGATCGCCGTGACGCCCAACAAGCTGCTGTCGAAGATCGGCTCCGAGTTGGACAAGCCGGACGGGCTGACCGTGTTCGGCATGGATGACATCCCCACGCGCATCTGGCCGCTGTCGGCAGGCAAGATCAACGGCATCGGTCCCAAGTCGACGGAAAAACTCGCCACGCTGGGCATCGAGACCATCGGTCAGTTGGCGCAGGCCGAGCGTGCGTTGCTGAGGGCGCATTTCGGCGCCAGCTATGCCGCCTGGCTATACGATGTCGCCCGCGGCATAGACACGCGGCCCGTGGTCACGGAATCCGAGCCCAAGTCGATCAGCCGCGAGACCACCTTCGAGCGTGACCTGCATCCGCGTCAGGACCGCGCCGCATTGTCCGAGATATTCACCTCCTTGTGCGAGCGGGTGGCCGGCGATCTGCGACGCAAGGGTTACCTCAGCCGCACTATCGGGATCAAGCTGCGCTACGACGATTTCCGCACACTGACGCGCGACCTCACGCTTCCCGAGCCGACCTGGGACGCCCGGAGCATCCGCCGCGCCGCCGGCGAGTGCCTGAAGCGCGTGCCGCTGGATCAGCGCCTGCGTCTGCTGGGTGTGCGCTGCGGCGGACTCGTGGCTCACGATCAGGCGACAGTCGCAGAAACCGGTCATCAATGGGAGCTGCCGCTGACGCCGAACGATGATTGAACGGCGCCGCGAAGGCTAGACTCATGGTGTGGCAGCGATAGGCTGTACGGAGGGGAGGGAAAGGCCATGTCGAAGCGCATCGTGTTGATACAGGGCCATCCGGATGCTTCGGCGCCGCATTTCTGCCATGCGCTGGCCGATGCCTACGACCAAGGCGCGACGGAGGTCGGTCATGCGGTCCGGCGCGTGGAGGTGGCGCACCTCGATTTTCCGTTGCTGCGCAGCCAGGCCGAATGGCAGGACGGCGCGCTACCGGCATCGTTGGCCGAAGCGCAGCAATCGATCGCCTGGGCCGAGCATGCACTGCTGATATTTCCGCTGTGGCTGGGCGACATGCCGGCCCTGCTCAAAGGCTTTCTCGAACAGGTCATGCGCCCCGGTTTCGCGTTCGACGAACAGGCCAGCAACCCTTTCGCGAAGGCGCTCAAGGGACGCTCGGCACGCGTGGTGGTGACCATGGGCATGCCGGCAGCGCTCTACCGCTTCTACTTCAGGGCGCATAGTCTTAAATCGCTGGAGCGCAATATTCTCGGCTTCGTCGGCATCGCACCGATCGATGAGACGCTGATTGGCGGGATCGAATCCATGGACGACAAGGCCCGCGGCCGCTGGTTGGCGAAACTGCGCGCGCTGGGTGCGCAGGGCGAGTAGCCGATCAGGGTCTGCGGCGTCCGCGCAGCGGCAGCCGGCCGGCGGCGACGACCAGGCCGCTGAGGATCAGCGCGAGGCCGAGCAGAGCGGGCAGGGTGATGCGCTCGCCCAGCAACAGCGCGGAGAGGATCAGGCCGAAGGCGGGCATCAGATGGATGAACACGCCGGACTGCTCGGCGCCGACCATGGCCACGGCGCGGTTCCAGAACAGATAGGCCAGCACCGAAGGAAACACGGCGACGTAGGCGACGGTAAGCAGCAGCGTCGTGTTGACGTGAACCGGGCGGTGTTGCACGAAGGTTTCGCCGAGATAGAACGGCAACAGTACGAGCACGCCGACGATGACGGTGGCGGCGAACAGGCCGCGGCCGCCGACGCCGGCCGGCAGGCGCCGTAGCAGCACGGAATACAGCGCCCAGCTGAACACCCCGGCCAGCACCCAGAGGTTGCCGACATGCCGGCCGAGGTCGGCGACGGCGGCCAGATTGCCGTGGCCGAGCACCAGCAGCACGCCGGCGGCGGACACCAGTACGCCCAGAACCTGACGCAGCAGCAGGCGGTTGCCCAGGATCAACGGCGCCAGCAGCAGGATGAATACCGGCGTGGCGGAGAGCAGCAACAGTGCGTTGATCGCAGTGGTGGTCTGCACGCCGATGTAGATCAGCGTGTTGAACGCGCCGACGCTGAATACGCCCAGCGCCAGCATCAGCCAAGGGCGGGTGCGCATCAGCGGCCACTGTTCGCGCAGTTCGTTCCAGGCCCAGGGCAGTACGAACGCCGCGGCAGCGGCCCAGCGCCAGAACGCCAGCCCGATAGGCGGCACGCTGGCGTGCACCGCGCGGGCGAGGACGAAGTTGCCGGCCCAGAACAGGGTGGTCAGGGTCAGCAGCGTATAGGCCAGGCGCTGGTTCGACATGCGGAGACACTTTCCATGTGTGGGCGGGCATTGTACCCGCTGTGCGGAGGAGTGCGTCGACAAAGAGTTTTTAAGGGTTGCTAGTCTTCTTCCCGATAAATCATCTTGCGCGTCATGCCGCCGTCGACCACGAAGTTCTGCCCGGTGATGAAGCCGGCCTCGGCGGAAAGCAGAAAACACGCGAGTGCGGCGATGTCGACGGGGCGGCCGACGCGACCGGCGGGGTGCTGGGCGTGGTCCTCAGGCGTCAGGTCGGGCGTCTGCATGCGCGAGGCTTTCTGCCAGTCGCGAACTTCGATCCAGCCGGGTGAGATGCAGTTGACCCGGATGTCGGGACCCAGGCTGACGGCGAGTGCGTGGGTGAGGGCGACGATGCCGCCTTTGGATGCGGCATAGGCTTCCGTATCGGCTTCGGATTGCAGTGCGCGGGTCGAGGCGATGTTGACCACGGCGCCATGTGACGCACGCAGTGCTTCGACGGCATGTTTGACGCCCAGAAAGCAGCCGGTCAGGTTCACGCCGATGACGCGGTTCCAGTGTTCGAGCGTGAGCTTCTCGATCGGCCCGTTCGCCGGATCGGCGATGCCCGCATTGTTGACCAGCGCGTCTAGCCGGCCATGGCGGGCCAGAGTCTGTGCGACGCAGGCCGCCACGCTGGCCTCGTCGGCCATGTCGGTGCGTCTGAAATCCAGGCCCCATTGTGCGCATTCGCTGCCGGCTTCATCGTCGATATCCGCAACGACAACGGCGTAGCCGTGCGTGTGCAGATGGTAGGCAATGCCGCGGCCGATGCCTTGGGCTCCTCCCGTAACCAGGGCCACGGGTTGCTGCGAGGCTGATGCTGAGGGGGACATGGGGTTCTCCGTTGGGTGGCCGACCGACAGATTTAAGCAACAACTTGATCTGGCGCAATGTTGCGCCCATTCCGCGACGTTAGATTCCCCTTTCCATCAATAGGGGAATGTTCGTATGGAAAAGATTTGGGTCGTCGTTGCGGATCATGCGCGGGCAAGGGTTTTCGAGGCCCACGGCGCACGTGGCGAACTGGCGGAAATCGAGGACCTGGTCCATCCTCAAGGTAGGATGCACCCCAACGAGATGGCCTCGGACAGCCCGGATGTGACGCAAGACCGCTTCGGCTACGGCACACACGGCATGGGCCATGCGGTGGAGCCGAAGGAGGAAGAGTCGATCCGTTTTGCCGGGGAAATCTGCGATGCTCTGGAGCAGGCGTGCGAAAGCGGACATTTCGACCGGCTCTACGTGGCCGCAGCGCCACGCTTTCTCGGCGATTTGCGCCGATGCATGGCCGTGGCCGTGCGGCGACGACTTGCCGGCGAGGTGTCGCTCGAGCTGACGCGCCAGACAGTGGAGGAGATCCGCGCGCATCTGCCGGAATTTCTCTAGTGCGCCAAGTGTCGGCGGCCACCAGGAGGGGCAGGCTTATGCGGCAAGGAGAACAGGATGCCCCGTAGCAAGGCACTCGATCCGGATCGGCTCTACCGGGCCTGCGATCTTTCGCAGTTGGATTTTGCGACCACGGCGGAACTCGAACCGCTGGCCGGGCCGCTCGGTCAGGAACGCGCCCTGGAGGCGCTCAATTTCGGCGTCGGTATGCGCCATGACGGCTACAATCTGTTCGTCATGGGCTCGCCAGGCCTGGGCAAACAGACCCTGCTGAAGGAGTTGCTCGAAGCGGAAGCGGCCAAGGGCTCGGAGCCTTCCGACTGGTGTTATGTGAACAACTTCGAGGTGCCGCACCGCCCGTTGGCGCTGGCACTGCCCGCCGGGCGCGGCGCCGAGCTGCGGGGCGACATGGAGCGCCTGCTGGACGAGCTGCTGCATGCCGTGCCGGCTGCGTTCCAGAGCGATGAGTATCGCATCCGTGCGCAGGAGATTACGGATGATTACAAGGGGCGGGAAGAACGCGTCTTCGCCGAACTCAACGAGGAAGCCGAGACGCAGGGCGTTGCCATCCTGCGGACCCCGGTGGGCTTCACGCTCGCCCCGCGTCGCGACGGCGAAGTGCTCGGGCCGGAGGCGTTCCAGAAGCTGCCCGACACCGAGCGGGAGAGCATCGAAGCCTCGGTGCGCGAGCTCAACGAGAAACTGAAGGAGGTCTTTCGCCAGATCGCGGTCTGGCAGAAGGAAAGCCGGGAACGCTTCCGCGAACTCAATCGAGAAGTCAGCGACGTGACCGTCGGGCAGCTGCTGCACGGGCTGGAGGAAAAATACGCCGCCTTGCCCCAGGTGCTGGGCTTTCTGACCGCGGTCAAGCGCGATGTGGCCGAGAACGTCGACGCTTTCCGCAACGTCGGCGAGGATGACAGTCAGCCACAGGCCCAGCAGCTGCGCGACCACGAGTTGTTCCAGCGTTATCGGGTCAACGTGCTGGTGGACAACGCCGAGGCGCACGGCGCACCGGTGATCCATGAGGACAACCCCAATTACCACAACCTCGTCGGCAGGGTGGAGCACATCGCGCAGATGGGCGCGCTGGTCACCAATTTCTCGCTGATCAAATCCGGCGCGCTGCATTGCGCCAACGGTGGCTATCTGGTGCTCGATGCGCGCAAGGTGCTGACCATGCCGTTCGGCTGGGAGGGTATCAAGCGGGCGTTGCGTACGCGCGAAATCCGTATCGAGTCGCTGGAGCGGATGCTGAGCCTGGTCAGCACGATCTCGCTGGAGCCGGAGCCGATTCCGCTCGACCTCAAGGTGGTGCTGACCGGTGACCGCCTGCTGTACTACCTGCTCAAGGCCTACGATCCCGAGTTCGGACAGCTGTTCAAGGTCGTGGCGGACTTTTCCGAGGATACGCCGCGCACCGCCGAGAGTACGCAGCTCTATGCGCGCCTGATCGCCTCGTTGCAGCAGCGCGAGGGCCTGCGCCCGCTGGCGCGCGACGCCGTGGCGCAGGCGATCGAGCATGCGGCCCGCCGCGCCGATGACTCCGAACGGCTGTCGGTACACCTTGGCGACATATCCGACCTTCTGCGCGAGGCCGACTACTGGGCCGGACAGGCGGGGCGCGAGGTCGTGGCCGCAGACGACGTGCGCCGTGCGCGGGATGCGCGCGTGCGCCGCGCCAACCAGACCGAGGAGCGCCTGCGCGACGCCACCCTGCGCGAGACTCTGCTGATCGACACTGCGGGCGCGCGTACGGCACAGGTCAACGGCCTCGCGGTGATGCAACTCGGCGACTACGCTTTCGGCCGCCCCAGCCGCATCACCGCCACTGCGCGCCTTGGTCAGGGTGGAGTGGTCGACATCGAGCGCGAGGCCAAGCTCGGCGGCAAGCTGCATTCCAAGGGCGTGATGATCCTGTCGGCCTACCTGGCCGATCGCTATGCCCGCAACCAGCCGCTGTCGCTGGCGGCAAGCCTGGTGTTCGAGCAATCCTACGGCACGATCGACGGCGACAGCGCATCGGTCGCCGAGTTGTGCGTGCTGCTGTCGGCGTTGGCCGACGTGCCCATTCTGCAGTCGCTGGCGGTTACCGGGTCGGTCAACCAGCACGGCCAGGTGCAGGCCATCGGCGGGGTCAACGAGAAGATCGAAGGATTCTTCGATCTGTGCGCGGTGCGGGGGCTGAGCGGCGAGCAGGGCGTGATCATCCCGGCAGCCAACGTCAAGCACCTGATGCTCAACGACGCGGTCGTCGAGGCGGCTCGGACGGGACAGTTCCACGTCTACGCCGTCGAGCACGTCGACGAGGCCCTGAGTCTGCTGACCGGGCTGGAAGCCGGCGAGGCCGATGCCGACGGGCGCTATCCGCCGGACAGCGTCAACGGCCGCGTGCAGCAGCGGGTGGAGGAGCTTGTCGCCTTGCGCAAGCGCTACGCGCAGTCGGGGCGTGACAACAAGCCTGCGGCGGAAAACGGCGATGACGCTACCGCCTGAGCTTAAGGCGCGCAGGGTGCTGCTGGCGCTGGCGGCGGGTGGCGCGGACGCGGCGTCGCTGCGTACCGGCGTGTTGCTGGCGGCCAGTCTGAGCGTCGAACTCGAGGCCCTGTTCCTGGAAGATGCCGATCTGTTCACGCTGTCGGCCTTGCCGTTCGCCCGAGAAATCCTGCCTTCGGGAGCGGAGCGACCGGTGGTTACCCAGGCCCTCAGCGATTCCCTGCGCGCGCAGGCCGAGACCCTGCGTCAGCAACTGGCACTCCAGGCCGAACCGGCACGGGTCAAATGGTCGTTTCGTACCTTGCGCGCACGCCGGATCAGCGCGCTGCTCGAAATGGCGGCCGGCCAGGATGTAGTGGTTACCGCCTGGCAGCGGCGCATGCGCTGGCCTGCCGTGCCAGGGGTGCGGCCGGTTGCCAAACCGGTGGCGCTGGCCTACGAAAGCGCGGAGCCGCCGGCCGGTGCGATGGAAATCGCGGTACGGCTGGCGCGGAATCTGAATACGGAGCTGGTGTTGCTCGGCCCGGCGGCGGCCGAAACGCGGCTGACGGTGACGGATGGTTTGCATGTGCGTCGCATCGTGCGCGACGATGCCACCATGCCTGGGCTGCTGGCCGCGCTAGCGGGGCTGCCGGTCGAGATGTTGGTGTTGCCGGCCGGCGAACTGAGCGCCTACGCGCCGGTGGAAATCGGGCGTTTGCTCGATGCGATGGCAGTGCCGGTAGTGCTGGCGCGTTAGCGCACGGCGGAATTTGGAGGGGCGAGCTTGCAAGCGAAGGTGCGAGGGAGCCCCCGGGGTTGTGCGCATAGACGCGCTCCCCGGGGGATTTTGTCACCCGCCGCTTAGCGGCTCAGGTCGATCCAGGTGGTCTTGAGTTCGGTGTACTTGTCCAGCGCGTGCAGCGATTTGTCGCGACCGTTGCCGGACTGCTTGAAACCGCCGAACGGAACGGTCAGATCGCCTTCGTCGAAACAGTTGACCCACAGCGTACCCGCGCGCAGGCGCCGGGCCATGCGGTGGCCGCGGCTCATGTTCGCGGTCCACACTGCCGCGGCGAGGCCGTAGGGCGTGTCGTTGGCGATACGCACGGCTTCCTCTTCGTCGCGGAAGCTGATCGTGGACAGCACCGGACCGAAGATTTCCTCCTGCGCGATCTTCATGTCGTTGCGCACGCCGTCGAAGATGGTCGGGGCGACGAAGTAGCCGCCGGTCTCGGCGAACACGCGCTCGCCGCCCAGGCGCACCTTGGCGCCGGCCTGCTTGCCGGCCTCGATATAGCCCATGACGCGGTCGAGTTGGATGTCGTCGACGATCGCGCCGACGCGGGTGGCCGGGTCCAGCGGATCGCCCGGCGGCATGCGCTCGCCGGCCGCGACGACCTTATCGATGAACGCGTCCTTGATGGATTCCTCGACCAGCAGGCGCGAGCCGGCGGTGCACATCTCGCCCTGGTTGAAGAAAATGGCGAAGGCGGCCGCTTCGGCCGCGGCGTCGAGGTCGGGTGCGTCGGCGAACACCACGTTGGGCGTCTTGCCCCCACACTCCAGCCAGCAGCGCTTGAGGTTGGACTGGCCGGCGTACTGCATGATCTGCTTGCCGACCGCGGTCGAACCGGTGAAGGCGATGCAGTCGACGTCCATGTGCAGGGCCAAGCGCCTTGCCGACGGTGTGGCCGTAGCCGGGCAGGACATTGAGCACGCCTTCCGGCATGCCCGCCTCGACGGCCAGCGCGGCGACGCGAATGGCGGTCAACGGGGCTTTTTCCGAGGGCTTGAGGATCACCGAGTTGCCGGCGGCCAGCGCCGGAGCGATCTTCCAGGCCGCCATAAGCATCGGGAAGTTCCATGGCACGATGGCCGCGACCACGCCGATCGGTTCGCGGGTGATCATGCCTAGGGCGTTGTCCGGCGTGGGGGCGATTTCGTCGTAGATCTTGTCGATGGCCTCGCCGTAGTGGCGCATGCAGCGCGCGGCGCCGGGCACGTCGATGGTAGTGCTGTCGCCGATCGGTTTGCCCATATCGAGGGTTTCGAGCAGAGCGAGCTCTTCCAGGTGTTCTTCGAGCAGATCGCCGAAGCGGATCATCACGGCCTTGCGCGCGCGGGGAGCCATGCGCGACCAGTGTCCAGCCTCGAACGCACGGCGTGCGGAGGCGACGGCAGCATCGGCATCGGCGTCGTCGCACGCGGCGATGGCAGCCAACGTCTTGCCGTTGGCGGGGTTGACGCAGGCGAGGGTTTCGCCCGAGGCGGCATCGACGTAGCGGCCGTCGACGAAGGCCTGTCCGCGGATGTCGAGGGCGGCGGCGCGGGTCTGCCAGTCGGCGAGGGTAAGTTTCGCGTGAGTCATGTAGTACCTCGAAGGTTGGTTCGGTGCATCAGAGCTTGTCGGAAATCCTGTCGTTCGGTGCAGGTCGGCGCCGCGCGTCCGTCAGAAGCTGGGCGGTGTGTTGGCGCTGACGATCACGGCCTCGACGGTGCCTGGATTGCGGAAGCGGTGCGGGATGCGGCTCTCGAAGTAGTAGCCGTCGCCGGGGGAGAGCACGCGCGTCTCGGCGCCGACGGTCAGTTCGATTTCGCCGCGTATCACTACGCCGGCTTCTTCGCCATCATGGCTGAGGCGTTCCGGACCGGTGTCGGCGCCCGGTTGATAGACCTCATGCAGTAGGCTGAGCTTGCGGTCCTGGTGGCGCGCGCCGACCAGGTGCAGCGCGATTTGCTCATTGCCCAGGTCGGGTAGTTCGTCATGCGGGTAGAACACTTGCCCGACGGGTTTGATGTCCTGCGTGAAGAACGCGGCCAGCGATACGCCCATGCAGTCGAGAATGCGTTTGAGCGAGCCGACGGACGGACTGGCCCGCCCGAGTTCGATCTGCGAGATCGTGCCGTTGGTCACGCCCGCCTGCTTGGCAAGCTCGCGCTGGGAGAAACCGTATTGTTTGCGTAGTAGCCGCAGTCGCTTGCCGACGTCCACAGTGGCTGAATCTCCTCTCTTTGTCGTCAGTGCCTGCATGGAATCCATGGCTGGAATATTAAACAACTTTGAGCTGCATTTCCCCATGTATCGCGCATTTCTGGCGACTATTGTTTATTTTATTAAACACTTCTATGCTTTCTGGAATTAAGATTCAAGCCGTCGGAGGAAGTCATGAGCAGCATGCCCGAGTCGCACAGCGCCATCGCCGAGGAGCGTTCCTCGCGCGACGCCTATTGGATGCCGTTCACGGCGAACCGGCAGTTCAAGGATCATCCGCGACTGCTGGTCGCTGCCGACGGTATGCATTACACCACAGCCGACGGCCGGCGTATTCTGGACGGGCAGGCCGGGTTGTGGTGCGTGAACGCCGGCCATGGTCGCAAGCCCATCGTCGAGGCCGTGCAGCGCCAGATCGCCGAGATGGATTATGCGCCGAGCTTCAACATGGGGCATCCGCTGCCGTTCGAGCTGGCCAATCGGCTGGTGGAACTGACGCCCGGCGACCTCGATCACGTCTTCTACACCAATTCCGGTTCGGAATCGGTGGACACGGCGTTGAAGATCGCGCTGGCCTATCACCGCATGCGCGGCGAAGGGCAGCGTCAGCGCCTGATCGGACGCGAGAAGGGTTATCACGGCGTCAACTTCGGCGGTACCTCGGTTGGCGGCATCGTCACCAACCGCAAGTTCTTCGGCAATCTGCTGAGCGGCGTGGACCACTTGCGGCACACGCTGGACATCGAGCGCAACGCATTCACCCGCGGCTTGCCGGAGCACGGTGTGGAGTGGGCCGACGAGCTTGAGCGCCTGGTCGCGCTGCATGACGGTTCGACCATCGCGGCGGTGATCGTCGAACCGGTGGCTGGTTCGGCAGGCGTGATTCTGCCGCCCAAGGGCTACCTGCAGCGCCTGCGCGAAATCTGCGACGAGCACGGCATCCTGCTGATCTTCGATGAGGTCATCACCGGCTTCGGCCGTCTCGGCGCGCCGTTCGCCGCCCAGCACTTCGACGTCATGCCGGACATCATGACCACGGCCAAGGGGCTGACCAACGGTTCGATTCCGATGGGCGCGGTGTTCGTGCGCAAGCACGTCTACGATGCTTTCATGCAGGGCCCCGAATCGGCCATCGAATTGTTCCACGGCTACACCTACTCCGGGCATCCGGTGGCTGCCGCAGCCGCCCTGGCGACGCTGGACGTGTACGCCGAGGAGGGTCTGCTGACGCGCGGTGCGGAACTGGCCGACTACTGGGAAGAGAAGCTGCACGAACTGCGCGAACTGCCGCACGTGCGCGATGTGCGCAACCTCGGCCTGATCGGCGGCATCGACCTCGAACCGCGGCCGGGCGAAGCTGGCAAGCGCGGCTACGAGCTGCACTGCGCCTGCTTCGACAAGGGCGCGCTGGTGCGCTACACCGGCGACATCGTCGCCATGTCCCCCCCGCTGATCATTTCGCGCGAGCAGATCGACGAACTCGTCGGCATCGTCGCCGAAGGCCTGCGCGAACTGCGCTGAGTCGGTACTCCGCCGCGGCCGGACACGCTTGCGTGTCCGGCCGCGCTGCGTGCAGGGAGTGGATTTGCGCAACGAAGCGTTCCGGTATCGCCGTTTCGGCAGACCAACCGAAGTCCTGACGCTGGAGAGCGCCGAACTCGCCGCTCCGGAGCCGGGCGTTCCGCGTGTTCGTATGACGGCGGCACCGATCAATTCGTCCGACCTGATACCAATCGGAGGCGCATACCGACAGCGCGTGAACCCGCCGCAGGTGGCAGGGTTTTCCCTGCATGACTGGCGCCGTGCACTCGCTTGTTTCCATGTGCCGGGACGTCCGGCCAAGCCACTGCTGGACCTGGCCTGAAGGTATCCCGCTCCGGCTTCAGAAGGTGACGTGGTCCGCCGACCAGGCGCCGGGCCAGACCTCCGCGCCGCCTTGGCGCATGCGTCGCAGAGCGCCGACGGGAATGTCGCGCGCGATCAGCAGCGGCCCGTCGGCCTCCGTTGCGGCAGCTCCGGCGATTTCCGCGAAGCGTCCGTCGTAGCCGAAGGCTTCCTCGCAGGGCAGGTAGACGGCGGCGCCGGAGTAGTTGGGCCGCGTGTCGGACGGGATCGAACCGATGCAGCCGACCACGCAGACGGCCGTTTGCAGTTCGACCGCACGGGCTTTTGCGCAGTCGAAGACGCGGTGGTAGCCGGAACGCTTCTCCGTCATCGACGGTACCAGCAGCAGGTCGACCTGCGGGGCGTGCTGCGCCAGCGCGACCGACAGCGCCGGCATTTCGATGTCGAGACAGATCAACATGGCCAGGCGCAGCCCGTTCCATTCGACCAGGGTGATGCGCGAGCCGGTGTTGAGATTCCAGCCGGCGGGATCCATTTCGCTCGGCGTGAGGCTCAGTTTGTCGTGGACGATCCGGCGTCCGTCGGGCAGGAACAGGTGGGCACGATTGACGTGCGGCGCCCCGTCCGGATCGCGCCCCGGCGCGGCGATTGGAAAACTGCCGGCCAGCAGCGCCACGCCGTGTTTGGCGGCGAGTCCGGACAGTGCCGGGAGTGCCTTTTCGCCTTCGGTCGCCATGAAGTCGATTTCCTGATCCGTGGGCAGGCCGGCCGGCGCATACTGCAGCCATTGTTCGCCGACGTACTCGGGGATGACGAGGATATCCGCTCCGCCAGCCGCGGCCTCGGCGAGTTTCGCTTCGACGCCAGACAGCCATTCGTCGAGATTACGAAGCGGTTTCGCCATGTTCACTGCCCAAAGGGCGACGGTGGCGGTTTCGCGGCTGCTTGCATCCATGTCTGGTCGTTCCGTGTTGGTGGGTATGTTTCTGCTGCGGTTCAGTTGTCGCGTGGCGCAGCATGGAATCCATGATCGGTGCGGACGGGATCGGAGGCAAGGTCGGCGGTACCGAACCATAAACCGACCACGGCGCCAGCCGATGTCAAAGGCGGGGCGCATTCCAAGCGCCGGGCTCTGCATCGGGTGCGATTGCTGAATTCTGATAGACCGGGGCTGTAAGGAGAGAACTGCATGTCGCCGGCCCGATAATTGGCTAAGCCTGATCGGAGCTGGAAGAAAACCTCCGCCCCGGAGCGGGGCGGAGGGAGAGACGGGCTAGATCACTGTTCGCGCACGGCGTTCCAGATGGCCTGGAACTGCGCCAGTTTCTGGCCCTGTAGCACCGGCACGTACTGCAGACGCTTCCACTCCTCGGCGGTGGGCTGCACCAGCTTGGAGTTCAGCACCTTGTCCAGATAGGGCTTGGAGGCGGCGTTCGGGCTCGCGTATACGTTCCAGTTCGACAATTCGGCGCCGATCTTGGCGTCGAGGATGAAGTTGATGAACTCGTAGGCGAGCTTGGGGTGCGGCGCCTTGGCCGGGATCGCCATGTTGTCCACCCAGACTTCGGCGCCGCCCTTGGGGATCACGAACTTGATGTACTTGGTCGCTTTCGGGCTGCTCTCGATTTCGTTGGCCAGATCGCCGTTATAGACCATGCCGGCGGCGATGATGCCCTTCTCCAGCTGATGCAGTGCTGGCGTGCCGTCGACGAAGCCGACGAAGTTGTGACGATGTTTGGTCTTGACGATCAGTTTCGCCGCAGCCTTCCATTGGTCGAGTTTGTCGCAGCCCATGCCGTGGCCCAAGTAGGCGCAGGCGGCGCCGATCATGTCCTGGCCGCTGCCGCCCATCAGGGCGAAGGGGTAGCTGGGGTTCACCTTCGGGTCGAACAGCACGCCCCAGGTCTGCGGCGGATTCTTGAACTTGCGCGTGTCGTAGGCCAGTGCGGTCGTGCCCCACTGGTAGGGGATGGCGTACGCGTCGTTCGGGTCGTAGGCCGTGTTCTGGAACTGCGGCATCAGGTTCTTGAAGTTGGAAAGCTTGGCTTTATCCAGTTTCTGGATCAGCTTGGCCTCGGCTAGGCGCTGGATCATGTAGTTGGAGGGCACGACCACGTCGTACTGCGAGGCGCCGCCGGCCATCAGCTTGGCCATCAGTTCGGCGTTCGAGGAGTAATAGGTCTGCACGACCTTCACGTGGTATTTGCTCTCGAACTGCTTGATGATCTTCGGATTCATGTATTCGGTCCAGTTGAACAGATTCAACGTTTCCTGGGCCGAGGCTGAGACCGGCAGTGCGGCCATCAGTGCAAGCGGGATCAGGCGTTTCAGCTTCTTCATCTTTAATTCTCCCTTCGAGTTGTGGCGGTGATGCAGTGGCCGGTTTCCTTGTGGACCCTTAAGACGCATCGGTCAGCAGGTGCCCGTTGCGGCGAGCCCGGATGAACGTTTGTCCCAGCGCCACCAGCAGCACCGCGCCGATCATGAGGCTGGCGATGGCGTTGGTTTCCGGCGTTACGCCGTGGCGCGCGATGCTTCCCCAGATGTAGATCGGCAAGGTCACGCTGCCGGGGCCGCTGGTGAAGAAGCTGATCACGAAATCGTCCAGCGACAGCGTGAACGCCAGCAGGAATCCGGCGATCAGCGCCGGTTTGAGCACCGGCAGCCAGAATGCGTAGATGCTTTTCAGGGGCGAGGCGTAGAGGTCGGCGGCGGCGTGCACGAGATTGCGGTCGAGTCCGACCAGACGCGCGTACACGACCAGCGCGACGTACGGGATCTGGAAGCTCACGTGTGCGATGCCCATGGTGACCAGTCCGGCCTGCGGCCAGCCGATGAGCTGGTGCATGTAGTTGAAGAACACCATCTGCGAAATGCCGTAGATCACGTCAGGCATCACGATGGGCAGGTAGACGATCAAGGCCAGCACGGCGAATCCGCGGCCCCGGTAGCGGTGCAGCCCGACCGCGAGCAGTGCGCCGACCAAGGTGCCGAGGATGGACGATCCCAGGCCCAATTCGAGCGAACGGATCAGCGCCTGCAGCATGCCGCCCTGCTCCCAGACGCGGGTGTACCAGGCAAAGGTGAAGCCGGTCAGGTGCACGGCGGCAGCTTCCGGCTCGAAGGAGAACGCGACGACCACGAGCAGGGGCAGCCAGAGGAATGCCAGCGTGGCGATGGCGACGATTTGCGAAAGACGGATGGCGGGTGATGTGTGCTTCACAGCAGGTTCGCCTCCCCCGCGTTGAGGCGCCGCGCCATGCGGCGGAACAGAATGAGCCCGAGGAAGGTGAACAGCAGCATCACCAGGGTCAGGGCGGCCCCGAACGGCCAGTTGGGCAGCGCACTGAACTGCTGCGCGATCAGGTTGCCGAGCATCACCGAGCGGTCGCCGCCGAGCAGCTTAGGCACGATGTAGGCACCGAACGAGGGGATCGCCACAAGGATGATGCCGGCGAGCAGGCCCGGCACGGTCTGCGGGAATACGCCGTGCCAGAACACGCGCCAGCCGCTGGCGTAGAGGTCGCGTACGGCGTCGACCAGGCGCCAGTCGAGTTTTTCCACCGAGGCGTAGATCGGCAGCACCATGTAGGGCAGGTAGTTGTAGATCAGACCCATGGAGACGGCGAAGCCGCTGGGGTACAGGCCCATGTGCTGCGGTAGCAGGCCGAGCGAGACGGCCAGGTGCGATAGCGGCGTGCCGGGCGCGAGGATCTGCATCCACGCGTAGGCGCGCACGACCTGGTTGGTCCACGACGGAATGATCACCAGCATCAGCAGCGCCGCGCGCCAGCGTTCGCGGGCGCCGGCGATGAGGAAGGCCAGCGGATAGGCGAGCAAAACGGTGGCGACGGTTGCGTACAGCGCCTGGAGCAGAGAGCGGCCGATCACCGCGAGATTGCCGGGGCTCCAGCCGAGAAAGCTGTAGCCCGCCACCTGGGAGAAGGCGGCGGTGGTGAACGGCATGGTCGGCTGGCCGTATGGGCTGTTGCTCATGAAGGCCAACAGTCCCATGAGCAGAGCGGGCAGGAAGAGGAACAAGGTGATCCAGGCCACGCCGGGTCCGATCGAGACGGTCAGTCCGGCTGCCTTGCGTGCGAGGGGATTCATGCGTCAGCGCCCTTCGGGTCAGTCGTCGGTCATTCGGCGGCCAGCGGGATGATGTCGCTGGGATGCACCTGTGCGAGCACCTGTTCCCCTTCTTCGGGTAGCAGGCGGCCATGCCCTTCGTGGGCAATGATGGCGCTCATGCTTTGGCCGGCGACGTCGAGCGTGTAGCGGATGCTGGAGCCGAGGTAGATGCGTTCGAGTACCGTGGCGCCGAAATGGTTGTATTCGGCGCGCGGTTCGCGATCGAGCTTCAGGCGTTCCGGGCGGATCATCAGCTGTGCGCCGGGGGTTCCGGCCTGCGACAGCATCAGGCGGCCGACCTGCGTTTCCACCGTGCAGCCGTCCGCGGAAAGAACTTTCAGGCAGTTGGACAGCCCGAGAAAGTCCGCAACATAAGGGGTGCGCGGCGTTTCGTAGAGTTCGGCGGGGCCGCCGACCTGCTCCACGCGCCCGTTGTGCATGACGGCGATGCGGTCAGACAGGGTCAGCGCTTCGTGCTGATCGTGGGTGACGAGAATAAAGGTCGTGCCGAGGCGGCGCTGCGTGCGCTTGAGTTCGAGCTGAAGTTCGGAGCGCAGCTTGGCGTCCAGCGCCGAGAGGGGTTCGTCGAGCAGCAGGATTTCGGGTTCGTTGACCAGGGCGCGGGCCAGCGCCACGCGCTGCTGCTGGCCGCCGGAGAGCTGCTCGGCGCGGCGGTTGGCCAGCGCCTCGATATGCATGAATTCCAGCATTTTGGCAACACGCTGCTGCCGTTCGGCTTTGTCCACCCCGAGCATGCGCAGGCCGAAGCCGACGTTGTCCGCCACGTTGAGGTGGGGAAACAGCGCGTAGGACTGGAATACCGTGTTGACCCGTCGGGTGTGGGCGGGTTCGTGGGTGACTTCACGGCCGCCGACGTGGATGTCGCCCGAATCCGGCTGCTCGAGCCCGGCCACGATGCGTAGCAGCGTCGTTTTGCCGCAGCCTGACGGACCCAGAAGGGTGAAGAATTCGCCGGCATGAACGTCGAGATCGACGCCCCGCAAGGCGGGTTGGTCGGCGTAGTGCTTGGTGATGCCTGCAATCCCTAGACCCACTCGCTGCACTGGTCAGCTCCCCCTAAGAACGTGGTCAATGCTTCTACGGACATGCGGTACAACCGCATTGGGACAATGCGGGTTCGGATAAAGTTCCCGGTTTTGCGCATTGGCGGCGGCGAGATCGGCGTGAGGTGCGCCGAAGCTGGAGCTTGCAGGGTAAAGCCGCATGAATCCTCCATTGATCAGGTGATTATTGTGGGGAGGTGACGACAGTATTTGTGTATTTTTTTAAACATAGCAGCCGATGTTGAGATACACAAGAAATATGTTCAATCCATAAGAAAAGTCTATTATTTCAATATAAAATAGATAGTTATGCGTTTTTGTCGGCGTTCTTCGTGGCGTTGACGGTTAATTTTTAGTGCCTGAATATTAAACATTCGTGATGCAGATGCCGCCCTAAAGGGGGGCGAAGCTCTTGCCTGGCCGAGCTATCGGAAATGCTAGGCTTTGCCTTGAGTTTCGCTAAATGCGCGAGGTAGTCCGCTTTGTCATCCACCGATCCACTCGAAAATCTGCGCCGAGAGCTCGCCGAGTTCGCCCGCGAGCGCGACTGGGACCAGTTTCATGCGCCCAAGAATCTCGTCATGGCGCTGTCGGTGGAAGTCGCCGAGCTGGTCGAGCATTTCCAGTGGATGACGCCGGAGGAAAGTCGTGCGCTCGATCGCAAGAAACGCGCCGGTGTAGAGGAAGAGCTGGCCGACGTGTTGCTGTATCTGGTACGTATCGCGGATAAGTTGGATGTCGATCTTTGGGACGCTGCTCGACGCAAGATTCTAATAAATAAAGACAAATATCCTGTCGATCGGGTCAAGGGCAAGTCGCTCAAGTACGACGAATACGAGGATTGAGCGATGCTGGTTGAGTGCGCTGCAGGCACTCCCGCAACTGGCGAGGTGTAGTAGCTTTCGCACCAAAAATGGGCGATCACTCCTCAAAAATGTGCGCCATTCTGCTGCTCAAGAATCCCGTATTTCTCCCGATACAAGGGCTGACCGATGCCATTTGCGGCGGCTCGAATTTTGCTTCCGCATGCTACCTCGGTGGCACGCAATGACGTGGTTGACCACTAACTCTCACTAGTCAAGGAATTCGCATGTTTGCGCTCTTGTCGACGATCAAGGGGCGGTTGACTCTGGCTTCCCTGCTGACTGCCGTGCTCACCTTTTCAGCCATTGGCACGACCATGTATCTGAGCAACAAGATCAAGGTCGAATTCAGGATGCAGTCGCAACAGGTCTCGCCACTCACGTCCGCGGTCAGCGCCATGACCATCGCCGGCCTCGACGGCGGCAGCCAGTTGCGTACGCAGGTCATGGCCTACGACTTGAACGCGACCAAGGCAGCGGCGCTCAAGCGCCAGTTCGCGCAGTTTGGCGACACACTGAAAAATGCCCAGAAGCTGGCGCATGGCGTTCCCGCCGTGGCGAAACAACTCGATGCGATAGCCCAGCAGTGGCAGCCGGTCAGCAAGGCTCGCGGCGAAATCCTCAAGGCTATGCTGGACGGCAATTACACCGGCGCCATCGGCATGCTGCCGAAGGAAAATGCCGCCTGGGTGAAATTGCGGACCGAACTGCACGACCTCAATCAATTGCTGGAAACGGAGCGCCGGAGTCGTGCAAAGGAGATCACGCAGACGATCGACCACACCTGGGTGTGGAGCACCGGACTGCTGTTCAGCGCGATGATCTTCGGCGGCGGTTTCCTGCTGCTGACCATCATCGGTACGGTGCTGCGTATCGGGGCCATGCTCAGAATGATGGAGGGCATCGGCCAGGGCGACGCGGATCTGTCCCAGCGTTTGAGCGTGAAAGGGCGCGACGAGATGGACCGCATCGCAGCGGCGTTCAACAGTTTTGTGGATCGCATTCACGAGGTCGTCGCCAAGGTCGCGCAGTCGGCTACGCAGGTGTCTTCGGCTTCTGGCGAGTTGTCGGACAGCTCCGAACGCATGCAGGCCGGCGCGCAACAGCAGCGGCTGGAAACCGAGCAGGTAGCCGCGGCGGTCAATCAGATGAGCGCGACCGCGCAGGAAGTCGCACGGAATATCGAGCAGACCAGCGTCCTGGCTAGCGGCGCCGCGCAGAGCAGCCAGTCAGGCGCGCAGCGCGCGAGTTCGGCCGTGGCCGTGGTCGATGAGCTGAGGAACGAACTGGCCCGCTCCGGGGCGGCGGTCGGCGAGCTGAGCCAAGGCGTCGTCGATATCGGCAGCATCGTGGATCTGATCAATCAGATTGCCGAACAGACCAATCTGTTGGCTCTGAATGCCGCCATCGAGGCTGCGCGTGCCGGCGAGCAGGGCCGTGGTTTCGCGGTGGTGGCCGAGGAGGTGCGTTCGTTGGCGCAGAAGACGCAGGACGCGACGGGCAAGATCCGCGACATGATCGAGCGCGTACGCCAATCGGCGGGAACCGCGGTCGAGTCCATGGACGCGACCCAGACGCGTTCGCAGTCGGCCGGCGAGGAGGTCAGTCTGGTGGCGGAGGCCTTGGCCGAGGTCGTGAATATGGTGAGCGACATCGCCGATCGGGCAGCCCAGATCGCTACGGCCGCAGAGCAGCAATCCGCGGTGGCTGAGGAAATCAACCGTAACGTCAGCAATATCCGCGATGCCACTGAAGGAACGGTCGGGGCGATCGATCAGTCGACGGTGGCCGCGAACGACTTGGCGAATCTGTCTTCAGACCTGCAACGCCTGGTCGGCCAGTTTCGCGCGGTCTGAGAATCGGAAAGGTTTGTCTGTGCGAAGTTCGGGTTTATCGATACGACGATCCATGAGAATCATGCGGCTGGCATCAAGGTGCTGAAATCTGTACGGGCGACACGTTTTCCCGCCGCCGGATACGTGAGATCAAATGGATTCGCCGCAACTTGATGTTGGCGCGTCCCGTCCTTGGGAACTTCGCTGTTACGCCAAGGTTGTGCAATCGGCTTAAGGGGGTGTCAGCGAAATCCAGCGGTGCTCTTCATGTGAACGCAGTACGGCATCAATGACGCGGTCAACTTCCCAGCCTGAGCGGAAGTCAGGCCACAGCGGTTTCGCGCCGGAGATTCCGTCGACGAGGTCGCGCGCCTCCACGATTTTCATGTCGTTGTAGCCGAGGCCATGACCAGGAGCGGGGCTGAAGGCAGCGTAGTCGGGGTGCTGCGGCCCCAGCAGTAGCGTCTTGAAGCCCTGGCGGCCAGCCGCTCCCTGCGCTACGTAGAGCTTGAGTTCGCTCATCCGTTCCTGATCGAAATAGATGCTGCCTTTGGTGCCCGTAATCTCGTAGGTCAGCCCCATCTTGCGTCCGGTAGCCACTCGGCTGACTTCAAGAGTGCCGATCGCGCCGTTCGCGAAACGAGCCATGAAATGGGCCTGATCCTCGTTTTCCACGGGCGCCCATTCCTCCAGGGCAGTGGAAACGGGACGCTCGCCGATCACGGTCTGAGCGTCTCCGCAGACCTCCGTGATGGGGGCGACGAGATACTGCGCCATACTGATGATGTGGCAGAGATCACCTAGCGCGCCCGAACCTGCGTGACGCTGTTGCAGTCGCCAGGTAAACGGGGTCAGCGGATCAGATAGGTAGTCTTCGACATGGGTGCCGCGAAAGTGCACGATCTTGCCGATCTCGCCGTTTTCGATGATCTCCTTGGCTAGAGACGCTGCGGGGTTCTTCACATAGTTAAAACCGACCAGCGTCTTGACCCCGCTCTCCTCGGCGGCCACGCTCATCTCGAGCGATTCCTGTGGATTGAGGGCTAGGGGTTTTTCGCAGTACACATGCTTGCCCGCAGCGATGGCGGCCAGGGCCATTTCCTTGTGCATGTAGTTGGGGGTGCAGATGTCGACGACGTCGATATCGGGATCGCTGACCAATTCTTTCCAGTCGGCCGTAAAGCGTTTGAATCCCAGGGTGCGTGCTGCGTGTCGAGCCAACTCTTCGGTGGCATCGGCCACCATCTCGCAGACCACCTTCTTCGTTGCGGGGAATACCACGGGTAGGGCGTGAAAGGCGATCGCATGGGTTTTGCCCATGAAGCCGCTGCCGATCAGGCCGATTCTCAGTGAGTCCATATCTACCACCCCTCGATTCGTCGCGGAAGAATGTCGTGAGTGTCGAAACTGCAGTGCAGCTTCGATGATGCGGTTTCCTTAGAGCTTAGCTGCCTTGCGCGAAAATCTGTGACGGGGATGATGTGAGATTCGAGGGTTCAATCGGCTGTCGGGCGAGCATGCCCGTGCACCGCTCAATAGTGTGAACAGGCCCTACCAAGTGTCCGTCGAGATGCCCGGCTCGACATGGCACGTCTACCTCTCCCCTAGGCGCTTGATCGTCTTGATGATCTGTTCTGCGCGGTAGCGTTTCTTCATGTTGGGATATCTATTCCCAAAAGGTATCTGGGTGTCTTCTCCAAGGCTGGGGTCTGATTCCGGGGTTGAGGTCATCATTATTCTTTAATGGACTATTAACTATTCAAAATATTCATTTTTGTCATGCTGATTGAGGGATAGAATTACGGACAGATAATTCGATTTTGTTCGTGAGCTACAGCAATTTACGCCGCCGGTTTTTAGAGCAGCCATGGCGATGGGGTTGCTAAGGAGCAGTATATGTACAACTTGTTTTCTGTAGAAATGGAAAGCGAAGAAGAAGCGGTGGAGAAAGTTCGCCAGATGAAGTTCGTTAAGGACGGCGGCCCGTTCAGCTTTAGTTCGCATGGGAAAACCGTTTCGGTAGATATAAGTAATCCTCTCGTTGCCGATATCGCGAAAGTGATTGGAATGATCTTCAAGGCGCTCGGTTCATGCATTAACAACCGGCATTTCCATCGGAGAGTTGTCAGGCACGTATAATGTTGGTTCCAAGCAAATTAGACTGCGCTACGGTTGGAATTTCTTCGATTTAAAATCACCATCCGACAGCCGCGAATTTCGCGGACTCACTCTCTTTTTCCTGCCTTCCCCGAGTTGGCTGCGCCGACCGGTTCAATTGTAGAATCGACGGGCTACCTTGGGGCTAAGGTGTGTCGCTGCCGTTCGTTGCGAACCGGCGCAGCACCGTGTCCCACCTCAGTCACTAGGCGTTTATGCACCGAAGCGAGCGTCTGGGATTTGGACGGTATGGTCGACGCCGGCGCTATGAGCTCAAGGAATTGCCCCGACGAGCTTCGCGCGGCGCTTCATGTCCGTGGACATTGGCAGAAGCAAAGGCACAGCGACCGGTTACGCGGCAAAGGACGTTTCCAAGACCATCGCGGACATGGCATCAATGCCGACGGTTATGGCCACGAGGCGGCCCGCTCGATACGTGCCACCCAGGCAGGGTTGCTTCCACCTTTGACCAGTGCGCGGAGTCTATCCCACTTGTCGCGCGCTTCCTTTAACGTCATGCTGGGGTATTCGGCCAAAGTGATCATGCTGGCCTTGCCGGCGTATCGGTAGCGATAGCGCCAAGCCTTCGCCCCTGATGGTCGGAGCTCGATGCACACCCCGTTGGAATCGGCGACGCGGTAAGCGTTGGGTTGTGATTTGAGTGCGCGGATTTTGGTGTCGGTCAGCATGTGTGCCAACTTAATGTGAGTCAAGCGAGGGTTTGGCGCCTCATTGACTCACGCTGTGACTCACTTTTGAAAAACGCCGATAGCTACAGCCTCAGGCCAAGAAAGAAGCCGCGTCAGGTCCGCTCCTGAGGTCACCGTGGCGGCGATTTATGAAGCAACCATTCAGATCCTGTTGAGCCAGGAGCTGCGGCGGCTGACCACTACACGCGTGGCAGGGCGGGCCGGGGTGTCGGTGGGAACGCTGTACCAGTACTTCCCGAACAAGCACGCTTTGCTGTACTCGCTCCTCGAACACCATTTGAATGATGTGGCCGCAAAAGTCGAGTCGGCCTGCCGGGACTGCCAAGGACGGAACCTGAGCGACGTGACGACGAGCATCGTTCACGCCTACATGTCAGCCAAGACGTGCAATGTCGAAGAATCTCGGGCCCTCTACCAAGTCTTCGCGGAACTCAATGCAACGGAGTTGGCCGGCCACGCCGGCAACCGCATTGACTCGGCCATCACTGGCGCGTTGGCCAGTGTCCGAGATGCGCATTTTGACGATCTGCCGACGGCCGTCTTCATGTTGCGAGGGGCCATGAGGGGCGTTACCCGGTCCTTGTTCGAGCACAGCGTCCTGTTGCATCGGTCGGGCGACATCTTGGACGAGCAGGCCACTCTTTTGTGTATGGCCTATCTGCGTGCGCTTGCTGACAGGGCGGTCTCACAGCCCTGAATCAAGATGGATTCAGGGGACATAGGCTACTGCCTCCGAGATTTTCTTTTAGTACTCATCATTGCCTTCATGGGATTGGACTCTAAGTGACCGTGCTACTCAATCTCGGGGGGACGTCGGACGTCTGTGACTGACACTCACAGACCGACAGTGAATGCAGAACGTATGTCGATGTGGGTGTAGTGTCAGCAATAGATGGTCAGGCTGCCGGGAAAGTTCTGCCAGATGCACGGTGTTTATCGAGGTTTTTTCCTGGATTCAGCGTGCATATATTGAGGTATAGGAGTTAAGAGCAATAGTTGTAATTATTTTGGTCATCTTTAGACACGAACCAATTTCATTAGAGGTTCAAAGCGGTACATGGCAGATTTTCTACCCGAAGACTCATGTACAGTTTCTAACATCCCCTCTTGAAGTAATAAGCGTGTGAATCTTGCTGCAGTCTGTGGGGGGATTCCGGCGTTTTTAGTGAAGCGGCTATTGCGGAATACTGGGTATGTAAACATGTAATCTAGTGCTGTCACAGAGTGCTTGGATGCCAGCAGGTCGGAGAATCTAGTTTTCATCTCTTCATAACACGCCTGAATTGTTTCTGCGATGTCTAAATTCTGGATAGCTTGTGCTTTGACGGCTGCGAGGAAGAAGATGCACCAGTCATCCCAAGCGTCAGAAGTCGAAACTTCCCGCATCCTGGCGATGTATTCGTCCTTATGGTCCTCGAAGTATCGACTTATATAGAAATGTGGTGCTGAGATCGCTCCTCCCTTCCATAGCATCAGGGTGATCAGCATGCGGCCGACTCGCCCATTGCCATCTTTAAAGGGATGTAGAGCTTCAAATTCAATGTGGCACAGCGCTGCGCGTAGCAGTATCGGCATTTGTTCATCGCCAATTACGGTAAACAGCGACTCCATTCCGCTCGCAAGAAGTTCCGGGGCTACCGGGACAAAGCTTACTTCTCGGCTGCCACGCTCACCGATATAGTTCTGTTCGGTCTTGTATGCTCCTGGTGACTTGCCAGCGCCACGGCCAAATGAGAGCAACTGCTGATGAATGCTCTTTAGCAGTGACTCCGAAAGTGGTCGACCATCTTCGATTTGCCGACGCGCCGTGGTTAGCGCGCGTTGATATAGTGCCGTTTCGATTACATCGAAACGGAACTCCGAGGCCTCCCCTACGTTATCGCCATACTCGGCCTCCAGTTGCAGAATCTCATCCATGGTGCTGATGGTTCCTTCCATGCGGGACGAGATGACGGCTTCCTGGCTTCGCAGGGGCGCGAGGAAGATTTCGCTGTTATGCATTCCCTTGAGCATCTGGTCATACCGTGCCAAGGCATCGGTTGCGGCCAGTAAAGCAGGCATGATCCGAGCATAGTTCAGAGACTTCGGGGGAAATTTGCCTTCGTGGTAGCGCGCTGCCCGAGATGTGTCGAGATTCATGGTTGTTGCCAGCTCATCCTAAAGTTCACTTGTTTGTTAAAAACAAAGAAATATTAACATCAAATGAGATTGATGTTCATAGAAGAGCATCAAAGAACTTTGTTGATCACAAAATGTGAAGTTTGAGAATCAAGGCAAATTGTTGTTGATGCGTTTACATCAAGAAACTTTGTTGTTTGCGAGAAAAGTAAAGTTAACGACTAAAAATGAGTAGGCATTCTGAGTGGCTTTAGAGCGCCGGGTTTGTGCTACACGAAAGGCCTACCCCATTGTTGCTAGTTGCGGTATGCCTAAAAGAAGGGGATTGAATCTAAGGGAAGAGGGTATGAGAGGAGCTTAGACGCCTGTGATGTAAGTCCCCAGGCGTCTACATAAAACGCGCCAAAATGGCGCGCGTCATGTAACTCATTGTTTTTATGGTGGGCCCGCTCGGACTCGAACCGAGGACCAAGGGATTATGAGTCCCCTGCTCTAACCGACTGAGCTACAGGCCCATTGACTGGGTAGGCAAAGAGAAGCGTTTTAACCGGAATGGACGAAGGCGGCAAGTGTGCCGCCTTCGTAATCCTTGGCTTCAGTCCGCTTCGAGGAAGCTGCGTAGCAGCTCGGAGCGGGTGGGGTGGCGCAGCTTGCGCAGGGCCTTGGCTTCGATCTGGCGGATGCGCTCGCGGGTGACGTCGAACTGCTTGCCGACCTCTTCCAGGGTGTGGTCGGTGTTCATGTCGATACCGAAGCGCATGCGCAGGACCTTGGCCTCGCGCGGCGTCAGCGAGCCGAGCACCTGGCGGGTGGTCTCGCTGAGGCTGTCGCTGGTGGCCGAGTCGACTGGCGACATCACGTTGATGTCTTCGATGAAGTCGCCCAGATGCGAGTCTTCGTCGTCGCCGATCGGGGTTTCCATGGAGATCGGCTCCTTGGCGATCTTGAGCACCTTGCGGACCTTGTCCTCGGGCATCTCCATGCGTTCGGCCAGCTCTTCCGGCGTCGGTTCGCGGCCCATCTCCTGCAGCATCTGCCGCGAGACGCGGTTGAGCTTGTTGATGGTCTCGATCATGTGCACCGGGATGCGGATGGTGCGGGCCTGGTCCGCGATGGAGCGGGTGATGGCCTGCCGGATCCACCAGGTGGCGTAGGTCGAGAACTTGTAGCCGCGGCGGTATTCGAACTTGTCGACCGCCTTCATCAGGCCGATGTTGCCTTCCTGAATGAGATCCAGGAACTGCAGGCCGCGGTTGGTGTACTTCTTGGCGATGGAGATCACCAGGCGCAGGTTGGCCTCGACCATTTCCTTCTTGGCGCGGCGTGCCTTGGCCTCGCCGATGGACATGCGCCGGTTGATTTCCTTGATCTCCTGGATCGGCAGGCTGGCGTTGTCTTCGGTGGACTTCAGCTTTTTCTGTGCGTGATGGATCTCGCCGGCGAGCTCGCGCAGTTCGTCGGCGTACTTCTGCGCATTCGGCGCCTGCAGGCGTTCGTCCAACCATTTGAGGTCGGTTTCGTGGCCGGGGAAGGTGCTGATGAACGTCTTGCGCGGCATGTGGGCGCGGCGCACGCAGAGGTCCATCACGTGGCGTTCCTGCTCGCGAATCATCTCGATGCTGGTACGCAGTTGGTTCACGAGGTCGTCGATCACGCGTGGCGTGAGCTTGAACTCCATGAAGTAGCTGGCCGTTTCCTGGCGCAGGGCGGCGTATTTCTCGCGGTCGCCCTTGAGCATGGCCTTGTGCGCCTTGTCGAACAGGCCGCGCAGCTTGGCCACGCGGATGCGGGCCTCTTCCGGATCGGGGCCGGTGTCGACGGGTTCGTCATCGGCGTCGTCGTCATCGTCGCTGTCCGAGTCGCTGTCGGAGTCGTTGCTGTTGTTCGCGTTCGCGGCGGCGTTGGCGCTGGTCTTTTGTGCCGGCGTGGGAATTTCTTCGGGCTCGGCGTTGGGGTCGATGAAGCTCTGCACCACGTCGGTCAGCTTGGCGTCGCCGTTTTCGACGCGGTCGAATTCGAGCAGCAGGCCAGCGATCGACTGGGGATAGTGGGCGAGCGCGAACAGTACCTGGGCGAGGCCGTCCTCGATGCGCTTGGCGATCTTGATTTCGCCCTCGCGGGTCAGCAGCTCGACGGTGCCCATCTCCCGCATGTACATGCGCACGGGGTCGGTGGTGCGGCCGAATTCGCTGTCGACGCTGGTCAGCGCGGCAACGGCTTCTTCGGCGACATCTTCGTCCGGGGCGACGTCGGAGTCGGACAGGATCAGGCTGTCGGAGTCCGGGGCCACCTCGTGTACGGTGATCCCCATATCGTTGATCATGCCGATGATGTCTTCGATCTGCTCAGGGTCGACGATGCTGTCAGGCAGGTGATCGTTGACCTCCGCATAGGTCAGGAAGCCTTGCTCCTTTCCCCGTGCGATCAGTTCCTTAAGGCGTGACTGCTGCTCTTCGTGCTGCATGAATGGGATACCAAAAATCGAATTGAACTGGGTATTTTAGTACATAAGTCGAGATTTCATCCAGCGTCATCTCGGCGGGTACTACGTGTCCGTGTCAGCAGGTGGTTGAGTTCCTGCTTCTGCGCGGCGTCGAGCTCATGTCGGCGTGCATGTGCCAACAGGGCGTCAAGACGCTGCGAAACATGTTGTTCGCGGATGCGTTCGAGCGCATCGCGGAATTCGGCGGCGAGGGCCTCGTCGCCCTGAATGACCGTCCATTCCAATAGGCGGGTGAGGTGGGGCAGCTCCGGGCGCCCACGCCAGCGTTCTATCAGACCCGCAGTGGTGATATTGGGATTGCTGCGGACGGTTTCAAGGAGTTCATGCAACAAAGGTAGTCCCTGAACGCCATCGTCGCTCGGCAGAGTGTCCGCGTCCGGCAGTTCAGCAGCGAGTGCGGGCCGGGCCAGGAGCAGCGCGATGGCGGTGCGGATGGGCGTGCGGTGCACGCTTTGGCTGCGATTGACCGTCGGGCGCGGGGCATTGTCTTCGGCAGCCTTGGGCTCGGCTTGCAGTGTCTGCGCGACGCGTTCCGGGTTGATGCGCGTTTCGAAGGCGAGCGCGTCGACGAGTTGAGATTTCAGGGCGCCGTCTTCAAGTTCGTGCAACAGACCTTGAGCCTCGTGCAGCAGGGCGGCGCGGGCTTCCATGGTGTTGCCGGGGTGGCGCTCCGCCAGTTCGCCGAGCAGGAAGCGCGACAGCGGCGTGGCTTCACGCAGGCGCTGGTCGAAGACGTCCCGTCCGTGCCGGCGGATGAAGCTGTCGGGGTCCTCGCCTTCGGGCAGGAACAGGAAGGCCGCTTCGCGCCCGTCGGCCATGACCGGGATGGCCTGTTCCAGGGCGCGCCAGGCCGCCTGGCGGCCGGCGCGGTCGCCGTCGAAGCAGAACACCAGACGGTCGACGATGCGGAACAGGCGTTGAAGATGCTCGCGGGTGGTCGCCGTGCCGAGCGTGGCGACGGCATTGTTCACGCCGAGTTGCGCCAGACCGATGACGTCCATGTAGCCTTCGACGATGAGCAGGGTGTCGAGCGGAGCGCGGGACTGGCGTGCCTCGTAGAGTCCGTAGAGCTCGCGGCCCTTGTGGAACAGCGGAGTTTCGTTCGAGTTGAGGTACTTGGGCGTGCCGTCGCCGAGCACGCGGCCGCCAAACCCGATGATACGCCCGCGGGTATCCCGGATCGGGAACATGATGCGGTCGCGGAAGCGGTCGTAGACGCGTTCGTCCTTGCGCGCCAGCAGGCCGGCCTGTTCGAGGTGTTCGCGACTGTGACGCCCGCCGAGCGCGCGCAGCAGTCCGTCCCATCCGGCCGGTGCGTAGCCCAGGCCGAAGCGTTTGGCGGTCTCGCCGTCGAGGCCGCGTTGTTTGAGGTAGTCGACGGCCTGGGGGTTGGGTGGTAGCTGTTGTTGGTACCACTGTCCGGCCGCTTCGAGCGCGGCGTACAGCACATCACGGCCATCGTCGCGTCGCGGCGTGGCTTCGCCGCCGCCTTCACGGGGCACGTCCAGCCCGAGCTGTCCGGCCAGCGTTTCGATCGCCTCGACGAAATCGAGATGGTCGTATTCCATCAGGAAGCCGAGCGCGGTGCCGTGCGCGCCGCAGCCGAAGCAGTGGTAGAACTGTTTTTGTTGGCTGACGTAGAAGGAAGGGGTCTTCTCGTCGTGGAACGGACAGCAGGCTTTGTATTCGTGCCCGGATCGCTTCAGTGGCACGCGCGCATTGACGACTTCGACGATGTCGGTGCGGGCGAGCAAGTCGTCGATGAAGCGCTGCGGGATTCGGGACATTTTGGCGAAAGGAGGAGCGGCACGGCGGCGCGCGGGGATCTGCTGAAAATCATAGCAGGATGCCGCGTGTCGCGTGCTGTTCGAGTGGAGCGACCGACGGGCGGCGTGTGGACGCCGCCCGTCGGGACTCAGGCGGCTTCGCTGAGCGTGTTGATCAGGCTGGACAGTTCCGAGGCCTTGGGCTTGATCAGCCAGAAGCGCGGCAGATAGCGCTTGAAGTTGGCAAGGATCTCCTGCGCCCAGGCGCTGGCCGTTTCCTGCACGTGCTCCTCGATGAGTCCGCGCAGGTAGAGGCGCGGAGCCTCCATGTGCTCGGGGTCGAGACGGTGCAGGTCGATCAGTTCGTGGTTGCAGCGGTCGACGAAGTCGTTGTCCAGGTCGAGCACGAAGGCGAAGCCGCCGGTCATGCCGGCACCGAAGTTGACGCCGGTCGGGCCGAGGGTGGCGATGACGCCGCCGGTCATGTATTCGCAGGCATGATCGCCGGCGCCTTCGATCACGGCGATGGCGCCTGAGTTGCGTACGCCGAAACGCTCGCCGGCGATGCCGGCGGCGAACAGCTTGCCGCCGGTGGCGCCATACAGGCAGGTGTTGCCGATGATGGCTGCCTCGTGGCTGCGGAAGGTGCTGGTCGGCGGTGGGTAGACCACCAGCTTGCCGGCGGCCATGCCCTTGCCGACGTAGTCGTTGGCGTCGCCTTCGAGGTAGAGGTGCAGGCCGCCGGCGTTCCACACGCCCAGGCTCTGGCCGGCGGTGCCGCGCAGGCGCACTTCGATAGGCTGGTCGGCCATGCCGTAGTTGCCGTGGCATCGCGCGATCTCGCCGGAGAGACGTGCGCCGATGGAACGGTTGACGTTCTTCACCTCATAGAAGAACTCGCCGCCCAGGCCGGCTTCGATGCTGGGCAGCATGTCGGCGACCATTTGTTCGGCCAACTCGCCGGTGTCGAAGGGAGCGTTGTGCGGCTCGATGCAGAAGCGCGGCACGTCGGCCGGTACTCCGGCATCCGAGAGTATCGGGCTCAGGTCGAGGCGGGCCTGGCGGGCGGTGTCGCCGGGGATGGCCTCGAGCAGGTCGGTGCGACCTATGAGGTCGGTGAGGCTGCGCACGCCGAGGCGTGCCATCCACTGCCGGGTTTCCTCGGCCATCAGGCGGAAGTAGTTCATCACCATTTCGACCTTGCCGACGAAGTGCTGCATGCGCAGCACCTTGTCCTGCGTGGCCACGCCGGTGGCGCAGTTGTTCAGGTGGCAGATGCGCAGGTATTTGCAGCCCATGGCGACCATGGGGCCGGTCCCGAAGCCGAAGCTTTCGGCACCGAGGATGGCGGCCTTGACCACGTCGAGTCCGGTCTTGAGTCCACCGTCGGCCTGCAGGCGTACCTTATCGCGCAGGCCGTTGGCGCGCAGCGTCTGGTGGGCCTCGGTAAGGCCGAGTTCCCAGGGCCCGCCGGCGTATTTGACGGAGCTCAGCGGGCTGGCGCCGGTGCCGCCGTCGTAGCCGGAGATGGTGATCAGGTCGGCATAGGCTTTGGCCACGCCCGCGGCGATGGTGCCGACGCCGGCTTCGGCTACCAGCTTGACCGAGACCAGGGCCTGCGGATTGACCTGCTTGAGGTCGAAGATGAGCTGGGCGAGGTCTTCGATCGAGTAGATGTCATGGTGCGGCGGCGGCGAGATAAGCGCCACGCCGGGGCGTGCGAAACGCAGGCGTGCAATGAGGTCGTTGACCTTGTGGCCCGGAAGTTGTCCGCCTTCGCCGGGTTTGGCGCCCTGCGCGACCTTGATCTGCAGGACTTCGGCGTTGACCAGGTAGTGTGGCGTGACGCCGAAGCGCCCGGATGCAATCTGCTTGATCTTGGACATGCGCTCGGTACCGTAGCGCACGGCGTCTTCGCCGCCCTCGCCGGAATTGGAGCGTGCGCCGAGGCGATTCATCGCTTCGGCGAGGGTCTCGTGCGCCTCGGGCGACAGCGCGCCGAGCGACATGCCGGCGGAATCGAAGCGCTTGAGGATCGCCTCGATCGGTTCGACCTCGCCGAGCGGGATCGGGGCGAGGTCGTCGCGCAGGCGCAGCAGGTCGCGCAGCACCATGGCCGGGCGCTTGTTGGCCAGGTCGGCGTAGGCCTGCCAGTCGTCCATGCTGCCGCTGACCACGGCTTTGTGCATCGTCAGGACGATGTCCGGGTTGTAGGCGTGGTATTCGCCGCCGTGAATGTACTTGAGCAGGCCGCCCTGGGCGGCCTGCTTGCGCGGGTTCCAGGCGGCCTTGGAGAGTTTGTTCAGGTCTTCGGCGATGTCTTCGAAGTTGATGCCCTGAATGCGGCTCACCGAGCCGGGGAAGCAGGCGTCGACGACCTCGTCGTGCAGGCCGACGATCTCGAACAGCTGCGCGCCGCGGTAGCTCGCGATGGTCGAGATGCCCATCTTCGACATGATCTTGTACAGGCTCTTGTGGATGCCGTGGCGATAGCCGGAGCCCAGGTCGCCGTCGGTCTTGTCCTCGATCTCGCCCCGCCGGCGCATGCCCTGCAGGCTCTGCAGCGCCAGATAGGGGCAGACGGCGGTAGCGCCGTAGCCGATTAGCACGGCGATCTGATGCGGATCGCGCGCGGTGGCGGTGTCGACGATGATGTTCGAGCGGCAGCGCAGGCCGTGCTCGATGAAATAGTGGTGCAGCGCGCCGGTCACCAGCACGGCAGGCACGGGCACGCGGTCGGGCGCGATGTCGCGGTCGGACAGGATGATGAGCTCGTAGCCGTCGCGCACGGCCTGCGCGGCTTCCGCGCACATGTCCGCCACGGTCTGTCTGATGTCGCTGCCGGCCGGGACGTTGAGGTCGATGCGGTAATGGCGAAGGTCGTCGTAGGGCAGCGTCTGCAGCTGCTGCAGACGCATTTCGGACAGCACCGGCGTGCTCATGACCAACCGTGCGGCATGGTCGGGCTCTTCCTCGAACAGGTTGCGTTCGTGGCCGAGGTTGGTCTCGAGCGACATGACGATGCTTTCGCGTAGCGGGTCGATCGGCGGGTTGGTGACCTGCGCGAACTGCTGGCGGAAGTTGTCGAACAGCGAGCGAACTTGGTGCGAGAGCACGGGGAACGGGGTGTCGTCGCCCATCGATCCGATCGCCTCCTGGCCGGCTTCGGCCAGCACGCGCAAGACCTGGTCGCGTTCCTCGAAGGTGACGTTGAACAGTTTTTCGTAGACGCGAAGGCGTTCGTCGTCCAGCGGCGGGGCGACGGTGTCCTCGCCGTCCAGGCGCGGCAGGCTGCGCGAGTTCTGGTCCAGCCATTCGCGGTAGGGGCGGCGATTCTTGAGCTGCTCGTCGATCATGTGCGGCAGCAGCAGTTCGCCGGTCTCGGTGTCCACGGCGAGCATCTGGCCTGGCTTGAGCCGCCCCTTGGTGATCACGTCTTCGGGTGCGTAGTCGTACACGCCGATTTCCGAGGCCAGGGTGATGTGGCGGTCGCGGGTGATGACGTAGCGTGCCGGGCGCAGGCCGTTGCGGTCCAGCGTGCAGGCGGCGTAGCGGCCGTCGGTCAGCACCACGCCGGCCGGGCCGTCCCACGGCTCCATGTGCATGGAGTGGTATTCGTAGAAGGCGCGCAGGTCGGTGTCGACGTGCTGCATGTTCTGCCAGGCCGGCGGGATGAGCAGGCGCATGGCGCGGAGCACGTCGATGCCGCCGGCCAGCAGGACTTCGAGCATGTTGTCCATGGAGCTCGAGTCGGAGCCGGTCATCGACACCAGCGGCGTGAACTCGCTCAGGTCCGGCAGGTGCGGGCTGGACAGCGTGTGGGACCGTGCCTTGGCCCAGTTGCGGTTGCCGCGGATGGTGTTGATCTCGCCGTTGTGGGCGAGAAAGCGGAACGGTTGGGATAGGCGCCATTGCGGCAGCGTATTGGTGGAGAATCGCTGATGAAATACGCACAGCGCGGTTTCCAGCCGTTCGTCCTTGAGGTCGGTGTAAAACTCGGGGAGGTAGGCCGGCATGACCAGGCCTTTGTAACTGATCACGCGCGACGAAAGGCTGGGGACGTAGAACACGTCGTCTTGTGGGCGTAGCGTTTGTTCGGCGCGGCGGCGGGCGACGAACAGCGCGCGTTCGAACGCGGCTTCGTCCATCTCGGCCGGCGCGTTGACGAATATCTGCTCGATCCGCGGCAGGCTCTGCAAGGCCATTTCGCCGCAAGCATCGGGGTTGGTGGGCACTTCGCGCCAGCCGGCCACATGCACGCCGACGGTTTGCAGTTCCTTCTCCAGGGTCAGGCGGGCGGTTTGCGCGCCGGCGTTATCCTGGTTGAGGAATACGACGCCGGCGGCATACAGCTCGGAGAGTTCGATGTTTCGTTCGGCAGCCGTTGCGCGCAGGAAGGCATCGGGCTTTTTCAGCAGCAGTCCGCAGCCGTCGCCGGTCTTGCCGTCGGCGGCGATAGCGCCGCGGTGGGTCATGCGCGTGAGGGCGCCAATGGCGGTTTCCAGCACCCAGTGGCTGGCTTTTCCGTCCATATTGGCAATGAGGCCGAAGCCACAATTGTCGCGTTCGAACTCGGGGCGATAGAGACCGCGTGAGGTGGGTTGGGCCGTCATGCGAGCCACTCCTGAAAACACTGGGAATCGTGCGGCGTACGACCGCACGTCTGGAAATATCGGCCGTCCAGTATAGTGGCAGCGGTCTGTGCGGTTCAATCAGGGACTTGACACATGGGGCGCGATGCGGCCCGGCGTGGGAGGTGGCTGGTGAGCCGTCGGGGCGTGCTCGCCTGGTCGGCCGGCTGTCCTGGGGGCATGCGTGAAGCGTTTGCCGGGGACTTCAAGCGTAGTGCTGCGGGTCGAATACCCGCGCATGTTCGGCGAAGGCGTAGCGGTCGGTCATGCCAGCGATGTAGTCGGCGATGGCGCGTGCGCGGCGTTCGTCGGAGTCGGGGCCGCCCGCTTTGTGCTGCACGTCGGGCGGCAGCAGCAGCGGATCCTGCATGAAGGCATCGAATAGCGCGATGACCACGCGCTGCGCCTTGGTGGTCATGCGACGCACGTGGTAGTGGCGGTACATATGTGTGCGCAGGAAGCGTTTGAGCTCCAGGTTGACCGTCCGCACCGGCTCGCTGAAGGCAATCAGCGGCTGGCGCAGGGCGCGGACCTCGTCGACGTCGGCGGGTGCTGCTTCGGCGATGCGTGCCCGCGAGGTTTCGACGAGGTCGGTGACGAGGCGGTTGATCATGCGGCGTACCACCTCGTGGATCAGGCGGCGGCTGTCCAGCTCGGCGTAACGCCGCCGGACTTCCTCGAAGGCGTCGTTGAACAAGGTGAGCTCGCGCAATTGCTCGATCGTGATGAGGTTGGCGCGCAGGCCGTCGTCGACGTCGTGGTTGTTGTAGGCGATTTCGTCGGCGAGGTTGTTGAGCTGCGCTTCGAGCGTCGGCTGGCCACCATCGATGAAGCGCGCGGCGACATCGCCCAGATTTCGGGCGTGTTCCTTGGAACAGTGCTTGAGAATGCCTTCGCGGGTCTCGAAAGTGAGGTTCAGGCCGTTGAAGTCGGCGTATTTTTCTTCCAGTTCGTCGACCACGCGCAGCGATTGCAGGTTGTGTTCGAAGCCGCCGTAGGGGGTCATGCTGCGGTTGAGCGCATCTTGTCCGGCATGACCGAAGGGCGTGTGGCCGAGATCGTGGGCCAGCGCGATCGCTTCGGTGAGGTCTTCGTCGAGTCGTAGAGCGCGGGCGATGGAGCGGGCGATTTGGGCGACTTCGAGCGAGTGCGTCAGGCGGGTGCGGAAGAGGTCGCCTTCGTGGTTGACGAAGACCTGGGTCTTGTATTCCAGGCGGCGAAATGCAGCGCTGTGGATGATGCGATCGCGGTCGCGCTGAAACTGGCTGCGGTAGCTGGGCGAGGGCTCGGGATGCTGTCGTCCGCGGGAACGGGCATCGCTGGCGGCATAGGGTGCGAGCGATGCCGGTTCGGGCATGGTTCAGGCGGCGTCGATCCGCCCGAGTACGGCATCGAGCGCTGTCGGGTCGAATTTTGCGGTCACCACCGCCGAGCCGATGTCGCGCAGAAGTACCAGGCGGAGGCTGCCGTCGATGACCTTCTTGTCGATGGCCATGAGCTCCCGCATGCGAGCGGCGCCCAGTTCGGAAGGCGGAGTCGTCGGCAGTGCGGCGGCGCGCAGGAGTTTTTCGATCCGCGGCAGTGCGGCGGCATCGAGCCAGCCCAGGCGTTCGGACATCCTGGCGGCCATGAGCATGCCACAGGCGACGGCTTCGCCGTGCAGCCAGCGGCCGTAGCCCAATCCGGTTTCGATGGCATGGCCGAAGGTGTGGCCCAGATTGAGCAGTGCCCGTGCGCCACGTTCGTGTTCGTCTTCGGCGACGATAGCGGCCTTGTCGCGGCAGGAACGCTCGATCGCGTAGGCTAGCGCGTCGGGTTCGCGCGCGCGCAGGCGGTCGACGTTCTCCTCCAGCCAGGCGAAGAACTCGGCATCGCCGAGTACGCCGTACTTGATGACTTCGGCCAAGCCGGCGCTGAGTTCGCGGTCGGGTAGGGTGCTCAGCGTGTCGGTGTCGATGATGACGGCGCGCGGCTGGTGGAAAGCGCCGATCATGTTTTTGCCCAATGGGTGATTGACGCCGGTTTTTCCGCCGACCGAGGAATCGACCTGCGCCAGCAGAGTGGTGGGGATCTGTACGAAATGGACGCCGCGTTGATAGCTGGCCGCTGCAAAGCCGCAGATGTCGCCGACGACGCCGCCGCCGAGAGCGATCAGCGTGGTGTTGCGGTCGAAGCGCTGTTCGAGCAGCTTGGTGTAAATGTGCTCCAGGGTGGCCAGATTCTTGTGGGCTTCGCCGTCGGGCAGCACGATTTCGCCGACGTGCAGACCGTCGAGATGCCTGCGGACCGTGTCGAGATAGAGCGGCGCCACCGTTTCGTTGCTGACGATTACCGCGCTGCGCCCTGGTATCGCGTCACGTAGCAGCTGCGGTTGTTGCAGCAGCCCGCGGCCGATGTGGATCGGGTAGCTGCGTGCGCCTAGGTCGACGTTGAAGGTGAGCATGAGGGCAATACTAATGGATCGCCTGGTGGGCGTCGACGGTCGTTCCGACAGCGCTCAGTTGTCCAGGCTCTTGATATGCGTGGCAAGGTCGCGTGCCAGTCGCTGGCTGTCGTTGCGCTGGGTGTCGACAACCCAGTGCGCCGTTTCGCGGTACAGCGGATCGCGTTCTCGATTGAGCTGTTCGAGCCGTGCGCGTGGATTGGCGGTCTGCAGCAGCGGGCGTTTGCGGTCGCGGCGCGTGCGCCGCAGTTGCAGCTCCAACGGCACGGTCAGATAGACCACGTAGCCGCGCGTCTTCAGCAGGATGCGATTGGATTCGCGCAGCACGGCGCCGCCGCCGGTGGCGAGCACGGTGCCCTGGCGTGCGGTGAGTTCCTCCAGCAGGCGGCTTTCCCGATTGCGGAAGCCTTCTTCGCCCTCGATGTCGAAGATCGTCGCGACGTCGACCCCGGTGCGTTCGATAATGACGGCGTCGCCGTCGACGAAGTCGAGGCCGAGCATTTGCGCAAGCCGTCGCCCAACTGTGGTTTTCCCCGCGCCCATCGGGCCGATTAGAAAAATGTTGCGGGTACTCGTCATGAGCGCACAGGGCACCCCGGGTCGGCGGAAGCCGGCCCGGGGTGGGGGATGTTTACTGCGTGAGCGTGAGGTTGTTGTTGATGATCTTGGGCGTGATGAAGATCAGCAACTCGTTCCTGGTGTTGCTGTCGACGTTGTTGCGGAACAGGTTGCCCAATACCGGCAGGTCGCCGAAGAACGGAACCTTGTTGACGGTGTGTTCCTTGCTTTCCTGATAGATGCCGCCGAGCACCACGGTCTGGCCGTTGTCGACCATGACCTGGGTTTTGACTTCCTGCGTGTTGATGCTCGGTACGCCGTTGTAGATGCCGCCGACGCTGTCGTTGCTGACGTCGAGATCCATCAGTACGCGGTCGTTCGGAGTGATATGCGGCGTTACGTTCAGCTTCAGGGCCGC